>CAVZKF010000001.1:0-10367 GCA_963775775.1 uncultured Alphaproteobacteria bacterium
AGGCGATTCGGTTCGGAGGCGCGAATTCGAACAAGGCCCGTTCAGACCCGCTCCAACGTCGCCTCGGTGACAATACGTTCCTGTCCGTCGCGATCGCTTTTGATCCGATATTGGAACCCATCTCCGCCGTCCGGCATCTGGCGCGTGATCTTGAACGGCGTCTTCTCGCTTTTTCCGCCGATGCCGTGCATGACGCTCGCGCCTACCGGAAATTTGTGCGACGCGACGACTCTGTTTCGTTTCGCCTGTCGCGGGGCCGGCTTCATTTCAAATGCGCTCATGGGATCTTTCCGTTTCTGAAGGGTCGTCGGCCCGTCGGGGCGCCATCCGGCCGGGGTAGCGCTACTTCTTCTTGCCGGCGTCCCTGTTCTGGATCTTGTCGATCGTCGACCACCCGGCCGAGGCGGCGGCCGCTACGCCCGCGGGCGTCTTCGCCTTGTCTTTTTTGGGCTTCTTCTGTTCCCGATTGGAACGCTGCTGGCCTTTGGCCATGATGTTGTTCCTTTGTCCGCTGAGGACGGCTTCTTGAATACGTGATCGAAGCTGCTTGCTGGCCGGCGGCGCCGAGAATTTTCGATTGGCGCCGCGAGCAGGATCGCGCTATTGGCGGCGCGCCAAAACTGGCGCGCCGCCGCGTTATGGATCAGGCGGCGACTTCCAAGCGATCGGCGGAGGATTTGCCGCTGCGGCTGTCGACCACGATCTCGTAGGAAACCTTCTGGCCTTCGGCGAGGCCGCGAAGCCCGGCGCGTTCAACCGCGCTGATATGGACGAAAACATCGGCTCCGCCGGCGTCCTGCTGGATGAAGCCAAAGCCTTTTTGCGCGTTGAACCATTTAACGATACCGGTCTGCATGACATGTTCCTTTCGAAAGAACAGTTGGTGGCGAGCGCGGACGCGCGTCGCCCGTTGCATCGATGTTCTGGGAAGGAAGTCATGTGCGGCCGCGCCAAAAAGCGTTTAAGCAGAGTCGTTCGACCGAAACCCGATTTCCACAATATGGGGCGCCCGGGCCCAAATGACAATGTTCCCGCCAGTCGCGCCTCGCGTTCACGCCATGTCGAAATGGGTGAAGCCAGTGCGAAATCCACTAATTCCCGGCGGTAGAACGCTGAATATACGCCCGATTTTATTTTCCGTCCGCCGAGTAATTCGGACGCCATTCCAAAACGACAGTGGCTCGACCTGAGCGGCTGACGGCTCCCGCGCCGACGCAACAGAAGCCTTCGCGCTCGTAAAAGCGTCGGGCTCTGGCGTTGTCGGCGTTCACGTCGAGCCGGATGCCGTTCGGCGACGCTCGGCGCGCCGCCTCGATCAACGCCCGAGCGACGCCCGCGCCAAAGCGCCTGGGATGAACGCAGAGTTGATCGAGCCAACCGGTCGCGGGATTGATCACGACAAAGCCCGCGAGAGCGGAAGGCGCGTCATCGTACAAGCAAAGGGTGAGCGCGCCCTCGGCCTCGAGCTCGGCGAGACGGCCCTTGAACCACTCGAGTCGCGCGTCGAAATCGATATCCGCATAGGTCGCGCGCCAAGCCGCGACCCACAGCTCCATCAAGGCGGGCGTGTCCGTCGCGGCGCGACGCCCGACGCGACGCGCGCGCGCGGCTTCCATGGCTCCGTCGCTCATGCTTTTCTCAACAGGTCCAGCAATTGGCGATGGATCGCTTCATTGCCCGCGCAGATCTCCGATTTGGTCAGCATGTCCGGGCCGCCGGAGAGGTCCGTGACGAAGCCGCCCGCTTCCTTCACTAATATGATTCCGGCCGCTATGTCCCAAGGCTGGATGCCGCGTTCCCAATATCCGTCGCATCGGCCCGACGCGACCATGGCGAGGTCGAGGGCGGCGGCGCCCAAGCGTCTGATATTGCCGACCTTCGCCATGACCGCCGCCAGCTCGACCTGAAAGCGCGCGTGATGGGCGAGGCCGGCGAGCGGGGGTATGCCGCAGGCGACCATCGACTCAGCGAGAGTCCGGCGCGCCGCGACGCGCATTCGGCGGTTGTTGTGGAACGCGCCCTGGCCCTTTTCGGCGACATAGAGGTCGTCGCTCGCGGGATTATACACGAGGCCGGCGACGATCTGGCCCTCGCGCTCCAGCGCCACGGAAATCGCGAAAATCGGTATCCCGTGCAAGAAGTTCGACGTGCCGTCGAGTGGGTCGATATGCCATACGTGGCTTTTGTCCGCGCCTTCGATCGCGCCGCTCTCCTCCAACAGGAAACAATAGCCGGGCCGAGCGCGCGATAATTCCTCGAACAGGGTCTTCTCCGCGCGCCTGTCGGCCGCCGTCACGAAGTCGCCGGGCCCCTTGACGGAAACCTGGAGATTTTCCACCTCGCCGAAATCGCGTTTCAGCCCGCGCCCCGCCTTCATCGCCGCGGCGGTCATTACATTCATAAGGGCGGAACGGATCATCGAAACCTCGGTGCGGGGCGGGTGGCGCAAGCCTTGGAAAAGACGAAAGACGTCTCCGGGCGTGAATCGCCGCCAATTCTTTTGCCTTCGGGCGCTTTTCAATGCCCACGCGCTCAGGCTCCCGTCAAGCGGCGCGACGCGACAGCGGGCGCGGGCGCGGGTTCGTTAACTGAATCATAAAACGAGATCGCTAATAGCCTTAATCGAACCTTTTCGGCCCACTGTGTTGGAGTTCGCCGCATGCCAAAAACGCGCGAGGCTTTCGGGCGGAACGACGCACCCGATGAAATCGCGCGCCCGCGCGCCGCGCCGCGGACGCCCTCGAGCGGCCCTCAGGGCAATTTTGGCCAGACGGCGGCGACGCGCGCCCCATTGTCGCGCCCCCCATGCGTGACGTCGGGTCAGCTGTTGAGGGTGGCGATCCTCTTGCTTGGCGCGGCCGTTTACGCCGACCGCGCCAATTTGGCGGCCGGTTCGCGTTTTCAGGGCGATCAGTCGCAAGCGGCGGTCGAGGTCGACGCCGCGCCGACGGCCTCCATTGGTCCGGCCCCGCGAATGGAGTCGGGCTCGCGCCGTTAACCATTGCTTAACCTTTCGCGAGCATCCTGTAACCGTCCCGCCGAGGCAGGACATTCGGGTGGCTTTCTCCACCCCTCCTTTTACCTCCCTGTCGATAGCCTCCAGAGCCGCCGTTTCGCGGCTCTCTTTTCGCGCGGCGATCACTCCGCGCGGGGCGCGACGCTTTCGCTCGGCTCCTTGGATTAAGGTTAAAAAAAACCTAACCGAGCATGCTGGCGCCAAATACGCTAGATTGATCCCCGATGGGAACGCGCGGGGCGGGGCCCGGCGAGAACTTGCGCGAGCGTGACATGCGTATCAACGATTCATTTGAGGGCGTGCGGCAACCCGTGTCCTTTGTCGAGAAGCTCGCGGGATCGGAAGCGTTCGCGGCGATGTTCCGCGAGGGGATGACGCTGGTGGAGGATGCGGCGGCCTATCTCGATGGAGCGGGACGCGAAGAGGCCAAGGCCCTTCCACGCGCCGAGGCGTTGGCCTATGCCGCCGAGAGCATGAGATTGACGACGCGGCTGATGCAGATCGCCTCGTGGCTCCTTTTGCAACGCGCGGTGAATCAGGGCGAGATGACCCGCTCGCAGGCGGGCAGCGACAGGCACCGGGTCAAGCTGTCGCATCAGGAATTCGCTTCCAACCCCGACGTTTTTCAGGCGCTTCCCCGCAAGCTGCGGGAACTGTCGATTCATTCCGTGCGCATGCAGGCGCGCATCATTCATCTCGATATGTTGATCTATGCGCCCGCCGCCAGCGCGCCTTCGCCGCTCAAGACGAGCCCCGTGGAGGAGCAGTTGGAATTGCTGCGCAACGCTTTCGCCGCCCATTCGTGAACGGGCCTTTTTCGCGCGAAGCGGACGCCGGCTCGCGTTGAGAAAACGCGTCAAAACAAAAAAACCGGGCGCCGCCGGGCGCCCTGGCCGGGGGAGAACGGCCCTTAAGGCTCGCCCGAACCCATACAAAAAGCTCCCGGCGCATGGCGGCGGGAGCTTTCGCGTAACGACGGGTTCTGGTCCGGACTTTACTTCTTGGCGAAGGACAATCCGCCAAAGCGCGAGTTGAAGCGCGACAGACGGCCGCCGCGGTCCAGAAGCTGCTGCGAACCGCCGGTCCAGGCCGGATGGGTGTTGGGGTCGATATCGAGGTTCAGCGTGTCGCCCTCGCTGCCCCAAGTCGAGCGCGTAAAATACTCCGAACCATCGGTCATGACGACCTTGATCATGTGATATTCGGGATGAATCTCTTTTTTCATTGTGGTCCGACCTTGCTTGCGGGCGAACGGGACATTTTACCGCGGCGGCGATCGACGCGGGAGCGACCGGTTCAACAGTGATTGTTTGGCGGGCTTAATAGCCCATCGCGCCGGATTCGGCAAGCCGGCCGGCGTCCGGGGCGGCGTCAAACCCTAAAAATCGCCGCGCTCAGGCGGCGAGAAGCCGTTGCACTTCGTTGACGAGATCGCGAAGATGGAATGGTTTGGACAGAATTTTCGCCTGCGAGGGCGCCTGATTGTCGGGATTGAGCGCCACGGCGGCGAAGCCGGTGATAAACATGACTTTGATGTCGGGATCCAGCTCGGTGGCGCGCCGCGCCAGTTCGATCCCGTCCATTTCCGGCATGACGATATCGGTCAGCAGCAGTTCGAAAGGCTCCACCCGCAACTGGTCGTAGGCGGCGAGCCCATTGTCGAAGGACGTAACCGAGAAACCGGCGTGTTGCAGCGCCTTGACCAAAAAGCGGCGCATGTCGTTGTCATCTTCGGCAAGCAGAATCTTGGCGGCGGCCTGATCGGTCATATCGCTCCTCGCGTCTTTTTTTCCATTGAGCCGAGCTTTGGTAAAAATCGGGTGAAAAACGCGCGATCCCTCGTTAATTTTGTATCCTTAAACCGTTCCACCGGTTGACGCCATCGCGATCGCCGCGATTTCGTAACCAACTGGGTTGCGTCGTCGGCGCAATTCTGGCTCCTTCGAGTAAACCGAGCCGAAAAGAGATAAAAGAGATATAAGTCGAGCGACCCCGCGAAACAGCAAGAGGCGGATGCACATGGATTGGGAGAGACAGCAGGACGCCGCGGCCGCGGTTCCCCAGGCGGCGCGGGGCGCGCCCGTCGAGCCGGAACTCGCGACGCCCTTCGATCTCGTTTTGCCCCGCGAGATCGTCTGTCCGCTGGTGTTTTCGTCGCCCCATTCCGGCGATGTCTATCCGGCGCGCTTCATGGAGAGCACGCGTCTCGACGCGGCGAGTCTGAGGCGATCCGAGGACGCTCATGTCCACTTATTGTTCGGCTGCGCCAAGGCCATCGGCGCGCCGATGTTGCGCGCCAGATTTCCGCGCGCCTATCTCGATCTGAACCGTGAGCCCTATGAGCTCGATCCGCGCATGTTCGAGGACGCGCTCCCGGATTTCACCAACACGAGGTCGCTCCGCGTCGCGGCGGGACTCGGCACGATTCCGCGGGTCGTCGCCGACGCGCACGAGATTTATTCGGGCAAGCTCAAGGCGGCCGAGGCCCTGCGGCGCATCGAGGGACTCTACAAGCCCTATCACGCCGCTCTGGAGGCGCTGATCGCCTGCGCGCGACGGCGGTTTGGCGCGGCCTTGCTGATCGATTGCCACTCGATGCCGTCGATCCTCGCGCGCGATCCCGCCCTCGACGCGCGCGCCGAAAAGAGCAGAGTCGATTTCGTGCTCGGCGACCGTTTTGGCGCAAGCTGCGACGCGAGGATCGTCGACGCCCTGGAGAGCCGCCTGCGCGGTTTCGGTTACAATGTGCATCGCAACCGCCCATACGCCGGCGGATTCATCACCGAACATTACGGACGGCCCGGCTCCGGTCGGCACGCCTTGCAGATCGAGGTGGGGCGCGGACTCTATATGAACGAAGCCACGCTCGCGCCCAATGAGCGATTTCAAACCGTGGCCGGACATTTGGGCCTGGCCCTGGCGGAACTCGCGCGGGAGTTTCCAACCGGCGTCGCGACCCAGACGCGCGCCGCCGCCGAATAGTCGCGTCGAAAGCTTTCTCCAGGGACGCGAAAAATGACCGCGGTCGATTTCGAACGATTTGTTGAACATCTCGCCGATGTCTCGGCGGAGGCGATCCTGCCGTTTTTTCGCACGGCGATCGCCGCCGAGGATAAGGCTTCCGGCGGCGCCTTCGATCCGGTCACGGAGGCCGATCGCGGCGCCGAAAACGCGATGCGTCGGCTGATCGAAAGCACTTTTCCAAGCCACGGCGTCGTCGGCGAGGAGTTTGACGACCGGCGTTCCGACG
Organism: uncultured Alphaproteobacteria bacterium; assembly: GCA_963775775.1. Taxonomy (GTDB): domain Bacteria; phylum Pseudomonadota; class Alphaproteobacteria; order Rhizobiales; family Beijerinckiaceae; genus Methylocystis. The sequence continues at coordinate 6,267 of CAVZKF010000001.1, forward strand.
CCGAATATGTCTGGGTGCTGGACCCGATCGACGGCACCAAGAGTTTTATCTGCGGCCTGCCGACCTGGGGCACCTTGATCGGTCTGACGCACAACGGGACGCCGGTTTACGGCCTCATGAATCAGCCTTTTACGCGCGAGCGGTTTTCCGGCGACGGGCGCGCGGCCTTTTGGCGCGGCCCGGCGCGCCACGGTTCGGCGACGGAGAAGCGCCGCTTGAAGACGCGAGCCTGCGATGATCTCGCGCAGGCGACGTTGATGACCACCTCGCCCTTGCTGATCAATGAAAACGCGCGCGAGAATTTTCGGCGGGTCGAGCGGCGGGTCCGGCTTTCGCGCTATGGCGGCGATTGCTACGCCTATTGCGCGCTCGCCGCCGGCCATGTCGATCTCGTGATCGAAACCGATCTGAACCCGTACGACATCGTGGCGCTCATCCCGATCGTCGAGGGCGCCGGCGGCGTCATCACGACCTGGAGCGGCGAGGGCGCCGAAAAGGGCGGCTCGATCATCGCGGCCGGCGACCCGCGCGCGCATGAGGCGGCGATCGCGCTGCTGGCGGGGTGATGGCGAGGTTTCGGGTTTGGCGACGCCCGCAAACCGCCGAAGTTCGCGCTCGGACAAACTCCAGCCATTAAGCGGCGCTTTAGATACCCGGCCGGGGACTTCTCCTTATGGCGCTCTCATTGCGCCACCTCTCGCAAGAAGGAAGCATCGATGAAAAAGTTTGGCCTTATTGGCGGCGCGCTGATTGTCGGCGCGGCGCTTTCGCCAGCGTCGCGAGCGCGCAACAGGCCGCGCCCACGGCGCCGCAAGCCGCTCCCGGCGCATCGCAAGGCGACGCCAACAGGCAGCAGCGCAGTCCCGCCGAGCGAATGGCCCAACTCGAAAAACGCTTCAAGGAAGCCGACAAGGATGGCGACGGCAAGTTGACGCTCGACGAGGCCGAGGCGGGGATGCCGCGCGTCGCCAAGAACTTCGCCCAAATCGACAAGGATAAAAAGGGCTACGTCACTCTGGACGAGATCAAGGCCGCTATGGCGGCGATGTCCGGCCATTGATCGATTTCGACCGCCCGGCGCGCCGCCTTGGCGCGCGTCGGGCGATTTGACCGAGGGCGGTCTCGCCGTTGCAAAGCGGCGGCGGTCGTGGGAGACCACCCTTCGCCGCGATTGGCGAACGCGCTCGGCGTTGCGGCGCGCGTTCGGTTCCTTCCCTTTCAGACCAAAGGCCTCATGACCCCCGCCGCCCAAGTTTCCGCCGCCATCGAAATACTGCGAAAGATCGACGAGACCCGTCGCCCCGCGCCGGACGCGCTCAAGGAATGGGGGGTGTCGCATCGTTTCGCGGGTTCGAAGGATCGCGCCGCCATCGCCTCGCTTGTTTACGACGCGCTCAGGAAGCGCGCCTCGGCGGCCTATGTCATGGGCGAGGAGACGCCGCGCGCGGTCATGCTTGGCGCGCTGCGCGAGGCGCGCGGTTACGACATCGACGCCATTAGCGCGCTGTTCTCCGGCGAGGGCCATGCGAGCCCGCCGCTGACGGCGCAGGAACGCGAAAGACTGGAGACGGCGACGCTTTCGGGCGCTCCGGCGCATGTCCGCGGCGACTTTCCGCAATGGCTCGAAGCGCGGCTGGAGGCCGCTCTGGGCGAAGGCGCGGCCGAGGAGGGCGCGGCGCTGGCCGCCCGAGCGCCGCTCGACTTGCGCGTAAACATTCTCAAATGCTCGCGCGAGGAGGCGCTGGCCAAGCTGGGGCATTTGCATCCGGCGCCGACGCCGCTTTCGCCGCTGGGCTTGCGCATCATGCCCGGCGCGGATGGGCGCGGTCCCGCGCTTTCGGCGGAACCAGCCTTCGTGAAGGGCCTCGTCGAGACGCAGGACGAAGGCTCTCAACTCGCCGCGCTGCTGTGCGGAGCCGCGCCCGGCGACCAAATTCTCGATCTTTGCGCGGGCGGCGGCGGCAAGACGCTGGCGCTCGCGGCGCAAACCCACAATCGCGGCCAGATCTACGCCTATGACGAAGACGGGCGCAGGCTGACGCCGATGTACGAGCGCCTGGAGCGCGCCGGCGCGCGCAATGTGCAGCTTCGCGCGCCGCGTGGAAAGCTGGATGTTCTCGCCGACCTCGAAGGGCGCTGCGACATCGTGCTGATCGACGCGCCCTGCACTGGCACGGGAACCTGGCGGCGCCACCCCGACGCCAAATGGCGGCTCGCTCCCGGCGCGCTGGAATTGCGGCAAAAATCTCAGCGCCAATTGCTCGGCGACGCCGCGCGCTTCGTCAAGCCGGGCGGGAGCATCGTCTATGTGACCTGCTCGTTGCTGCGCGAGGAGAACGAGGACCAGATCGTCGAGTTCGCCGCGTCGGCGCCGGCTTTTTCGCCGCTGTCGGCGCAAGAGACCGCCGAGCGCGCCGGCCTGCCCGAGCTCGCCCGCTTCGCCTCGAAGCTTGGCGTCGGCCTGCGCTTCTCGCCGCTGTCCTCGGGCACGGACGGGTTTTTCGTCGCGGCGCTGAAGAGAAGCGATATCGCGCCGTAACCCTTCACTTGACGGGCGTCTTCGCGACGCCCTATGGACCCAGCCTTCCCTCACGGCGGGCGAAAGCCCTCACGGAAAGCAGCCGATGACCGCCGACTTCCATCACGAAATCGCCGACCGCCACGATAAGACGCTGATCGTCGATTTCGGGTCGCAGGTGACGCAGTTGATCGCGCGGCGCGTGCGCGAGGCCGGCGTCTATTGCGAGATCGCACCGTTTCAAAGCGCGGGAAAGGCCTTCGCGGAGATCAAGCCGAAGGCGGTGATTCTCTCGGGCGGTCCATGCTCCGTCACCGAGCCCGGATCGCCGCGCGCGCCGCGCGAGATTTTCGATTCCGGCGTTCCCGTGCTCGCCATCTGCTATGGCGAGCAGCTTTTGGCCGAACAGCTCGGCGGCAAGGTCGAGGCCGGGCTTCACCGCGAATTCGGCCGCGCCGATGTCGAAATTCTATTCCCAAGCCCGCTGTTCGACGGCGTCTGGGAGCGCGGCCAAAAATATCCCGTGTGGATGAGCCATGGCGATCGCGTCACGCGCCTGCCGGATGGCTTCAAAGCCATCGCGCAATCCGAGAACGCGCCGATGGCCGCCATCGCCGACGAGGCGCGGCGCTATTACGGCGTTCAGTTTCATCTCGAGGTCGCGCATACGCCGGACGGCGCGCGGCTGATTTCCAATTTCCTGCACAAGATCGCCGGGCTTAAATCAGACTGGACCATGAAGGCGTTCCGTCAGGAGGCGGTCGGGGCCATTCGCCGCCAGGTCGGCGACGGCCGCGTGCTGTGCGGACTATCGGGCGGCGTCGATAGCGCCGTCGCCGCCGTGCTGATCCATGAGGCGATTGGCGACGCGCTCACTTGCGTCTTCGTCGATCATGGCCTGCTGCGCCAGGGCGAGGCCGAGGAGGTGGTGACGCTGTTTCGCGACCACTACAATATTCCGCTGCATCACGTCGAGGCGCATGAACCTTTCCTCGGCGCGCTGGAGGGCGTCGAAGACCCCGAGGTCAAGCGCAAGACGATCGGACGGCTGTTCGTCGAGACATTTGAAGCCGAGGCGAAGAAGATCGCGCGAGACGGGCGCGGCGCGCCAAAATTTTTGGCGCAGGGCACGCTTTACCCGGATGTGATCGAAAGCGTGTCGTTCAGCGGCGGCCCCTCGGTGACGATCAAATCGCATCACAATGTCGGCGGCCTTCCCGAGCGCATGAACATGGCGCTGGTCGAACCCTTGCGCGAACTTTTCAAGGACGAAGTGCGCGCGCTGGGGCGCGAACTCGGGCTTCCGCAAGCTTTCGTCGGGCGCCATCCCTTTCCGGGGCCGGGCCTCGCGATCCGCTGTCCCGGCATGATCACCCGCGAAAAACTCGAAATTCTGCGCAAGGCGGACGCGGTCTATCTCGACGAAATCCGCAAGGCCGGCCTTTACGACGACATCTGGCAGGCCTTCGCGGCGCTGCTGCCGGTGCGCAGCGTCGGCGTGATGGGCGACGGGCGCAGCTACGACTATGTCCTGGCGCTGCGCGCGGTGACCAGCACCGACGGCATGACGGCGGATTTTTTTC
>CAVZKF010000002.1:0-24780 GCA_963775775.1 uncultured Alphaproteobacteria bacterium
TGCGCGCGGCGCTGCCCAAGATTCTGATCGCCACTTTCGGATCGCTTGGCGATCTTTATCCCTTCGTCGCGCTGGGGCAGGCGCTGCAGCGGGAGGGCTTCGCGGTCGTCGTCGCGACCTCCGAGACCTATCGAGATTTGATTATCGAGGAAGGTCTGGGCTTCGTCGCCATTCGTCCCGATGTCGAGGAGGCGACGCGGCGGCTCGGAATGGATCTTGGCGAGATTGCGCGGCGGATGAGCGCGGACGACGGCTTTTTGTTTCAGCGGCTGATCTTTCCGTTCCTTCACGAGGCCTATGCGCAGCTTTACGCGGCGAGCGAGGGCGCCGTCGCCGTGGTCGCGCATTCCATCGCCTTCGCCGCCCATGCGGTCGCGGAAAAGCGCGGGCTGCCGCTGTTCGTCGTCACGCTTTCGCCGTTGATGCTTTACTCGGCCTATGATCCGCCGCTGGGCACGCGCGCGCCCTTCGTCGCCGCGCCGCGCCGTCCGCTCGCGCTGGCCTACAACCGCGCGCTGCTTCGCGCCTTCGCCTGGGGCGCCGCGCTTTGGGCGGCGCCTTTGAGAAAGTTTCGGCGCGAGGTCGGCCTGCCGCGTCGCGGCGGGTTCGACCTGTTCGCCGGCGCGGCGCCCGGAGTCAAAACCATCGCGCTGCACTCGAAGCTGCTGGCGCCGCCGCGGCCCGATCACTCGCCGGATATTCTGATCGCTGGTCAGATTTTTTACGACCGCGGGCCGCCGCCCGAGGAAGAGGAGACGCGCGCGCTGGACGGGTTTCTGGCGTCGGGACCGCCGCCCGTCGTGTTCACGCTCGGCAGTTTCGTCGCGCATGGAGGCGGCGATTATTATCGCGCCTGCATGGCGGCGGCGGCGAGCCTCGGTTTGCGCGCGGTCGTTCTCACACATGGCGACGACGTGGCGCGGCTGCGCGAAGGCGCGCCCGCTGACGCTTTTGTCGCGGCCTATGTGCCTCACGCCGAGCTGTTCCGCGCGCCTGTCTCGTCGTCCATCACGGCGGCGTCGGCACCAGCGCGCAGGCGCTGCGGGCGGGCAAGCCGCAACTCGTGACGCCGTTTCTCGCCGATCAACCCGATAACGCGGCGCGTCTCGTTCGTCTTGGACTCGCGAGGACGTTCGACGGGCGGACGATCTCGGCGGAAAAGCTCGCGCGGGAGCTGCGGATATTGCTGGAGGCGCCGGACTATGCGCGACGGGCGCGGGAGGCCGCCGGCGTGATCGCCAGCGAGGACGGCGCCGCGGTCGCGGCCAGCAAAATCGCTAAACTGATTGAACGTTCCTGATCAGCCGCTCGCCGCATGATAAGCGGCCCTTATCGCCGCATTCGCCAAAACGAATAGACCTCCTACTTCCTGTCCCTATGAACATGTTTCGCGAGCGCCGGAGCGTCTCCGGGCAAGGCGAGCATCTTCCGGCGCCAGCAGAATGATGCGCAGGGAAAGGAAACGAAAATGGCGAAAATTATTTGCGTGCTTTACGACGATCCGGTTGACGGTTATCCGAAAACCTACGCCCGCGACGAGGTTGCGCAGCCCAAAATTTACGCGGACGGACAGACCTTCCCACGCCCAAGGCGATTGATTTCAAGCCCGGCACGCTGCTCGGCAGCGTCTCCGGCGAATTGGGGCTACGCAAGTTTCTGGAGTCGAACGGCCACACCTTGGTGGTGACGTCCAGCAAGGACGGAGCCGACAGCGTGCTCGACCGCGAGCTTCACGACGCCGACATCGTGATATCGCAGCCGTTCTGGCCGGCCTATATGACGAAAGAGCGGATCGCCAAGGCGCCGAAACTCAAGCTCATTCTGACGGCGGGTGTCGGCTCGGATCATACGGATTTGCAGGCGGCGATTGACCGAAAGATCACGGTCGCCGAAGTCACCTTCTGCAACAGCATCAGCGTCGCCGAGCATGTAGTGATGATGATCCTCGGACTCGTTCGCAATTACATCCCATCCTATCAATGGGTTGTGAAGGGCGGCTGGAACATCGCCGATTGCGTCGCCCGCTCCTACGATCTGGAAGCCATGCAGGTCGGCACGGTCGCCGCCGGCCGCATTGGTCTCGCGGTGTTGCGCCGTCTGAAACCCTTCGATGTCGGCCTCCATTATATCGACCGCCACCGGCTGCCGGAGTCGGTCGAGAAGAGCTGAATGTGACCTTCCATCCGAATGTGGAGAGCCTGGTCAAGGCGGTCGATGTCGTGACCATCAACTGCCCGCTGCATCCCGAAACCGAACATCTGTTCAACGATGCGCTGCTGGCTAAGATGAAGCGCGGCTCCTATATCGTGAACACCGCGCGCGGCAAGATCTGCGACCGCGACGCCATCGTGCGCGCGCTGGAAAGCGGCCAGCTCGCGGGTTACGCCGGCGATGTCTGGTTCCCGCAGCCGGCGCCGATGGACCATCCCTGGAGAACAATGCCGCATCACGGGATGACTCCGCATATTTCCGGCACCAGCCTGACCGCGCAGACGCGCTACGCCGCCGGCACGCGCGAAATTCTCGAGTGCTGGTTCGAAAACCGCCCGATCCGCGACGAATATCTTGTCGTGGATGGCGGCAAGCTCGCGGGCGTCGGCGCGCATTCCTATAGCGAGGGCGATGCGACGGGCGGGTCGGAAGAGGCCGCGCGGTTCAAGAAAAAATAATCGCTGGTCCGGCATCGCCTTTCCAGAGCCGGCGCCGTCGTTCGGCGCCGTCTCGCGGAGACCGAGGAGCGAATGTTGAATGAAACTCCATATCGCGGAACGCCCGTGCCGCCGACGGACTCGCTGATTATGTCGGGAAACTTTTTGCCCTACGGGTATTACGGCGCGACCGATGGAACTCCGGTACCAGGTTCAAGGAGGACTGAGCAGCTCGATCGACGCTCGCCCTGTTCGAGATGCAGGAAGAGTTGACGGCAATTCCTTTAACGCCGAAACTAAATCGCGGGATTGGACTGGTGACGCTGAACAACGATCCCGCCTCGCCAATCGTTTCGGCGATCTGGTCTATTTCTCAGCGGCTGGAACTTGGGACGCGATTCAATTTCCTGGCGCGGCCCGCTTCCTAGAATCCGGCCAACCAAACGCCTCTTCATGGCTCGCCGCGGCCCGCCTTCAGCGCATCCGCCAGCCGCATTTGCGCCGAGCCCGGCTTTAGCGGCTTTTGCTGGCTCTCATGCGGCGCCCAGCCGGAGAGCCAGACGATCTCGAAGCTCGCGCGCACGCGGCCGTCGGGATCGGAAAAATTCTCGGCGTAGATTTCCGCCGCGCGCAGAAACACCGAGCGGCGCAGCGGTTTGCGCGAGCGCGCGGTGAGCGCGTTGGCCGCGCCCATCGCGCGCAATTCGTCGCACAGCGCGAACATTGAATCATAGCGTAGCGTGAAGGCGTCGGCGTCGGTCACCGGCAGGGCGAAGCCCGCGCGCTGCAACAATCCGCCGAGATCGCGCACATCGACGAAGGGCGAGACGCGCGGACTGGCGCCGCCCAGGATTTCGTCCTCCGCCCGCGCCAGCGCGCCGCGCAGTTCGATCAGGCTGGCGCCGCCGGCCATGCAGGCGAGAAACAGCCCGTCGGGCGCGAGGCAGCGCCGCGCTTGCGCGAAAACACCGGGAAGATCGTTGACCCAATGCAGCGCCATGCCCGACACGATCAAATCGAAACTTTCGGGCGCGAAGGGCAGGGCCTCCTCGTCAACGACGATCTTCACGCCAGTCTCGACGGCCGGCATGAGCGCCACCGCGCGCAAGCTGTTGGGGCGTCCGCCGGCGGCGAGAACCTTCGCGAAATGCGCGGTCGGGGTCGCGAGATCGAGCGCGCGCCGAAAATCGCGGCGGATCGCGGCGAGGCGGTCTTCGAGGTCCTCGGCGGCGCGCTGCATCAGAAAATCCGGCCCGCCGCGCGCGATAGCCCTGGCGAGGCGCGCTCGGGAGAGAGGGCGGTCGAAGATAAGGGGAGGAGACGAGGGGGGCATGAGCCCTACATGAACCTGACGCGCCTTGCTGGCAAGGCGTCGCCGATCGGCCGTGTCCGAGCGGTGACATTTGCGCGTCCAAACGCCGACACTTTACCAAACCTTAGCGATATTTGCTAACCGAACAAGTGATAAGTCTTCGACAAAATTATGGCGAAAGCTAGAATGATTTTTGTCTCGTTCTATTTGGCCTATCGGGGTCAAGCGTAAGGGTGAAGCCAATGGGCCAGTCGTTTCCGTTTCAGCGCGCCGTCGGCGGGCGCATATTAAATCTATTGGCCGCCGGAGCCGTTCTTTGTTTTGGCGCGACCGCCTTGCCGCAAGTCGCGGCCGCGCGCAACATGGTTTCGTTTTCTCCCTCGGTGCGGCCTGGCACCATCGTCATCAGCGCGCGGCAGCGCAAACTGTTTCTGGTCGTGGGGCAGGGCGTGGCGATCAGCTATCCCGTCGCCGTGCCGAAATCCGGCAAGGAATGGTCGGGCTACGCCGCCGTCAACGGCAAATATATCAATCCCGACTGGTCGCCGCCGTCGATCGTCAAGCAAGACCACCCCGAATTGCCGAACTTCATTCACGGCGGTTCGCCGCATAATCCGATGGGCGTGCGCGCGCTGACGCTCGACCGCTATCAGGTGGCGATCCACGGCACCACGGCCAAAATGCGCGCCTCCGTCGGCTCGGCGGCCTCCTATGGGTGCATCCGAATGTTGAACGAGGACGTAGCCGATCTTTACGATCGCGTCAGCGTCGGCTCGCCGGTCATGATGGTCCCATAACGAGACGTGGCGCTCGCGTTTCGTAATTGGCCTTGGGCGCGGCTTTGTTCATAAGCCGCGCCTTTTTCGTATTGGTCGATGCGCGCGTCCCGGCCGCCTCGGGCGAAAAATCGGCCGACGACAACCGTTCGCGCATTGGTTATCCCAAGCTTTTTTGCCGCCGGCGGGAACTCTTCGCTGTGGATGGCCGCGATGCGACTCTAGACCGGGCTCGCACGAATCTTTCACTGTCGCCGCCAATCGCGGTAAGCCGCGCCGGCAAATTGCAATATCGGAAAGGCCGTCGGATTCAGTCGGATCGAGTATAGTTCCAAGCGGTGATGATTCGAACTCGAGTCGCGGGGTGTCTCGTTCGTGCTTGGGATTTTGCGTCAGGCGTCGCAACGCCGTTTGTATGTCGCCGCGTTCCCGGGACAATCAACAAAGGTTAGCTCATGCTGATCGCAGCTCAAAAAGAAACAGATCGCTTGCAACATCCGGTCGACGTGGTCGAACAACTCGCCGCCACGAATGATTGGTCCTTCGACCGTGACGACGAGGACGAAATCTCCATATCCGTAGCCGGCGGCTGGACCGACTACCATGTCGCCTTCACCTGGCTCGCGGATCTCGAGACGCTTCACGTAAGTTGCGCCTTCGATCTCAAGGTTCCGGAACGTCGCCACGCGGAAGTCTCCGCGCTGATCGCCGCGATCAACGAACAGCTCTGGGTCGGCCATTTCGATCTGTGGCCCAAGGAGGGCGTGGTGATGCACCGGCACGGCCTGCTGCTGATCGGCGGAACGCAACCTTCCGGGCCGCAATGCGCCGCCTTGCTGGACAATGCGCTTTCGACCTGCGAGCGCTATTATCAGGCGTTCCAATTCGTGTTGTGGGCCGGCAAGGGCGCCAAGGAAGCGCTGGAGTCCGCCACATTCGAGACCAAGGGCGAGGCGTGAGCGATCCGGCGCCCTCCATCGCCTTTGTCGGCGCCGGCAAAATGGGCTCCGCCTTGCTGGCGGGGCTCGGCCGAGGCGAAAAGTTCGGCCGCGTTCTCGTCATTGAGCCCAATCCGTCGCCGGACGTCGTTGAGCTGTGTCGCGCGAAAAACTTCGCGCTGTTCGCGCGCGTCGAAGCCTCCGACGCGCCCGTCGAAGCGTTGGTGTTGGCGATCAAGCCGCAGATGCTGGAGGCCGCCGCGCCCGCTCTCGCGCCATTGATCGGGGCGGATACGCTGGTTTTGTCCATTCTGGCCGGCAAGCGCATCGCCGATCTCGCCTCGCGCCTGCCGGCGCGGGCCTTCGTGCGGGCCATGCCCAACACGCCGGCGGCCGTCGGCCGCGGCGTCACCGGGGCTTATCCCAACCCCGGCGTGGAGCCGGGACAGCGCTCGCTGGCGCAGGCGCTGCTGTCCGCCGTGGGCTCGGTCGAATGGGTCGAGGCCGAGGAATTGATCGACGCGGTGACGGCGATTTCTGGCTCCGGCCCCGCCTATGTGTTTTATCTCGCCGAATGTCTCGCCGCGGCCGGCGTCGCGGCGGGCCTGCCGGATGAACTCGCGGCGCGGCTGGCGCGCGCCACGGTCGAGGGGGCGGGGGAGTTGATGCACCGCTCGCCGGATGCGTCTCCCGGGCGGCTGCGCGAAAACGTGACCTCGCCCGGCGGCACGACGGCGGCGGCGCTTGGCGTGCTGATGGCGGAGGATGGCCTCGAACCCTTGCTGACGCGGGCGGTCGCGGCGGCCAAGCGGCGCGCCGCCGAGCTTTCCGGCTGACGGCGGCTTTCGCCTCGACGCGAGAAATTTCAGGTGAGGGCAAATTTCACGTGAGGGCGCTTTTCAAGTGAAGGACAAATTTCAGGTAAAGGACAATTTTCAAGTGAAGACTTGGCCCGGACGCCCTTCGGCCATACATAAGCCGAGATGAAAGTCACAGGAGCGGCGACATGACCACTGGCGAAACACATACATCGGGCGAAACGCCTCGGCGCGCGGCGAAGCCTGCGGGCGGGACGCGCGACGCGATCGTCGACGCCTTGCTGCGGCTCGCGGCGCGGCGCGAATTCGCCGACACCACCATCTCCGACATCGCGCGCGAAGCGGGCGTGTCGCTTGCCGACTTCCGCGACGCCTTCCCCTCCAAGGGCGCGGTGCTCGGCGCTTTCCTGCGTCGGATCGACCGCAAGGTGCTCGACGATCTACCGACCGAGCATGACGCCGAGCCCTCGCGCGAGCGGCTTTATCATGTGCTGGCGCGGCGTCTGGAGGCGTTGGAGCCTTATCGCGACGCCGTGGCGAGCATTATCGAATGGTCGTCGAAAGACCCGCTGGCGGCGACCGCGCTCAGTCGCGAAGTCGTCAACTCGATGCGCTTCATGCTGGAGGCGGCGGACATCGAGAGCGACGGCCCCGTCGGCGCGCTGAAGCTGCAGGGTCTGGCCTATGCCTGGAAACGGGTGCTGGAAGCCTGGCGCGAAGATCGGACCGGCGAGCATTCCCATGCGCTGACCGCGCTCGACCGCGAGTTGGATCGGGGCGAAAAATTCATCGACCGGGCCGAAGACTTCGCGCGCGTGACGGAGCCGTTCCGCTCGCTGGCGCATCGGCTATTCGACGGCATCCGCCATCGCTCCCGCCACGGTCATGGGCGCCATGACGGCGGACACGAGCACGAACACGAACACCGCGACGAACACGAACATGAACACGGACGCGGGCATCCTCACGCCAGCGCGTAAGGCCGCTCACACCGGCAGCGTCACCGTCGCCCGCAACCCGCCCAACTCGCTTCGGGCCAAATTCAGGTCGCCGCCGTGCGCGCGGGCGATGTCGCGGGCGATGGCGAGGCCGAGGCCGGAATTGCCGTGGTCCTGGTTGCGCGATTCATCGAGGCGGTAGAACGGCCGGAACGCGTCCTCGAGTCGATCGACCGGAATTCCCGGTCCATTGTCGTCGATATGAATGGTCATCGTCTTGCCGTCGTTGATCGCGGTCAAATCGATGCGCTTGCCATAACGTTGCGCGTTGCCGACAAGATTGGCGACGAGGCGCTTGATCGCCGCCGGGCGCGCGACCACGACCGGATCGCCGCTTAACGCCAGCCGCGCGTCGATCGCGAGTTTTTGCGTATCGGTCTGCAAATCCTTGAGAATTGCGCCAATATCGGTCTTGATCGGCGTCTCGCCGCCGTCGCCGCGCGCGAAGGCGAGATAGGCCTCGACCATATGCTCCATTTCCTCGACGTCCTTGCGCATCTCGGCCGCCTCGTTGCTTGGCGCCATCAGCGCCAGCGAAAGCTTGAAGCGGGTGATGATCGTGCGCAAATCGTGGCTGACGCCGTTGAGCATCGTCGTGCGCTGCTCGATCGCGCGCTCGACCCGCCGCTTCATCTCGACGAAGGCGGCGCCGGCCTGGCGCACCTCGCGCGCGCCGCGCGGACTGAAGGCGACGTCGCGGCCCTTGCCGAACTCCTCGGCGGCCCGCGCCAGCCGCAGGATCGGGCGGATCTGGTTGCGCAGGAACGAGGTGGCGATCGCCAGAATGACCACGGAGGCGACCGTGGTCCAGATGAAGAAGATATGCGAATTGGACGCATAGGCCTGCGTGCGCGTCGTCAGTATTTGCAACGTCGTGTCGTCGAGCTGAACCCTGATCTCGACGAGGTTGGAGCTCTTGGTCGTGTCGATCCAAAAGGGGTGCGTCAGGTGGCGCCTGAGTTCGCGGGTGAGCGTGTGGTCGAGCAGCGAGAAAAACGGTTTTGGAGTCGGCGCCGGCAGGTCCTGCTTGCCGAGCACCGTGACCTGCATGTTGAGATCCACGGCGGCGATGCGCGAGAGAATGTCGTGCCCGGCATCCTGCGGGAAGCTGGAATACACATCCGCGACCGCCGCCACGTCGCGCGCCACGGCGGCCGACAGCCGGTCGGTGATCGCCTCCCAGTGCCGCTCCATGTAGACATAGGCCACGGCCGATTGCAGCAGAACGATCGGCAGGATCAGGATCAGCAGCGCGCGGGCGTAAAGCCCCTTGGGCATGCGTTCATGCAGCCAGCCGGCGAACCGGCGCCACAGCCGGCGCAGCGCGGTGAACGCGTCGAGAAGTCCCATGCTCATAACGGCGCCCCGTGTTCGAACGTGTTGTGACCCTCGCCATCGACGATCAGGCGATAGCCTTGTCCCCGCACTGTCTGAAGGCAATGCGCGCCGCCGTCAATCTTACGCCGCAGGCGGGCGATTTCGACATCGACGCTGCGCTCGCTCGCTTCCGTGTCGGCCCCGGCGCGGGGCGCCAGCGTCCGCCGCGAGACGACGGCGCCGCTCGCCAGCGAGCGCAACAGCTCGCGCTCGCGCGTCGTCAGATGGATCGGCTGGTCGCCTCGCGTGAGCACGCCCTTTTCGACATCGAACCGAAAATCGCCGAAGCCGACCGGGCGCCGCGGGCTTGCGTCCCGCCCGCGCGTGCGTCGCAGTATGCTGGCGATGCGCAGCGCGAGTTCTCGCGGTTCGAACGGCTTGGCGAGATAATCGTCCACGCCGGCCTCGAGCCCCTCGACGCGGTTCTTGGTTTCCGACAAGGCGGTGAGCATCAATATTGGCGCGTCGCGGAGCGGCGAGGCGCCGTCGCGGAGCCTCGCCGCGAATTGCATGCCGCTTTCGCCCGGCATCATCACGTCCAGAACGATCAAGTCGAACCGCAGGTCGCGCAGCCGCGCGGTCGCCTCGGCGGCGCTGGCGGCGGCGCTGACGCGATATCCTTCGCCAATCAGAAAACGGGACAGCAGAGCGCGAATCCTCTTGTCGTCGTCGACGACGAGAATGTGAGCCGCGTCGGCCTCCGGAGCGGCGACTTGCGTCACGGCGGCGTCTCCTCGCCGACCGGCGCCGCCGCCGCCGCGACGAGGAGATGCGCCCCGACTCTGGCGCGGTCGTCTTGGTCGATCATCGCCAATAGGAATTCCGTCGCCGACCGTCGCGCGTCGGGGGAAAGTCCGCTCAGAACGCGCACGAAGCGGGCGGACTGCAGGCGGGCCAGCTCCCGCGCCAGCGCCGCGCCCTTGGGGCTTGTGTAGAGAAGCCGTTGCCGCCTGTCGTTCGCGCCCTCGCGCGCCTCGACGAAACCGCCGTCGAGCAATTGCTTGAGGACGCGGTTGAGGCTTTGCTTGGTGATCTTGAGAATGTCGAGCAGCGCCGCGATGGGGAGGCCTGGACGCCTGTCGACGAAATGCAGCACCCTGTGGTGCGCGCGGCCGAATTTATATTTCTCCAAGAGACGGTCGGCGTCCTTCACGAAGTCTCTATAGGCGAAAAAAAACAGCTCCATCATGTCGAAAATCGCGTCGTCGCGCTCCGGCTCCGGCGCGACAGTCCGCGCCGGCGGACCGCCGGAGCGCAGGGCCTTGGCGGCGGCGGAATTCACGGGCGACGCCTCGTTCACGCGGGGTCTCGCTCCATCACTTTCCGCGCGGTCGAGGCGCGAAGCTCCATCAAAGCGGCGCTCAAACCGCGCCCAAGCCATCACGACCGGCGGGCCCGCCGGTTACGTCAGCTATATTGACATATTTTCGAGCAATAGCTAGTGCTCTAACGCGTTGCGCCGGGTCGATCATGGCCACAACGCGCTTCCCCGGAGATAGAAAATGTCCCTTCCGCCCTTCGATCAGCGCGACGGCCACATCTGGTACAATGGCGCGCTTGTTCCCTGGCGCGAAGCGAAGCTGCATGTGCTCTCGCACGGGTTGCATTACGGCTCGAGCGTCTTCGAGGGCGAGCGCGCTTATGGCGGCGTGATTTTCAAGTCGCGCGAGCATTCCGAGCGTTTCCATCGCTCGGCGCGAATTCTCGATTTCGAGATTCCATACAGCGTCGAGGAGATCGACGCCGCCAAGGACGCGACGGTGAAGGCCAACGGCTTGCCAAACTGCTATGTGCGCCCCGTGGCCTGGCGCGGCAGCGAAATGATGGCGGTGGCGGCGCAAAATTCGACGATCAATGTCGCGATCGCGGTCTGGGAATGGCCGAGCATGTTCGACGTCGAAATGAAGATGAAGGGCATCCGTCTCGACATCGCCGAATACCGTCGTCCCGACCCCCAAACGGCGCCGTCATTGGCGAAGGCCGCCGGGCTCTATATGATCTGCACCATCTCGAAACATCGGGCGGAGCGGCGCGGCTACGCCGACGCGCTGATGTACGATTGGCTGGGCCGCGTCGCGGAATGCACGGGCGCCAATGTATTCTTCGTGAAGGACGGCGCGCTTCATACGCCGATCGCCGATTGTTTTCTCGACGGCATCACGCGCCGCACGGTGATCGAACTGGCCAAGCGGCGCTCGATTCCGATCGTCGAGCGGCGCATCATGCCCGAGGAACTCAACTCTTTCGAGGAATGTTTCATCTGCGGCACGGGCGCGGAAGTCACGCCGGTCGCCGAAGCCGGTCCATATAAGTTCGCGCCGGGCGCGATCTCTCGCCAGTTGATCGAGGACTATACGAACGAAGTCGCGCCGAAAGGCTGACGGCGCCAGCGGCGCGCCAAAACACGATCGAAAAGCCCTCGGCCGCGGGAGACCGGGGGCTTTTGCGTTATCAATAATCCGTTTCGCAGTTGCAACGCCTGTGCACCGTCCGATATTGCGTCGTCGGCAGATAGATGATGTGCTGGTAGGCCTGATAGGTCGTCACCGGCACGTAGCTCGTGCGCACGGTCGGCTGATAGACCGTGGTCGGAACCTGATAGATCCGCTCGTAGCTCGACGGATAGGTCAAGGCGCTGTAGGCCGCCGGCACGCCGGCGGCGTAGTCGTCGCCATAGCCGCCGTAGCCATATACATTGTCCGAGTCGCCGTAATAAACGCCGCCGCCGCCATAGTAACCGCCCCAGTAATCGCCGCCGCCAGAACCGCCGTAACCGCCATATCGGCCGTGATAAGCTCTGTTGAGGGCGTGTTCGCTGGCGAAGGCCGATCCGTAGGCATGGCGGCCGACGCCCGCGCGATAGCCGACGCTGGAACGGCCGCCCCAATGGTCGCCGGTGACGGGGCGACTAATGACACGGCCGCCGCCGCCCCAGCCGCCGCGTCCGCCTCCGCGTCCGCCCGCGAGCGCCTCGTCGGCGGCCAGCGTCGCGACCGCCGCCACGCCGGCCAAACAGGCGGCCTTGAGTTTCGAATTGAGACGCATGTCCTTGCCCTTTCGTGTCGTATCGGGGCGCCTCCTGGCTCGAACGGCCGAAGTCGCGCGATTTCGGGACGCCCGAGCGGCGCCTCGACGACATCGGGCAATTAATGCTCCGTTAAGCGCGCGCCCATTGGGCCGGGTCGGTTTTATTTGCGAGATGGTTAACGCGCTTGCCGGCATTCAGCCGCCCATGCGCGCCTTGATCGCGTGTTCGGCGAGCGTCTTGCCGAGCGACCAGACCGCCGAAGGCGCCTTATGCGCGTCGGCGATCACCGCGTCGAAGGAGGTTTCGATCCAGTCGCAATCCGCGTCGCTGATGTTCAACGGCGGCAGCAATTTGATCGTGTGATTGCCGTGGCCGGCGACCTGGGTCAGCACCTTGTGATCGCGGAACAGCGGAATGCAGATCAATTGGCCAAAGAGACCAGAATTGGCCGCCTCGAGCAAATTCCAGGTGGCCTTCAGCATCAGCGATTTTGGCGGCCCGAATTCGACGCCGATCATCATTCCCTTGCCGCGGGCGTCGGCGACGAGTTCGTATTTTTCCGCCATCTTTCGGAAGGACGCGAGCAGCCGCGCGCCCTTGACGGCGGCGTTCTCGATCACTTTTTCCTGTTCGAGCACGTCCAGCGTCGCGATGCCCGCGGCCATCGCGAGATCGTTCTTGGAGAAGGTGGAGCCATGCACGACGGCGCGGTCCATGCGGTCGAATATCTTGTCGAAAATCCATTTGCGCGTGAGAACGACTCCGACCGGCACATGGCCGCCCGAAAGCGCCTTGGCCAACACCACCATGTCGGGTTCGACGCCGTAATGATCGATGGCCAGAAAGGCGCCGGTGCGGCCGACGCCGGTCTGAATCTCGTCGGCGACGAACAGCGTCCCATATTCGCGGCAGAGGTCGGCGACGCCCTTGAGGTAATCGTCATGCGGAATGTTGACGCCTTTGCCCTGGATCGGCTCGACGAAAAACGCCGCGACGTCGCGGCGACGCAATGCTTCCTCGAGCGCCGGGAGATCGTCGAACGGAACTTCGCGCGCGTCCGGAATGAGTGGTCCGAAGCCCTGTTTGAATATGGCGTCGCCATTCATCGACAACGCGCCGTAGGTGAGGCCGTGGAAGGAGTGAGAGCAATGCACGATCGCCGATCGGCCGGTCGCGTAGCGCGCGAATTTGATCGCCGCCTCGATCGATTCCGCGCCGGAGTTGGCGAAGAACGCCTTTTCCAGCCATGGCGTTCGCTTGAGCAATCGCTCCGCCAACACGCCGGCGAGCACGGAGACGTCGAGTTGCACGAGGTTGGGCAAATCGCCGGCGATCACATTAATCAGCGCATCGCGGATCGTCGGATGGTTGCGGCCGAGCGCGAATACGCCCCAGCCGCTCAACAAATCGAGATAGCGGTCGCCCGCGCGGTCATAAAGATACGCGCCAACACCGCGCGTAAAACCTACATCGTAGCCGATCGTCTTGAGGACGCGCACCCACATTTCGTTGAGATATTTGGAGTGAAGCGCGAAACGCTCGCTTTCGCGCGCCGCCGCGAGCGCGATCAAATCGGTCGAGGCGCCGTCGGAACGCGCATCGCGCGCTTGCGACAGCGAAAGAGATGATACGGCGTTCGGCGGAACGGTCATGGCTGGCTCCAGCTTTTGCTTGGGCGTTCATCTTTTGCAAACATCAATCGCGCGGCTAACGGCGACTTGAGTTCGCGCAAGCGCAACTCGCGATATTTATTTGCTCGCATTCTTCGCGGGCGCGACGGCAAAGGGCAATGCAATCCGTCGTGTCGCAACTTAAGGCCTTTATCGCAACCCCGCCAGTCGCGCAAATTTCAGGCGATCTGTCCACAACAAACCGTGAATAATGAAAAAACGCGGTTGGATGCGGCGCGGCGAATGGTATCTTTACCTAAGTGATTCATCGACGCGGCGTCAATTCGGGCAAGGCTATGGCGCCGTCGCCCGAGTCGTCTTGCTCTGGATCAGCAGGGGGGTTGGTCAGTTGGGAGCTAAATCTGGTTTTCAGGATGAGTTTGGCGCTTTGTCCGCTGGCTCGGAAGGCGACGAGGCCGGACTTGATCTTATCGAAGTGGCTGGCGCGATCAAATGGTTCAACGTCGCCAAGGGCTATGGGTTCATCGTGCCGGACGACGGCTCGGCGGATATCTTGTTGCATGTGACGACGCTGCGCCGTTGCGGTTACCAAACCGCGCAGGAAGGCGCCCGCGTCGTCTGCGAGGCTCAGTTGCGCGCCAAGGGCCTGCAAGTCTTTCGCATCGTCGCGATGGACGAGACGACG
Source organism: uncultured Alphaproteobacteria bacterium (assembly GCA_963775775.1). Taxonomy (GTDB): domain Bacteria; phylum Pseudomonadota; class Alphaproteobacteria; order Rhizobiales; family Beijerinckiaceae; genus Methylocystis. The sequence goes on from CAVZKF010000002.1 coordinate 14,212, forward strand.
GCCGTGCATCCCTCGCAGTCGCTCGCCGGACGCACGCATGTCCATGTGACGCCGGTCGGCGGCTATGAAATCGCGATCGTCAAATGGTTCAATCGCATCAAAGGCTTTGGCTTCCTGACGCGGGGAGAGGGGACCGAGGATATTTTTCTGCACATGGAAACGGTGCGCCGTTATGGACTCGCCGAGTTGAAGCCGGGCGACAGCGTCCTGGTGCGCTATGGCGATGGTCCCAAGGGGCTCATGGCGGCGGAAGTGCGGCCCCTCGACGCCAAGGGCCCCGCATCGCATTGACGCCGAAATCCCATCATTGCATTGAAGATCACGCTTTGCCCAGTGGTCGAGGCGCTATTCGCGGAGCAAGACGGGCGTGAGCGGAGCGGCGCGACACTGCGGGCATTCATGGGCCGCCTATTCTTGGGCCGCGCGGCTTCTGGTTCTTTTCGTCGCCCTGGCGATTGGACGAGGGGCGGGCGCCGCCGCCGCGGAGTCGCTGGAATTCATCACGGCGACGGGCGCGCATCGGTTCGAGATCGAAGTGGCGCGCACGGAGCGGGCGCGCGAGGTCGGGCTGATGTATCGCCGCTCGATGGGGCGAAACCACGGCATGCTGTTCACATTCCCAAGCGAACAGCCGGTCAGCATGTGGATGAAGAACACATACATCCCGCTGGATATGGTCTTCGTCTCTCGCAAGGGGCGAGTGACGAACATCGCGCGGGACGCGGTCCCGATGTCGGAAACCATCATTCCCTCCGGACCGCCAGCCTTCGCGGTGATCGAGCTTAACGCAGGCGCCGCGGGCGCGATGGGGCTCGAAGTCGGCGACCAGGTTCGGCATCCGAGCTTCCAACCCTAGAGCAAGTTCCGCGAAAGTTGACAGACTTTTGCGATTAGAACTTGCTCCAGCATTTTAGTTTTGCACGATTTCTCATCGCTCGGATGATTCCATCCGAGCGGAAAGCGCGCTAAAAGACCCGTTCGCGTCGCTTGTGGGAGCGGCCCGAGCATGGTAGCGAAGTTCGTTCGGGAGCGACAGGCGGCTTGCGCATCGCATGGTCGCTTATCGGGGTATAGCGCAGCCCGGTAGCGCGGAAGTTTTGGGTACTTCAGGTCGCAGGTTCGAATCCTGCTGCCCCGACCAAATCACGAACCCGCCGCGGTCGTTGTCGCGTCCGCGGGCCGCAAGCAAAGAGATGAACGCGAGGCCACATGACCGCACGCATATTTTGTCCCGCCGCGAGCGCGACGCAATCGGCTCCGGGCGTCAAGCAGCCCTGGGTTCTGCGCTACGAACCCGAATCCGCGCGCGCGGCCGATCCCCTGATGGGCTGGAACGTCGTCTTCGGATATGAAGTCGCAAATCAAGCTCACCTTCGACTCGAAGGAAGAGGCGATCGCCTACGCCCAGCGCAATGGGCTTCCCTATCGCGTCGAGGAGCCCAAGCCGGCGACCGCTTGGCGCCGCATCACGTCTTACGCCGATAATTTCAAGACCAATCGCGTCGGTCTCTGGACCCATTGACGATTGACGTGGTTTCGACCCCGTAGCTCAGCTGGATAGAGCAACTGCCTTCTAAGCAGTAGGTCGCAGGTTCGAATCCTGCCGGGGTCGCCAGGGTCCGCCTCGCCGTGTAGAAATGGCGGCGCGAAAATCGTTTTGGCTTACGTTCGCCGCGGGTTTCCTTTCGGCTCCGTAGCTCAGCTGGATAGAGCAACTGCCTTCGAAGCAGAAGGTCGCAGGTTCGAATCCTGCCGGGGTCGCCAAAATTCAACGGAAGAATTATTTTCGTCGAGCGCGGGTTTCGTTCGCCGCCATTTGTTCTTGAATCCCTGTTATGATTTCGTTTCGCGCTACGATGGATTCGTCGCGCGCTCATCGTTGAAAAGACGCTAAATAAGGAGGCTACTTATGGAATATCACTTAGGCCGGAGATTGGCGGCGGAGTTTTTCGGAACATTTTGGCTGGTGTTCGGCGGCTGCGGCAGCGCGGTGATTTCGGCGGGCTTCCCCCAATTGGGGATCGGATTCGCGGGTGTCGCCCTGGCCTTCGGCCTGACGGTGCTGACCGGCGTCTATGCCTTCGGACCCATATCCGGCGGCCATTTCAACCCGGCGGTGTCGCTCGGGCTTGCCGTGGCTGGCCGCTTCTCCTGGAAGGATCTCGTCCCCTATATCATTGTTCAGGTCGCGGCCGCGGCGGTCGCCGCGGGCGCGCTCTATGCGATCGCTATCGGCAACATAGACTTCTCTCTCGCGAATGGCTTCGCGGCGAACGGCTTCGACGAGCACTCACCCGCGGGCTATACGCGCCTTTCGGCGATACTGATCGAAACCATTTTGACGGCGTTCTTCCTGCTAATCATTCTCGGCTCGACGCATAGCCGCGTGCCGGCGGGCTTCGCGCCCATCGCCATCGGGCTCGCGCTGACGCTGATCCATCTCATTTCGATTCCGGTCGACAACACTTCCGTCAACCCAGCGCGTTCCACCGGACAGGCGCTGTTCGTCGGCGGCTGGGCCTTGCAGCAGCTCTGGCTGTTTTGGGCGGCGCCGCTGGGCGGCGGATTGCTCGGCGGAATCATCCATCGGGCGATATTCGCGCGAGAAGCGCGCTAGATTTTTCAGGCGGACGCGCGCCGGGTCGGCCGCGCGTCCGCTTCGACCTTCGAATTGGCAACTCTTATCTGGCGGCGCCGTGGACCGGCGCGACCATTCGCTCATCACCGGGAGCTTGTCTCGGCCGTTACATGCTTTACAGACTTGATCCATTAAGTTAAGCGGAGAGCCAGCTGGTTTATGACACTTTTGTGACATATCCCCCGAGAGAGGCCGCGGATGTTGGGATCGTTTCAGGCGTTCATGCCCAAGAAGGAGCGCGGTCTGGTTTTGCGCGCTCATTGCGGCGGGGATCGCATGCAAAAAATGCTGATCGACATGTCCGCGTCGCCGCGCCGTCAAACAAAAGGCGTTGGCGGCCGACGCGTGGCCGCGCGCGCGATCGCGGCGCTCGCCTTCGCGCTGACGAGGCGGTTCGCATGAAGTTCCCCAAGCCCACGGGCAAGAAGGCGCTAGGCGCGGGCGGCGAGGCGCGCCAGCAATTCGCGGCCTTGCCCTGGCGGCGCGTCGGCGACGACCTCGAAATTCTGCTGGCGTCGTCGCGCGACACCCGGCGCTGGGTGATCCCCAAGGGCTGGCCGATGAAGGGTCGCGAGCCTCACATGACGGCGGCGATCGAGGCGCGGGAGGAAGCGGGGCTAGAAGGCAAGATCGAGAAAACGAAGATCGGCTCGTTCCACTATCAAAAGCGTCTCAAGAACGGCGCGGTCATCCCTTGCCGCGTCGATGTATTCCCGATGCGGGTGCTGCGCCAGGCCAAACACTGGCCCGAGCAGGGGCAGCGCGTCACGCACTGGTTCGGCTACGCCGACGCCGCCGAGGAAGTCTCTGAGACCGAGTTGCGGACGCTGATCTTGGCGTTCGGCGAGGGGAAGCTGTCGCCGGGCTAAGCCGAAGGCGCTTCGGAAACCGCTATTCAGCGCGCCGTCACCGGCAGCGAAAACGCGTCCTCGGTCGCCACCGTCTGATTTCGCGGCTGGATTTCGACATAAGCGAAAGTGGCCGCGAACATCGCGATGACGCCGAGAATGACGGGGTTCGTGAGGGAGAGAGCGTTTTTCATGGTCGGCCCCGGTTGACTGATTGGCGAAGTTCCATGGCCAGGATGTTAGCCGCGGACCGTCATTCCTTCCGTGCGCGCGCACAATCCTATTTCCGTTTAATCTCACGGGGCGCGCCGATTAACACTCGCTCTTCCGCATCCTCTCGAACCCCGCCTCGATATCCGCCCGCAAATCCGCGACATCCTCCAGCCCGACGGAAAAGCGCAGCGCCGGGCCGCCCGGCGCCCAAGTCGTCGCGGTGCGCGTAAAGCGGCAGTCGAACGGGATGACGAGGCTCTCATAGCCGCCCCAGGAGTATCCTATCCCGAACAGCTCCAGCGCGTCGAGGAAGGCCGCTACGGCGCTCTTCGCCACCGGCTTGAGGATGATCGAAAACAATCCGGCGGCGCCTTTGAAATCGCGCTTCCATAGCGCGTGGTCGGGGTGCGAGGGCAAAGCGGGGTGCAGCACCTGGGCGACCTCGGGCCGCGCGGAAAGCCATCGCGCGAGTTCGAGGCCCGAGCGCTCCTGCTCGTGCATGCGCAGCTCCATCGTGCGCAGACCGCGCAGCGCCAGAAAGGCGTCCTCCGGCCCGGCGCACATCGCGAAGGCGTCATAGGTCGCGCGCAGCCGCTTCGCCCAGGCCTTGTTGGCGGATGCTAGCCCCAACATCAGATCAGCGTGGCCCGAAAGATATTTCGTGCCCGCCTCGACATTGAGATCGACGCCATGCGCGTGCGGCGGAAAAAACAGCGGCGTCGCCCAGGTGTTGTCGAGGATGAGGCAAACGCCCCGCGCCCTGGCGGCCTCGGCGATGGCCGGAACGTCCTGCACCTCCATGCTCAGCGAACCAGGTGATTCGGCCAGAATCGCGCTGGTGTTCTCCCTGATCAGATCGGCGATCCCCGCGCCGACGCGCGGATCGTAATATTGCGTCTCGACGCCGAAGCGTTTCAGCACGCCGTCGCAAAAAATGCGCGTCGGCTGATAGGCGGAATCGCTGACGAGCACATGGTCGCCCGCCTTGGTCGCGGTCATCAGGGCGAGCGTGATCGCGGCGAGGCCAGTGGGCGTCAGCACGGTGAGTTCGGCGCCGGCGATTTCGCTCCAGGCTTGCTCCAGCGCGCGAATGGTCGGGGTGCCCTTGGTCGCGTAAGTATAGGGCTGGCGAAGGCCCTCGAAATCGGCGACGGTCGGAAACAGAACGGTCGATCCCCGATAGATCGGCGTGTTGATGAAGCCGTGTTGGTCGAAGGGTTTTCGCCCGGCGTGCACGAGTTGCGTGCGGCTACTCTTTTTCCGCCTTGTTTCCCTAGTAGAATCGCTCATCGTCGCCCCTAAGTCCAACCAGCGCGCCCCGCGCTGCTTTCTTCATCCTTAACCCACCCCCGCGATGAAGCCGAGTTCGACATGACGCTCCGCCGTATTTTCATTGGTTTCGCGCTGTTGCTGACCTGCGCCGCTCTAGCGCCCCGCGCGTTCGCGCAATCGGATGCGAAGGCGTCGACCTTGCAGCAGATTCGAAAGCGCGGCTGGGTCGTCTGCGGCGTCGCGGCGCCGTCGCCGGGATTCGCTCAGCAGGACGCGGACGGGGCTTGGAGCGGCTTCGACGTCGACTTCTGCCGCGCGCTGGCGACGGCGGTGTTCGACGATCCCGGCAAAATCCGCATCGCGCCGCTGACCTCCAAGGAACGCCTCGCCGCCTTGCAATCGGGCGCCGTCGATCTGCTTCCGCGCGGCGCGCCTTGGACCGAGGCGCGCGACGCCGGCCATCAGCTGCTCTACACGACGATCACCTTTTACGGCGGCCAGGGTTTTCTCGCGCGGCGCAAATCCGAACCGCAAAATGCCCGCGAACTCGCCGATGTGACGGTCTGCTTGCAACAGGGAAATTCGCTCGAACTCGATCTGGCCGATTATTTTCGCGAGCGCGCCGCGGACTACAAGGCGCGGTTGTTCCCATCGCTCGACGAGGCGGTGAGGGCCTATGACGCCGGGCAGTGCGATCTGGTGTCGGCCGACATCGCGGCCTTGCACGTCGCGCGGGCCAAGCTCGCGCAGCCCGGCGATCACGCGGTGTTGCCGGAACTCATCACCAAGGCCCCGGCGGGGCCCATCGTGCGGCAGGGCGACGACCAATGGTTCAACATCGTGCGCTGGACGCATTTCGCCATGCTCAACGCCGAGGAGTTGGGCATAAATTCCGCCAACGCCGACGACGCCCTGCGATCCGAGAGCCCGGACATTCGCCGCCTGCTCGGCGTCGACGGTGATTTTGGCGAGGGGCTGGGCCTTTACGCCGATTGGGCCTATCGTGTCGTCAAGCAAATCGGCAATTACGGCGAGGTGTTCGAGCGCGATCTCGGACGGGCGTCGCCGTTGGCGATGGAGCGCCGGCAGAACGCGCTATGGTCGAACGGCGGGCTGATGTACGCGCCGCCGGTGCGGTGAGGGCGCGAAATTGTCTCGCAGAGGCGTTGGTTCCACATTATCCTACGCCGGCTTGCGCGACGAAGCGCGCGTCGCGCCCTTGCAAAGACCGCGTCGCCGCCCGATTTGCTATAGCGGTTGGAACAGACGACGTGGACGGCCGTGAGCGACAAACCTAATATCGCGCAGCAAGCCAGGACGGCGCCGAGCGGCGCGGTCGACGCGTTCCTCGAGGAGGTGCGCGATCTCGCCCCGGTACGGGACGGCGAGGGGCGGGGGCGGCTGGTGTTCGCGCTCGACGCCACCATGAGCCGGCGGCCGACCTGGGATCTCGCCCAGTCGATCCAGGGCGAAATGTTCGCCACCACGGCGGCCCAGGGCGGGCTCGACGTGCAACTCGTCTATTTTCGCGGTCTTTCCGAGTGCCGCGCCTCGCGTTTCGTTTCGGGTGGGCAGGGGCTCGGCGCGCTGATGTCGAAAATCGACTGCCGCGCCGGCCACACGCAGATCGGCAAGGTGCTGCGCCACGCGCGCGACGAGACGCGAATTCGGCCCGTCGGCGCGCTGATCTTCATCGGCGACGCGATGGAAGAAAGTATCGACGATCTCGGCGCCGTCGCCGGCGAACTGGGGCTGTTGGGCGTCAAGGCGTTTATGTTTCAGGAGGGCCGCAACCCCGTCGCGCAAACGGCCTTTCGCGAGATCGCGCGGCTCACCGGCGGGGCCTACGCCGCCTTTGACGCGAGCGCGCCGCGCAGGCTCGCGGTACTGCTGAAGGCCGCGGCGGCCTACGCGGCTGGAGGAAGGCTGGAGCTGGAAAAAAGGGCCGCGCGCGGCGAGGACGCGGCGCGCCTGTTGCTGTCCCAGTTCTAGGTATCGCGTCGGCGCCCCGCCGGGATCAAGGATCGACACCCAGGGGAGCGCTTGGTTTGCTTGAACGACACACCGCGGAAAGTGAAGCAAGGAAGACCGGTTCATGCCCGTCATCGTCGGAATTTTGGTGGTCGTGTTGACCTTCTACGCGCTGAGGGGCTTCACGCAAGCCTCGCCGGTGTTTCTCGCGCGATTGCTCAAGGGCTGGGCCGGCTTCCTGGCGCTGGGGCTCGGCGGTCTACTGATGGCCCGCGGCGCGATCGGACTCGGGCTGGCGCTGTGCGGGGCGGGTCTTTGGCTGCTCGGACTTCGCGGCGGCTCCTTTGGCGGCTTTCGCTCGGCGGGATGGGGCGCTTCGGGCGTCTCGCGCGTGCGTTCGGCGATGATCGAGATGGAGCTCGATCGGTCCAGCGGCGCCATTCGCGGCGTGATTCTGGCCGGTCCCGACGAGGGCAAGCAACTCGATCAATTGACGCGGCCCCAACTCCTCGAACTGCACCGGCTTTGCCTCACCGACGACCCCGAAGGCGCGCGCCTGCTAGAGGCTTATCTCGACCGCCGCTTTGCCGGATGGCGTGGCGCAGGACAGGGTGACCGAGACTCGCGGGGCGGCTCCGGCGCGAAGTCCGAGCCGCGACGACCTGGCTCGATGTCGGAGGACGAGGCCTATGAGATTTTGGGCCTCAAGAAAGGCGCCCCGGCGAGTGAAGTAGCGCGGGCGCATCGCGATCTGATGAAGAAGCTGCATCCAGACCACGGGGGGACGACGGACCTCGCCGCCCGCGTCAATGAAGCGAAGGACGTCCTGATGCGACGCCATCATGGATGAAAAGGCGATGGCCTTCTTCTTGTGGCGGGCGGCGCCGAACCAATCGCGGGCGTGCGAAAATCGGTTGTTTTCGATAGCGAAGGACATTTTGGCGCGCCCTTAATTCTTGGTTGCGAAGCAGGAGAAGCCCGAACGTTTCAGCGTCTTGCAGGCGGATTTGCGGACTGTTCCTCGAGGCCGGCGAAGCGCGCGCGATAGAGCGTCTCATTGCCTTTCCGCACTTTCTCCGTGAAGGCCTTGGCGCCTGGCGGGACCGCGTGCCCAGCGGAACGGGCGCGCGTGAGCAGTTCGGTGGCCTTTCCAGCGTCGTCGGTGGCGCCGAGCTGGATCATCCAGCCCGTGTGCGCGGGACGCCCGCCGTCGAATTTCGCGAGTTGATCTCCTTCCGAGTCGTTGTGCTTCAGCGCGGAAGGCGTCGTCGTGGCGACGCTCTCGCGATGGACGGTCTTGCCGCCAGTCATCGTCGTCGACCCGTCGACCGCCGCGACGCGAACGCGCTCGCCGCCACGCGCCTTGCGGTCGCCGGGGGCCGCGGTCTCGGCCTGCTTCTTTCCACCCGATACGAAAGCCGGACGCGCCTTCTCCTCGCCGCCGACGGCGGGCGCGGCGGCGGACTGTTTGCGCGCGCGGGGGGCCGGCTGCTCCGCTTCGTCTTCGCTCGAAGCGGCGTTGCTCTCGACCTCTCGTTCGGCGATGAGCGCGGGCGCGGGCGGGCTCGGGCTCGGGCTCGATCGCGGCGACCCGCTCGGCCGGCTGGTCCTCGGTGATCGCGGCGGCCGTGCGCACGCCGGCGCCGTCGTCGATGTGATCCTCGATCAGATTGGCCATATAGCGGTCGCGGGCGCCGGCGGTCGCGCCGCCGAGCACGACGGCCACGATATGATGGCCGCCGCGGCGGACGGAGGTGAGCAGATTGAAGCCGGACGCGGCGGTGTAGCCGGTCTTGATTCCGTCCATGCCCTCGACTTGGCCGAGCAGATGATTGTGGTTGCGCATCACCGCGCCGCGATAGGCGAAGGTGTGGGTCGAGAAATAGCGGTAGTAATGCGGGAAGCGGTCTTGGATCGCGCGGCCCAGCACGGCGAGGTCGTGCGCGGTGGTGATCTGCTCGCTGTTCGGCAGGCCCGAGGCGTTGGCGAAATGCGTGCCGTGCATGCCCAGCGCATGCGCCTTGTTCGTCATCATCCGCGCGAAGCTGTCTTCGTCTCCGCCGATATTTTCGGCGATGGCGACGGCGATGTCGTTGGCGGATTTCGTGACCACGGCCTTGATCGCGTGTTCGACCTCGATCGTCTCGCCGGGCTGCAGGCCGAGTTTCGAGGGAGCCTGCGCCGCGGCGTGCTGCGAGATCATCAGCGGCGAGTCGAGACGCAAATGGCCCTTTTCAAGCTGTTCGAACAGAAGATAGAGAGTCATCACCTTGGTGACGGAGGCGGGATGCCGCGGCTGATTCTCGTTCACCGCGAACAGCGTGCGCCCGCTGTTGCCGTCGACCACGATGGCGGCCACGCCGCGCGGGGAGGTCATCTCGCCGCCGGAGGACTCTGCCCGCGCATAATGATGGCGTCCATGGCGGCGCTGATAGGCGTGACGCGCGCCGCGATGGTGATGATGCGAAACGTAAATGGTTATGGAGCGCCGATGATTGTGCGCGTGCCGTCCATGATGCCCGCGGGCTTGGGAATTGGTCGCTAGCCCCAGGCAGAGCGCGACGCCGACAAGAAGCGCGAGGGAGACGGATGGAAGGCGCCACAAGCGCACGCTGAAACGCAAATTGGTCATTTTTACTCGTCCGTCAACAGACCTACGCCCGGTCTCGGCGACGAATCCAGCGCGGGAAGCGTCACCAAAACATCACAGTCCAGCAAGTTACGGGAACTCGGTTACTCCGGGGTTAAGGCGCGCGAACGGATTTTCGCGATGTTTTGCAACGCAACATCGCGCTTGACTATTTATTGTGCGTTGCGGTATAGATAATGCGTGAACAGTGCGCGCCTGTCGTCCGCCAAGTGACGGCTTCTGTCCAAGGATCGCGCCGCAAATACAAGGACGTTCCACATGGTCGCCAATTTCGAAAGCGTTCAGCAGCTCAGCAAGGATCAATTCGAAGCGGTTTCCGCGGCTACGGCCGCGTTTACCAAGGGCTTGCAGGGCATCGCCACCGAGACGACTGACTACTCCAAGAAGTCCTTCGAGAAGACTCGCGAACTGGCCGAGAAGCTGGTTGGCGTCAAGAAAATCGACGAAGCGGTCGCGCTTCAGTCCGAGTTCGCCAAGTCCTCCTACGAGGATTTCGTCGCCGAGGCCACCAAGCTCGGCGAGTTGTATACCGCGCTTGCGAAGGAAGTTTTCAAGCCGTACGAGACCGCCGCGAAGGCCTTCACGCCGGCCGCCTAAGGCGTTTGGTTCCTTCGCGAGCGAATAGGAACGCCCGTTCGGCCGAGAGATACGACAGCGCGCTGGCGTCGGGATCTTTCCGTTTCGACAAGAAATGGAAAGTCCGACGCGGCGGCTTTTAGATAATTGAAGGCAAGCCCGGTCGAGATTTTCGCGGCGGGGCTTGCTATCTTCGCCACGAGGGCCGCGCCGCCAAGCACTAGGGCGGAATTCCGCCAATTCACCGAATTATATTGTGAGTTAAATAGATCAAAGCCATTTCCGCCGGGCTTGGCCGGATGCGGGCCTCGGTCCATCGGGCGAGGCCGGACCGGGCGGCTCGACAGCCCCTTCGCGCCGTCCTATATGCTGCGAGGCCGCGCCTCCCGGGGCCGTCGGCC
>CAVZKF010000003.1:0-78638 GCA_963775775.1 uncultured Alphaproteobacteria bacterium
TGTCACGCAGTGCAAACTCACCGCCGCTTTCGACGCGGACAAAAATCTGACCGGCATGCGGGTGCGCATCTCGGGGCAATCCATCTTCATCGTCGCGCGGCCCGAGATGGTGAAGAACGGCCTCGATCCCGCCGTGTTCCAAGGTTTCGCGCCGAACGGCGACGCGCGCCTCGCCTATGATTTCGCAAATCTTCTTGTCGATCATTCGATGCGCAATCCGCCCGTGCCGCCGGGATGGTGGCGCGGCGTCAACATCAATCAAAACGCGATCTATCTCGAATGTTTCATGGATGAGCTCGCGCATGAGGTTGGCGAGGACCCGGTGGCGTTCCGGCGCAAATTCTTGAGCAAAAGCCCGAAGCATCTCGCGGTGCTCGACGCTGTCGCCGAGCGTATCGGCTGGGGCAAGCCCGCGCCCAAGGGGCTTCATCGCGGCGTCGCCGTGTTCATGGGCTATGGCAGCTACGACGCTGCCGCCGCCGAAATCTCCGTGGATGGCGACAAGATCAAACTGCATCGCATCGTCGCGGCGACGGACCCTGGATACGCGGTTAATCCGGCGCAGATCGAGCGGCAGGTCGCGGATCCTTCGTTTACGGGCTGTCCGCGCTGTTCCATGGCGGGATCACGATCAAGGAGGGCCGCGTCGAGCAACATAACTTCGACGATTACCCGTCGATGCTGATCAGGGACATGCCGAAGGTCGAGACGATCGTCATGCCGAGCGGCGGCTTCTGGGGCGGCGTCGGCGAACCGACGATCTGCGTCGCGGCTCCCGCCGTGCTCAACGCTTACTTCGCCGCGACCGGCAAACGCATCCGTTCGGTGCCGCGGAAGAACGAGGGCGTGGAATTGGCGTGACGCGCCTTCGCTTCCCTGGCTCGGCCCGTCGCGTCACAATCGCCCGCCCAGCGCCCTCTCCAGATCCTCTCGCGTATCAATATCCGCGAGCACGCTCTCGTCATCGACCGCGACCTCCAGCACGCCTTCGGTCGAGTTCAGCAGTCGGCGCGCGCCTTCGTCGCCCCTAAGCGAAGCGAGCAGCGGGAACAGGCGGCGCGCCAGCAAGACCGGATTGCCGCGCCTCCCCCGATAGACCGGCGCCACCGCCGCGCGGTCGGGCGCGCGATTGAACGCCTCGATCAACTGGTCGAGCATCGGGCTTGCCACGCCGGGCATGTCGGCCAGCAGCGCCAGCGCGCCGGCGCTGTCCGCCGCATTCGCGAGTCCCACGCGCAGCGACGAGGCCATGCCGCTGGCGAAATCCGGATTATGCGCGAAGACCAACGGCAGACCGGCGAGCGCGGTTTCTATTTCGTCGCGCGCATGGCCGGTGACGACGATGGTCTTGGAGGCCCTTGAACCGAGCGCCGCCTCCACCGCGCGGCGCACCAGCGGACGTCCGCCAAAATCCGCGAGCAGCTTGCTCTGGGTCGCGTCAAAACGCGCGCCGCGCCCGGCCGCGAGCACGATGGCCGCGACGTTCATCGCTCCGCCGCGCGCGCCGTCTCCGCGCGCAGGGGTTTGCGCCGCCGCGTCAGCACGATCTCGCCCATGACCGAAATGGCGATTTCCATCGGGCTCACGGCGCCGATGTCGAGTTCGATCGGCGCGCGCAGACGCGCGAGGGCTGCCGATGTCACGCCGCTCGCCGCGAGTTGCCGCGCGCGGCGTATCTGGCTCGTCATGGAGCCGAGCGCGCCAACATAGAAGCAATCCGACGCCAAGGCGATGCGCAGCGCGGCGTCGTCGATCTTCGGATCGTGGCTCAAGGCGGCGAGCGCCGTGAAAGCGTCGAGTTCCAGTTCCGGCAGCGCTTCGTCCGGCCATTGCGTGAGGACGGTCATGTCGGGAAAGCGCTCCCCCGCCGTGAAAGCCGCGCGTGGATCGACGATGACGACCTCGAAACCGGCGATTTGCGCCATCGAGGCAAGCGCCTGCGCCACATGAACCGCGCCAATGATGACGAGCCGTGTCGGCGGATTGTGAACATAGGCGAAGACGCGCCGACCCTGGCGCTCGATAAGGGCGCTCTGCCCGGCGCGCAGCGCCAATGCGAGCGCGTCGTCGACGGCATGGCTCGCGGGCAATAGCCAGGGCGCGCCGCCGTCAAGCGGCGTGACGAGCGCGCAAGCGCGCCGCGCGGCATATTCGCCCCGCATGTCCGCGAGAACTCGCCCCCAGGCCGCGTCGAGCTTTTGGACGTAGACGCCTATGCCGCCGCCGCAGGGCAGTCCCGCTCGCCATGCGACCTCATCCGCGACGCCGAAATTCAGCAGCCGCGGCGAGCCGTCCTCGATCACGTCGAGCGCCGCCGTGATCACCTCGCCCTCGACGCAGCCCCCCGAAGCCGAACCAAAGAAAGCGCCGGCTTCGTCGACGACGAGATGCGAGCCGAGGGGTCTCGGCGCGGAGCCCAACGTCTCAACCACGGTGGCGATCGCGACGCCGCGTCCCAGTCTTCCCCACGCCTCGGCCTGACGCAAGATCTCCGCTTCATCGGTCTGCATTTACGAGCCCGCTCGGTTTGTTGATCGCGCCAAGCGGAGATAGCAATCGCGGCCGCGAAAATCGACCATGTTCGGGGGAGCCTTCCTTCGGCCGCTCACCGCGCCGCCGCGCCGATCCGGCGATCAGACCCGCCGGCCGCGCGCATGGAATGCTCGATGGCCCGCCCTCGGCATCGCCCGCGCGACCGGCGTGCTCAGACCAAATTAATCTCGGCCTCGATGTTGCCGCGCGTGGCCTTCGAGTATGGACAAATCTCATGCGCTTCCTTCACCAGCGTCGTGGCGACTTCGTGATCGACGCCGGGCAGGCTGACATTAAGGCGGGCGCCGAGGAAATATTCGCCGTCCGCGAGATGCAAATCGACCTCGGCGTCTCGCGCCTGGGTTATCGCGCTCTCCCGTGCATTTCCTGCTTCTCCCAATGCGTCGACTTAGCCTGCGTTCAGGATTTTTGGCCGCGCGGATCGTCGCCGGGATCCAAATACTCGAGGCCCAGTGGACCGATCGCCGTCACCTGAGTGACGTACTCGCCCGATTTCGCCCAGTGAAAATGGGGCGTGTCGCCAGGCAGGACAATGACGCTGCCGGGCGGAAAAGCCTTCACCTTGTCGCCGTCGAACCGATCGCCCAGGCCAATGTAGAAAACCCCGGACATCACCGTGTAAATCCGGTCCTCCGGGTGTTTGTGCGGCATCAACTTCGCGCCGGCCGGCGCTTTGACCCTGATCACATAGGGGCCGGGCTCGGAGGGCGAACCGACGAGGACCGCGAGTTGCACCGCGGGCGGGAAGGCCGGAAAGGGCTTCCAGTCTATGTCCTCGGGCAGAATCGATCTGAAAATCGATTGGCCCGGCTGGTGGCTTCGAACCATCGCGGTCCCCCATGATCCGGAACGCCTCCACCGAAGCCGCTGAAAAGCTCCGCTCGGCAAAACGGATGACGCGGCCCCTATCGCGACGCCTGCTTCAACTGCGCGGCGTCGATCGGCATCTTCCGCAAGCGCTTGCCAGTCGCCGCGAAGATCGCGTTGGCGACCGCCGGGACGACCGCCGACGTCCCAGCTTCGCCCATGCCGCCCGGCGGCTCGGCGCTTTGCACGACGTGGACCTCGATGGCCGGCGCCTCGTTGATGCGCAGGATTTTGTATGTATCGAAGTTGCCTTGCTCGACGCGGCCGTCCTTGAGGGTGATCTCGCCATGAAGCGCCGCCGTGACGCCGAACATGATCGCGCTCTGGATCTGCGCCTCGACGGTGTCGGGATTGACGACGGAGCCGCAATCGACCGCGCAGACGACGCGCCGCACGCGAACCGCGCCATCCCCGGACACTTCGACTTCGGCGACCTGCGCCAGATAGGTGGCGAAGACGAACTGAACCGAGACGCCTCGGCCAACCCCTTCGGGCAACTTCTGTCCCCAGCCGGCTTTTTCAGCCGCAAGCTCGAGGACGGCCTTGGCGCGGGGCGTCTTGTCGAGGAGGGCCAACCGGTAGGCGACCGCGTTCTGCTTCGCCGCCGCCGCCAATTCGTCGATGAAGCTTTCGGTCACGAAGACATTGTGCGACGGCCCGACGCTGCGCCAGAAGGCCGTTGGAACGCCCGGGGGTTCCACCCGCGAATATTCGACGCGCATGTTCGGGAGGGCGTAGACCAGATTGATGGCTCCCTCCGTGGTGTCGGGATCGAGACCATCCTTGAACCCGGGAGGAAGCCATCTCGCGATGACCGAGGAGCCCGCGAAGCGATGGCTCCAGGCGACGGGCCTCCCTTTCTCGTCGAGACCGGCCGAGATCCGGTCGAAGAAATAGGGCCGATACATGTCATGCTGGATGTCTTCCTCGCGGGTCCACACGACCTTCACGGGGCCGTCGACCTGCCGCGCGATTTGAACCGCGCGAACGACGCCGTCGACTTCCAGCCGCCGGCCGAACCCGCCGCCGATCAGATGATTGTGGATCACGACCTTATCCAGCGGCAGTCCGGCGGTCTTCGCCGCCGCCGCCTGCGCGCGCGCGATGGCCTGAGTCCCGACCCAGACGTTGCAGCCGTCCTCGCGGACATGAGCGGTGCAGTTCATTGGCTCCATCGTCGCATGCGCGAGGAAAGGAACCTCATAGGTCGCCTCGACCTTGGTCACGGCGCTCGCCATGGCTTTGTCGGCGTCGCCGATGTTCTGAGCCGCCACGCCGGAACCGACCGTCGCTCTTTCGAGCTCGCGCGCGATCTCCGCCGTGTCGAGCTTGGCGTGCGGACCGTCGTCCCATTCGATCACCAACGCCGCCAGGCCTTTCTTCGCGGCTCCCATATGGTCGGCCACGACGGCTACCGCGTCGTCGAGCTGGACGATCTTGCGCACGCCCTTGACGTGCTTGGCCGCCGCGTCGTCCACGCGCTTCAGGCGCCCGCCGAAAACGGGCGATTGCGCGATGGTCGCGAACTTCACGCCCGGCGGAAGAGCGTCAATGCCATATACGGCCGATCCGTCGACCTTCGCCGGCGCGTCGAGACGCTTCGCCGACGTGCCGATCAGTCTGAAATCCTCCGGTCGCTTGAGCCCCACGCTTTTGGGGATCGGCATTTGGGCGGCGGCGGCGGCGAGCTCGCCATATTCGATGCTTCTTCCGGTCGGCGGGTGAAGCGCTTTGCCGTGTCGCGCGCGACAGGCCGCCGGATCGACCTTCCAGCGCTTCGCCGCCGCCGATATGAGCATGGTTCTCGCGATCGCGCCGGCTTCGCGCAGGGGGAGCCAGGCCCCGCGTATCGCGTTCGAGTTGCCAGTCGCCTGCACGCCCAACAAAGGATTAGCGTAGAGCTTTTCGTTTGGCGGAGCATGTTCGAGCCGCAGCTGGTTCAGTTCGACCTCTAGCTCCTCGGCGATCAACATCGGGATGGAGGTATATGCGCCCTGGCCCATCTCGACATAGGGCATGGTCAGGATGATCCGGCCGTCGCCTTCGATCCGGATGAAAGCATTGGGCGCGAAGCTATCGGCGAAGGCCGCTTCGGCGCTCCCGTTCGCCAACGGCAGGCGAAGGCTCAACATCAGGCCGCCGCCCAGGGACGTTCCCGCCCTCAGGAACCCGCGTCGCGAGAGTTCGTCCGCCGATCGCGATGGAGCCGGACCCGCGGCTTGGGAATCGAGGTGATCGAGGATCATCGCCGGCCCTCCCGCACATGCGAGCGCGCGGCCTGCTTGATGGCTTCGCGAATGCGGATGTAAGTCCCGCAGCGGCAGATATTGCCGGACATCGCGTCGTCGATGTCGGAATCCGTCGGATGTGGATTGCTCGCCAGCAGCGCCGAAGCGGACATGATCTGGCCCGACTGGCAGTAGCCGCATTGAACGACCTCCCGGTCGAGCCAAGCCTTCTGGATAGCGGCTCCCACCTCCGTCGCGCCGATCGCCTCGATCGTCGTGACCTCCGACGGGCCGATGCTGTCGATCGTGGTGACGCAGGAGCGCGTCGCGGCTCCATCTATGTGCACGGTGCAGGCGCCGCAAAGCGCCATGCCGCAGCCGAATTTCGTGCCGGTCATGCCGAGCGCGTCGCGCAACACCCAGAGCAGCGGGGTGTCGCCGTCGACATCAACGCTGTGCGCGCGCCCGTTGACTTTAATCGTGAAGGCCATGCCGTCCTCCCCTCTTTCGTCAGGGATTTCGATCGCGCGATCCGCTCACGCTCTCGAGGTTCGGCCTCTCTCTGTAGGTTCTATGATTTGAAGTTCGCCAACCATGGAGGTGATCGCTCACGCGCCGCCAGCCGACCATCCTCCGCTTGCGAGCGTCGTTTCGCTCACGCTCGCCTCCTGGTGAACTCGTCCGCGCTGAGTCAAATGGTAGGCGGCGTCGGCAATTTGGCAATCCCGCAGGAGCGCTTTTTGGGGGCCGGCCGACCCTATGGAAAGTCCGCGCGAAGCGCTGTCCGGTCGCGGGGCTTGTGGTGGGCGGGGCGCTAACTACGCCTTCAATGTCAATTGGCTAGGTGAAATTTGGTCGGAGTGAGAGGATTCGAACCTCCGACCCCCTCGTCCCGAACGAGGTGCGCTACCAGGCTGCGCTACACTCCGACATAGCGATCTTGCGTCGCCATAGCCTCGCCTCGCGGCGGGCTCGCGGCCGCGCTTTCGCGTCCGCGCAGCTATATAGCTTTCCCGCGTGGCGGCTGCAACACATGTTTCCTCGAAGCTGGCGCCGCCGCGTTAAATCTGTCGGCGGGCGAGGGTGACGAAGGCGAAGTCCGCCTCGTCCCTTTCGCCGCGCGGCGGGGTTTCGCGCCTGGTTTCGCGCCATCGGGCCATGTCGAGACTGGGGAAAAAGGCGTCGCCCTCCGGCTCCAGCGCGATTTCAGTGAGTTCGATTCGTTGCGTTTCGTCCATGAGAGCGCCGAAAATCTCGGCGCCTCCGCCGACCACGATCTCGTCGACCGCCAAGGCCTTGGCCAGCGAACGCGCGATCGCGAGCGCCTCCAAGGGGCTGCGCGCGATTCGGACGCCGGCGGGCGAAAATCGCGGATCGCGCGTGACGACGATGATTTCGCGCCCCGGCAGCGGGCGCCGAAGCGATTCAAAAGTGCGCCGGCCCAAGATGAGGGGCTTGCCCATCGTCAGCGCCTTGAAATGCTTGAGGTCGCTGGACACGCGCCAGGGCAGCCCATTGTCCGCGCCGATCACCCCATTGCGGGCGACCGCCGCGACGGCGACGAGTTCGGGCTGCATGGCGCTTGAGCCTTTCTCTAAACCGCGATCGGCGCGGCGATGGCCGGCCAGGGATCGTATCCTTCGATGTCGACGTCGTCGTAACGGGTCTCGAACAGAGCGCCGGGGGCGAGCTTCAGCCAGGGCAGGGGGCGCGGTTCGCGCTGAAGCTGCTCTCGCGCTTGCTCCACGTGGTTGAGATAAAGATGCGCGTCGCCGAAAGTGTGGACGAAATCGCCGGGAGCGCAACCCGTTTCCCGGGCGATCAGATGCGTCAGCAACGCATAGCTCGCGATGTTGAAGGGCACGCCGAGAAACACATCGGCGGAACGCTGATATAGCTGGCAGGACAGCCGCTTTTGCCCATCCGTCTCGTCGACATAAAACTGGAACAGGCAATGGCACGGCGCGAGCGCCATTTTGTCGAGATCGGCGGGGTTCCAGGCCGAAACGATCAGCCGCCGGGAGAATGGATCGCGCTTTATGTCCGCGACGACGCTCGCGATCTGGTCGATGACGCGCCCATCGGGGCAAGCCCAGGAGCGCCATTGGCGGCCATAGACCGGCCCAAGTTCCCCCGAGGCGTCGGCCCATTCGTCCCAAATCGTCACGCCGTTGGCGCGCAGATAGGCGACATTGGTGTCGCCCTTCAAGAACCACAGCAGTTCGTGGACGATGGATTTTACATGCAATTTTTTGGTGGTCAGCAGCGGAAAACCTTGCGCCAGATCGAAGCGCATCTGGTGGCCGAACAGCGACAGCGTGCCGGTGCCGGTTCGGTCTTGCTTGCGCCGGCCCTCGCGCAGCAGCAGATCGAGGAGATCGAGATATTGTCGCATCGCTCGATTTAATCGCTTCGCACGGCGGCGTCCATCGGCCGCGGCTAGGTTTCGCCTAAAGGCAGCCGCACCTCGAATAGCGAGCCGCTCCCTTTCTGGCTCAGCACGGTTATGGAGCCAAGATGCAAATCCACGACGACCTTCACGAGAAAGAGCCCGATTCCCGTTCCCACTATGCTCGCGACATTGCTTCCGCGATAATAGCGCTCGAACAAATGAGGAATATCGTCCTCGGCTATTCCAATTCCTTCATCCTTCACGCTAATCACAATCTGCTTCTCTTCGGCGCGCGCGCTGACGGCGATGGTTCCCCCACCGGGAGAATATTTCACGGAGTTGGCGACCAGATTGCTGAACGCCTGGAACAATAGATTTTTGTCTCCAATTATTCTCAATGAATTGTACCCGAGATCTTCAATAATAATCGCGTTCGTAGATATTTCTCTATGCAATTTGCACACTTCGTGCAGCAGCGCTCGCATATCGAACTCGCTCTTGTGCATATATAAGTTTGGTTTCTCGTCAAAAAACTTACTTGATTTCAATATATTGTCTATCATTACGCTCATACGCTTGATGGCGATCCGTATTTTACGAGCTCTTTCGGTTGCTTTTTCATAGGAAAATGGTTCGTGCGAGTTAATCAGTCTCTGCGCGTGGCCGTCGATGATGGTCATCGGCGTGCGAAATTCATGGGAGGCCATCGAAATAAAGTTTCTCTGCTGTTGATTCAAGCCGCGCTCATGCGCGAGCTTCTCCTCCAGCATGGTTGCTTGCGACGCCAATCCGCGCTGACTAACCTTTAATTCGATGGCGTTGCTCCTAAAAATGGTCACGGCGCGGGCCATCTCGCCCAGCTCATTGGGGCGGTCGGCGCCGGAAACGTCCACGTCCATGTCTCCTTGAGCCAGCAGATGCATGCAGTTCGCGAGCTTCTTGAGCGGGACGGCGACGGTGCGCGTCACATAGAGAAGTATCACCAGCACGGTGAACGCGCTCAACGCCACCGCGGCGCTGATATAGTTCCAGGCCTCTTGAATTGCGACCGTCGCCCGATTGCTGGCCTGTTGAGCATGCAAATTATTTTGATTATTTAACTTTTCCAGCAAATCGCTGGCGGCCGCGAAGGTGCGGCTCGACGAGTTGAGGTAGATCGCGATCGCATCGGCATTGTTTTTCGTGGAGCCTTCGTTGAAAACTCGTTCAGCTTCGATTCTATAGCTTCTCCATACTCGCTGAAATTCGGAGTATAATTTAAGCTCCAACGGGTCATGTATCACGCTCTCATAATTATGTTGTGACCGCTCTATCGCTTGGTCGAGCTCTCTTGTCCCGTTGGACTGGTCCACGAGGGCGCCAGTCTGGACGGAAAGCAAGAAGTTTGCTTCCATCGCCCGAAAATCAGAGGTATAATTGTTTAATCGCCAAGGTAGCGCGTGCTCTTCAGCCAACGATCACGAATTGCCGAAGACTCTTTGTTGAAATCGTCAAGCCTTAGTAGTCCAAATAAGCCGAACCCTATTAAGATGCCAAATAACAAAGCGAAAGACGCCGTGAGACGAAAAATAATTGACTGCGTTCGCCTCATGAGGCTGCTATGGCTCTATGAACCCGGCGATAGTCGCCTTGACGGCAGCCTGAATACGGGTCGCCACGCCTAATTTGTCCCGTGCGTTGTTTAGGTGGAAATTAACGGTCCTCTCCGCAATAGACATAATCAAAGATATTTCTTCAGACGTCTTTCCGCGCGCCGCCCACATCAGCGCTTCGATTTCGCGATCATTTAAGTGGTGCTGCGCCGGCCACAATTGCATTCTTGCAACATTCTTGATTCGAGCGTTGATGATCGCGTGCAGAAGATTGAAGTCGATGGGCTTGGCGACGTAATCGTCCGCTCCGAGCAATCGCCCCTTCAGTTCGTCGTTTCGGTCGTTCATGGCGGTTAAAAATATGAAGGGGACGCGCGCGAAGCGCGGCGCGATCGCCTTCAGGCCCTCGAGAATTTCGAAGCCCGACATGAAGGGCATATTGATGTCCGAGAGGATAACGTCCGGATGCGATTTTAGCAGCGCCGACCAGCCTTCTCGCCCATTGTTGGCGACAATGACCTTATAGCCCCTGTTCTCCAGTTCTTCGGAAATCAGCTCCGCCGTGTCCCGATCGTCCTCTATGCACAGAATCGTCTTGCGGGTCGCTCGTTCGATCTTCGCATCCAATTCTTCGCCCAGGGAGACATCTCGCGGTTTTCGCGCGAGGGATGTTGACGCTTTTGGCATCGGGCACCTACTGAGTGACGCGCGGCTGTTCGTCGCGATCCAGCTTGACCGAAATAAGCGGTCAGGACCAAGAATGGCCATGTGTGTGCCGGGAGGCATTCCATATCTTTATATGTGTGATTGCATATCGCATGCCTAACGCTCCGTTAACAAATAATACGGACACCCTTATGCGGACGCGCGGTTCGCTCGTCTTGAAGACGGCAGATTAACAATGAGAACGGGGATAAGGGGCGTCGCCGGCCATCCATCCAAGATGAATGTGTTATATTCATTTATATTTTCGGCTCACCAGATTTGCCGACATTGCGATATGATAAGCCGTTGATTCGCCGGGAGAGCCGTCCAGGTTGCGCTATGCGCCGCCGCAGGAGTGTTCCGAATCCGGCAGGCGCCAGCTCTTGTGCGTGCGCAGATTGGTGCTGTTGTATATCTTGCCGCGATCGTCGCCCTTGGGGCAATTGAGCGGCCTGCTGACAAAGCACATGCGCACGCGGTCGCCCTTGCGCGATTCTTCGATCGCGGGAACCGTGTCGTAGGACACTTGATAACCGCCATTGGCGAAGCGCACGGCGCTGCCGGAGCCAGCGATGGGCTGATTGGTCGCGCCGTCGGTCAGCCGCGTCTCGACCGATTCGATGGTGGTGGCGACGCAGGCGCCGACGCGCGTCGGCAGCGCGCCCGCCGCGACCGGCGCGGCGGCCATGATCAAAACAGCGGAAAGCGACGCGGCGCGACAGGACATCTCGACCTCCTCGAAAAGCGGGCGGCGATGGGACAAGCTATCGCCAGACGCGAATGCGCGCTCGCGAGCGTAATCGCTCCGGCGCGAATATCAACCGGCGGGCGCTCACCAATCGATCGGCGCCTCGCCACGCGCGCTAAGATAGGCGTTCGCCCTGGAGAAATGCCGGCAGCCGAAGAAACTACGCGCCGACAGCGGCGAGGGGTGCGCCAACTCCAGCACGAGATGTTTTCGCCGGTCGATATTGGCGCCCTTGCGGCGCGCGTAATTGCCCCACAGCAGAAACACCAGCCCCTCGCGCTCCTCGCTCAGCGCGCGCACGGCGGCGTCGGTGAACTGTTCCCAGCCCTTGTTTTGGTGCGAGCCGGCCGCGCCTTCGCGCACGGTCAGCGTCGCGTTGAGCAGCAGCACGCCCTGCCGCGCCCAGCGCGACAGATCGGGATCGCGCGAGACGGGATGGCCAAGATCGGCCTCTATCTCCTTAAAGATATTTTGCAGCGAGGGCGGCGGCGCGACGCCGGATTCGACGGCGAAGCACAGTCCATTCGCCTGGCCGGCGCCATGATAGGGGTCTTGTCCGAGAATCACGACCTTGACGTGATCGAACGGACATTCGTCGAAGGCGCGAAAAATCCGCGCCGCCGGCGGAAACACCTTTTGCGCCGCATATTCGCCGCGCACGAACTCGCGCAGCCCCGCGAAATAAGGCTTGGCGAATTCGCCGGCGAGGCGGCGCCGCCAGCTGTCGTCGATGCGAACGGGTTTATTCATGGGGCGGATTTTAGCACAAGAGCCGTTCGCGACGTTCAACGCCGCGCGAAACACTCACAGCTTTTGCGAGAGCCCCACGAAGAACCCGCGCCGCGCGCCATATTGCGGCGCGAACACGCCGATGCCCGTGCCGCTGCGCAATTCATATATGCGGTCGAACAGATTGACGATATCGAACCGCAGCGTGAGCGGCTTTTCCGCGGAGATGAGTTCGAATTCGCGCGAAGTCCCCAAGTTCACGTTGAGATAGGCCGGGACGTGATCCATGTTGGCGAAGCCGGAGCGCAAGCCGCTGCCATAGATCGCGCTCACGCTAAACAGCGTCTTGTCCCATTTGTAAGAGGCGCCGGCCGATCCCGTCATGAACTGCGAATCGTCGGTGTTGTGATAATTGGTCAGCAGATAGGTATATTCCGTCGGGTCCAGCAGATATTGATTGGAGACGGCGTCCTTGGCGCGCGATATGCCCACGGCGAGATTGCCATAGGCCTTGAAGTCGCCGTTCTGATAGGCGCTCTTGAATTCGACGCCCTTGCTGAATCCCTTCGCCCAATTGAACTGGGTTAGCACCACCGCCTGACCGAACTGACCGTCGTCGATCAGATTGTCGGCGATCTTCGAATAGGCGTCGACGCCCACATTAAGGCCTTCGAGCAGTTTTTGATCGACGCCGACATCGAAATAATGCGCGCGTTCCGGCGTCACGGGATTGTTGAACGGCACCGCCGGCTGATTGGTCGTGTTGTTGAACAATGCGAGATTGGTGGGACGTCGCCTGCGCCTGCATCGGCGGCGTGAAATAGCGCGAATATCCCGCGTGAATGCTGGTCCCTTCGACGGGTTTGTAAACGACGCCGAGGCGCGGACTGAGCTGATTGGCGTCGACGAATTGATAAAGCTGATCGAAGCGCAGGCCGGCGTTGAGGACGAGCTTGTCGGTGATTTTCCATTCATGCTGAACATAGCCGCCAATGTTCCAGCCGGTTTTCGCGTTGAAATCGGTGATCGGGAAGGGCGTCGGCGCGATGGCGCCGGTGACGGGATCGACGGGCAAAACAGTGGACGTATTGGTGACGTTGGTCCTTTCGGCGGTGACCGCGAAGCCCGCGCGCAGCGTGTGGGCGTCGTCTATCCGGTAGGAGCCGTCGAATTGCGCGCCATAGAGATCGCTTTCGCGCGTCACATTCGAGGCTACGTCGTTGAACACCAGATCGCCAAAGATATCGGGAATGAAATGGACGCTGGCGTGGCGTTGAAACACGGCGAACTGCGCGTCGAATTTGTCGACCTTCGTTTGCAGGGCGAGCATGTTGTAGACGATATGTGTCGACTTCGTTTTCGTTGAGCGCCGAGGACGGATAAACAGCGGGGCCAAAATCGCCGAGCGGCGTCTGACCCGGATTGTTCGGGATCTGAAATTTGCTCGTGGAGGCGCCGGAAATAAGGCTCAGCCGCGTCGAATTGCCGAGCAGCGTCGACACATAGCCGAAGAATTTGCCCTGTTCGGTGTGATCGTGGACCGCGTTGAAACTCGGCGTCGTGTTTTCAATCCCCAAAGCGTTCCAATTGCCGCGCAGGGTTGTGAAATACTGCGTGTCGCCGACGGCGCCGCCATAGTCGAAGCTCGTCGTGATCGTCTCGCGGCTGCCGCCATAGACGCCGACGCTGCCGGCTGGCGTGGAAAAGGCTCGGCTGGTGATGTCGATCACGCCGGCGGTCCGCAAACCATATTGGGCCGGCAGAGCGCCGGTGAGCAAGGACAGCCCGCCGACGAAACTCGTGTCCAGGACCGGGCCAAGGCCCGAGACGCCTTCGGGCAGCACGAGGCCGTTGATCCTGTATTGGACATTGGCGTATTCGTTGCGCACATGGAAGCTCGGATTGGAGACGGCGGAGTCATATGAGACGCCGGGGGCTTGCAGGATCACCTTGTCTATCGGCGTGTTGTCGCCCTGCGGCAGGGTTTCGATCGCCTCGCGGCTGATGGTGTAGGACGAGGCCCCGATTTTGGGCAAGAGTTCGTCGCGCGCGCGATCGAGCGCCTCGACCTTGCGATCCAATTCTCGCGCGGCGTTCGGGGCCTCTGGCCCGGCGGCGGTTGGCGCGGGCCGGCGCGGCGCCGGCTCGGCTCGGCGTCGGCGCGGCTACGTCGATTTCGGGCAACGCCTCCTGGGCGTAAGCGTCGGCGGCGCCGAGGCCCGCGAGCAAGGCAAGAGCGAATGCGCCGACCCGACCCCGGTCCGCTCCACCCGCCAAAGGCGCGGCGATGACCGTGCCGCGAGGCGGCCGCGCGGCGTCGGGGTCGTTGTTGTCGGTCATTCGCTCTTCCCGTCAAAAATATCGCGCCGCATCCCGTTTTCACATCGGCAGCATGGCCAATGTTATTTATGCTGATACAATATCGTCAATCGCCTTAGGCATAGATTGGAAGCCTTGTAAGGCTGTATTATTTGCGACAATCCACATTTATTACAATGTAGCGCTTCTAACATTTTCGAGAAATGCTAGTCTGGAATTGTTCCATTTCCAATGAAGCGCGCGGCGTGACTTTTCTGCTGCGTCGAGCCATTGATGGCTTCGACGAGTTATTCTTGCGCAAGACCGCGGCTTGGATGGATTGGCGAGGCCGCCATCCGAAGGGCGCGGGCGCGCCTCGTATCGCGGAAATTGAAAAATTTCTTCAAAGACGCGCGGCTAACGAACGCTATTGTCATATTGACAGCTGGATGAGTGATCGACGTTATGAGCGAACGACTGAATCGACGATCTTCTAGGGACCGAAAATTTCCGCGTTTCCTCGGAAAGGCGGGCGTCGCGCGCGAGGGCGAGCCCGAACCCGAGCCGCGTTCCCCCCGGCGCTTCATCAGCGCGCTCGTCGCCACGGCGCTGATTATGGCGGGAGCCTTTGTCTCGACGGCGGCGCTGATCCTGATCGCCACGATTGTCCCGCTGGGGATTGACGCCGCGCGCGGCGTCGACGCCGGTCTACCGGCCAAACAGATAAGTTGGGCGGACGGCAGAACGGGCGTCGCCGTCGCCATATTCGCGGCGACCTATCTGGTCATGGCCATCGGCAAGCTGCCTGGCTACCGGCTCGACCGCGCCGGCGCGGCGCTGCTCGGCGCGAGCCTGATGGTCGCGTTTGGCGTCGTCACGCTCGATGAAGCCTATCGCGCGGTCGATTTCGACACGATCACGCTGCTGCTCGGCATGATGATCGTCGTCGCCAACCTGCGCCTTTCCGGCTTTTTCCGGCTGGTGAACAACTGGGTCGTGACGCGCGCCCACCATCCCGTTGTTTTGTTGCTGGCGATTGTGGTCGTGGCCGGCTCGTTCTCGGCGTTTCTCGTCAACGACGCCATTTGCCTCATCATGACGCCGCTGGTGCTTGATCTCGTCAGCCGCTTGAAGCGCGATCCGATCCCATATTTGCTGGCTATTCCGCTGGCCTCCAATGTCGGCAGCGTCGCGACGATCACCGGCAATCCGCAAAACATGATCATCGGCGGCCTCTCGCACATCCCTTATGGGACGTTCACCGCGGCCTTGTGGCCGGTGGCGGCGGTTGGCCTCGCCCTCACGGTCCTGCTCCTCGCGCTCATCCACCGTCGGGAATTTTTAACTCGCGAGCGGCTTCCCGCCGTCGTGGCGACTCCCGCCCGCCCGCATCCGACCCTCGTTATCAAGGCGGTTCTCGTCACGCTCGCGATGATGATCTTTTTCTTCGCCGGTCAGCCCGTCGCCAAGGTGGCGATCGTCGGCGGCTCGGTGTTGCTGTTCACGCGCAAGGTCAAGGCGGAGAAGGTCTATCGCGAAATCGATTGGCCGCTTCTCCTCATGTTCGCCGGCCTGTTCATCGTCGTCGCGGCGCTGGAGGCGAACGTGCTGACGCCGGAAATGATCGCGGCGGTCGGCAGGCTCAATCTCGACACAACGCCCGTCCTGTCGGCGATCACGGCGGTGCTGTCGAACCTCGTCAGCAATGTCCCCGCCGTGCTCGTCCTGAAACCCTTCATCGCCCACGTGTCCGATCCGCGAAGGTCGTGGCTGGTCATCGCCATGGCCTCGACGCTCGCCGGTAATTTCACGCTGATCGGATCGATCGCCAATCTGATTGTCGCGCAGCGCGCTCATGCCGCCGGCGCCACGATCGGCTTCTGGACCTATTTCAAGGTCGGCGCGCCCTTGACGATACTGTCGATCCTGTTCGGCGTCTGGTGGCTTTGATCGCGCAATTTTTCGTTGAAGCGCGACGGAGGACGACATGAGTGAACTCGCGGAGAATTTCGACGCGCCGGACATTCGGTCGGCCGAAGCCGGCTTTCGCCCCGCCGCCCTCGACGCCCTCAATTTTCTGCTCGCCGACGTTAGAGGCGCGCTCGGGCCTTACCTTAACGTCTTCCTGGTCACCCAGCAGCATTGGAGCCAATCTCAAGTCGGCTTGGTGACGACAATCAGCGGCCTCCTCGGTCTCTCGCTCCAAACGCCAATCGGCGCCGCGATCGACGCAACCCGCGCCAAGAGAGAACTAATCGTTCTGGCGCTCGCCGTTCTGGCGATAGGAGCCACGGCGATATTCGCCGCGCCGAGTTTCCGGCCGGTGGTGATAGCCAACAGCCTCATCGCAGTCGCCGGCGACGTTTTCGGGCCTACGGTCGCGGCCCTGACCCTCGGGCTCTACGCCCGGAAACATTTAGCCCGGCGCATGGGGCGCAATTCCGCCTTCGACCACGCCGGCAACGTCGCCATCGCCTTGGCGGCGGGCGCCGTCGGCTACGTCTTCTCGCAGCGCGCCGTTTTTCTCCTGGTCCCGGTCTTCTCCGTCCTCGCGGGGATCGCCGTGCTCTCTATCCCCGCCGCCGCCATAGATCATGAGCGGGCGCGAGATATGGAAGCGGTTGGAGTCGCGACCGAGACGCCGGCCAAGACGGCCGGCTTAAGCGTGTTGTTCGAGTCCGTCCGCTGGCCGTATTCGGCTTGTGCGTCATGCTGTTTCATCTCGCCAACGCGGCGCTGCTGCCATTGGTCGGCCAAAAGCTGGCGACCGCTTATCCCGACGAAGCGACCATGATGATGTCGGCCTGCATTGTCGCCGCCCAAATGGTGATGGCGCCGATCGCGCTGCTGGTGGGACGCACGGCCGACAGTTGGGGGCGTAAGCCACTGTTCCTCGCCGGCTTCGCCATCCTGCCGATCCGGGCGGCGCTCTACACCTTGTCCGATAACGGCTTTTGGCTGGTTGGCGTTCAACTGCTCGATGGCGTTGGCGCCGGTATATTCGGCGCTCTAACGCCGCTTGTGATCGCGGACATCATGCGAGGCACCGGGCGCTATAACTTGGCGTTCGGCGCGGTCGTCACCGCGCAAGGGATTGGCGCCTCATTGAGCGGCCTCGCCGCCGGCGTTATCGTCGATCATTATGGCTATACCGTCACATTCCTGAGTTTGGGCGCCGCCGCCGCGCTCGCCTTGATCGTCTTTGCTGTTGGCATGCCGGAAACGGCGAACCACGAACAGTGAGCACGCCGCGAAGAAATTACGTAAGGCTGGAGCGCGCGAAGTCCTGCGCGCGGCGAAGCGCGCTCCACCCCCTCCGGATCAATCCTGTAACGGCCCCCAGGCGGGATCGGAGGCGTAGCCGGGCGTCGGCACCGGAAACTCGGAGCGGCCGAACACGTCGACCATGAAGATCTTGGAGCCGCCGCCGCCGCCGCCTGAGTCGCGGAAGAACATCAGGAACAGCCCATTGGGCGCCCAGGTCGGGCCTTCGTTATGGAAGCCCTCGGTCAATATGCGCTCGCCGGAGCCGTCGGTCTTCATCACGCCAATGCCGAAACTGCCGGCGTTTTGCTTGGTGAAGGCGATGAAATCGCCCTTGGGCGACCATACCGGCGTCGAATAGCGCCCGCCGCCGAACGAGATGCGTCTCGCGCCGCCGCCGCCATGCGCGCCCATGACATAGATCTGCTGCGAGCCGCCTCGGTCCG
The DNA here is from genome assembly GCA_963775775.1 of uncultured Alphaproteobacteria bacterium. Lineage (GTDB taxonomy): Bacteria > Pseudomonadota > Alphaproteobacteria > Rhizobiales > Beijerinckiaceae > Methylocystis. The sequence goes on from CAVZKF010000003.1 coordinate 17,823, forward strand.
ATTCGAACACGATCTGGCTCCCGTCCGGCGAATAGCAGGGCGCGGTGTCGATGGCCGCCGTGTCGGTGAGCCGCGTCGTCGTGCGCGAGCGCAGCTCCATCGCATAAAGATTGGTCTCGGAGCCCTCCGACAACGACATGATGACCTTTTGTCCGTCGGGCGAGAAGCGCGGCGAAAAGCTCATGCCGGGAAAGTTGCCCACGGCCTCGCGCTGGCCGCTTTCGACATTGATCAGGAACACCTTGGGGTCGCCCTCGTTGCTCATGGCCATATAGGTCACGTCCTGCGAGGAGGGCGAGAAACGCGGCGTCACGACGAGATCGTCGCCGCGCGTCAGATAGCGCACATTGGCGCCGTCCTGATCCATGATCGCGAGACGTTTGCGGCGATGGTCCTTGCTCCCGCTCTCGTCGACGAAGACGATGCGCGTGTCGAAAAATCCCTTCTCCCCGGTGATGCGGGTGAACACCGCGTCGGAGACGAGATGCGCGACCCTGCGGGCGTTGGCGGAGTCCGTGACGAATTGACTGCCCGGCCGCCTGCTCGCCCGTCGTCACGTCGAACAGGCGGAAGTCCGTCTTGAGGCGGCCGTCGCCGCCGCGCTGCGAGCGTCCGGTCAGCACGAATTGCGCGTTGATCGCGCGAAAGGCGTCGAGATTGGGCGTTTGATCGGGGTTGGCGACCTCGCCGCCGGCGACGCTCGACCCGTCGACCGGCTTGAGAAACACCGACCGCTTGAAGTTGTTGTTGATGACGCCGGTGACGGTGCGCGCGGCGTCGTCGCCGACGAAACTGGTCACGGCGACGTTGATCGGCTGAAAGCCGCCGCCGGCGTGCAAATCGAGCACGCGCGCGGCGCGGGCCGGCGCGAAAGGCGCGAGCGCCCCACCAGCGATCAGCGAAACAGCGGCGCGGCGGGTGAAGTTCGATGTCATGGACGATTTCCTGCGAGGCGGGCGGAGGCGGGTTGATCTTCCTCTCCGAGGTGCGCGGGGAGAGGGCCGGGCGTGGACGTTACATATCTTCCTTCATGTCCAGTTCCGTGACGCGCCAATAGTCGTAATAGGGGGTGAACTCCGCCGGGATCTGCATTGGGCTGCACCGCCGCACGGCGGCCAGCGCCTGCTCGCCGCGGGCCTTTTCGATTGGGTTGGAGGAGGGGTTGAGGAGGCGCGGCTCGCCCTCCAGCTCGCCCACGCGCGAGAGACGAAACTCCACGCGCGGCACATAGGTCATGGCGTTCATCGACAGCGCCGTCGCCCAGCATTTGCGATAATGCTCGACGGTGTAGCTGTCGATGCGCCCTTGCAGCGAGGGCGACATTCTGGCGGCCGTCGCGGTCGGCGCGCCGAGCGAGGCGAGTTGCGTCCGCTCGCGCCCGGTCGAAGCGCGCTGCTGCGGCGCCTCGTGGCTGAGCAGATTGGCGATACTGGCCGCGCTGAACTTGGACTTCGGCGCGCTTTCGTCGCCCGATTTCGGCTTTCCGGATTTCGACTCGGCGGACTTCGACTTGTCGCTCTTCTCCGCTCCCTCGCCGTCCTCGGCTTTTTCCGCCGTCTTATCGAGCTTCTTCTGCTGGAGCAGCTTGGCCACTTCGTCGGTCTTGAGGCGCGGCGCCTCCTTGGGCTTTTCGGTGGGCTTGGGAGGAGTCGGCGTTTCCTTCTCCACTTTTTCGAGCTTCGGCTTCACCGGCGGCTTCGGCTTCACCACCTCGGCGTCGTCGGGCTTGTCGTCGTCGGGTTCGGGGGCGGCCTTCACCTGCGGTTTGACCGGCGGGGCCGGGACGGGCTTTGGCGCCGGCGCGCCGGACGCGTCGGCGGTTCGGGCGTGAGCGCGGCGACGCGCTTTGGCGGCGTCGGCGGTTCCTTCAGCGGTTTTTGCGGGGCGTCGTCGGCGTTGGGCTCGGCGACGCGCTTGAACGAGGGCGGCGGCGTCGGAATGTCCCGCTTGGCCTCGGCCTGCGGCGGATGCGGATGGGTTTCGACCTGTTCGGAGACTTTCTCGGCGCGTTGCGCGGGCTTTACCGCGCGCGCGGTTTTCTCGCCCTTCATGATCTCGTTAAGCTGCTGATCGGTCACGACTTCGATTGGCACGGTCTCGGGCGTCTCGGCGAATTTCGGCGCTTGCGCGAAGGCGATCAGCGTCGCCGCGAGCAGCCCGGCATGGGCGGCGGCGGAGATTGGCAGACCAGGCTTCGCGCGCGGAAAGCTCACTTTGCCGTCCTATTTCTTCTCTTGTTCGGTTACCAGCGCGACCCTCTTGTAGCCCGCCGTGGTGACCAGCGACATGACCTCGGCGACGCGGCCATAATTGACGGCCTTCGATCCCCGCACATAGATGCGCTCGTCGAAACCCTGTTTGGCGGCCGTCTTCAACTGCTCGACGAGCTGGCCCATCTCGACCGGCTGATCCATCAGGAAAACCTGGCCTTTTTCATCGATGGCGATGGCGACGGGCTTTTGGTCGATATTGAGCTGACCCGCCTTGGTCTGCGGCAGATCGACGGCGACGCCGGTCGCGAGCAAGGGCGCCGCGACCATGAAGATGATCAGCAGCACCAGCATCACGTCGATGAACGGCGTCATGTTGATGTCGGCCATCGGCGCGTGCCGCGAGCGGCCTCGTCTACCGCGCCGTCCGCCGTTGTTTCCCGCGGCCTGTATCGAAGCGCCCATTCACCTAACTCCTCACGCCGCGCGGTCGCGGCCGGCGGTCTGATCGATCTGGCGCGACAGGATCGCCGAAAATTCGTCGGCGAAAGTCTCCATGCGCCCTTGCGATTTCACCACGTCGCTCTGCAGCTTGTTGTAGGCGATCAACGCCGGAATGGCCGCGAACAGGCCGATCGCGGTCGCGAACAGCGCCTCGGCGATGCCGGGCGCGACGACCGCGAGCGAAGTGTTCTTCGAGGCGGCGATCGAACGAAAGGCCGTCATAATGCCCCAGACCGTTCCGAACAGTCCGATGAAGGGACTGGCCGAGGCGACCGTCGCCAGCACCAGCAGATTGGATTCGAGCTTTTCGATCTCCCGCCCGATCGACACGTCGAGCACTTTGTCGAGGCGCGTCTGAAGCCCCATGAAGGAAGACCCGGGGTTTTGCACCGAGCGCTTCCATTCGCGCATCGCGGCGACGAACAGCGAGGCGGTTCCCGTCGTCGGGCGCTCCGAGACTTTATTGTAGAGTTCGTCGAGGGAATTGCCGGACCAGAAATTTTCGTCGAAGCGGTCCATCGCGCGGCGCGCGCGGCGAATCAGCAGCGTTTTGTCGACGATGATGGCCCAGCACCAGACCGAGGCGGCGAGCAGGCCGATCATGACCGCCTTGACAACGATATGGGCCCCCCAGAACATGGTCCAGATTGTGATTTCGGCGGCTTGGCCGGCGAGCGGGCTCGTCGCGATTTCGGCTGGATTCATGTCAATTCCTTATCAGATCGAGCGGCCCCGCCGCTCCGAGGGGTTGCGCGCTCCATTCCTATCGCGCTCAATTCCGCCGATTGTGGGGCTTCGCGTTGCGCCGCAAAAACTTTTCGGGGCCGCGGCGATTAAGCAGCTGTAAGGGTTAATGTTTGGTAACCGGGAATATCATTCAGCTGCATCTATTGCGCGCTTTGGACGCGGAGAAACTTTTCGCGCACGTCCGGCGGCAGGCGGCGCGCGCGCCCGCCTTCCACCGCCGCCACGGTGACCCGCGCCGCGACCAGAAGCTCCGCGTCGCGCCAGATTTTCTGCGCCAGCGCGAGCGAGGCCGCTCCGACCTCCTCCACGGAGGTCTCGACGGCGAGCAGATCGTCCATCCGGGCGGGCCGTTTGAAATCAATCGTCATCGCGCGCACGACGAAAAAAATCGCGCCGCCGTCGCCGCCTTCGAGCAGAGCGCGCTGGTGAATGCCGAGTTCGCGCAAAAGCTCGGTGCGCCCGCGCTCCATGAACCGCAGATGCGAGGCATGATAGACGAGGCCCGAGAAATCGGTGTCCTCGTAATAGACGCGAACCGGGAAGCGATGCGAAAAGGTCATGTGGGAGCGCAGCCAGCAGCCGGATGGGAGTAGGAAACCCGCCGAACGAATCATAGCATCAATAGCCGATCCCGGCCCGCGCCGCTCCCGTCGCCTCGGCGTTCGCGCGACAAAGCGGGCGACGCGGCTTGCAAGGAGCCGCGACCAAGGAGCCGCGACAATGACTGAAGTCCACGGAATTTCGACCCCCGCGACCGGGCTGGAGACGTTGGAGGCGCGCATCCCGCGGCGCGGCGGCGAGGCGCCGGCCTATCTGGCGAAGCCCGCCGGCGCCGACAATTGTCCGATCATTCTGATCGCGCAGGAGATTTTCGGCCTCAACGATCATATCCGCGACATCGCGCGGCGCTTCGCGGCCTTGGGTTATCTCGCCATCGCGCCGGATTTCTTCGCCGGAGTCGGCGATCCGTCGACCGCGCCGGACATGAACGCGATCCGGGCGATCGTCGCCAAAACCCCGGACGCCGCGACGATGGAGGATTTCGACGCGGCGCTGGCTTTCGCGGCGGCGCGCGGCGGCGATTCGGCCCGCGCGGCGATCACCGGCTTTTGCTGGGGCGGGCGCATCGCCTGGCTTTACGCGGCGCATAACCCAAGTCTTCGCGCGGCGATTCCCTGGTATGGCCGGCTGGACGGCGAGCATACGCCCAATCATCCGCGCTGGCCGGTCGATATCGCTGGCGAGCTCAAGGTTCCGACGCTCGGCCTCTACGGCGGCGCCGATCCGTCGATCCCGCTCAGCCAAGTCGAAGAAATGCGCGCGCGGCTGCGGGCGAGCGGCGCTCCGGGAGAAATCCATGTCTATGAGGGCGCGCCGCACGCCTTTTTCGCCGATTATCGCGAGAGTTTTCGTCCCGAGCCGGCGCGCGACGCATGGGAGCGGACGCTGGCGTTTTTGCGCGCGCAGGGCGTCGCCTAGCGCGCTTTCGAGCGAAGTGGATGCCGGTTCGCGTTAAGAAAAGCGTAAAAAAAGCGCTTCAAAAATCGCTGGCCAGTCCCTTCACTTCCCAGTCGCCGTAGCGCGCGGGGTCTTGCCCGCCGCGCCCGCCAATTTCCCGAGGACGCCCCGGGCTGACGGCGGCGCGGCGGCGCTGCTCCGCTTCCTCCAGCGCTCGGCGGGCGGCCGCGGGCAATGCGGGCCGTCGCGCCAACTTCTTCAAGCGTCTCGGCTTTTACGTTCTCGCCGCGATCAGTGGGGGAGCGCCCGGTCATCGCCTTCGCCTTTCCTCGCCCGCCCTGGGCCGTCTGTGCTATGATTCGCGGCCATGGGCCCGGAGGCGGTTGTTAGTGACGAACGATTCTAAACCATTATCCAAAAGGTCCAAACCCGGCGCGCGCATGACGAACCGCCAGGGCTTCGTGCCCGCCGAAGCGGCCCGCGCGGCCGAGGCGATGAAGGTTCCCGGCCTGTCGGCGCGCCTCGCGGCGGCGCATATCCTGGCCGATGTCGTGCAAGGCGGCCATCGTCTCGACGAGTGTTTTTCGCCTTTCGCGGTGCCGACGCGGCTCACCGGCCTCGACGCGCGCGACATCGCGCTGACCCGTTCGATCACCACCGTCGCGCTGCGGCGGCTCGGATTATTCGCCGGGCTCTCGCGGTTTTGCTCGACAAGGGCCTGCCGCGCCAGGCGGTTCGGTTGGAATGGCCGCTGATCGCGGCGGCGGCGCAGATTCTCTTTCTCGACGCCGCCGATCACGCCGCCGTCGACCTCGCCGTTCGCGCGGTTCGCCTCGAGCCCAAGAGCGCCGGTTTCGCCGGGCTGGTCAACGCCGTGCTGCGCAATCTGACGCGCCAGCGCGAGGAGTTTCTGGCGCTCGCCGAAAGCGGCGAATTCGACTCGCCGCCCTGGCTGGCGCAGCGCTGGCGCAAAACCTACGGCGACGCGGCGGCGAAGGAAATCATCGCCATGCAGATGCTGGAGCCGCCGCTCGATCTCACGGTCAAATCGGACCCGGCCGACTGGGCGCGCCGACTCGATGGCGTCGTCTTGCCGACCGGTTCGGTGCGGCTGTCGAGCCGACTCCCGATCGCCGAACTCGACGGCTACGCCGAGGGCGAATGGTGGGTGCAGGACGCCGGCGCCGCTTTGCCGGCGCGCCTGCTTCGCGCGCGGCCCGACGAGCGCATCCTCGACATGTGCGCGGCGCCCGGCGGCAAGACCGCGCAACTCGCGCACGCCGGCGCCAATGTGACGGCGCTCGACCGCTCCGCCGAGCGCTTGAAACTGCTCGCCGCCAATCTGAGCCGGCTAAAACTGCGCGCCGACATCGCCGTCGCCGACGCGATCAGCTTTTCCGCGCCGCCCTTCGACGCCATTCTGATCGACGCGCCTTGTTCCGCGACCGGGACGATCCGCCGCCATCCCGACGTGGCCTGGACCAAAAAGCCGGGCGACGTCGAAACGCTGGCGCTGCTGCAAACTAAAATGCTCGACCGCGCGGCGGCTCTGACGCGCCCCGACGGCCGCATCGTCTATTGCACCTGCTCGCTGGAGCCCGAGGAGGGCGAGGCGCAGATCGCCGCCTTCCTGCGCCGCAACCCGGACTTTAGACGCGATCCCATAGATCCGGCGGGGGAGGGGATTCCCGAAAACTTCGTCAACGCCGAGGGCGACCTGCGCACCACGCCGCAAATGCTCCCCAACCCCGACCCACGCCTCGCCGGCGTCGACGGGTTCTTCGCCGCGAGAGTGGTGAGGCGGGGGTGAGGACGCGCCGGGCCTTCCAGCCCCGCTCATTTTCCCCTAAACCTCCCGTACGCATCGCCCAAAGGGAGCCCCAACGCCAAATGATCGGACGCCTTAATCACGTCGCCATCGCCGTCGCGGATATCGAGAAGGCCACAAAAGTTTACGCGGTCACGCTCGGCGCCAAGGTCACCGCGCCGGAGGTCGTCGCCGAGCATGGGGTGAAGGTGGTTTTCGTCGAACTGCCCAACACCAAGATCGAGCTGCTCGAACCCTATGGCGAAAACTCGCCCATCGCCGGTTTCGTCGAAAAAAACCCGGGCGGCGCGATTCATCACGTCTGCTACGAGGTCGACGACATAATTAAGGCGCGCGACCATCTTAAGGCGGAGGGCGCGCGGGTGCTGGGCGACGGTTCGCCGAAGATCGGCGCGCACGGCAAGCCGGTGCTGTTCCTGCACCCCAAGGATTTTTGCGGCACGCTGGTCGAACTCGAACAGGCGTGAGCGTAGGCAAGGGATGTCATGCCCATTCAAACGCCTCTGGCGGTCGCGATATTTCTGACGATCTGGTGGATCGTGCTGTTCGCCATTCTGCCGCTGGGCGTGCGCTCGCTGCATGAAGATGGCGAAACGCCGGAGGGGTCCGACCCCGGAGCGCCAATGGCGCCGATGTTGATCAAGAAGGGGCTTATCACCACGGGGGTCTCGATCGTGGTGTTCGGGGCCTTTCTGCTGATCGTCAAGGCGATGGGCTAGCCGCGCGACGGACGCTCGTGCGTAAAGGGTTCCCTTCGCGGCTAAAGCGCGGTAAACGGCGCGTCGCGACAGGGCGCGCCGGCCAATCCCGCGAATAACGGAATTTTCAATGACACAAGAATTCGTCGACGACTTCCCTGCCGCACGCCGGCGTCCTCAAGGGCAAGAAGGGCCTCATTCTCGGCGTCGCCAATAATCGCTCCATCGCCTATGGCATCGCCAAGGCCGCGAGCGAGGCCGGCGCGGAGCTGGCGCTCACTTTTCAGGTCGAGGCGCTGGAGAAGCGCGTGCGTCCGCTCGCCGCCGAGCTTGGCGCGGTCGTCGTCGGCCGTTGCGACGTGGCCGAGAGCGACACGATCGACGCGGTGTTCGCGGAAGTCGAGAAGCTCTGGGGCAAGCTCGATTTCGTCGTGCATTGTCTCGCCTATTCCGACAAGGACCAGCTCGACGGCCGCTATGTCGACACGACCGCGGAGAACTTTAACCAATCGCTGGCGATCTCCTGCTTCTCCTTCACCGCCATCGCGCAGCGCGCCGAAAAGCTGATGAAGGACGGCGGCTCGCTGCTGACGCTGACCTATTACGGCGCCGAAAAATGGATGCCGCATTATAATGTGATGGGCGTCGCCAAGGCGGCGCTGGAAGCCTCGGTGCGCTATCTCGCCGCCGATCTCGGGGTGAAGAACATCCGCGTCAACGCCATCTCCGCCGGGCCGATCAAGACGCTGGCGGCCTCGGGCATCGGCGATTTCCGCTACATTCTGCGCTGGAACGAGTATAACTCGCCCTTGCGCCGCGTCGTGACCATCGAGGAAGTCGGCGAAACCGCCGTCTATCTGCTGTCGCCGATGTCGCGCGGCGTCACCGGGGAGATTCTCCATGTCGACGCCGGCTATCACGTCGTCGGCATGATGCACCCGGCCGCCGCGCCCAGAATGGCCGATCTGCTGGCGATGTTGCCGCAGGAAAAATGACGCCGCGCCGTCGCGAAAACGGGGCGGCGCGATCGAACGACGCCCCTCTCACGGCAGGTGAACCCAAGAAGTGACATTTCTTTCAACCAGTCCCGCGCTGGCCCGCGCGCTCAAGGAGCGCAACTACGCCGATCCGACGCCGGTGCAATCGGCCGTGCTGGCGAAGCAGACGGAAGGGCGAGACATTCTCGTCTCCGCCCAGACCGGCTCCGGCAAGACCGTCGCCTATGGCCTCGTCATGGCCGCGACGCTGCTCGGCGACGCCGAAAAAATGCCGCCGGCCGGCGCGCCGCTGGCGCTGATCATCGCGCCGACGCGCGAACTCGCCATGCAGGTGCAGCGCGAACTGGAGTGGCTGTACCAATACGCCGGCGCGCGCATCGTTTCATGCGTCGGCGGCATGGACAGCCGGCTGGAGCGGCGCAGGCTGAGCGAGGGCGCGCATATCGTCGTCGGCACGCCGGGGCGGCTGCGCGACCATATCGAACGCGGCGGCCTTCCGACCACCTCGCTCCAGGTCGTCGTGCTGGACGAAGCCGACGAGATGCTGGATCTGGGCTTTCGCGAGGATCTCGAATTCATTCTGGAGACGACGCCAAAAGAGCGGCGCACGCTGCTGTTCTCGGCCACCATGCCCAAGGGCATCGCCAATCTGGCCAAGCGTTACCAGCACGACGCGCTGCGCGTCGAAGTCGCGGGCGGCGCGCGCGGCCACGCCGACATCGAATATCGCGTCATTCGCGTGGCGCCCAAGGAGATCGAGCACGCCGTCGTCAATCTGCTGCGCTTCGTCGAGGCGCCGACCGCGATCGTGTTCTGCAACACCCGCGAGGCCGTGCGCCATTTGCAGGCGATACTGCTGGAGCGGGGTTTTTCGGCGGTGCTGCTGTCGGGCGAATTGAGCCAGCATGAGCGCAACCAGTCGATGCAGGCGCTGCGCGACGGACGGGCGAAGGTTTGCGTCGCCACCGATGTCGCCGCGCGCGGCATCGACCTGCCCAATCTCGGCCTCGTCATCCACGCCGAATTGCCCAATGACGCGGAGACGCTGCAACATCGCAGCGGGCGCACGGGACGCGCCGGACGCAAGGGGGTCAGCGCCTTGCTGGCGCCGCCGGCGCGCCATCGACGCGCGGAGATGCTGCTGCGCGACGCGGGCGTTCACGCGCGTTGGAGCGGGCCGCCGACGGCGGAGGAGATCGCCAAGCTCGATCAGCAACGGCTGTTGCAAGACCCGCTCATGACCGAGGAGCCCTCGCCGGAAGAACTGGAATTGGCGCGGCTGCTGCTCGCCGAGCGCGCGCCCGAACAACTCGCCGCCGCGCTGGTGAAGCTCTATCGTTCGCGCCTGCCCGCGTTGGAGGAAGTCGAAGATCCGGGAACCGGGCCGAGCCCGCGCGAAAAGCTCGGGCGCGGCGCGCGCGAGCCTCATGAAAAATCCGAGCGCGGCGCGCCCACGCGCGTCCCAAAGACCGCCGCCGCGCGTTTTCCGGAAGGGGCGGCGTGGTTTCGGCTCGACATCGGCCGCGCCAAGAACGCCGATCCCAAATGGCTGCTGCCGATGCTGTGCCGCAAGGGCGACATCACCAAGCAGGACATCGGGGTGATCCGCATCTTCGACAAGGAGACGCAGTTCGAGGTCTCGGAGGCGGCCGCGGCGCGCTTCGCCGCCAACATGCGCCGTCCTGGCGGCGAACCGGTGCGGGTCGAGCGGATGAACGAGGGGCCGGCGGGCCGGGCCATGGCGCAAGACGCCAGCCCGAAGCCGAAACGCCGCCCCAAGACCGATAAATCGCGCGCCTGAACCTGCCGGTTCGCGCCAACCGAATCACAACCACTCACCGGCGAGCCCAAAGGCTCGCGGTCCGGGCTCGCGTCGGTCCGTCGACGCCTTCGCGTCAGTCCGCCTTGCTTTGCCGCGGCGGCGCGTTCTCGGCGAGTTCCTCGCGCTTGCGGAAGCGCAGGACGGAACCCGGAGCCCGGTTGCGCGAATTGATTCGGATGCGGCCCGTGCCGGTCAGCACATAATGGCCGCGGTTGTCATCCCAACGCATCAGATCGGCCTGAATGGCCGTTTGACGCAATACCATGGTCATGGGATCCTGCACATGAGCGGGGGCGACGTCGCCATGGACGTCCACCTTGCGCAGCGCTTCGACCAGTTTGGTTTCGTGAGTGTCGGTCATCTTGCTCCGAACATGGCGCCAAACGGCGTCGCCCGCAAGGTCCTTGCCGCGCGGCGCCCACTAGAGGGCGAGCGCCGGGCTGACGCTCCCCGCGGGGTGGTCAGCGCTCTCTTCGCCGCCAGCCGGCGACCTCGGCCTCGATTTGCTCGCCGGTCGCGAAGTTTCGCCAACTGTCGCCCACGCGGCGGCAGGGGAAGGGCAGGACATAGGTCCCGTTGTGATCCAGGCAAAGCAATTCCACGGCCGCTTCGTCGTTCGGCAGGCGGTCGGCGATGAACTCGGCAATTTTGTCATTTAGGGAAGTCAATTTTTTAACCTGCTGTTGGAGGGGCGGTCGGCGCCCGCGCGTATATTTTAGCCGTCGGATCAAACCTGGCGCCGAAAAGAATCAAGGATGACACGATCATGGTCAGCTTTGGCCCACCGCCTGGCCAATGCAACGAAATAGGGCGCGAACGGTGTTTCAACACCCACCCGCGCCCCAGTGGATCGACACCAAAAAAAAAACAAATGGGTGCGCGGCGGGCCGAAGGCAAGCGCATCCACGCCGTCACTTCCTCAAGAACGGCGCCATTCCCGCGCGGGCGAGGGCGTCGGCTCGCTCGTTCATTTCGTCGCCGGCGTGGCCCCTGACCCATATACCAGGCGACGTCGTGCCGCTCGGAGGCCTCTTCGAGCCGCCGCCAAAGCTCCTCGTTCTTGACCGGCTTTCTGTCGGCGGTTTTCCATCCGCGCGCCTTCCATCCGGCGATCCACTGGGTCACGCCGTTGCGCACATATTGCGAATTGGTGTGGATATTCTACCTGCACGGGGGACGGGTCAACGCCTCCAAGCGCGAGCAATCTGGGCTACCAGCTCGAGCGGTCGTTGGTCGTTGCGGGCTCGCCGCCCGAGAGTTCCTTCTCGCGCTCGCCGAACCGCAGGATCGCGCCATAGCCGCCCGGTCCCGGATTGCCCGAACAGGCGCCGTCGGTCCAAATTTTTACGCGCCGGGTCATGGCTCGTCCTTTAGCACGGGCGTCCTTAAGGACGCCCTAAGGATCGACGCCATAATCCCGCGCCGTCGGCGATCGACTGGTGAAACCGCAGTTTCGTCAGATATTCGCGCGGGTCTTTCGGCCGCACCAGGGCGCCGGGCGGCACGTTCAGGGCGTCGACGAAGCGGGTGAGCAGGAAGCGCAGCGCGGCGCCGCGCGCGAGCAGCGGAAAGGCCTCGAGTTCCCGGGCGCTCAAGGGACGCACGCGGCGATAGCCGTCGATCAAGGCGCGGCCCTTGCCTTCGTCATAGGCGCCGACCCCATCGAAGCACCAGGCGTTGAACGAAATCGCGAGGTCGTAGGCGAAGGCGTCGTCGCAGGCGAAATAAAAGTCGATCAATCCCGAGAGGCGACCGCCCAGAAACAGCACATTGTCGGGAAAAAGATCCGCGTGGATGACGCCGGAAGGCAAATCCTTCGGCCAGTCCCGTTCGAGCAGAACGAGTTCCTCCGCGATCAGCCGCCGCAAACCTGGTTCGATCTCGTCGGCGCGGGCGGCCTGCGGCTCGAATAGCTTGCGCCACCCGCCCACGGAGAGCGAATTCTCGCGGGACAGCCCAAAGCCCGCGCCGGCGAGATGCAGCCGCGCCAGCGCTTCGCCGAGCGCGGAGCAATGCGCGGCGTCGGGGTGATGGATGGAATAGCCGTCGAGAAAGGTGACGATCGCCGCCGGCCGGCCGGCGAGACGGCCGAGAGCGGTCCCGGCGTGGTTTCGGACCGGCAGCGGACAGGTCACCCCCGCCGCCGCGAGATGCTCCATGAGGCCAAGAAAAAACGGAAGATCGGCTTCGGCGACGCGCTTTTCGTAAAGCGTGAGGATAAAGCTTCCGGCGTCGACATGCAGGTAGAAATTGGAGTTTTCGACGCCCTCGGCGATGCCCTTGCAGGACAAGAGGCCGCCGAGATCGTAATGCCCGAGGAAGGCGATCAGATCCTCGTCGTCGACGTCCGTATATACGGCCATGGCCTTCGCTTGGTTTCGAGCGCTCGGGAGCGGGCGGCGTCAGGCGATCGCCCGCAACTCCTTGGGCAAGGGGGAAGGACACACTTTCGTCGGCGGCGGAAACGCTTTCGACATGGATGTCGAAACGCTCCGCGAAGGCGTCCATGATTTCCTCCACCAGCACTTCGGGAGCGGAGGCGCCCGCCGAAATGCCGAGCGAAGAGACTTTCGAGAAAATGTTCCAGTCGATGTCGCCGCGCGCCTGAACCAGCTGGGCCGGCGCGCCGCAGCGTTCGGCGACCTCTCGCAGCCGCTGCGAATTCGAGGAATTGGGCGAGCCGACGACGATCATCGCGTCGACAAGCGGCGCCACCTTCTTAACGGCCGACTGGCGATTGGTGGTCGCGTAGCAGATGTCTTCCTTATGCGGGCCGACGATGGTCGGGAAGCGGCGTGTCAGGGCCTCGATGACTTCCTGCGAATTGTCGAGCGAGAGCGTCGTCTGCGTCGCATAGGCGAGGTTGGTCTCGTCGTCGAGCCGAAGATTATCGACATCCGCCACCGATTCGACCAGAATGACCGCGCCGTCGGGCAACTGCCCCATGGTGCCGACGACCTCGGGATGGCCGGCGTGCCCGATAAGCAAAACGCGCCGTCCGCGGCGATGATGAATTTCGGCCTCGCGATGCACCTTCGTGACCAAGGGACAGGTGGCGTCGATGGCGAGAAGATCGCGCTTCGCGGCGTCGGCGGAAACGGATTTGGCGACGCCATGGGCCGAGAAAATCACCGGCGCCTTGGTGTCGGGAATCTCCGCCAGCTCTTCGACGAAAACCGCGCCCTTGGCCTTGAGCATCTCGACGACATAGCGGTTGTGAACGATCTCATGCCGCACGTAAACGGCGCGCCGAAAATCGCCAGAGCGCGCTCCACGGCGTCGATGGCGCGCTCGACCCCGGCGCAAAAGCCGCGCGGCGAACAAAAAAGAATTTTGAGCGGCGGTTTCTCGCGCCGAGGCTGCATATTCATTTTCGCGCCTTCCGCAAGGAGCTACATTGTCCGCGACCGAACCCCGGCGAGCGGCCATTTCAAAAAAGCGCTCGACGCGCCCGTTGGGGCGAACTGATGTAGCGCCGGACGAAGGTGTCAAGCCGGGCGGTTTGGCGGGCGCCGCGAAGCTTGAACCGAAAGGCGAGGGTGGCCAAAATAATACTGTCTAATCGTGTATTACAAAGTTCTTTCATTAAATGGCGCAATTGCGACAATTCTCCAGGTATTTACAGATGTATAAATTTTTATGGATTAAGCCAAGGAGTTATCGGACGCTTCTATGGAACGCTCCTCATAGCGGCTGCTGTGCGCGGGCGCGCGCGAGGCGCCCCCATTAAGCATTATTTATATTTATGTCGACAATTTACACCTCCGCAATGAAAGGAGTTTTAAAGAGTACATGCGACGGTGCCTGGATCGAAATCCATCCGGCGGCGGAGAACTCCCCGTGCAAAAGTTTTGTCGCAAACTCAAGGCCTTTGAAGCCGACACGCGCGGAAACGTGACAATCATAAGCGGATTGGCGCTCACAATGTTGATGGCCTTCGCCTCGCTGGGCGCCGAATATGGCGCGGGATTGCTATTGCAATCCGAAAATCAGCGGATCGCCGACTCCGCCGCCTTCATCGCCGCCAGTTATTGCGGCGCCAACAGCCAGTGCTCCACCACCGCCACGCTGAACACCGCGACGGCGATCGCGCAAAACATCGGCGCGCTCAACGGAATCCCCGCCGCTGACGTGACGCCCTCCATCGTCAAGTCGCCCAGCGGCATATCGGGCGCCGAAGCGTTGCAGATCAAGGTCAGCACCACCAAGCTTTTGATGATCACCCCGATCGAAGGCGCGCCCAACTTTCTCTCGTTGACGGCGCTATCTTACGGCCAGATCGGCGCGACGACGAACGCCGCTAACGCCTGCGTCATCTCGCTCAGCGCCGGCAGCGGCACTCTCGGTGAGCGGCGGCGTCAGTTGAAGCGCCCAATGCGGCGTCGCCACCAATAATACCTTGACGGTTCCCTGCGGCACGCATCTGACCGCCAGTAGCATCAGCTATGACACGACGGCGCCAACCGTGGGTCTGCTCCGACACCTCAACTCCCCGCCGCCGCTCTGCTAAAGGCGGCGGTCACCGATCCGCTCGCGGGAACCTCTCAAGTGATCACGGCCGAAGGGCGGCTGTCGGCCGTTACCGCCATGACCAACCCCACCGCGCCCACGGTGACCGGCGAGCGCGGCGTCGGGGGGAACCACGAGGCCCAGCGCCCTCACCAACCTCGCCTAATTATCCGACGACGACAGTGACGGATGCGACGACGGGCTGCTCCGCCTCATGGAACAGCAGCAGCAGCGTCTGGACCATCACCGGCTGCAGGGCGGGCACATACAATATCAATACGGCGATCGTTAATGGCCCGGCCATGAATTTCATGCCGGGAGGCTCTTCATCCTCGGTCTATAATTTCAATGTCGCCGTCAACACGAACTACACGACATCGAGTTTCGGCCCCGGGAACCTATAACTTCCTTCAGGCGGTGACAGCGAGCGGCACGACCGCTTTCGGCGTCGAATCTCATCCCCAGCGGGACCACCACCTTCGGTACGGGAACCTATAATTTTGGCTTCAACCCTGACCACCGCCGGCACGACGGTTTTCGGCGCGGGAAACTTTAATTTCGCTCAAGGCGTGACCGTCGGCGGGACCACCATCTTCGGCGCCGCGACCGCCCCGGCCTCCTGGCGCGACCCCCGAGCCACGACCACTTTCGCCACCACCGGAACCTATACCTATAATTTCGCGAAGGGACTGACCGCCGGCGGGGGAGCCACGACCGCTTTCAATTACGGAACCTTCAATTTCGGCCCGACCAGCGCCAGTTGCGCCAACGGCTACGCCTATTCCATCTGCAACACCTCGACGCTGCTGACGTTCGAGGCCCCAGCACGTTTACGACCTCGAGCGGCATTTATTCCGGCGGCGGCACGGTGCTGACTTTGGGTTCGGGCTCCTCCAGCAACAGCTACAAAATCGGAAAAGCCGGGGACGGCAACGCCCTCAATTTCGGCGGCGGTCCGACGGTGACGTTTGGGGACGCGACCTGCTCGGGCTGTGTTTTCCAGCTCAACGGCAATCTTGTTAACGCCGGCGGCAGTTGCACCATAATAGCACGGCCGCGGAGCATGACATCAACGGCTCGATGAACGTCCAGGGCGGCACGGTGCTCGGCACGGGCGTCTATACATTGGCCGGCTATTTCGGCGCGGGCATCAACGCCGGCGGCGCCGTCACCTGCACCATCCCGAACTATAACGGCACGACCTCCTCGTCATCCCAGGCGGTCGGAATTACGGCTATGGCGTCACACTCGCCCTATGGCGCAGAAGCCATAGCCTATACGAGCGGCGGACTCAGCTACGGCTTCTATGTCTCCGCCGGCTTCACGGACTTCACGCTTCTAGCTCCGACCAGCAGCAGCGCGGCCACGGAAAACCTCGTTGTCGCCGGCCCTTTGACCGGCGGCACGGCCGCTGGCGTGTTTTTCGCCGCCGGCGCTTCAAACGCAATCGTGTCGGGAGCGGTCTACTCTCCGACCGGCGCATTCTATATGTCCGGCGGCGCCAGTGTCGGCAACGGCGCCAACGGATGCCTGGAAATCGTCGCCAATACAGTCACGCTCACCGGCGGGACCGCGGCGGCGTCCAGTTGCATCACCGCGGTCACGGGCACTAGCTCCTCCTCGTCCTCCGGGGCTCCCACGAAGATCGTCCAATAATCGCTTCGAGGATCGTCCCGACGACGGTCGATCCTCGACCCGCGATGAAGGGCAACCAAACCTTAACTTCATTCAGGCAATCCTGTCTCGAACGAGATGCGGGCATGACGAATTCACTTCGACCATCGAAGCGACCGCGCGTGGGATGGGGCGGCTGGCGGAGCGATCGGCGCGGAAGCGCTTTCGTCGAGTTCGGCCTGCTCATGCCGATTTACATACTGGTGATCGGCGGCGTCATCGACATCGGTCGCGCGATCAGCATGGAATTCAATCTGTCGAGCGGCGTGTCCGCCGCCGCGAATTTCGCCATGAACCAGCCGACGATTACAGGGGGGTCGGGCCTCTCACATCGAGCAACGGCCAGACTCACGCGAATAATCTCGTCAACATTGTCGCCTCCAGCTACTCGACGGGGTGGGCGAACGCGACGGTCGTCGTCAATAACAGCCCATCCGCCTCGATCACCAATGGCGGCGCGATCGTCACGTCGGGCACGGCGTCGAACGCCAACAGTTTTTATTGTCCCACCGGCAGCGTTAAGGTCGGCATCACCTGGGGAACCGCTTACGCCAGCGCGGGCACGTCATGTTCGACCGGCGGTCCCCTATCCGGCAGCTTCATCGTGCTCAGCGCGACAAAATCCTTCACCACGCTGATCCTGCCGCCCAGCATAATGTCCAATTCGTTCACCGTCTCAGCCGTCGTGCAGGTGCAATGATCCGCGACGTCCTCGCGCGCTTCAAACGCGACACCCGCGGCGCGCGGCAATCGAGTTCGCCATCGTCATCGTGCCGCTGCTGCTGTTCATGTTCGGCATCATTGAATTCTCGCGGGCCTTTTGGGCGAAGGAGGCTCTCCAGCAAACCGCCGTCGACACGGCGCGCTGCATGGGTCTTGGGCTCGCGGCGGCAGCCCCACCACCACCACCACCGCCGGGCAAACTTATGCGGTGAGCGTCGGAAACACCTGGGGATTGACCATTCCAACGTCGAACGTGACCATCACCACCGGGGCAAGCTGCGGCGGCGTTTCCGGATTTGTGACGGTGCACATCACCTATACGTTCAAAACCGTTGTCCCCGATCTGATCGCCGGCCTTTTCAACGAACTTTCTACGCCTCGGCCTGCTTTCCGAACGGCAGTTTTTAAGCTCTCCAATCTCGGCGCGCGAAGCGGTCAGGCCCCTTGGGGCGGGCTTAGCGACGATTTATAATGACGCACGCCGGGGTCGGAGAAGTCATGCGCGTCAAATCGCTTTATCGCTATCCGGTCAAAGGTTTGTCGCCCGAACCGCTCGAATGCGCGCTGCTGATCAAGGACGGATATTTCCCCGGCGACCGGCTGTTCGCGCTGGAGAACGGCCCTTCGGGATTTCGACCGGAGGCGCCGGCGCATCAGCCCAAGATCAAGTTCTTGATGCTGATGCGAAACGCCGCGCTCGCGAGCCTTTCGACGCATTTCGACCCGAAGACGCGCGTTTTGACGGTGGAGGGAGCGGATGGCGCGGGCGCGCGCGGCAATCTCGACGCGCCCGAGGGGAGGGCGGAGATCGAAGCCTTCATGACGGCTTTTCTGGGCGAACAGATTCGCGGTCCCGTAAGATTGCTCGAGGCTCCGGAAAACTTTCGCTTCACGGATTCGAAATCCGGATTCGTTTCCTTGCTCAATCTCGCCAGCGTCGCGGCGATCGAGAAGGCGCAGGGCGCTCCTGTCGACCCCTTGCGCTTCCGCGCCAACATCTATCTGGAAGGGATGGAGCCTTGGGAGGAGACCGCGCTTGTTGGCGAAACGCTACGCCTTGGCGGCGCGCGGCTGGAAATCCTCAAAATGACGGACCGCTGCGCCGCGACCGGCGTCGAGCCCGGCGTCGGCCGGCGCGACATGGACCTCGTGCAAACGCTGCGCAAAAATTTCGGCCATGTCGATTGCGGCGTCTACGCGCGCGTCGTGGAGAGCGGCCGGATCGCGCTTGGCGACTCGGCCGCTTAAGCGTCGATTTTAGTCCCCGAGAGGAAGTTCGCCCGGTGAGCGAGATTTGCCCTTGTCGTTCTCGCGGGGCTCGTCGCCGGGCGGACGCGGCCTGCGCCGCCGACGCGAGGCGAGGTTGAAGCCCGCGCCCTCCTGTTCCTGGTCAGGCGTCTGATGCTGCGGCGCCGGCGTTTCGGCGTCTAGCGGTCCGGGCCTCGGGGAGACGGCGATCGCTGGAGGCGTGGTGATGAAAGCGGGCAGTCCCACGGGGCTGGCGATCTCGGGAGCGGCGGGCGGCTCGCCAGTGGAAGCCGGCTCGACCCGCGGCTGGAATCGATTGCGATCGCGATTGCGCTCGAACCCCATGCGAGGACCGCGCTCGCCGGTCTCGCCGCCGCGGTCGACATTGTGGTCGTGCGCGCGATCCTGCCCTCGGTCCGATCCGGCGCGATCCTGGTTGCGGTCGGGACGTCCGCGGAACGGCGGCCGCTCCGGGCGATTCGGACGTTCGTGGCGCGGTTGCTCGTTGAAGGGCCGTTCTTCGAAGGGCTGCGGCTGCGCGAAATGCGGCTGCACTTGCGGCTGCGGAGCCGAATAGGCCGGCGGGGGCTGCTGAAAAGCGGGCGCCGCAGGGGGCAGGCGCTCGGCGAGCGGCGCGAAGCGGTCGGGAATCCCCGTGAAATCGTCCTCGTCGTCCTCGATCTCGTTCTCCGCCTCGAAGGACTGGCGGCCGTAAGCGTTGGTGCTCTGCTGCTGCGCCGCAGCGATCAGCCTGAAATAATGTTCGGCGTGTTGCAGCAGATTTTCCGCCATGACAATATCGCCGGAGGTCTGCGCGTCGCGGGCGAGCTGTAGATATTTCTCGGCGACATGTTGCGCGGTGCCGCGAATTTTGACGTCGGGACCATTCGATTGAAACGAGCGCGTCAACGGATTGGGGCCCTTGCGTCCGTTGTTGTTGCGCCCGCGCAAGCGCTTGTTTTGACCTGGTCTCATTGACAATCCCCGATGATCCTTCTGAAGTCGCGAGCGGGTCGCGCCCTTTTCTCGCCTGTGTGTGATCGCGACGCGCGTGAAAGCTTTTCCGACTTCCGGCGCTTTTCGAAGCAACGTTTGTATCGAGCGGCGGTTTTGCCTTGAGCGGCGGCCTTTCGGGCCGCGACGGCGGCATTGCCGCCCATTTCAGAAACGCCGCCGCGCCGTCGTCGGTTTTTGCTTGCGCTCTCGCCTTCTAGCGCTTCACGCGCCGACGTCCGGCCGCATTCCCTTGCAGCGAAAATTCCCGCTAAGTTCGACGTTCCCTGTCGAACGCCTAATCATGGCGACGAAACACTAGCGCGCCAAACCCCGATCATCGGTTGATCCGTGCATTCGCCATCCGATCGACCGTCTCTATATCCGGCAAGGCGTGGGCCTCGGCGATTGGAAGCGGTAGGCGCGAGAAAGTCACGACACTTGGCCATCCGTCGCAGGACATCGACGCCGCACTTCGGTCACCGCGAAATCATTCCGACAAGAACGCTGTAATCCAGGCAATAAGCGGGACCAGCAAAACTCATCGGTTGCCATCCTGTATACAAGACACTTGTGTTCCCGCCAAGGGCGGCTCGACGCGCGGCGACAAAAAAAGCGAGACTGTAGCTAATTTGTCACGCTTTAGGCCTCCGCGCTCGCGCCGCGATTGCCCTTTCATGCCCTCCGACATCGCGCTCCACGCCGGCGATTTCAAGCCCGGCCATCTCCAAAAACGCGGAAATCTCGCCGATTTGGCCGGCGCCCGCCTCAAACAGCGCCACGCCGTCGTGTTTCAAAAGTCTCGGCAGCTCGGCGGCGATTTCCCGATAACAGGCCAATCCGTCGGCCCCGCCGTCGAGCGCCAGCGCGGGGTCGTGCAACGCCACTTCCGGCGCCAATGTCGCGATGTCGGCGGTTTTAACATAGGGCGGATTCGAAACGACGACATCGAATCGCCCGGAAATCGCCTCGGCCCAGCGCCCGCGCAGAACGCTGGCGCGCGACTCGAGTCCAAGGGCCGCGAGATTGGCGCGCGTCGCGTCGCAGGCCGCCGCCGAAAGATCGACCGCCAAGCCCCACGCCGCCGGCAATTCGGCGAGCAGCGCGCAAAGAATCGCGCCAGACCCCGAACCAAGATCGAGAAATGACAATGGCTGCATCGCGCCGACTCGCGGTGAGACGCAGCGCCAGGGCGACCAAGGTCTCGGTGTCGGCGCGCGGATCGAGCACATTCGGCGCGACATCGAGATCGAGCGTCCAGAAGCCGCGCTTCGCCAGAATGCGCGATACGGGTTCGCGCGCCGCCCGCCGCGCCGCGTAGCCCGTCAGACGAGACGCGGCCTTCTGGCCGAGCAAGGCCGAAGGCTCCAACACCCATTGCGCATGGGTCAACCCGGCCGCCGCGAGCAGCAGCGCGCGGGCGTCGACTCGCGCCTCGTCGACGCCGGAGCACTCGAGCAGAGCGGCGACCCGGTCAAGCGCCTCCGCCCTCGTTTCGTTTGGCGCGATCGCGAAGGTCCGGTCTCGCGTCACGCGCCGCCTTTGGCAAGTCGCGCCGTGAGCCTTCGCGCAAAGGCGCTGGCGTCGATCGGCGGCTCGCCGTCGGCGATTCGCGCGAGATCCAGCAGCAGGAAATATCCGTCCCGCGCCTCCTCGCCTTCGGGCGCGCGCGCCAGCTCCAGAATCGCGGCGTGGCGCGGATTGACCTCCAGCACCGGCTTGCCCAGGGCGCCGCCCTGTCCGTGCTCGGCGAGCAGTTGCGCCAGCCGGCGATCCAGCCCATGTTCCGGCGCGATCAGACAGACCGCGCTTTCGCGCAGCCGCGTCGAGACGCGCACGTCGTCGACATGCTCCTTGAGCGCTTCCTTCAGCTTCGTCACCAGCGCCGCGACTTCCCGCCGGCTTCCGGCGTCGGCGGCTCCGGCGCGTCTTCCTTTTGCGGCACGAGGCTAATGTCGGCGGCGCCCTGGGTCACCGATTTGAACGGCTTGCCGTCGAAGCCGACGCAACTCGTGACCCAAAAGGCGTCGACGGGATCGTCGAGCAGCAACACCTCCACGCCCCTCGCCGTGAATTCCTCGATCTGCGGGCTTTGCGCCATTCGCTTGCGATCGTCGCCGACGAGATAAAAAATCGCCGTCTGATTCTCGCGCAGATCGGCGACGTAATCCTTCAATGTTCGGGTCTTCTCGGCCGAGCGCGTCGAGGCGAAGCGCGCGATCTTGAAGATGTCGTCGCGCCGCTGCGGGTCTTCGTGCAGCCCTTCCTTCACGACGGCGCCGAAGTTCTCCCAAACCGAGGCGAATTTCTCCGGCTCGCTTTCGGCGAGCTTGGCCAGCTCCTGCATGACGCGCGCGGTGATCGCCTTGCCGATCTGGCCAAGGATCGGGCTTTGCTGCGCCATTTCGCGCGAGACGTTGAGCGGAATATCGGCGCTGTCGACGACCAGCCGCACGAAGCGCAGCCAGGCCGGCAGCAGATCCACTTCCTTCGAGATCAGCACGCGCCGCACATAAAGCTTGCTCTTGCTCTTGCGGATGGGATCGAACAGATCCAGCGGGCGCGATCCCGGAATGAAGGCGAGCACCGTATATTCGGTCCGCCCCTCGGCGCGCCAGTGGATCGTCAGCGCGGGTTCGTCGAATTGGCCGGCGAGCTGGCGGTAGAAATCATTATAGTCCTCGGCGCTGATGTCGCTCTTTGGCTTGGTCCACAAGGCCGCGCCGTCGCTGATCCGGCGCGGCTCCTCGCCGGGCGCGCCGACGATCTCGATCGGAATGGCGATGGCGCCGGAATGCTCGCGCAGCACATGCTCGACGCGATGCTTCCAAAAACTCGTCGCTGTCGCTGTTGAGATGCAGCGCCACGCGCGTCCCGACCGCCGGGGCGTCTTCGAGCGCCGCCGGGGCGATGGCGTAGGAGCCCTTGCCGTCGGAGGTCCATAGCCAGGCCTCATCGGAGCCGGCGCGGCGGGTCGTCACCTCAACCTTGTCGGCGACCATGAACACCGAATAGAAGCCGACGCCGAACTGGCCGATAAGCCCTTGGCCCAGGCCTCCTTATTTCGCCGCCGCCCACTTTGTCGAGGAAGGCGCGCGTGCCGGAATTGGCGATGGTTCCGAGCGCCGAGACCAGTTCGTCGCGTCCCATGCCGACGCCATTGTCGGAGACGGTCAGAAGGCGCTTGTCCTTGTCGAGCGCGATGGTGACCAGCGGAGCGCCCGCTTTCGCGGCCAGCGCTTCGTTCGACAGCGCCTCGTAGCGCAGTTTCTCGCTGGCGTCGGCGGCGTTGGAGACGAGTTCGCGCAGGAACACGTCGCGTTCGGAATAGACGGAATGCGCCATCATTTGCAGCAGCCGCGCCACGTCGGCGGTGAAGCCGTGGCTGCTGGTTCGCGCATCGGGGTCGATAGTCGCGGATGTCGCGTCGTCGGTCACTTTGGCGGCTCCAATAAATGGACGTTAATCGAACGATCCTTCGCCCGAACGGCCGGAAAGGGGAACTCCCTTCATCGCGCGAAAGTCTCGCGGCGGGATCGGTTCGTCCGTCATATCGGGGATGAGGCGGAAAGTTGCAAGTCGCCGAAGGCGAAGTCGCCAAGGGCCACTCGAAGGGCCATCGCGGCAAGACGAGCCGGTGAAAGGAATCCTCTCGACCGGCTCGCCCATCGCCACGAACGCACCGGTAATTGTCTCGCGCATCATTCCGGGGGCTGGGGGGCTGACGAAAACCGGAACGGCGCTCGACGACCGGCCGAGGCAATGGGGGATATTGGGTGCGTATCTGGACCTGCAAGTGGCTCAATGTCGATGAAATCATGAAATCTTGGAAAGGCGCCGTCGCAAAAGCGTCATCCCGACTTGCCCTTCGCGCCATTGCAAGCGAACATGGCGCGGGACAGCGAAGCGGTCGCCGCTGGAAAAGCATGAGGCGGGCGCCGACGGCGAAAGCGCGCAATCCAGGGACGGCGCATGAGCGACAGGGAGCCTAACTCACGGGAGGCCGGCGCAAGCCGCCTCTACCTCGTCAATGGCGCGTTTGGAAGAGACCCGGAGGCGCGCGAGCCCGCCGCGGCGTCGCAGGCTTCAAAATGCGCGGGCGCTGTCGTCTCGTTCGACCGCCGGGAGCTTCGCGTCATCTTCGATGTCTACGGGAACAAGGTGGCGAACGGCGAGTGGCGCGATTACGCGCTCGATTCACCGCCTCCAAGGCGGTTTTTTCGGTCTTTCGCCGCGCCTGCGAGACGCCCTTCTATCGCATCGAAAAAGACCCGACGCTCGGGCGCCGGCAGGGAGCCTATAGCGTCGTCGACGCCAGCGGCCTCATTCTGCGGCGCGGCCACGATCTCGCCCGCGTCGTCGGCGTGCTCGACCGCAAGCTGCGCCTGGTCCGCGCCGAATACGGTCCCGACGAAAAGGCCCCGCGCTGGCGGGGCCTTCCGTGGTCCAAGCGGTTGGCTAGGCCGGGCGTCGATCTCGCGACGCCCCGGTCGTCACCTGCGGTCGCCAAAGAGATAGAGCAGCGACTGGAACATGTTGATGAAGTCCAGATACAGCCGCAGAGCGCCGAAGATGCTCTTCTTCTGGGCCAACTCGTAGCCGTCGCTGGAGACGTATTCGTCCTTGATCGACTGCGTGTCCCAAGCCGTCAGGCCAGAGAAAATCAGCACGCAGAAAATCGACAGACCAAACTGCAGGCTCGAACTCTGCAGGAAGATGTTCACAACGCCGGCGATCACCAAACCCCAAACTCCCATGATCAGGAAGGAGCCCATGGCCGACAGGCTTCGCTGCGTCGTATAGCCGTAGATGCTAAGTCCGCCAAAAGCCGCCGCCGTGATGAAGAACACCCGCGCGACCGAGCCGCCGGTGTAAACCATCAGCAGGAACGACATCGACAGGCCGATCAACCCGGCGAAGACCAGAAACAGCGTGCGCGCGGTCGCGGCGGATATTGTGTTGGCGCGAGCGCTCAAGAAAAACACGAAGCCGAGCGGCGCGAATATGATCACCCAGCGCAGCGGGCTCATGTAAATCGCGTGGCCGAACGGCGTCAGGGCCAGACGGCCAGCGGCGTCGTAGTCACGGCGAGCATCTGCGCGCCGAGCGCGACAAGGCCGGTGACCCCCAGACCCAGCGTCATGTAATTGTAGACACCGAGCATATAGGCGCGCAGGCCCTGGTCTATCTCCGCAGTCGCCTTTCTGGCGACGTGGGCGCCGAAGCTCGTATTGCGGTCATAATTGGACATGAGATCCTCTCATCTAGCGGCCTCGCCATATCGACAAGTTCGCGGCGCTGGCCTAGCCGTCAATATGGCGCGAGCCCGAGAAAGAGACAAGAGCGCCAAGAGATGAACTCTCGGTAAGATTATTCCTTTCGCGGGAGGCGCCGCGGGGCGCCGAAAACGTGACCTTGGCTGACATCTCATATTTTACAGCAATTTTTTTCGGCTCATCCTCCGACGTGGAAAACAGTCGTCGAGTTGGCCATCGTGGTCAAAAGCAAGTTCCGCGTCGAAGCCTTCGAGAAAAAAGGCGAATGCGCCGGACGTTCCCGGCGGATAGAAATCCACGACTATCGGCATAATACCAAGGCGCCGACTGAAGGCGCGGCGGATAAGCGAAACTGGACCAGAGCGAGGGTCATTTCGACGCGCCGACGGGGAGTTCAAGGCCAAGATATATTCGCGCCGCCGCGCCGCGCCGCGCGTGGCCCCGATCAATCAGCCACTTGTCGGCGCGAGAATTTGCGATAACATCGAGCTACGGCGCCATGCGTGCTGAAAGCAAAGCCCGGCATGACGCGCTAGCCCGTTCACTCTGTGTCGCCTGTCCTTGAAACAGAGACCTAAGGAGGAAAATATGCGTGACGACGATCTCGCTCCTCTTTGTCGACTAACCGAGCCGGCTGGACGGCGAATGCTCCAGGCTTTCTATTCTGCGAGCGTCAAAGCCGTCCTGTCGATGGGGCTTTTGGTCGCGGCTGTGCTATTCGCCGCCGGCCCGGCTTCGGCCCACGGCCGCCTAGGCGCCGCCGAAACCCGCTGCCGCCTGTTCATCGGCCCCGACATGATGAATTTCACCGGCTATATGCCGGACGCCGATAAAAACGAGTTCTGCGAGGATATTCCCGCCACGGGGCGGATGATCATCGCGCTCGACGACATCCAGGACGAACTGCGCGACATGAAGATCGAAATCCGCATCGTCAAGGATGTGGGCGGCGAAGCTAAGGAAAACGAAAACCTCGACGCCGTGACCGTGGCCTATAGCGAGCCCAGATATTACCGTTCGGGCACCATTAACTTCCAACATATTTTCCCGGAAGCGGGATATTTTGTCGGAATCGTCACCGCGATTGGCGATCACGGCGAGCAATGGGTCTCCCGCTTTCCGTTCTCGGTCGGCGAAAGCTTCATGCGCTCGCTGCCGGCTTACCTGTTGCTCGGCATCGGCGTGGTGGCCATTTTCTTCATCTATCTGCACCACCGGAAGCTGACGCCGCCGGCGCCGATCAAGACGATCGCGCCGCACGACCCCGAGCCGCCGCACGACCACCCGGAGCCGACGCCGGCGGAGTAGGGACATTTCGAGCCGCGCGCGTCTTTCTCCGCCGATTTGGAGAGTGACGCGCGCTTTTTGGCGCTATTGGCCGCCACTGGACGCCGATAGTTTGTCGGCGAAAAGGGCGATCGTCTTCGCATAGACGCGCGCCTGGTTCCATTCCAGCAAGGCGGAGAAATTGGGTTCGCCTTCGTCCCAGCCGGCGCCGCGCCGCCAGCCATTGCCGCTGAGAAAATTGGCTGTCGAGGCGAGGATGTCGGCGGTGTCGTGAACGAGGTCGCGCCGTCCGTCGCCGTTAAAATCGACCGCGTATTTGAGGTAGGACGACGGCATGAACTGGGCGGGACCGATTTCGCCGGCCCAGGCGCCGCGCATTTGCGACGGCGACATGTCGCCCCGCCGCACAATTCTCAAGGCGTCCATCAGTTCCGCGCGGAATCGATCCGATCGGCGGCAGTCATAGGCCAGCGTCGCCAATGCGCTAAAGGTGCGGAAATTGCCGCTGTCGTCGCCATAGGTGGTCTCGAGGCCCCAGATCGCCACGAGCACGGCGCCCGGCACGCCATATTGTCGCTCGATGGCCTGGAACAGCGCGGCGTGACGCGCGAGCAGGGCGCGCCCGCGGGCGATTCGGCCGGGGGTGAGCAAACGATTCGAAAATTGCTCGAAACTCCGATGGAATATGCCCTGCTTGCGATCATGCGCGATCACCGAGCGGTCATAGGAGACGTCGCGCAGCGAGGCTTCGATCACCGCGGAAGAGAAACCCTCGCTCAAGGCCTCCCGCTTGAATTCGGCGAGCCAGCCTTGGAACCCTTCCCCGTCGTTTCCGCATTGGGCGGCGCGCGCCGGCGCGGCGCCGAGCAGCGCCGCCGCCGCGAGAGCGCAAAGAGTCGTCTTGATCCCGGCGCCTCGCTTGCGAATAAAAGACATGGCCATGCTTCGGGCGTCTACGAGACGATGGAAGCGGTCCGCATCGAAAGATACGACAACCCTAGTCTTCCCCGCGCCGCCCGCAGTTTTTCGATTCGCGCCCGCGTGGCTTCAAGGCGCTCGCGGTGCTCGTCGATCACCTCTTCCTCGGCCTTGGCGAGAAAGCCGGGATTGGCCAGCTTGGCGTCCAGCTTTTTCGCCTCGCCTTCGAGCTTTTCGATTTCCTTGTCGAGCCGCTTGGCTTCCGCCGCGAGGTCGATGACCCCTTCCAGCGGCAGCGCGACCAGAACGCCGCGCACGAGAAGCTGCGCGCTGCTTTTTGGCGCGGCGTCGGCGAAGGCGACTCCGGTGAGGCGCGCCAGTCGTTTCAGCGTGTCCTCCCAATGCGCGGCGCGGGCTTGCGCGGGCTTGTCCGCGCCGACCACGACCAGCGCGATTTCGGCGCCGGCGGCAGATTCATCTCGGCGCGCAGCGAGCGCACCTCCGAGATCAGTTCGACGATCCAGCCGACCTCCGCCTCCGCCTCGGCGTCCTCCAACTCGGTGAGCCGAGGCCAGTGCGCCAGCGCCAAAAGCCCATCGCGCGCCTCGCCCTCAAGACCCTTGATCGCCCAAAGCTCCTCGGTGATGAAGGGCATGAACGGATGCAGCAGCGCGTAAATCTGATCGAGCACGAAGGCGGTGCAGGCGCGCGTCTCGTCCTTGGCGGGGCCGTCCTCGCCTTGCAGCAGCGGCTTTGTCAGCTCGACATACCAGTCGCAGAAGATGTTCCACACGAAGCGATAGGCCGAATTGGCGGCGTCGTTGAAGCGATAGGCGTCGATGGCGGCGCTGATGTCGCGCGCGGCGCGCGCGGCCTCGGTGACGATCCAGCGATTCAGCGTGATCTTGTTGGCGGCGGGGTCATAGCCTTTTACGCGCGCGCAGCCGTTGATCTCGGCGAAGCGCGAGGCGTTCCACAGCTTCGTCGCGAAATTGCGATAGCCTTCGACGCGGCTGGTCGCGAGCTTTATGTCGCGGCCCTGCGCGGCCATCGCCGCGAGCGTGAAGCGCAAGGCGTCGGCGCCATAGTCCGTGATGAGATGCAGGGGATCGATGACATTGCCCTTCGACTTCGACATCTTCGAGCCCTTCTCGTCGCGGACGAGGGCGTGGATGTAGACGTCGCGGAAGGGGACTTCTTGCCTGAAAGTGCAGGCCCATCATCATCATGCGGGCGACCCAAAAGAAGATGATGTCGAAGCCGGTGACGAGGACGCTGGTCGGATAATAGCGCTTTAGCTCCGGCGTTTCGTCCGGCCAGCCGAGGGTCGAGAAGGGCCACAGCGCCGAGGAGAACCAAGTGTCGAGCACGTCCTCGTCGCGCGTCAAGGTCACATCGCGCTTGTGTTTTTCACGCGCCGCTTCGAGGGCTTCCGCCTCGCTTTCCGCCGACGAAGACATTGCCATCCTCGTCGTACCACGCCGGTATCCGGTGGCCCCACCACAGTTGCCGCGAAATACACCAGGGCTGGATATTCTCCAGCCATTCAAAGTAGGTCTTCTCCCAATTCTTGGGCACGAAATTGGTGCGGCCGTCGCGCACGGCGGCCAGCGCCGGCTGGGCCAGCGTCTTGGCGTCGACATACCATTGGTCGGTGAGGCGCGGCTCCAGCACCGCGTGCGAGCGGTCGCCATGCGGCACGGAATGGGTGTTGTCGGCGATTTCGGCGAGCAGCCCGCGCTCGTCCATCATCGCGACGACGCGCGCGCGCGCCTTGAAGCGGTCGAGCCCCTCGAGCGCCTCGACCGTCGCGTCGAGTTCGCCGGAGGCGGCGAAGCCCTCGAAAAACTCTTCGTTGCCGCGCAACGTCACGCGAGCTTCGGCGTCGAGCACGTTGACCAGCCGCAGCCCGTGGCGCTTGCCGACCTCGAAGTCGTTAAAATCATGCGCCGGGGTGATCTTCACCGCGCCGGTGCCCTTTTCGGGGTCGGAATATTCGTCGGCGACGATGGGAATGAGCCGCCCGACCAGCGGCAGGCGGACATTGCGCCCGATAAGTTTGGTGTAGCGCTCGTCTTCCGGATGCACCGCGACCGCGGTGTCGCCGAGCATCGTCTCGGGCCGCGTCGTCGCGACGGTGATGAACTCGCCGCTGTCCTGCCCATCGAGAGTGGCGATCGGGTAACGGAAGTGCCACAGATGGCCTTTGACCTCCACCTGCTGCACTTCAAGATCGGAGATCGCGGTGTGCAACACGGGGTCCCAATTGACGAGACGCTTGTCCTTATAGATCAGCCCCTCGCGATAAAGCTGGACGAACACCTTCAGCACCGCGCGCGAAAGCCCTTCGTCGAGCGTGAACCGCTCGCGCGACCAGTCGCAGGAGGCCCCCAGCCGTTTCAATTGCTCGACGATGATCCCGCCGGACTCGGCCTTCCATTCCCAGACGCGCTCCAGAAATTTCTCGCGGCCCATCTCGCGGCGGCCCGGCTGCTGGCGCTCCATCAGCTGGCGCTCGACCACCATTTGCGTCGCTATGCCGGCGTGATCGGTGCCGGGCTGCCACAGCACATCCTTGCCCTGCATGCGCGCGTGACGCGCGAGAATGTCCTGCAGCGTGTTGTTGAGCGCGTGCCCCATATGCAGCGAGCCCGTGACATTGGGCGGCGGAATGACGATGGAATAGGGCGGGGCGCCGGCGCGCTCGGGACGCCCCGCGCGAAAGGCGCCGGTCGTCTCCCACTGTTCGCGGATGCGCCGCTCGATGGCGGCGGGGTCGAAGGTTTTTTCCATGGTCATTGGGGTATCGCAAACCTGCTCCCTCTCCCCGTGCACGGGGAGAGGGCTGGGGTGAGGGGCCGGGGACGAAGGCGAGAATGTGAATTGGCGCGAAGATTTGGGCGTGTGAGCGGGTCGCGGTTCAAACCCCCAAGCCCCTCACCCCAGCCCTCTCCCCGCGAGCGGGGAGAGGGGACGCGCCTTACGCCAGCGCCTTCAGCGCGCCGCGCCCCGCATAGATCGCCGTCGGTCCCAACTCCTCCTCGATGCGGATGAGCTGG
The DNA here is from genome assembly GCA_963775775.1 of uncultured Alphaproteobacteria bacterium. Lineage (GTDB taxonomy): Bacteria > Pseudomonadota > Alphaproteobacteria > Rhizobiales > Beijerinckiaceae > Methylocystis. The sequence goes on from CAVZKF010000003.1 coordinate 47,775, forward strand.
TTGTATTTGGCCAGCCGGTCGGAGCGGGCGAGCGAGCCCGTCTTGATCTGGCCGCTGTTCACGGCGACCGCTATGTCGGCGATGGTCGAATCCTCGGTCTCGCCGGAGCGATGCGAAAGCACCGTGGTGTAGCCGGCGCGATGCGCCATTTCGACGGCGGCGAGCGTCTCGGTCAGCGTGCCGATCTGGTTGACCTTGACCAGCAGCGAATTGGCGACGCCCTGCTTGATGCCCTCGGAGAGTATCTCGACATTGGTGACGAAAATATCGTCGCCGACGATCTGCACGGTCTTGCCGATTTTGTCGGTCAGCAGCTTCCAGCCCGCCCAGTCGTTCTCGGCCATGCCGTCCTCGATCGAGACGATCGGGTAAGACGCGGCCAGCTTGGCGAGATAGTCGACCTGCTGCTCGACCGAGCGCGTCACTTTCTCGCCGGTGTAGACATATTTGCCGTCCTTGAAGAACTCCGACGCGGCGGCGTCGGTGGCGAGGCACACGTCGACGCCCGGCTTGAAGCCCGCCGTCTCGATGGCCTTCATGATGAAGTCGAGCGCGGCTTCGGCGGAAGGCAAATTCGGCGCGAAGCCGCCTTCGTCGCCCACCGCCGTGTTGAATCCGCCCTTCTTCAGCGCGCTTTTCAGCGTATGGAAAATTTCCGCGCCCCAGCGAATCGCGTCGGCGACATCTTCGGCGCCGACGGGCATGACCATGAATTCCTGGAAGTCGATGGGATTGTCGGCGTGGGCGCCGCCATTGATGATGTTCATCATCGGCGTCGGCAGAATGCGCGCCTGCGTGCCGCCGATATAACGATAGAGCGGCAGGGCGGCCGCGTCGGCGGCGGCCTTGGCGACGGCGAGCGACACGCCGAGAATGGCGTTGGCGCCGAGCCGCGATTTGTTGAGCGTGCCGTCGAGCTCGATCATCGCCTCGTCGACCGCCACCTGCTCCTCGGCCTCGAAGCCCAGCAGCGTGCCGGAGATCTCGCCATTGACGCTCTCGACCGCGCCGAGAACGCCCTTGCCCTGGTAGCGCTTGGGGTCGCCGTCGCGCTTCTCCACCGCTTCGCGGGTTCCCGTCGAGGCGCCCGAGGGCACGGCGGCGCGGCCAAAGGAGCCGTCTTCCAGCGTCACATCGACCTCAATCGTGGGATTGCCGCGCGAATCGAGGATTTCGCGGGCGTGGATGTCGATGATCTCGGTCATGAAGAAGCCTCTTTTTGCTGCGGCGCGGGAATTCTGGGCCTTTTAGCCCGATTGGCCGGCGCGGGAAAGCGGGGAATGGCGCGAGGCTGTGGATTTGGAGTTTTGGGCGGGGCGGGCGGCGACGCGGCCGCGCTTTGATCTAGCTTCTGGCGTCTGGCATCTAGCTTCTGGCTTCTGGCTTCTGGGCTTTAACCCCCCTCTTAACCGCCGGGTTAACCCTCCCCTTAACCGCGCGCGTCGGTGCATGGTCAAAAAGCAGCACTTAAAGCCACCCTTGACGCCCCCGCCCGCGCGCCTCTAACTCCCCACATGACCAAGACCCACCAAGGCGCCGCGCTGCTCGGCCAGAAATCGTCGCTGCCGGCTTCGCCCGACGAGGCCGAACTCGATATCGTGCCCAATCCGCATCCAGGCGAGAGCTATCTCGTGCGCTTCGCCGCGCCGGAGTTCACCTCGCTGTGCCCGGTCACGGGACAGCCGGACTTCGCGCATATCGTGATCGACTACGTTCCCGGCGAATGGCTCGTCGAATCGAAATCGCTGAAACTTTATCTGGCGAGCTTTCGCACGCACGGCGCCTTTCACGAGGATTGCACGATGCGGATCGCCCTCGATCTAAAGAGCGCGCTCGCCCCAAGGTGGCTGCGCATCGGCGCCTATTGGTATCCGCGCGGCGGCATTCCGATCGACGTATTCTGGCAGACCGGCGCGCCGCCGCAGGGGCTGTGGCTGCCCGATCAGGGCGTGCCGCCCTATCGCGGGCGCGGGTGAGCGCGCCGCGCGAATTTTTCGGGCGTCGCGTTTAGGCCGCGCGGCCGGCTTCCGTCGCCTTGGCGACTTCGTTGAGGCGCCCGCTCTTCACATCATAGATGTAACCGTAAATCGGAATATTGCGCGGCGCGAGCGGATGCTGGCGAATGCGCAGCACGTCCTGCAGCACGCTTTCCTCCTGCGATTTGATCGTGAGCCATTTGACGAAATGGCCCGCCGAGCAACCGCCGCCATGTTGCGGATTGGACCAGTTCTTGCCGTCGAACGCCGCCGTGTCGAGGTTGTCGTCGAGGAGATCGGCCATCACCTCGTCGCAGAACAGCTCCATGCCGCAATTCGTGTGATGGATCACGAACCATTCATTGGTGCCGAGCAGCTTATGGGAGATCACCAGCGAGCGAATGGCGTCGTCGCTGGCGCGTCCGCCCGCGTTGCGGATCACATGCGCGTCGCCCTCGGCGAGGCCCGCGTATTTGGCGGGATCGAGCCGCGCGTCCATGCAGGTCAGAATCGCGAAACGCCTGGCGGGCGGCAGCGCGAGTTCGCCCTTGCTCCCAAAACCGGCGACATATTTCGCGTTGGCCGTCATGACTTCTGCGAGGATGTGGCTGGTCACTTGTTCCTCCCCTTAGAGTTGTCCGATGCTCGTCCATTGGCGCCGATCAAAGCATTCACGGTTGCTCGGTGAAAGCGCGGCACATGCGTACGAATCAAACCCAGCGTTAGTAAAGTGCGTAATTTTCATGGGTCTGCTGCAAAATATTCATCGGAGCGCCGGTGATCCCGCGCCAGCGGCGATTGCTTAATTTCCGCATATGAGGACATGTCCCTGGAGCCATTCGACGCGATCCAGGGTCGTCTCGTCCACGGCGCCCACAATAGTCGAACTCACCGTTAAAATCCACGGCGCGCCAACGGCGAACAGGCCAAGACGACTTGACCAAACATCATCGGCGGTGAAAAAAATTTATCGGTAAGCGAGCGTCGCCGCCGGGCGGATTATCGGGGAGTCCCGGGCGGCATTGTCCCGCTACGCCCTGACGGCTTCGTCGAAAGCGGCACTCAGTGAGGAGGCCGAATGTCTGAGCTAAGAAACTTTGATCTCAATCTTCTTGTAGCCTTAAAATTGTTGCTGGAGGAGGGCAACGTTTCTCGGGCAGCGGCGAAGATGTTCGTTAGCCCTTCGGCGATGAGCCATATTTTGCAGCGGCTACGACAACAGCTAAATGATCCGGTGCTCGTGAAGACCTCGAAAGGAATGAAGCCGACAGAAAGGGCAACCTCATTGCTGGCGCCCATTTCCAACATTTTGGGAGAAATTGAAAATATCATTAAAGACCAAGAAAAATTTATCCCTGCGACTAGCGAGAGACGATTTGTGATTGCGACCAACGATTACGTTGATTTCCTCGTTTTACCATCGTTCATGGAATCCATGCAAAAACTCGCGCCAAATATTCAAATACACATAAAACCGTCACGTAGTACGGTTCAATATTCAGTAATTGACAAACATCAAGTCGACATTGTCATTGGATTTAAAGAAATACTTGCCCCACAGTCGTATTTTTGTCAAAAAACTATTTTTTCTGATAAATTAATGTGCCTAGTGAGAAAGGATCATCCCACTATCACTGGTAATAGTGTTTCTATCGAGCAATATATGTCAAGCAGTCACCTGGTGATGTCTGGCCATGAAACTGGATCTGGGTTGATTGATAGCTATATCCAGGAACTTGGTCTCAAAAGAAAGGTTTCATTGATAATGCCGAATTTCCTTTCCGTACCAAGGATACTTACAAAGTCCGACTTGGTTTTTTCGGCCGCGCTAACCTTGGCGGAACATTTTGTTCAATTTGCCCCGCTCAAAATGATGCCTTTCCCGATAAACTGTCCAAATCTCGATTTGATAATGGTGTGGCATCCACAGCAGGAAAAGGAGCCCGCGCATGAATGGTTGCGGCAACAAATTTTCGAAACTAGCAATAAACTTAAAGGTTAGCGTAACTTGACCGCGGACGGTTGGGAGAACGCTGGAACGTCCGCTCGAAGAACGCCAACCGGAACCATTTGAGCGAGGATTTCTTGGGGTCATGAGCCGCGCGAAAAAGGCCCCGATTCATAACGAAACGGGGCCTTGCGAATCGTCCGCGGCGTTATTGGATCAGTAGCGATAATGATCGGGCTTGAACGGGCCGGTTTGCGGCAGATTGAGATAGGCCGCCTGCTGGTCGGTGAGTCTCGTCAGCTTCACGCCGATCTTGTCGAGATGCAGCGAGGCGACCTTTTCGTCGAGGTGCTTCGGCAGCGTATAGACTTCCTTGGCGTAGCGGCCCTGCTTGGTCCACAATTCGATCTGCGCCAGCGTCTGGTTGGTGAAGGAGGCCGACATCACGAAGGACGGATGTCCCGTGGCGTTGCCGAGATTCACCAGGCGGCCTTCGGAGAGCAGGATGATGCGCTTGCCGTCGGTGAATTCGATCTCGTCGACTTGCGGCTTTACATTGTGCCACTTCAGGTTCTTCAGGCCGGCGACCTGAATCTCGCTGTCGAAATGGCCGATGTTGCAGACGATGGCGCGATCCTTCATGCGACGCATGTGGTCGAGCGTGATGACGTCGACATTGCCGGTCGCGGTGACGAAGATGTCGGCGCGCGGCGCGGCCTCTTCCATCGTCGTGACCTCATAGCCTTCCATCGCGGCCTGCAGGGCGCAGATCGGATCGATCTCGGAGACCAGCACGCGGCAGCCGGCATTGCGCAAGCTCGCGGCCGAGCCCTTGCCGACATCGCCAAAGCCCGCGACCATGGCGACCTTGCCGGCCATCATCACGTCGGTGCCGCGACGGATGCCGTCGACCAGCGACTCGCGGCAGCCATAGAGATTGTCGAATTTCGACTTGGTGACGGAATCATTGACGTTGATCGCCGGCCAAAGGAGCTTGCCCTCCTTCTGCATGATGTAAAGGCGATGCACGCCCGTGGTCGTCTCCTCGGTGACGCCCTTGATGGACTCGGCGTTGCGCTTGTAGAAACCCGGATTGGCCTTGAGGCGCTTCTTGATCGCCGCGAACAGGACCTCTTCTTCCTCGTTCGTCGCCTTGTCGAGGAAGGCGACATCGCCGCCCTCGGCGCGCAGGCCAAGGTGAATGAGCAAAGTGGCGTCGCCGCCATCGTCGAGGATCATGTTCGGGCAGCCGCCATCGGACCACTCGAAAATGCGATGGGTGTAATCCCAATAATCCTCGAGGCTCTCGCCCTTGATGGCGAACACCGGCGTGCCGGCGGCGGCGATGGCGGCGGCGGCGTGATCCTGGGTCGAATAAATGTTGCAGGAAGCCCAGCGAACATCGGCGCCGAGCGCCTTCAGCGTCTCGATCAGCACGCCCGTCTGAATGGTCATATGGAGGGAGCCCGCGATACGCGCGCCCTTGAGCGGCTGGCTCGCGCCATATTCTGCGCGCGTCGCCATCAGACCGGGCATTTCGGTCTCGGCAATGTTGAGTTCCTTACGACCCCAATCGGCGAGTCCGATGTCGGTGACGACATAATCTTTGAAATGAGTGGTCATGATCTTCCCTTCGCTCGCGGCGCTTATGTCGGGCCGGCTCGCGCCACGTCCCCGCGCCGGGGCTATAGCAAAGGATTTCGCGCGACACAATAAAGATATGTGCAAGTCTTTATATGATCGCCGTTCGCGCCGGCGGCTGATATTGGACGCGCGCCCTGGCGACGGCGATGCGCAGCCACACGCTGATGCCGACGCCGATAAAATGCGCCAACAGAAGAATAAAGCTCATGAGCAGCACGAACACGTCCAGCGCCCGGATGATCTTGGTCGGGTCGGTTATCGCGATGCCCGGCGGTTGCGAGACTGTTTTGGCGATCAGCAAGGATATGCTCAGCGCGACGCCGATGAAGGACAGAAAGACGCCGAGAAAGCCGAACGTCATCCCGGCGTGCAGAAACCACAGGCCCGAGCCGCGTTTCCCGCCGAGATAACGCTCGGGAGCCAAAGCGATTTTTCTGGCTCGCCGGGTGTAATGATACGCCAGCGCGCAGGTCAGGAACAATAACGCGAGCGCGCAGCCGCTCCAGTAGATGGCGTCGCCCATCCCCGCATTGACGGCGCTGAGCGCGCGTCCGGACGTCGCGAATTGCAGGAGCAACGCCGACAGGAAGGCGAGCACGAACTGAATCCAGAATTTGATCCAGCCCAGGAGACGCATTTGGCCGGCAAGGCGTAGCCCGATTTTGTCGCCGGCCGGGCCGCTCATCCGCACGGTCGGGACGTCGCTTTCGGCCGCCTCGCTCTTTCCGGGCAGCATTCTGCTGGCGAAGCCGGGATAGGCGAAACTATTCGCGATGACGAGTCCGATGTGGAGGACGACGAGGCCGGCGAGCACGAAAGCACCGATTTCGTGAGTCTTCGCGAACAACTCCGCCAGACGGTCGTCCGGTTCTCCCCATGAAGGCAGCGGCGTTCCCCAAAACAGCACGGGCGCCGCGGTGAAAATCTGGCGTAGATAACCGCTGGCCGCCAAGACCGCGAGCGCGAGATAGATCAGCGCGTTCACCCATGCGCCGATCAATCGCCGCCAGCGCGGCGTCTCCGCGGGATAGGCCGGAGCGCTGAACAACAGCCTCGGCAATATCGCGAGGACGAGAAGAACCGCGGTCGTTAGCCCCAACGAAACATGGAGATCCGCCAGAAACGCCCGCTCGTCGTCAGTCGTCGGCGAAGAACGCAAATACCAGCCGAGCCCCAGCAGCGCCGCGGTCGCGAGCGCCAGAAGCCAGTGGATCAGGATGGAGAAAACTCCATATCTCGCGAGAATTGACTTCATGACGCCGCCTCTGCAATCGCGTTGTTCAACTGGCTCACGGTTTATATATGCGAGATAGATCACCTGCTCACGACGCGGATAGTCGCGCGGTACGACGCCGCGAAGCAACAAGGAATGTAGCATACACGCCGAAGGGACCGAGCCGACTCCGCCGCCTCACTTCGACGTGGGCGCGCGCAAGGGCAGGGGATCCGTGTCGAGCAGCGCGAACAGTAGATGGTCGCGCCATTGCCCGTTGATGTTGAGATAGGCGCGGGCGTAGCCTTCCTGCGTGAAGCCCAGGCGTTGCAGCAGGCGCTTCGAGGCTTCGTTGTTGGGCAGACAGGCGGCTTCTATCCGATGCAGGCCCTGCTTTTCGAACGCATAGGCGAGAACGGCGCGCACCGCGCGGCTCATATAGCCTTGGCCGGCGTAAGGCTCCCCCATCCAATAGCCCAGCGTCGCCGCCTGCGAGACGCCGCGCCGCACATGCCCGAGCGACAGGCCGCCGACCAGCGTATCGTCGCCTTCGCGAAAAATCAGAAACGAGAAGGATTCATCTCGCGCCAACTCCTCCCCGTGCCGACGCACGCGATAGCGAAAACTGGATCGGGTCAAATCGTCGAGCGGCCAGACGGGTTCCCAGGGCGTGAGAAAGGCGCGGCTACGCGCGCGCAGCGAAGACCATTGGGTGAAATCGCCCATCTCGGCGGGGCGCAGATAGACCCCGTCGCCGTGGATGGGGAAGTTGCGCCGTGCGATGCCGACGCCAAACAGCGCCATGATCACACCCTTGTCGCAAGGCGCGTCGCGCGCGCATGGTCTTCGATATAGGCCCGAACGAGCCCTTCATCGTTTTCGAGCCGGGAGAACCGCTCCGCGGCGGTGAGAATCGGCGCGAGCCGCGGCGGCAGCTCGATGCTCTCGCCGATGGCGCGCTCGATCGCGGCTGGAAATTTCGCCGGATGCGCTGTCGCCAGCGCCACGACCGGCGTCGAAGGATCGACCGCCAGCCGGGCCCGCGCCGCGTGGACCCCCGTCGCCGTGTGCGGGTCGAGCACATAGCCCGAACTCGCGATAGGTTCGGGCGATCTCGGCGCTGGTTTCCGCTTCGCCGACCGCGCGCGCGTCGAAATCCGCTCTGATCGAGGCCAGCGCCCCGGGTGGAATATCGAAGCCGCCGGATTGGTCGAGATTGGCGAAAGCGGCGCGCAAGGCCCCCGCGTCGCGCCCCAGCGCGTCGAACAGCAGGCGCTCGAAGTTCGACGAAAGCTGAATGTCCATCGACGGCGATTGGGTCGGCGTGACGCCGCGCGGCTCGTAGCGCCCGCTCGCCAATGCGCGCGCCAGAATGTCGTTGGCGTTGGTCGCGACGATCAGCCGCGACAGCGGCAGGCCCATGCGTTTCGCCACATAGCCCGCCAGCACATCGCCGAAATTGCCGGTCGGCACGGCGAAGGAAACCTCGCGAAACGGCGAGCCGAGCGCGACCGCGCTGGTGAAGTAATAGACCATCTGCGCGACGACCCGCGCCCAGTTGATCGAATTGACGCCCGCGAGACCGAGACGCTCGCGATAGGCGCTGTCGCGAAAAAGGCTTTTGAGAATCGATTGCGCGTCGTCGAACGTGCCGCGCAAGGCGATGGCGTGGATATTGTCGTCCACGACCGTGGTCATCTGCCGGCGCTGCACATCGGAGACGCGCCCGTCGGGATAGAGGATGAACACGTCGACCCGGCTCTGTCCCCGAAACGCCTCGATCGCGGCGGCGCCCGTGTCGCCCGAGGTGGCGCCAACGATCGTGGCGCCGAGGCCGCGCTGCTCCAGCACGTGGTTCATCAGCCGGCCCAGCAATTGCATCGCCAAATCCTTGAAGGCGAGCGTGGGTCCGTGAAAAAGTTCGAGCACGAATAGATTGTCGTCGATCTGCGTCAGCGGCGCGACGGCGCGATGGGAAAAGCCGGCATAGGCCGCGCGTGTCGCCTCGCGCAGGACCGCGCCGCCGATCTCGGCGGCGAAGGGCTCGATCAGCCGAGCGGCCGCCGCGTCGTAGGGAAGCCCGGCGAGCGCCGCGATGTCGCCGCGCGCGATGCTGGGGTAGGTTTTGGGGACGTAGAGTCCCCCATCGGCGGCAAGGCCGGCCAACAGCACGTCGTCGAAGGCGAGTTCGGGAGCTTCGCCGCGGGTCGAAACATAATGCAAGGGGCGACACCTGTGAACTGGCCGGGCGGTTCCGAGCGAACGCGCGGCGCAAACGATGGTAGCGCCCCGGCGGCGATTTGGCGAGCGGGGCGAGGGTTTAAGCATATGCGAACCGGCGCGCGGAAATGCGCGTCAATGCGCGCGGATGCGCGATCTTGCGTATAGCGCATACACAATCAGCAGCGCCGCCGCGAGGCCCATCCACGTCACCGCGTAGGAGAGGTGGTTATTGGGAATATCCGCCGCGTCCGGGACGGTCCGAAAAAGTCCGTCGTCCAGCCCGGCTTGGCCCTCCTGCTGTAGCACGAAGGGCGCGGCGTCGACGAGGCCAAGCGTCGCGGCGATCTTGGCGGGATCGCTCGTGAACCACTGGCCCTTGCCGGGATCGTCGGCCGGCGTGAAGGCGTTGCGCGACTGCGGCGCCCGGAGCCACCCCGTGATTTCAGTCGCTTCGTTGGGCCCATGGCGCCATGCGTCGTCGCCAGTCAATGATTGGGCGACGAAGCCGCGGTTAACGAGCAGGACGCCCCCGCCCGCGAGCCGCAGCGGCATGAGAACGAAAAAGCCCGGCCCGCGACCGGCGGCCCCGGCGGGAGCCTGGGTGAACACCTTCACCGAACTGGCGAGATCGAATCGGCCTTGCGCCCGAACATGGCGATAGTCGTAATCCTCTCCGCGCAACCCCGCCCAATCGCTTGGCGGCGGGAGCTCGACCGGAGCGGCGCGCGCGCGCGTTTCCAACCGGGCGATCAGCCACTCTTTCCACTCCATCCGCCGCAATTGCCAAACGCCGAGCGTCAGCAGCAGCCCCAGCGCGAGCGCCGCGAACAGGCTTTGCCATACAAGCGATCGCGACGTCACGTTCACCTGATCCGCCGGCCTTCCTCGGCTCGATTGTAATATTGCAACGCGATCAGCAAGCCCTTGGTGGGACGCAACATCCCTATGCAGACGATGGCGGAGAAGGGAAGGAAGATCAGCGCGTGAACCCAATAGGGCGGCTGATAGACGATTTCGACATAGGCCGCGACGCCGACAATCAGAAAGCCGGCGATCATCATCACGAAGATCGCGGGGCCGTCGCCGGTGTCGGCGAAGGAGAAGTCGAGGCCGCAGGCCCTGCATTTCGGCGCGACGCGCAGCAAGCCGTCGAACATCTTGCCCTTGCCGCAGCGTGGGCAAGAGCCGGTTAGGCCAGCCCAATAGGGGTTGACATGAGGAGGATGGTCTTGGTTCGACATCAAGGGGCCTTTCTAGCGCGAACGGCCACGGAAAATTCCGTGACCGCTAGCGCCGCGCTCCAATGGACGGCTACTCTCTCGCGGCGCGCGGGGCAAGCCCGCCTCGCTATCGCGCCTTATTCCGCCACGCCGCCCCAATTGCCCCAGACATATATGGCGCAGAACAGAAACAGCCAGACCACGTCGACGAAATGCCAATACCAGGCGGCGAATTCCAGGCCGAGGTGCTGGTTCGGCTTGAATTGGCCCTGCATCGCGCGAAGGAGGCAGACGATCAGGAAAATCGTGCCGATGATCACGTGGAAGCCGTGAAAGCCGGTGGCCATGAAGAAGGTCGAACCATAGTTGGTCGCCGCCGGATGCGCCGGGTCGAATTTGAAGGCGAAGGGCGCGTGAGCATATTCCCAGGCCTGGATGGCCGTGAACGCCAGACCAAGCGCGATGGTCGCGATCAGGCCCTTCTTGAGCTGATCGCGATCGCCGTGCAGCAGTCCGTGATGGCCCCAGGTTAGCGTCGCGCCCGAGCTCAGCAGAATCAGGGTGTTGAGGAGAGGAAGCTTCCAGGGGCTCAACACCTCGACGCCCTTGGGCGGCCAGACCCCCTCGAACAAGGCGGTGCGGGCCTGCTGCGCGATATCGGCCGGAAACAGGCTCGAGTTGAAGAACGCCCAGAACCAGGCGACGAAGAACATCACCTCGGAGAGGATGAACAGGATCATGCCGTAACGATGATGCAACTGCACCACCGGGGTGTGGTCGCCCTTGTGCTCGGCTTCGTTGATTATGTCGCTCCACCAGTTGAACATGGTGAAGAGCACGCCGATCAGGCCGGAGAAAAACACATAGGTCCCGACCTTGTGACCGAAGATCGGCATTCCCTTCATCCAGGAAATCGCGCCGATCGCCAAGACAAGCGCCGAAAGGGCGCCGACCAGCGGCCACGGGCTCGGATCGACGAGATGGTAGTCATGTTGTGGTTTCGCGTGTCCCTCGGCCATGATCGTCACTTCCTTTGACTGCGCCGGGCGCGCCGGCATGTTTTAAACGCTTCCGGCTCCCGGCGCGCCTTTTTGGGGCGGGCAGGGATCAGATTTTTGGTTTTATGGCGGGCGCCAAACTGGTCTTGGTCGACGGCGCCGCGGCCGCCGGGCCTTTTACCGCGAAGAACGAATAAGACAGAGTGATCTCCGCCACTTGCCGCATGGATTCCTCGTTCTCCAAAGCCGGATCGAGGAAGAAGACAACCGGCCACTCCGCGCTTTCATGCGCGTCGAGTCGCTGCTCGGAAAAACAGAAACAGGCGAGCTTGTTGAAATAGGTGCCGGCCTGGTCCGGGCTCACGTTGTAGGCGGCGACGCCGCGCGTTTCGTGATCGGCCAGATTGACCACTTTGTAAAACACCGTCGCCGTTTGGCCGGTGCGCAGGGAGATGCTCGCCGCCTCCGGCTCGAAGCGCCAGGGAAGATCGCGCGCGACATTGGCGTCGAAGCGGACGGTTAAAGTGCGCTCGCCCCGCTGACCCAAATTCTGCTTGGCGACGCGGGTCGCGCCGCCGAATCCGGTCGCCGCGCAGAAAACGCGATATAGCGGCACGGAAGCGAAGGACAAAATCAGCATCGCCACGGAGCCTAGCACGAGCGACAGCGCTATCCGCCGCCTGCGTCCGGGGGTGGGCTCGCCAGTATCGGTGTTCATCCGCCCCGCCTCAGCTCGGCGGCAATTGGGCGACGGCGCCGCCCAATTTCGCGATGGTGACGGCGTAAAACAACGCCGCGAACAGGGCCACGGCCAAGCCGATCGCGATATTGCGGGCCCGGCGACTCCGCGCCTGTTCCTTGGTCAGGACGACTCCTTCCTCGTCGCCCGCCGCGTTAGTTTCGTCGACCATTTTCAGTCCGCCATTCCAGTGCGCTTCCATCGCCCGATGTTCCAGGACTAACCCGTGACGCCCGTCAGATAAAGAATGCGCTCGACAACCAGAGTGAGAAAGAGCGCGAACAGGTAGACGATCGAAAAGAAAAACAGCCGCCGCGCGGCGGCCTTCGCCGCCTCGCCTTCACGATTTCGGTAGGTGGCGAAAGCGCAGAACATAAAGGCCGCGCCGCAGAGCGTCGAAATCAGTCCATAGGCCGGCGCCGCGTAGCCCAGCAGATATGGAAGCACGCCTATCGGCGCCAGAAGCGCCGAATAGATCAGGATTTCGAGGCGCGTGCGATCTGGTCCCGCGACATTGGGCAGCATCGGGATGCCGGCGCGGGCGTAATCGTCGCTCTTAAGCAGGGCGAGGGCCCAAAAATGCGGCGGCGTCCAAACGAAAATGATCGCGAACAGCACCAAGCTGGAAAGACCGAGTTCGCCGGACGCCGCCGCGAAGCCGACCATTGGCGGCAAGGCGCCCGCCGCGCCGCCAATCACGATGTTCAGCGGCGTCGCGCGCTTGAGCCACATCGTGTAGATCACGACATAGAAGAAAATGGTGAACGCGAGCAGCCCCGCCGCGAGCCAATTCGCCACCAGGCCGAGCGTAAAGACCGACATCCCCGCGAGAACCAGCCCAAACGCCAGCGCTTCGTCGCGCGCGAGGCGTCCCGATGGGATTGGCCGATTGCGGGTGCGCGTCATCAGCGCGTCGATGTCGGACTCAAACCACATATTCAGCGCGCCGGAGGCGCCGGCTCCGACCGCGATCGCGAGCAGCGACGCGAAGGCGATGATGGGATTTGGCGGCGTAGGCGCCATGACGACGCCTGTCAGAGCCGTGAAAACGACGAGAGACATCACGCGCGGCTTCAGCAGCGCGAAATAATCCGACGGCGCCGCGATCGAAATGCGCGGGGCTCCGCTGTGGTCGATCCTAAGTGACGCGTCGCTCATCTCTTGCTCCGCCTATTGCCGGACCGGCCAGACCTCCATGGCCTAGGCGCGTGGTCCCACCGCGTTAGACCGTCCTCCCGCCGAGCCCGAAGACTCGGCGGGAAGGCGAAACTCAATGCTCCGAGCCGGAAATGCGGGGCAGAACCTCGAACTGGTGGAACGGCGGCGGCGAGGGCAAGGTCCATTCCAGCGTCGTCGCGCCAACGCCCCAAGGATTGGCTCCGGCGGGGATTTTCCTCAGATAGGCGTCGATCACCACATAGAAGAACACCAACACGCTGACGCCGCCAATATACGCGCCGATCGACGACCAGTAGTTCCAAAGAGCGAAGGCGTCGGGATAGTCGATGTAGCGGCGCGGCATGCCGGCGAGGCCGAGGAAGTGCTGCGGGAAGAACGTCAGATTGACGCCGACGAACAGCACCGCGAAGTGAACCTTCAACAGGGTCTCGTTATACATGTAACCGCTCATCTTCGGGAACCAGTAGTAGAATCCCGCGAAGACGCCAAACACCGCGCCGAGCGACATGGTGTAGTGGAAGTGCGCGACGACGTAATAGGTTTCGTGCAACTGGCGGTCCGCGCTGGCGTTGGCTAGCACCACGCCGGTGACGCCGCCCATGGTGAACACGAAGATAAACCCGATCGCCCAGATCATCGGCGCGCGGAACGAGATCGAACCGCCCCACATGGTCGCGATCCACGAGAAGATCTTGATGCCCGTCGGCACCGCGATCACCATGGTGGCGAACACGAAGTAGCGCTGCGCGTTCAGCGAAAGGCCGACCGTGTACATATGGTGCGCCCACACGATGCAGCCCAGGAAGCCGATCGACACCATGGCATAGGCCATGCCGAGATAGCCGAACACCGGCTTCTTGGAGAAGGTGGAGACGATGTGGCTGATCAGGCCGAAGGCGGGAAGGATCAGAACATAGACCTCCGGATGGCCGAAGAACCAGAACAGATGCTGGAACAGCAGGGGGTCGCCGCCGCCGGCCGGATCATAGAACATCGTGCCGAAGTTGCGGTCCGTCAGCAGCATGGTGATCGCGCCCGCGAGAACCGGCAGCGTCAGCACCAGCAAGAAGGCGGTGACCAGCATTCCCCAGCAGAACAGCGGCATGCGATGCAGCGTCATGCCGGGCGCGCGCATGTTGAAGATCGTCGTGATGAAGTTGATCGAACCGAGGATCGACGAGGCGCCGGCGAGATGCAGCGCCAGAATCACGAAATCCATCGCCGGACCGGGATGGCCGGTGTTGGACGACAATGGCGGATAGAACACCCAGCCGCCGCCAAAGCCCATCATGCCGGGAGCGCCTTCGACAAACATCGACAGGACCAGCAGCACCAGCGAAACCGCCAGGAACCAGAAGGAAATATTGTTGAGGCGGGGGAACGCCATGTCCGGCGCGCCGATCATGATCGGAACGAACCAGTTGGCGTAGCCGCCGATCAGCGCCGGCATGACCATGTAGAAGATCATCAACACGCCGTGAGCGGTGATGAAGACGTTATAAAGATTCTTGCCGCCGTCCAGCGCCATCGCCGGATCGACGCCCTGCAGCAGTTGCGCCAATCCGGGGAAAACCGCGATGCCGGGATGCATCAATTCGGCGCGGATCGCGATGGACATCAGCGTGCCGACGACGCCGCCGATCACCGCGAGAATGAGGTAGAGCGTGCCGATGTCCTTGTGGTTGGTCGAGAAAAGAAAGCGGCGCAGCCCCGTGGGATGCCCGTGCGCGCCGTCATCGGCGGTGGTCGAACTTGCCATGGTCATGTTCCTCGAATGCTTGGTCGGTGTTCTTGCGGGAAAGACGGATCATTGATTTCGCGGCGGCGAATCGCTGGCGAGAGTTCTGCGCCGGCGAATTTCTTTTTCGCCTCGGTCAGCCACTCCTGATACTTTTCCCAGCTCACCACGCGGATCGCGGCTGGCATGAAAGCATGATCCTTGCCGCAGATTTTCGAGCATTGACCGTAATAGATTCCTTCCTTCTCCGCCTTGAACCAAGTCTCGTTCAGGCGCCCGGGGACCGCGTTTATGCGAACGGTGAAAGCGGGGATCGTGAAGGAGTGTATGACGTCGGAGGCCGTGACCTGAAGCTTCACCACCTCGTTGACCGGAACCACCGCTTCGTTGTCGACGGAAAGCAGGCGAACGTCGCCGGGCTGAAGATCGCTTTCCGGCTTCATGACCTGGTCGAAGCCGAAGCCGCCGCCTTGGTCCTCGGGGTATTTATAGGACCAGTACCATTGATTGCCCGTCACCTTGATCGTGACTTTCGCCGGCGGAATCTCCACCTGATGCGCCAGCAGGCGGAACGACGGGATGGCGATGAACACCAGGATCAACACCGGAACGAGCGTCCAGGCGATTTCCAGCCCCGTATGATGGGTCAGCTTGGACGGCACGGGATTGGCGGTTTCATTGAATCGCCACGCCACGTAAATCAGCAATCCGAGCACCGACAAAGCAATGAAGCTGATGACCGGGAGCAACACGACGTTGTAAAACTGTTGCGTTTCGCGCCCAACCTCTGTGACCGTCGCGGGCAGCCCTACGCCTCCCGGGGCGGGTTGGCCTTCGACTTGCGCGGCCGCGAGCCCCGCGAACAGAAGGACCGGAAGAAAGGCGGCGCCCGCGAAAGCGGCGCGTCGGAGAAGATGTCGGTTGGGGTTGTGCATTAAGGTCGCCTTTCGAACCTTTCGTCAGTCGTTTGGTCGCGTGGATCGCCGCTTACCCACGCTTGGGCGCTGATGCAAGAATTGAACTCGTCACGCCCTAGCCGCGCGCGGCGGTTCGACAACGCGCCGTTTCAATCACAATCCGCCCGTTGGCGCAATTGCTGCGCCGCGACATTTTTGCTGGCAAAAAGCCGCACCCTCGAAAAAAGTCGTGATCAGCAAGCGGGGCGAGGGAAATCGCGCGTCCAAGATGCAACTTGACAGAGCATGACTATTTGTTACCCAATCGGCGCGCTTGCGGACCCAAGGCCGGGCGCTTGTCGGCGGGGTGTCGGGCTCCGGAGCGGGCGGCGGAGCTGGCCGGCGGCGAGACGACAGTGCAACTGGAGGTCAAATGACGGCTTTGCGCGCCGCAAAATTCAAATTCCCGCCGCGACAACTGGTCGCGGGCCTTCTCGCCGGTAATTGTTAGACTTTCCGTTTTACTGGTGTTTCTCGCCCCGGTTCTTTTCGCCGCGGCCGCCGCCCGCGCGCAGGGCGTGGTCAAATCCAAGTTCGGCGATTGGGAAATTCGCTGCGATACGCCCGCGGGAGCGAGCGCGGAGCAATGCGCCCTGATCCAAAGCGTCACGGCCGAGGACAAGGCCAACGTCAATCTGGTCGTGATCGTTTTGAAAACCAGCGACGGGAAGAGTCGTTTGCTGCGGGTCATAGCCCCGTTGGGCGTTCTGTTGCCGAACGGGCTCGGGCTGCATATCGACCAAAGCAACATCGGCAGCGCCGGTTTCGTCAAATGTCTGCCCACCGGCTGCATCGCCGAGGTCGTCATGGACGACAAACTGGTCGAGCAATTGAAAACCGGGAAAACAGCGACTTTCGTCATACATCAGACCCCCGACGAAGGGATCGGCCTGCCGTTGGCTTTGAACGGTTTCAAGGAAGGCTATGCGAAACTGCCATGAAATACGGTGAACGGCCATTTACTCGCGCCGACGCGCGAGCGCTCGACCCGAGTAGCGGCGATTTTTTTGAGTTCCGGCGCCCGCCGTCGGCTCGGGGCGGTCGCGATGATTGTCGGCGCGTTGCTTCCCGGCGCGCCCCGGGCTTGGGCGGAGGACTCGGAGTTCGACGTCCAACCGCGTTTTGCAGATGTTTGGTCTTGGCCACGATTCCGGCGACAGAGCGAAACCCGCTCCCACGCTCGCGGAATGTCCCGAGATCGTCGTCGATGGCGGCGGAGCCGAGCTTCGCGTCCCACCCGGCGCCGACGCTTCGAGCGTTCGCTATCAGATCGCGATCACCAGGACGGCGCGCGAATGCGCGCTGGTCGGGGAGCAAATCTCGGTCAAGGTCGGAATCATGGGCTCCGCCGTCCTCGGCCCCGTCGGACAACCCGGGGCCTATTACGGCAATTTGCGCGTCGCGCTTCGCCGCAAGCGCGACGAACAATTGTTCGGCGCGAAAAACTATCGCGTCGGCGCGGACATTCCCGCCGGCGCCGCGCGCGCGGATTTCACTCTAATGGTGGAGACGCTGGAGGCGCCATTCATCAGCCAGAGGGCGGCGGAGGATTACGAGGTCATCGTGGGCCTCACGCAGAGCGGCGCCGAGCCGGCCGCCGCCAAGCCGGAAAAGAAACGCCGCAAGCGCGCCGCCGAATGAAACGAGGGCGCGCGAACCGCGCGCCCTTGATCGAGCGAATCTTCTCGGGGCCAACCGCCGTCGGATTTCAGTGCGCGAGCGCGCCCAATTGGCGAATGCCTTCGGCGACGAAATCCTTGCCCCCCGCCACGCCGCCGCGCAGAATGGCTTCCGCGACCGTGGTGGCGGAGTCGGCTGCCGCGGCGCGAACCTCGGCGACCGCTTGCGCCTCGGCTTGAGCGATCTTGTCCTTGATCTGCTTGTCGCCGCGGGCGACATATTCATCGAGCCGCTTGCGCGCCTCGACGGCGATCATATCCGCCTCGGATTTGGCGCTCGCCACAATGGCGGCGGCCTCGGCCTCGGCCTCCGCGCGCTTGCTCTCGAAAGAGGCGAGCAAGGCCTCGGCTTCGGCGCGCAGCTTTTGCGCCTCGGCGAGTTCGCTCTTCACGCGATCGATACGGGCGTCGAGGGCGCCAAAAACCTTGACGTGGGCCCCCACCTTGAGCAGCACGCCCAGGAAGATCGCGAAACCGACGGCGACGAAGACTTCGGCTTCAAAATGCATGGTTCCATTCCCCTCAGTGCTTCGTGGCGTCGCGGTAGGCGGCGCTCAGCCTCGCGCCGTCGACTTGCGCGCCGGTCAATTTCGCGACAATCGCCGCGGCGGCTTCCGTCGCGATGCCTTCGACACTGGTCATCGCCCGAGCCTTTTCGGCGGCGATGCGGGCCTCGGCGGCCGCGATTTCCTCGGCGAATTTCTTTTCAGCGGACGAACGCAGCGCGCCGACTTCGGTCGCGATTTTTTGCTGAGCCTCGCGCCCGATGGTCTGCGCCTCATCCTTCTTGGCTCGCAGCGTGGCGTTGTTTTGGGCGTCGGCGGCCTGAGCTTTCGCCTGCGACTCGCGCGCGGCGTCGAGATCCGCGCCAATCGTGGTCGCGCGCGTGCTCAAGATCGTGGCGACGCGCGGCAAGGCGAGGCGCGACATCAGCAAATACAGCACGCCGAAAACCAGCACGAGCCAAAACAGCTGCGGCGCGAAATTCGATGTATCGAATGGCGGAAACGCGCTCTCATGCGCGCCGCCATGCGCCAGCGATCCAGCGGCGCCGGCGTTTTCCGCGCCGCCCTCGGCGGAATTAGTCTCCTGCGACGCTTCTTGCGCGGCGTAGGCGGAAGAGATGATCGCCATGACGGCTCCAGATAGCTTAAGCGGCCAATGCACGGCGCGGCCTATATGGCGCGCGCGTTCTCGAAAACTCTCAAGCGTCCGGCCCGACGAAGGCCGGGCCGGACGCGAAACTCACTTCAGATAGAGCAGGATCGCGATCAGAAACGCGAAGATGCCGAGACCTTCGGCGAGCGCCGCGCCGATGATGGCGTTGGTGAACTGGCCGGCGGCGGCCGACGGGTTGCGCAGCGCGCCATTGACGAAATTGCCGAAAATAATGCCGACGCCAATCGCGGCGGCGCCGGTGCCGATCGCCGCGAGGCCGGCGCCGACGAGTTGAAGTTCAGAGGCCATTGTCATCTCCTGCTAGGATTGTGGGCGACCATTTGTTGTTGATGAATTATCAGTGGCCCGGGTGAATTGCGTCGTTCAGATAGACGCAAGTGAGAACCGAAAAGACGAACGCCTGCAAGCAGGCGACCAGCAATTCGAGAGCGTAGAGCGCGGTGATCGCGAGCAGCGGAACGGGGGCCAGCGCGGCCCAGGCGCCGGCGCCAAGCAGCAGCGCGACGAAGCCGCCAAACACCGCGAGCGTGATATGGCCCGCCAGCATATTGGCGAAGAGACGCACCGACAGCGAAATCGGACGCGACAGGAAGGAGATGATCTCGATCGGAACCAGCACGATCAGCACCGGCGCCGGAACGCCATGCGGCACGAACAGCTTCAGGAAGCCAAAGCCGTTGCGATAAAAGCCGTAGGCCACGACAATCGCCATGACGAGAACGGCGAAACCGAAGGTCACGATGATCTGGCTCGTCACCGAAAAGGTGTAGGGCACGAGACCGATCAGATTGGAGATAAGCACGAAGGCGAAAAGGCTGAACACGAAGGGAAAGAACCGCATGCCCTCCTCGCCGGCGACCTGCCGCACCATGCCGGCCACGAATTCGTAGAGCATCTCGGCGGCGGCCTGACCGCGGCCCGGCGTCAGCGCCTTGCGCGAGGTCGCGACGACCATCAGCAACACGACGCCCAGCGCCGCGAGCAACATATACACCGACGCATTGGTGAAGGAAACTTCGACGCCGTTGATCTCGTGCGGCCAAGGCGCACAAGTTCGAACTGCTCGATCGGATTTGGCTTCGCCGCTGTTTCAGGATTCATCGCCTTTTCCGGACGGCGCGCGCCCGGCCCTTTGTCGCTAGCGGCGTCGGCCTTCCGGCGCCATTTTCTAAGCCTTGCCGTCTGGCGGCGTCTCGTCTTCCTCATATGACGGCGCCTTGCGCGCCGCAATACGATAAATGTTCCAAAATCCCGCCGCGGTCCCCAAACCGAGGAACACGACCATCAGCCACGGCTTCGTGCCGAGCCAGGCGTCGGCTTGCCAGCCGATGAACGCGCCGACGACGATCGCCGCCACGAATTCGGAAAAGACGTTGAGCCCCGCGCTCATCGCCCGTCCGAAGGAATTCCCCTTCGCCGCCGCTCTGGTCGGCGTTTGCGCCGCCGCTCGTTCGTCACGCGCCCGCAGCGCGTCATTAAGCTTTGCAAGGCGCGCCTGCAAGGCCGCGTCGTCCTTGTCCGGCTCTTGATCGCTCATTGACAGGCTCCGCCATGGCCGCATGGTCGGATTGAAAACGCCAGCGACGGGGTTTGTTGGGTCTTAAAGAGGGGAGGGAACCGACAGGAGCGACCTCCAACCTCGCGGCGGGGCCGATTCTAGCCGGGCGCAACATATTGTCGGGCCACGGCGAAGTCAAGGCGGGCGGAGCCTGTCGAAGTCGGTTGAGAAACAAATTGTTAGGCAGGATTCGCCCGCTCCGGACGGCTTTTTCTTCGCGCCGCGGGAAGGGATTGCGCTCGCGCTCTCGCGCACTATAGTCGCGCCGCATCCAACGCCCCATAACGCCAGAGCCGCGCATGACCCGCCATAAGAAAGAAATTAAACGCGTCGTCCTCGCCTATTCGGGAGGACTCGACACTTCGATCATTTTGAAATGGCTGCAAACGGCCTATGGCGCGGAAGTCATCACCTTCACCGCCGACCTCGGCCAGGGCGAGGAGCTCGCGCCCGCGCGCGCCAAGGCCGAACTGCTCGGCGTGAAGCCCGAAAACATCTTTATCGAGGATTTGCGCGAGGAATTCGTGCGCGACTATGTGTTTCCGATGTTTCGCGCCAACGCCCAATATGAAGGGCTCTATTTGCTCGGCACCTCGATCGCCCGGCCGCTGATCGCCAAGAAGCAGATCGAAATCGCCCGCAAGATGGGGGCCGACGCGGTCTGTCACGGCGCCACCGGCAAGGGCAACGATCAGGTGCGGTTCGAACTCGGCTATTACGCGTTGGAGCCGGATATCACGGTGATCGCGCCCTGGCGCGAATGGGATCTCACCTCGCGCGCCGCGTTGATCGAATTCGCCGAGAAGAATCAGATTCCCATCCAAAAGGACAAGCGCGGCGACGCGCCCTTTTCGACCGACGCCAATCTTCTGCACGTCTCCTCGGAGGGCAAGGTGCTGGAGGACCCGGCGCGGGAGGTGCCCGATTACGTCTATTCGCGGACCAACGACCCGGAAAAGGCGCCGGATCAGCCGCAATATATTACGGTCGATTTCGAGCGCGGCGACGCCGCGGCGATCGACGGCGAGAGGCTTTCGCCGGCGGCCCTGCTGACCAAGCTCAACGAACTCGGCCGCGTCCACGGCATTGGCCGGCTCGATCTCGTCGAAAACCGCTTCGTCGGCATGAAGTCGCGCGGCATGTACGAGACGCCCGGCGGCGCGATTCTGCTGGTCGCGCACCGCGGGATCGAGAGCCTGACGCTCGACCGCGGCGCCGCGCATCTGAAGGACGAGCTGATGCCGCGCTACGCCGAGCTGATCTACAATGGCTTCTGGTTCGCGCCGGAGCGCGAGATGCTGCAGGTGCTGATCGACAAGAGCCAGGAGTTCGTCACCGGGCGCGTGCGCCTCAAGCTCTACAAGGGGAGCGCGACGCTGGTCGGCCGCGAAAGCCCCTATTCGCTTTACGATCAGGAACTGGTCACCTTCGAAGAGGGCGCGGTCGCCTACGATCACCGCGACGCCGAGGGCTTCATCAAGCTCAACGCGCTGCGGCTGCGCACGCTGGCCAAGCGCGCGGCGCGCGGGGAGAAGAAATAGCCCAGCCTTCAAACGCCCGCCCTTCCGCCATTTCGCCGCCGCGATTTTCTCCCTATCTATAAGAATAGGCAGGGAAAACCTTAGGCTTCACAATGCGGAAAACCATTCTCGCGGTGGTGGCGTCCATACTCGTCGCGCTGGGCGGCGCGGCGGCCGCGCTTTACTTCTACAATCGACCGACCGTGCTGGAAGTCGCCGTGCCGCGGCTCGCCGAGGACATCCGCGTGATGACGGCGGCGGCGCATATATTCTCCCATGACCACAATGAAATCCGTTTGCACATGGTTCCGGTCGAGGACTCCGCCGCCGGCGCCGCCTTGCTTGACCAGGGCAAGGCCGACCTCGCGGTCATGCGCGGCGACATCGCGCTGACGACAAGCGCTCAGACTCTGGCGATCCTGCATCGCAACTCGGTTTTATTGATCGCGCCAGGCGGCTCGAAGCTGCGCCATATTCCGGATTTGCGCGGCAAGAAGATCGGCGTCGTGCATGAAGTCGCGACCATGGACCCGAACGCGCGGCTGCTGGAGGACATTCTTTCGCAATACGACATTCCGCTGAAGGCCGTCACGCTTGTGTCGGTGCCTCTTGGCGAAGCGCGCGCCGCCGTGGAGGGCGGCAAGGTCGACGTGATTTTCGCGGCCCCCGCGCCGCAAAGCGGCATGGATCACGATATTGTCGCCGCGATCGCCGGCGTCTCGAAAAAGGCGCCGGTGTTCATCCCCATCACCGAGGCCAAGGCGATCTCCAAGCGTTTTCCCGCGCTGGAGCCGACGGAGATCGTGGAAGGCGCCTTTGGCGGCGACCCGCCCCGGCCGGCCGCCGCCTTCGATAGTTTGAGCGTCAGCGTTCTGCTGATGGCGCGCAATACGCTGCGAGACGAAGTGGCGGGGGAAGTGACGCGATTGTTTTTCTCTCACCGCGGCGCCATAGCGCTGGCGGCGCCGCTCGCCAATTCGATCGAGGCGCCTTCCACCGATAAGGGCGGCGCGATACCGGTGCATCAGGGCGCCGCCGATTATCTCGACGGGACCGAGCGCGGGTTCTTCGAGCGTTACAGCGATTTGTTCTATATCGGCGCCATGCTTCTGTCCCTGGTCGGCTCTGGCGCCGCGGCCTTGGCCAGCCGGTTGAATCCCGATTCGCATGAGCGCGCCGAGCAATTGACCGAAAAACTGCTGGAAATTCTGCAGGCGGCGCGCTCGGCGGAAAGCCAGGCCGACCTCGACCGGCTTGAGCGGGAGGTCGACGATGTGCTCACCGGCGTTCTCGCCGATCGAGGCATGCGCGGCGCCGAAGCGCGGGGCCTGCACCTCGTCATGCTCGCCCTGGACCAGACGCGCCGGGCGATCACGGATCGCCGTCAGTGCCTCTCGCGCGACAACCAAGTGATCGCCTTCCCGGCGCCGCGCAACGTCTCCGCGGCGGAGTAGGTCCGCTCTAGGAAATCCCCCGGGGCCTGCCGGCCACCGCCACCAGGAGCTTGCCGTCGCCGAGCAACCGTTGCGCGGCGCGGCGGGCGTCTTCCAGCGTCACGGCGTCGATTTTGGCGTTGCGCTCGTCGAGATAGGAAGGCTCCAGCCCGTCGAGCTGGATGTTGACGAGTTGACCGGCGATCTTGGTCGATGTGTCGAAGCGCAGCGCATAGGAGCCCGTGAGGAACTTCCTGGCCTTATCCAGCTCGTCGGGCGAAGGCCCTTCGCTGGAGAGCGATCGGCATTGCTCCTCCAGCACGTCGAGCGTCTCGCCCGCGCGCTCGTTCTTGGTCGCGGCGCCGCCGACCATCATCGGACAATGGTCGAATTCGTGGAGCTGCGAATAGACCGAATAGGCGAGGCCGCGCTTCTCCCTCACTTCGTTGAACAGCCGCGCGGTGAAGACGCCGCCGCCGAGAATGTGATTGACCACCAGCGCCGCGAAATAATCCGGGTCTTTCTTGGCGATCCCGGACCGTCCGAAGCGCATGGTCGATTGCGGCACGTCGAGATCGACGATCTTGCGCGCGCCAACGTCGTGAACCGCTATGTCGCTCACCGGCGCGAGATCGCCGCGCTGGGACCAGCCGCCAAAAGTTTCGTCGAGCCGCGCGGCAAGGGTCGCGGCGTCGATCGCGCCGACCACCGCGATTTTCAGATTGTCTCGCGCGAACAAGCGGGCGCGCATCGCCTCGAGGTCGGAGCGCGTCAGCGTCTCCAGCGTGTCGAGTTCGCCGCGCGTCGGGCGGCTATAGGGATGGCCCGGAAAGGCCGCCTCGCGAAACGCCTTGGCGACCATCGCGTCGGGGTCGTTCGCGTCGCGCTTGATGCCGGCGGCGAGTTGGCCGCGCACGCGCTCGATCGCCTCCGCGTCGAAGCGCGCGTCGTTCAACGCCAGCTTGAGCAGCGCGAAGGCCTGATCGATATTGCGCGAGAGCGTCTGCAAGTGGCCCGACAGCGAATCGCGATCGGCGCCAAAGCCGATGTGGACGGCGA
The DNA here is from genome assembly GCA_963775775.1 of uncultured Alphaproteobacteria bacterium. Taxonomy (GTDB): domain Bacteria; phylum Pseudomonadota; class Alphaproteobacteria; order Rhizobiales; family Beijerinckiaceae; genus Methylocystis. Next base: position 72,037 of record CAVZKF010000003.1, read on the forward strand.
GATCCTCGACCGCGCGGTGAAAGGCGCGCGAATCATGCGGACCCGCGCCCTCGTCGAGCAGGCTGGCGAGCAGTGTCGCCAGTCCTTCCTTGCCGACCGGGTCTTGCGCGGCCCCGCCCCGCGCCGAAAACTCGAGCGCCACCAGCGGCACGGCGTAGCTCTCGACGAGCCAAGCCTCGACGCCGCCGGGCGTGACGACCCGCTGGACGTTTTCTGCTCGGGATTTCGGCGTCGCGAGGGTGTTATGAGCTGTCATCAACAAGTTCCAATCGGCCAGGGCGGCAAAGGGGGAGGGGGCTTAGGCGTCGGCGGTTTCCTTGGGCAGCAAAAAGCCGGTGACGGAACGCTTCTTGTCCAGCCATTCGCGGGCGGCCTCGGTGATCGCGGCGCCCGTGACCGCTTCGATGCGGTCGGGCCAGTCGGCTACGTCCTTGACGGCAAGGCCGGTGGCCAAGGCCTCGCCATACCAGCGGGCCAGCGAGACCTGACTGTCGCGCGCATAGACCGCGTCGGCGATCATGCGCGTCTTGGCGCGCCGCAAATCTTCCTCGCTTATTTTCGTCTCGATGAACTTGGCCAGCACGCGGTCGAGCGCGATGTCGAGATCCTTGAGCTCTACGCCTTCCGCCGGCGTCGCGAAAATATAGAAGCGCGTGTCGTCGAGCGCCGATCCCATGTAATAGGCGCCGACGGAGACCGCGAGCTTCTCCTCGTCGACCAGCGTTTCGTAAAGCACGCTGGCGGGGCCGCCGCCAAGCATATGCGCGAGAACGTCGAGCGCCTCGGCCTCGCCCGGCGCGGCCGTGGTGTATGAGGGCACGACGAAAATGCGCTCGTGCGAAGGCTGTTCGACTTTTTCGTCCGCGAGCGTGACGGTCCGCACGGCGCGCGGCGGCGGCTCTTGCGGACGACGGCGGGACGGCGCCTGCGCGCGCGCCGGAATCTTGCCGTAAGTTTGCGCCGCCAGCGCCTCCACCTCCCGCGCGTCGACATCGCCCGCGACGATCAGAATGGCGTTTTCGGGCGTGTAAAAGCGCGTGTAATAGGCGAGCGCGTCTTCGCGCGACAGTTCTTCGATCTCATGGTTCCAGCCGATGATCGGCGTGCCATAGGGATGATGGGCGAACAGGGTCGCCTGCAGCGTCTCGTCGAGCTGCGCGCCGGGGTCGTTGTCGACGCGCATGCGGCGCTCCTCGAGCACGACCTCGCGCTCGGGACCGACCACTTCGTCGGAGAGCACCAGATTGGTCATGCGATCGGCCTCGAAGCGCATCAATGTCGCGAGGTGCTCCTTGCCGATGCGCTGAAAATAGGCGGTGTAGTCGTATCCCGTGAAGGCGTTTTCCTGCCCGCCGAGTTCCGCGACGAGATTTGAGAACACGCCCTGGGGATGCTCCTTGGTTCCCTTGAACATCAAATGTTCGAGAAAATGCGCGATGCCCGATTTGCCGAGCGGATCGTCGGCCGAGCCGTTCTTATACCAGACCATATGGGTCACGACCGGCGTGCGGGGGTCGGGAATGACCACGATTTCCATGCCATTGTCGAGTTTGGAATGAGTGACGCCCGGCGCGGCGGGGGCGGGCGCCGTCGTCGGGCCGGGCGTGAGAGCGATCGCGACCGAATTTTGCGTCGACATATCCATCTTTCCTCGGCGAGACGCCGAAAGTTGGGGCGCTGAACATTAGCCGCCTAATATAGGGATGGATTCGCCCGTTGTCAGGCGCCGGGACGCCATCGGGTTAAAGGGCCGTGAAATCCGGGCGCCGCGCGGCCCCGTGCGCGCTTTCGGGGCAGCCGGCGCCTATGTCTCGGGCAATTTCAACGTCAGACATTTGGCCGCTCCGCCCGCCTTGATGAATTCCGAAAGATCCGTCAGCACCGGCTTGAACCCGGCCGCGCGCAAGCGGCGCCGCAAATCTTCCGAGGCGTCGTTCATGAAGACGCGTCCATTGACCTCGACGGCGTTGCAAGCGAACAGCCGCGCGTCGTCCTCGCCGACCTCGATGCGTTTCTCCGGCAGGGACGAGTTCGGCTATCGCTTGCCGCGACGCCGCGTCGAACGCGAGCGGATAATAGATCAACCATCCATCGGCGAGAGGGCAAAAGCACGTGTCGAGATGATAGAAGCGCGGATCGACGAGACGAAGACCAACAACGCGCCGCGCGAATATCGTCTCCAGCAGCGGCGCCGCTCGCGCGCTGGAGCGCCAGCCATGGCCGCACCAGATCAGCGACCGCGAGTTGTCGAGCAACGCGTCGCCGGCGCCTTCGAACGCGATGTCCCAGGGCCAGGGGGCGATTTCAAAGCCCTCGGCCTCGAACCAGGCGCGGAACGGACGCTCCTCCGGTTCTCTTTCCTTGGTCGCGAAATGGCTGACGACGGCGGTCCCGCCTATGGCCAGGCCGGCGTTGGCGGTAAAAACCATGTCGGGCAGGCCCGGCGTCGGCGCGACAAAGGCGAGTTCGGCTTCTCTCGCCAAAAGGCGCGCGAGGTTCGTCCATTGCCTTATCGCCAGCGCATTGTCCGCCTTCCCAATCTGATTCTCCATCCAGGGGTTGATGGTGTAATCGACACGATAATGCATCGGCGCGCACATGAGCATACGCGCGGCCGTCCCGAGCAACGCGGCCTCGGCTTCCTCGCCGGCCTTCGCCATGCCGTCCGCGCCATGCGGCGTTTTCAAGTTTAGGCCCATTGGCGGCTCCGTTCGGTTTGGGGCGCCCGCAACAGCGCGAACAGGTTTTTGGGATCATCCGGCCGCGCGATAAGATCGATCTCGTCGTCGATCTCCAACTCGTCGGCAAGATCGCGAAGCAGACGGAGGACGGAGAAGTCTTCGATCGCGAAGCCCACCGCGTCGAAAATCGTGATGGCTCTTCGCGAACGGCGCCCGGGCTTTCGGCCGGCGACGACCTCCCAAAGTTCGGTGACGGGATGATCAGCGCTCAATTGCTGGATCTCGCCTTCCAAGCGCGTTTGCGGCGCGTATTCCACGAAAATCTCCGCGCGCAAAAGAATGTCTCGCGCGAGTTCGGTCTTGCCCGGGCAATCGCCCCCGACCGCGTTTAGGTGCGTTCCGGCGCCGACCATGTTGTCGGAAAGAATCGTCGCCCTTCGTTTGTCCGCGGTGATCGTCGTGACAATGTCAGCTCCGATGACGGCTTCTTGCGCGCTCGCGCAGCGGATAATGGAAAGACCGGAGTCGGCCATGTTGCGCTGGAACTTTTCGGCGGCCGCCGGATCGACGTCATGGATCCGCAATCGATTGACGCCGAGCGCGGCCTGAAAGGCGCAGGCCTGAAATTCCGACTGCGCCCCCAGGCCGATCAGCGCCATGGTTTCGCTCTCCGGCCGCGCGAGATAGCGCGCCGCGAGAGCGGAGACGGCCGCGGTTCTGAATGCCGTGGCGAGCGTCATGTCGGCCAAGAGGCGCGGGTAGCCGGTCGCGACATCTGCCAGCACGCCGAAGGCCGCGACGGTCTGCAGGCCGCGGCGAGTGTTCTTCGGATGGCCGTTGACGATATTTGAAGCAATAGGTCTCGCCATCGCTCGTGGGCATGAGTTCGATGACGCCGTCCCTCGAGTGGTTCGCGAGACGCGGCGCCTTCTCGAAAGACTCCCAGCGGCGGAAGTCTTGCTCCAGATAATCGATGAGTTGAAGCCAGAATTGGTCTCGCCCGACCCGATTGACGATCTTTCCGATGGCGGAAGCGCTCAAAAAACGAACCATGCGGCCCCCGTGGTCTTGCAATGCTTTCAGCATGATAATTGGCCATCGCGCTAACAAATATGGCAGGAAGCTATAAAATATGATAATATTTTCAGAGAATAGACACTCGTAGTGATCATTATGGCAGAGGCTCGGGCATGGATGATCTGGATCATCGTCTGATCGCCGCATTGAGGGTCGATGGCCGCGCCCCGCTGTCCGAACTCGCCAAAAGCCTCGGCGTCTCGCGAGGCACGATTCAGAACCGCCTCGATCGATTGATCGCCTCCGATGTCATTCTCGGCTTCACCGTGCGTGTTAAGGGCGGTCCCGCGGCCAATCAGATTCGCGCGATCATGATGATCGAGGTCGCCGGCAAGAATACGCAGGCAGGTGGCGAAATCGCTGCGGGGAATGCCGCAAATCCATGCGCTGCACAGCACGAACGGCGCTTTCGATTTGATCGCGGAGATTGAAGTCGCGAATCTCGTGGAGTTCGATCGCGTGCTCTCGACTGTCAGATCGATCGACGGAATCGCAAGAAGCGAAACCAGCCTGCTGCTGGCGCCGGCCTGAGCCTTTTCCGCGCGGCGCGGCGGATCGGCGGTCACGGAAGCGGCTTATTCACATTCAGTCGACGCAGCGCCTCTCGCGCATGGATTTTCGCTGCTTCCACATGGCCTAGTTTCGTCTCTTCGATGGCGAGCGCGAGATGATTAATAGCTTCGAAATTGCGAGGTCCGCGCCTTTCGCAAGTCTGGGCGCGACCGACGTTCAACCCGGCGTGCGTGGCGAGCAAAGTGAAAAGTCCGATCATTTTCAGGGATAAATCCTCGGGATGAGTGGCCGGCCTTGTGTCGCCGTCATCCGCTTCCAGCCAATTCATGTCGGGGCATCGGTCGTCCGCCCCGGGCGTCTGCCCGGCCGCGAACGCATGTTGGGGCGACGCCTCCCCGGCTTTCCGCCTCAGCAGCGTGAGAGCCTCGTCGAGCGACTCCGCGAGCCATCGATCGTATTCTTCTTCATTCATCACGCCGCCGCCTTCTCGCCGAGATTGGGCCGGTCGGTCGGGTCCTTAAAACGCCTCGGACTTCGCCGGCGCCAAACCGATCAACTCGGACGAGACCAAAAAGCGCAAAGCTGGAAACCAGTTGACTCCCGGCCAACGATAAAACATATGGAAGCGAGAGTCCGAAAAAAGGGAAGCAAGTCGCTTTTTATGTGAACGTTGGCGGAGCGGGCGACGACGCGTCGACGGCGAAGCACGGTTCTTCGGCTCGCAGCAAATCATATCGACCATAGCGCTGGGTGCGCCGCACCCACCTTCACGCCTCGCCGTGAAGCGCGAGCCCGTCTTGAGCGCGAGTTCGCGAAGGCCAAACACGACACGTCAATCGTTATCGCCACAGTTTTGCAATCTCCCTGGGCCGATCTCGACAAGGCCGTGGGAGAGCGGCGCCCTTCGTCGCGACTCCGCAAGTCCGAGCCAGTAGCGGTCGAGTTCCGTTAGCTTTCTCTTCCCAGTTTCTTGGCGCCAATATCCCGCGGCCTCTGATTTGCGACCGGACCCAATCAGGCTGCAGAGATAGGTTTGGCGGAGGTAAATTCAATCTGAGCGTCGCTGCCGCCCACCACCGTCGCATTCTCTATGATAGGCCCCAGAAATCGTTGCGCACTTCGCCAACTCGCCGCGCCCGAAGGCCGCCGCCGCCTCGACCACGGCGAGGCCGGCCGAACGCCAGGTCCGGAGCGCTTCGGGGTCGTTTGCGGCCGTCCTTGCGCGGACCCGAGCAATACACCGTGCAATCGCCTCGTTCGCGCCCCCGCGCGGGCGAGAGCGTAAATCTGATGGACATTGATGAACGGCATATAGCAGTGGTCCGCATGTCGCGCCACGCGAATAGGCCAGCGATGGCCAGATGCTATCAAGGCGACGGCCAGCCATTTCGATCCGCCAGGCGAGAGAGATGGCGTCCAGCTGCTCGACCATGAGATCGGGCGTGACACCCCAGACGTGCCGTTGCAACAACTCCTCCGCCTCGTCGAGGGAGCGCCGATCGAGATGGGCCGCGGCCAGATGCCAGGCGTTGTGGCAGTGGATGACGCGGCCAGCCCCCATCCAAAGCGGCAGCAGGGCTTCGAGCCGGCGAACACCCGCATCTGCTTCTCCGCGGCGCAAGTAGACATGCGCGAGGCAATGATGAGCCCATGGGACGCGGATATCGCGCTCGAGAGCCCGCTCCGCGAGACGTTCCGCTCGGTCGACATCGCCGCAAAGCTCGTTAGCAAAGCCGTGCATTGCGAGGAAGTGCGGATCGTCGGCGTTCGCCGCGGCGAGGCGCTCCATATGCCGCAGAAACCGTGGACCTTCCTGTTGTTGGCCAAGAATATAGTAAATGAACTCCGCGACTTTCGCCGCCAACATGTCGCGCGGGTTCGCTTGTGTCATCTCTTCCAGAAGCAACACAGCGAGCCAAATGATCCTTGCGCCACCAGCGCGAAAGCGCCGCATGAAGCATCTTCTCGCGCTCCCCGGCGCAGCCGAGCAGCGGCTCGGCGACGTCGAGAAAGGCTTTCGCCTGCTTGTCATTGTCCGATGTCTGCCCCAAACAGGCGGAATCCGCCGCCGAGAGGTGGACCATCGGCGTGCCGGGAAGATCTTCGCTGCCTCCAGGATGGCCTCGGCGCCGCGATCAATCCGTAAGAGCCGGGCAATGAAGACATCAATGGCCGCGGCCGCCGCTCCGGGATTCAGCGGTGATTGGCACGCCCCTTTCGTCCTTGGCGCCCATCGCTGAACCCGATCCCCACTTCAAAACAAGCCCAAAACTAAGCAAGTTAAATTATCATTGCCATCGGCGCGCATATCAAGGGTTTTTACACAAAGAT
>CAVZKF010000004.1:0-46740 GCA_963775775.1 uncultured Alphaproteobacteria bacterium
ATTTTCTTGGCGCTCCCTAGGGGACTCGAACCCCTGTTTTCGCCGTGAGAGGGCGACGTCCTAGACCGCTAGACGAAGGGAGCGTGACGCGACGTTCTATAGACCGCCGAATCTTAAGTGGCAAGCGCGCCTCTGCCGCGCCTCGCCCTAAAAATTCGGCTCGATACCGCCGGTCGCGAGGAAATGCTCGAGCCAGTGGATGTCGTACATGCCGTTCTGCACGTCGGCGTTGCGCACCAGCGTGCGGAACAGCGGCAGCGTCGTGTCCACGCCGTCGACGATGAATTCGTCGAGCGAGCGGCGCAGGCGCATCAGCGCCTCGGTGCGGTTGCGGCCATGCACGATCAGCTTGCCGATCAGCGAATCGTAATTGGGCGGGATCGAATAGCCCTGATAGACCGCAGAATCGACGCGCACGCCGACGCCGCCCGGCGGATGGTAATAGGCGATGCGCCCGGGCGAGGGGCGGAAGGTCGAATGATGCTCGGCGTTGACGCGGCATTCGATCGCATGGCCGAAAAAACTCACGTCCTCTTGCTTCATCGACAGAGGCGAACCGGCGGCGACGCGGATCTGTTCGGCGACGAGATCGACGCCGGTGATCGCCTCGGTCACGGGATGTTCGACCTGAATGCGCGTGTTCATCTCGATGAAGTAAAAGGCGCCGTTCTCGTAAAGGAACTCGATCGTGCCGGCGCCGGAATATTGCATTTCGCGCATCGCCCTGGCGCAGATCTCGCCGATTTCGCGGCGCTCCTCGTCGTTCAGCGCGGGGGAGGGGCTCTCTTCCCAGACCTTTTGGTGGCGCCTTTGCAGCGAACAGTCGCGCTCGCCAAGGTGTATGGCCTCGCCCTTGCCGTCGCCGAACACCTGAATCTCGATGTGACGCGGCTTTTGCAGATATTTTTCGAGATAGACGGTGTCGTCGCCGAACGCCGCCTTGGCCTCGGTGCGCGCGCCTACGATGGCTTGCGCGAGTTCCTGCTTGTCGTTCGCGACCTTCATGCCGCGGCCGCCGCCGCCCGCCGCCGCCTTGACCAGCACGGGATAGCCGATTTTCTCGGCGGCGATCAGCGCCTCGCGTTCCCCGGTGATCGCGCCATCCGAGCCGGGCACGCAAGGGATCCCAAGGCGCTTGGCGGTCAGCTTGGCTTCGATCTTGTCGCCCATCAGGCGGATATGTTCGGCCTTGGGTCCGATGAAGGTGATGCCGTGCTCCTCCAGAATTTCGGCGAAGCGGGCGTTTTCGGAAAGGAAGCCATAGCCGGGATGCACGGCGTCGGCGCCGGTGATCTCGCAGGCCGAGAGCAGCGAGGGAATGTTGAGATAGGAGTCGCGCGCCGGGGCGGGACCAATGCAGACCGATTCGTCGGCCAGCTTCACATGCATCGCATGGGCGTCGGCGGTCGAATGCACCGCCACCGTCGCGATGCCGAGCTCCTTCGCCGCGCGCAAAATGCGCAGGGCGATTTCGCCGCGGTTGGCGATGAGAATTTTGTCGATCATCTTGCGGCGTCGCCTATTCGATCACGAGCAAGGGCTCGCCATATTCGACCGGCTGCCCGTCCTCGACGAGAATCGCGGTCACGACGCCCGCCTTCGGCGCCACGATGTCGTTAAACGTCTTCATCGCCTCGATCAGCAGCAGCTTGTCGCCGGCCGAAACGCGCGCGCCGATTTCGACGAAGGCCTTGGCTTCGGGATTCGGCCGCAGATAGGCGGTGCCCACCATCGGCGATTTGACCGTGTTGACGTTGTCAGCCAGCGCGGCGGGCTCCTCGGCGATCGCCGCCGGTTTCGCGGCCGGCGCCAAAACCTGCGCGGGGGCGGGCGCTGGCTGATAATAGGTCGGCGCGAAGGCCGCGGGCGCTTGCTGCGCGGCCGCGCCGCGCGACGCGCGGATGCGCAGATCGCCTTTTTCGATTTCGATTTCGGAGAGATCGCTGTCCGTCAGAAGTCCGGCGATGAGCCGCAACAAGCTCTCCTCGCGCGAGACGGCCGCCGTCTCCGGCGTCGGGCGGGGCGACGCCGAGGCGCGTGGGCTGGCCTTTCGGGTTGAACGGGGAGCAGGGGGTTTGCGCGCCATGGATGCTCAGGTCTTTCTCGTTGCGGTGGCGAAGAGAGCCTCGAGGGCCAGCAGATAGGAGAGCGGGCCAAAGCCCGCGATCACGCCGCGCGCCGCGGGCGCGATATAGGAGAGATGGCGGAAGCTTTCGCGCGCATGGACGTTGGAGAGATGAACCTCGATAACGTCGGCTTTCGCTCCCTTGATCGCGTCGTGCAGGGCGATCGAGGTGTGGGTCAGCGCGCCGGCGTTCAAAATCACCGGCGCCCCGGCGGCGCCCGCCTGTTGAATCCAGGTGACGAGATCGCCCTCGAAATTCGATTGCTTGAACAAGAGTTCGACGCCGCGCGCGGCGCAGCGCTCGGCCAGCGACGCGCGGATGTCGTCCAGCGTCGCGTCGCCATAGATTTCCGGTTCGCGGGCGCCCAGGAGATTGAGATTGGGGCCGTTGAGGACGTGGACGGCTGACATTAAAGCACCAGAAGCCGGGGCGCGGCGCGCCGATGGAACTTCATAAACGTGTCGGCGCGGCAAGGAAAGCCCCACCGCTCAAGGCAGCCGCGTCTTCCTTCTCCCGCTCCGAAGTCGGCTGTTGCCGACTTCGGCATTTAAAATGCGTAAACCGGGAACACCCGGTTTACGATGGGAGAAGGTGGCCTCGCGAAGCGAGGTCGGATGAGGGGCGCCGCGATTGGGTTGGAACTTACCGAGAACCCTCATCCGTCGCGCCTTCGCGCGCCGCCTTCTCCGATAAGTGGGAGAAGGGAGAACGGAGCGCGAATCAGCAGGTGGATTTGCCGCATTTGCGGATGCTGTCGATCTTCGTCTTCATCTCCGCGTAGGGAAGGCCGCCGACGAACGCCTCCTTGCCGAGAATCCAGGAGGGCGTGCCGTTGAAATGCAGATCGTCCGCCAGCTTGCTGACTTCCATCAGGGCGTCGCGAACCGACGGGCTCTTCAAATCCTTCTCGAGCTGGTCCACGTCGGCGCCGAGCTCCTTGGCCGCGGCGATCGCCTGGGCCTTGCCGACATGTCCGCGCGTGCTCAGCAGCTTGCGGTGAAATTCCCAGAATTTCTGGGCTTTGAACTGATGATGCAGCGCCGTCGCGACTTCCGCCGCCTCCACCGAATCAGGCCCCAAAATGGCGAAATCCTTGAGCACCACGCGCAGCTTCGGATCGCCGTCGATCAGCTTGGCGACATTGGTCAGCGACTGCTTGCAATAGCCGCAGTTGTAGTCGAAGAACTCGACCAGCGTGACGTCGCCGTCGGGGTTGCCGACCACCGCCTGATTGGGCGAGTTGAACAATTTGTCGGCTTGCTTCGTCAGCGTCGTTTCGCGCGCGGCGGTCTCGGCGACCTTCTCGCGCCTGTCCAATTCCTCGATGGCGTCCTTGATGACCTCCGGATTGGCCAGGATATACTCCTTGACGATCTTGCCGATCTCGGCCTTCTGATCATTGGTGAACTCGGCGGCGCGCGACGGCGCGGCGAGAAAAAGGGCGCAGGCCGCGAACAGCGCGGCGCAAGCGGTCGACGTCCAGACATTAACGCGCATTAATTATCCCCTGTGGACTTCGACGCCCCATGGTTGGAGCGACGGACGGCCCGCCTTGTCCGCCGGGGCCAAGCCCAGGCGTTCGCGGCGATATAGGCTCGCGGCGCGCGGACGGCGGGCGCCGCGTCAACCATCTTCCGAATGCAGCAGCGAGAGCGCGCCAAGCATGGTCCCGACGAGCGCGGGCGACCAGGCGGCGAGCGACGGGCTGATGGTGCCCGCGCCGCCAAGGTCGGAGAAGATTTCGGTCGCGATATAAAGCACGAAGCCGGCGGCGACGCCACCCGCCAGCGTCTTGGCTATCCCGCCAAATCGAAAAAATCTCAAGGAAAACGCCGCCGCGACGAGGACCATCGCGACGAGCAAGAGCGGCCTCGCGAGCAGCCTTTGGAATTGCAGGCGGTAGCCTCGCGCGTCGAGGCCGGCGTCCGCCGTCTGCGCGGTCATCTCGGGCAAGTCCCAGAAGGGCACGCCTTGCGGCGGCGCGGCGGCGGCCGCGAGTTGCTCGGGCGTCAGATCGGTCGCCAGCAGATATTGTTTCACATCGGTCGGCGGCTCTCCGGGGGAGGTGACGCGCGCTTCCTCCAGCAGCCAGGCGCCCGGCTGCAAGGTCGCGCGGGCCGATTCGACTCGCTCGATGAATTGGCCGTCCTGCGTATAGACGTTCACGCTCACGCCGGACAATTCGGCGCCGCCGCGCGCCGCGCCAGTGGCGTGAACGATCGACAGCCCGTCGACGCCGTGCTCGCGCAGCCAGAGGCCATGGTCGATTCGCACGCTGCCCTGCACGCCGAACAGATCGAACTCCATCTGATCGGAGCGCTGCTTCAACGTCGTCGACACCGGATTATAAACGGTGACCGAAAACACCCCGAGCAAGAAGGCGGCGAGCAGGGGCGGCGCCAAAAACTGCCAGACCGACATGCCCGAGGCGCGCGCGACGACCAGCTCGAGCTTGCGGGTGAGGTCGACGAAAGTCGCCATCGAGCCGAACAACACCGCGAAGGGCAGAATCATCTCGGTCGAATAGGGCGCGCGCATGATCGACATCAGCGCCACCGTCCCGGGGCCGGTCTGCGGATTGTCGCTCACCCGGCGCAGCAGCTCGACGAAAACGATGACGAACATCAAACAAAAGATCGTCACGAAGATCCCGAGGATCGTCCGCAGAAACCGCCAGGCGAGATAACGCGAAAGCGTGACGCCGATCATCGCCGCGCTCCTGGCGCGTGACGGGGCAAGCGGGAAAATGAACCGTGTTTCGCCATTGGCCTATGGTTATCGACGCTCACGCGCAGTCCTATCGCGACCGCCTCCAATCGGACTCCTTTTCCGCGAAAAGGCGGCGCTTGTCCATTCGATCTTGTTTTCTCGGGCGAAACGACGGGAGCGGCCGCTTTCGAAAGTCTCGCCGGCGCCGGGACTTTCACACCGCCATCGCGGCTTTTCGAGGGCGAATCGCGCGCCGCGCGAAAAAGCGAGCGTCATCGAATAATTGACCCCGCGCCGCCAGGAGATGATATTGCGCGCCTTCTCTTCGCGCGGCCCGCGCCTTTTCGGTCGCCCGCCGCGCCTCCCGCGAGGTCGCTAATGTCCGCTGAAGTTAAATTCGAGCCGCTGTCCTTCGACAACGTCAAAAGCCGCCTCGCCGGCCCGGAGGACAAGGCCAGTCCGCGCACGCTTGTCGTCTTCGCCGGCGCCGAGCTGGCCTTTGGCGAGGCGGCCAAGGCGCTGCTGGCGGGCGCTGGCGACGAGATCGCGCGGGCGGCGGCTTTCGCCAAATTCACCGGCAAGAGCGGATCGGCGCTGGAGATTTTGGCCCCCGCCGGCGTTCCCGGCGCCTCGCGCCTGCTGCTGATCGGGACGGCCCCGGCGGCCGGCGACGGCGCGCAGGCGGAGAAGCCCAAGGATTTCCGACGATTTTCTGACGCTCGGCGGCCAGACCATGGGCAAGATCGGCGCCGGCGCCAACGCGCTCGTGCTGTTCGATCCGCCGCGAGCCCCGGCCGACGCCGGCGCGGCGGCGGGCCAGTTCGCTCTCGGCGCCCTGCTGCGCGGCTATAAATTCGACCAGTACAAGACCAAGAAGAAGAAGGACGACGCGGAGCGGGAAGGCGCCAGCGAGATCGCCTTCGGCGTCGCCAATGTCGAGGCCGCGCGGACCGCGCTGGCGGAGGCCGAGGGCCTCGCCGGGAGCGTGCTGCTGGCGCGCACGCTGGTCAACGAGCCGGCCAATGTGCTGACCCCCTATGAATTCGCGCGCCGCGCCAAGGAGCTCTCCGCGCTCGGCGTCGAGGTCGAGGTTTTCGACGAACAGGCGCTGGCCGATATCGGCATGCGGGCGCTGCTGGCCGTCGGCCAGGGCTCCGTGCAGGAGACAATGGTCGTCGTGCTGCGCTGGAACGGCGGCGCGGCGGACGCGCCGCCGCTGGCCTTCGTCGGCAAGGGCGTCGTGTTCGACAGCGGCGGCATTTCGATCAAGCCGGGCGCCTCGATGGAGGACATGAAGGGCGACATGGCCGGCGCCGCCGCCGTCACCGGCCTCATGCGCGCGCTGGCCTCGCGCAAGGCCAAGGCCAATGTGATCGGCGTGCTCGGGCTCGTCGAAAACATGCCGGACGCCAAGGCGCAGCGGCCAGGCGACATCGTGAAGTCGCTCTCGGGCCAGACCATCGAGATCATCAACACCGACGCCGAAGGGCGGCTCGTGCTCGCCGACGCGCTTTGGTACGTGAAGGAGAAGTACAAGCCGGTTTTCATGATCGATCTCGCGACCCTGACCGGCGCCATTCTCGTCGCGCTCGGCCAGGAATACGCCGGGCTGTTCTCCAACAACGACGAACTCGCCGAGCGCCTGACCAAGGCGGGCGAGGCGACCGGCGAAAAGCTCTGGCGCATGCCGATGGGGCCGGCCTACGACAAGATGGTCGACTCCCGTTTCGCCGATATGAAGAACACCGGCGGACGCCACGCCGGCTCGATCACGGCGGCGCAGTTTCTGCAACGCTTCGTCGACAAGACGCCCTGGGCGCATCTCGACATCGCCGGCACCGGCATGAGTTCGCCCGCCGGCGACATCAACCAGAGCTGGGGCTCCGGCTGGGGCGTGCGCCTGCTCGACCGGCTGGTGCGGGACTTTTACGAGGGGTGATAGGCGGGTTCGCGCTTGATCGCTTCGCGCTCGCGAAGCGATCAAGCGAAATTCGCGTCATGACGTCCCCCGCCGAGCGCAAGCAATGCTTCGTTGTCGGCGTTGTTCGCGCCTGATCAACGCGGTTAATTCATTGTCGATATGATGCGAGAATGACGGTTTACATTCGTCAACACAAAATTATGAGTTGAGATTCATAATCGCGGCGAGTTTAACGCGAGGCGTCATGTCTTTCGATTTGCATCTGATCGAGCCGCGTAAAATCACGCGCGAACAGGCCGTCGAGGCTTTGCAGAGCAAGACGCTGGTCAATCCGGTGTCCGGCCTCGCCAATGATTACCTCAATTTGTTCAACGAATTGGTGATGATGCTGGAGCAGATCCCGCAAATGCCGGAATTGCTCCAGGATTTACTGGCGTGGAAACCAGTGAGCTATCAGGATTACTTTCGCGATTCGAAGCTGCCGGGACGCCATTGCGCGCTTGCAAGCCTATGAACAGCTCAGTCCCACGTTCCGCCGCCGTTTCGAGACCTTTGTCGCCGAACTCGATCTGATCGCCCTCGCCAGCGTGGCCTCGGTGCGCCGACAGTTCCGCGACGGCGCGCCCAAGGACATGGAGCGCGCCGCGACCACCTGCCAACGTGCCGCGGAAAAGATGCGGATCATCCTGATCCGCGCCTCGCGGCTGGTGAATTACGCCAATACCGGCGACGTTTAGGGGTGGAAAGGGGCCGGTTCGGAACTTGTTGAATTTACACGCGGGTCGTCGGACCGGTGCCGCCGCAGGGAAGTCCGCCCCTTGCCGCTGGCGACCATACAACTAGGGGACTTCTGAAATCAATTTCCGTGATATTGCGTAATGCCAGTAGGGGCCAGGATGTGGATCAGAGTATTCAACGGTATCTCTGGCTAAAGCTAATATCCCAGGTCTTCCGTGAGTAGCAGTGCGGAAATCCGTGTGATTTTAGGATCAATAACTTTGAATATAGGGTTTGCCTTTTGACCATCAATGTGCAGCAAGTACACCTTTGCGTCCGTCTCCGCGGCAATTGTGTTGAGCAATCTAGCCGACACCATCGTCATATATGATTGTGTTGGGTCGGATTGCTTACAATAGTCAGCAGCAACTCGGCAGTAGTCCTCAGCTACCAGCGAAAACCTTAATGTTCCATCGTCCCCAATCTCCGCTTTTGGCACTTTCGCAAAATCAGGCAGTTTGGCGGAATTGCCGTTTTGCTTCTGATAATCTATCACATATTTTTGATATTCTCTTAGTCGCGATGGCGCCGCCACGTTTCTTATATCATACCAATCGGCGTAGCCAATTATGATGATATCATCAGGACGGATATGAGCTTTCATTTGTTCAAATCTAAGTACGCATACGATAGGCCTTGGCCCCCAACCGCAAACAATCTAACGTTATATTTTTGCCTCGCCATCTGAAGATGGTAGGAAAAAGTCTGTTCGTCATTGACGCCTGTGCCAAAAACCCAGCTATTCCCAAAAATGTAGATGGACGGTTTGGATGGATCGTCCTGCGATCCCGTCCACCTGGTTTCGTCATCGTTGATCGTAACTTTTACAGGAAAGTTTTCCCATTCGACTGGCACATTTTTGTTGCGCTTGTATACGATCGTGTATGCCGCAGCTTGCAACTCAACATCTTGATTACCTTTACGCCTGAAGATAACAGTATGTTCGCCAGGGATTTGCGTTACACCAAAGACGTCATCTTGTTTAAAGAGCGGTCCTCCAGTCGTCTCTATCTCGAATTTGTTGAATTGATGGGAAATCCAATTGAGCCCAAGATTCATCGCAGCTTTTCTAATGACCACTAGGGAGGAAAGGAGATCGCCGTCATTAAGAGTACCCTGCAGCCTATATTGATAAACAAGCGCAAGGGACGAACCTATTTCGACAAGCGCGAACAGCATCACCAGCACAAGGGCGCCAGCTGCGACTTTTACGATTGTCCGTGGCTGTGTGGTTTCGCCCATTTCGAGTCTCCTTTTCACCGGGTTCTTCACATAATGCATCAGGGCTAGCGATGGTCACAGCCTGCGGCTCGCGCTCCAAGTGCTCGGACCTGCCCAATGCAGACTTCGCCGAGATTCGCCAGATCCCCCGGTCCGGGTGGAACTTGTCGTCGCATTTGGCGCTCTCGACAAGGCCAAATCTTCGCTGTTGAGCAGACGGGCGGGGAGAGGGCCCATAATCGCCGTCGCGAAAAGGGACATGGACGAATCGCGCCCATCCGGAAGCCCCTCTCATGTGGTTTGGCTTGAACTCATGACACGCAAACGCTTTATGTCGTGGACGCCAAGTTGGGCAGTCGTAGCTCCACGTTCTTCCGCAAGATGTCGGCTCAATTTTGTGAAGGTCGCTCCTGGCGCATTCTCGCCGTCAAGCGGTCGCCGAAAATCGCTCACGCGGCGTCCGCTGTCAGGGGTATCTCGACCATTCCCGGCCGCGTGATGCGCGGAAAAGTCACGCTCACGGCCGAAGAGGTCAAAAACAGCAATAAGCCCTTATGGCGCAAGGCTTTCTTGCGTGTCTCATAATTCTCTTTCGAACGAAAAAAAGACCGCAAAAGATTATTTCGAGCTTTCCTCCGGCGAGTTGGCTTTCTTAAACGCCGCCTCGGCCTCGGCAAATTTGCTTTGTTTCTCAAGGGCGCGGCCCAAATTTCGATGAAAGAGCGCCTCGCGAGGATCGAATGCGATGGCCTTTTCGTAAGCATGTCTCCCATGGAAGGAAGCATCGCCCAATTCTCGGCTACGCGCCAGTCGGATCGAGTTTACGATGGGGGGACAGCCAGTGTCCGACGCCGGCACGATCCAAATATGGTGTATCCCAAGTGTGAGCACACGTATTTACTTAAAGCAACTCGTTGGAAGCGTCGGCGGTGTCCTCGCGGTAAAAATACGTGACCATCAGAACCAGCATCGCCAAAGTCGCAAACACCCCAGCGAGAGCGCCGACCCACATGCCAGAAGTTTCGCCTATCACGTTACTGACGTCGTGGCCCGCCAATCCTCCCATAAGGGAAACGACCAGTATATTAACGAGGACGACGCGAGGAAACTTGTCTGCCCCCATATCTGGAACTGTTCCTTCTGGAAGGAACCGTTCCGCAAGCAAGCGTGCTTGCCAAGCGGCAACGACCGCGACCAGCCCCGAAATCAAGCCTATCGTCACGCCGTTATTCGAAAAGCGTTCCACCGCTAAACCCGCGACAGCCCCGATGCATATTCCCACTCCCAAAAGGAGCAGGACATAGATCGAGGTGAGACCTCGGCTTCGATCATCAAACATTGGATGCGCCCAGCTTTAGAAACCGTAATTTGTTAACTGGGGTGAAAGGGCAAGAATTCAACCTTGCGTCTACGCCGCAACGCAGCATTTCGCGGGCAAACGCCCAGCACCGCGCGGAACCTGACACGAAGGCGCGGCGCATAGCGGCGCGTCGTTCTTTTTTTAGGGTCAAAAACCGCGCTTTCGCCTTATATTATCGGCGTTTCCACGCAATTTATTATACGGCGTTTCCACGCAATAAATTCTTAAATTTCGCATCAATTTCAACCTTGGGAGGCCAGTTCTTGGCCGGGCGCAACATCGGCTGTCGGCGCCCTGCCGACCGCGACATGCCTCCCCCGCTCATTGCCCAAAACAAAGTCCAAGCGCCAGATTTCAACCGCTCAGCCTATTTCCCGCTTTCCCGCGAAAAACGCCTCCAGCCGCGCCCGCAGCGCCGGCGTCGCCAGCGCCTCGCCGAACAATCGCGCCTCTTCGTCGATGCGTTCCAGCAACAGCGCGGGGTCGCCGCGCAGCAGGCGGCGCGACGCCGCCACGGCCTCGGCGGGCTTTTGCGAAAGGCGCCGCGCGGCGTCCGAAGCCGTCGGCCAGCGGATCGTCCGTCACCGCGTTGACGAGGTTTAGGCGCAACGCTTCTTGCGCGTCGAAACTCTCGCACAGCAGCAGATATTGCGCGGCCTTGGCCTGGCCGAAAAGGCGCGGCGCGAGCAGGCTGACGCCGGCCTCCGGCACGAGCCCAAGATCGACGAAGGGCATTTTGAAGCGGGCGCTAGGGGCGGCGTAGACGAGATCGCAGTGGAACAGCATCGTCGTCCCGACGCCGACCGCATCGCCCGCGACCGCGGCGATCATCGGCTTCGAAAAAGCGGCGAGCGTCTTGACGAAGCTCAGCGCCGGAAACTCCTCGCCCGGCCGCGGCCCCTCGAAAAAGTCCTTGAGGTCGTTGCCGGCGGTGAAGTCCCCGCCGGCGCCGGCGAACAGAACCGCGCGCAGGGTCGCGTCGGCCTCCGCCTCGCGCAAGGCCGCGATGATCGTGAGATACATGTCGCGGTCGAGCGCGTTCTTTTTGTCCGGGCGGTTGAAGACGATTCGCTGGACGGCGCCGTCGCGCTCGATTATGATTTTGGCGTCCACCAGCGTCTCCTCGACAGCGATTTTGGGCGCATCCTGCGCGGGCGCGGCCGCCGCGTCAAATGGCCTCGCGCCGATGCGCCGATATGCGCGCGCGGGGCCGCGTTTTGCCTCTCCATGCGCGAAAACGCGCGCCAAGGCTTCGGGCTCCCGATGTTCGCCACGCCGCTGCGAAACGCCCTGCGCGGAGCCAGAAACGCCGGCGTCAGGCTGCTGGATCTCGTCTACCCGCCCTCTTGCCTTGGCTGCCGCGAGGCCGTCGCGGCGAATGGCGGCCTTTGCGTCAATTGCTGGAACGAGATGGGCCTGATCGAGCGCCCCTATTGCGAGCGGCTGGGAACGCCGTTCGAACGCGATTTCGAGTCGCCGGGCATGATCTCGCCGGAGGCCGCCGCGCATCCGCCGGTGTTCGCCAGGGCCCGCGCCGTCGCCCGTTATGACGGCGGGACCGCGCGCGGGCTGGCTAACCGATTGAAATATCACGACCGGCTGGAGCTCGCGGAGCCGATGGGCCGCTGGATGGCCCGCGCCGGCGCCGAACTGCTCGGGGACGCCGATCTGCTGGTTCCGATCCCGCTGCACCGGCTGCGGCTGGCGGCGCGGCGATTCAACCAGTCGGCCGCGCTGGCGCGGGTGATCTCGCGCGAGAGCGCGGTTCCGCTGGAGACGATGGCGCTGGAGCGCGTCAAGCCGACGGCGCCGCAGGTGGGGCTGACGCGCCCGCAGCGCGCCGCCAATCTCGCCGGCGCCTTTCGCGTCGACAAGGCGAGGGCCGGGCGAATCGCCGGCGGCGCCGTCGTGCTGGTCGACGACGTTCTCACCACCGGCGCCACGGCCAACGCCGCCGCGCGGGCGCTGCTCAAGGCCGGCGCCGCCCGCGTCGATCTCCTCGTTTTCGCGCGGACGGTGACAGGCGCGTAATTTCCTGTATAGAGGCGCCTCTCAGCCGGAATCATCATGACCAGCATCGTCATCTACACGACCGCCACCTGTCCCTACTGCCTCGCGGCCAAGCGCCTGCTGGGGCAAAAACACGCGGCTTTCGAGGAGATCAAGGTGGACGGCGACCGCGCCGCCCGCGCCCGCATGAGCGAATTGGCGGGCGGCCGGACCACGGTTCCGCAGATTTTCATCGACGGGCGACATATCGGCGGCTGCGACGACCTATATGATCTGGAGCGCGAGGGCCGGCTCGATCCGCTGCTCGCCGAGGGCGAGGCGCGGACATGATTCATTATTCGCTGGTTTGCGACGCGGCGCATGAATTCGACGGCTGGTTTCGCGACAGCGCGACCTTTGACGCGCAGGCGTCGAGCGGCGTCGTGGTTTGCCCCTACTGCCATTCGGCCAAGGTCGCCAAGGCGGTGATGGCGCCGCATGTGGCGCGTAAATTTTCTCCGCGCGCGTCGGCTGAGAAAACGCGCCAGCCGTCGTGCGCGCGGCGCCAAGACGAGAGCCAAGTCGAGGGTCAAGTCGAGAGCCAGGACGAGCGTCAATCGGACCAACAAGCCGACCGCCAGCCGGTCGCGCTGCTCGACGAGCGGCACGCGCAGCTGCGCGCGATGATCCGAGAATTGCGCGAGACCATCGTGGCTTCGACCGAGGATGTCGGCGACAGTTTCCCGAGCGAGGCGCGCAAGATTCAGGACGGCGACGCCGAGCCGCGCCCCATTCGAGGCCGCGCCAGCCTCGCCGAGGCGAAATCCCTGCTCGAGGACGGGATCGAGATTTTGCCGTTTCCGGGCCCGCCGGGCGAGGGGAATTAGCTGCGCGAGGGCGGAGCGGGCGTCGAAAACGCCGTCGCAACGTCAAATCCTCGACCCCTCGAAATCAAAAGCATGGTGAAGTCGGGCGGGGAGGTCGACGCCCATCGCGCGCGCGATCGGTGGATGCGCCTGTTTGTCCATCGGAGCGATCACGAAACCGAGCCGAGGGCCGCGCGCGGCCCGATGCGCTTTACGGAAGCGTCTCTGCTCACGACGAGGAAAGCGATTTTCGCGAGAACGCGCGCGGCGATCCGGGAACGCGGACCGCGAGGCTCGACCGCGCGGGAATCCAAGAACCGCCCGCCACTCGGGTCTATCTCGCCGGGGATTAGTCGTTGAAATCCGACGCTTGGAACCGTGCTTTCGGCTTCGAGCGGGGAGGATGTCGGCCTCGGCGATGCGCCAGTGGCGGCCATGTGGCCTTCCCAAGAATATCAATTGGGGACACGCTGCAAGGACACCTTGATTCAGCGCAAGGCGCTCGCGCGGAGGGTCGGAAGCGCCTCACGCAAAATCTCTCATATCCCCGCCGCCTTGATCCATTGCCCTCCCTGGGCTTCCCGACTATCGAGGGACAACACGCCGCTAAAGCAGATTAAGCAGCTGATCGGATCGACATTGGATGCCGATCCTATCCATGGAGACCGTCACCACCATGCGTTACCTGCTCCTACCCTTCACGCGGCGCTACGTGACTTATGCCGGCGCGCTCGTCGCCGCGATCCTGCTGCTGATTCTTTCATTCAGCGATCCCGTCTACTGGTTTCCTTGTGGTCTCGCCGCCATGCTCGCGTTGCTGGGCACGCATGATCTTCTGCAAACGCGGCACAGCCTCCTCCGTAACTATCCAATCGTGGGCCACATCCGTTTCATCTTGGAAGAAATCCGGCCGGAGGTCCGCCAATATTTTGCCGAGAGCGATACCGACGGTCAGCCATTCAGCCGCGCGGAACGGTCGTTGGCCTATGAACGGGCCAAGACAACCGTCGATAAGTTCCCATTTGGAACCGAGCTTGACGTCAATTCCGAGTCGTTTGAGTGGCTTAGCCATTCCATCGCGCCCCGGCCGGTCGCGGCCGAGCAGTTCCGCGTCACCGTGGGAGGCCCGGGCTGTCTCCAACCCTATTCGATTTCGGTTCTAAACATCTCCGCCATGAGCTTCGGCGCGCTCGGCTTTAAGGCGATTCTCGCTCTCAACTTGGGAGCAAAGCTAGGCGGTTTCGCCCATGACACCGGCGAGGGGGGCTTCACCCGCTACCATCGGCAGCACGGCGGCGACATCATCTTGCAAGTCGGAAGTGGCTATTTCGGTTGCCGCGATCCAAACGGAAGCTTTTCACCGGAGCGGTTCGCGGAGCAAGCGAACGAGCCACAGGTCAAAATGATAGAGATCAAGCTCAGCCAGGGCGCAAAACCCGGCCATGGCGGCGTGCTTCCCGCGGCCAAGGTGTCACCGGAGATCGCCGTGGCCAGGGGGGTGCCAATCGGCCGTGATTGCATATCGCCGGCTTGGCATTCGGAGTTTTCGACGCCGCGCGGATTGTTGGAATTTATCGAGCGGTTGCGTGGACTAGCGCTCGGGAAGCCGGTTGGATTCAAGCTCTGCGTCGGTCGTCCGGGGGAGTTCCTCGGCATTTGCAAGGCCATGCTGGAAACCGGCATCTATCCTGATTTCATCGTTATCGACGGCGCCGAAGGCGGCACGGGGGCGGGACCGCTCGAATTCCTCGATCACGTGGGAATGCCGCTGCGGGAAGGGCTGATGTTCGTTCACAACGCCCTCGTCGAACTCAACATTCGCCACCACATTAAGCTTGGCGCGAGCGGCAAGATTATCACCGCCTACGAGATGGTCCGGGCCATGGCTCTGGGCGCCGACTGGTGCAACTCGGCGCGCGGCTTCATGTTCGCGCTCGGCTGTATCGAGTCGCTCCGCTGCCATACGGACCAATGTCCAACAGGAGTCGCGACGCAGGACCCCATCAGGCAACGCGCGCTCGTTGTCCCGCGAAAGGCGAGCCGGGTCGCATCTTTTCATCGGGCGACCGTTTTGGCGCTGGCCGAGGTGGTCGCCGCCGCGGGACTCGATCACCCGTCCGATCTCAGACCCTACCATATCTCGAAACGCACCACTTTCGGCCGGCCGGAAACTCTCGAGCAAATCTACCATTTCCTCGAGCCAGGCGAACTGCTTTCCGGCACGGAGGACCCGAGGTTTAAACACAGCTGGCCGAAGGCGCGGTCGGATTCCTTTTCGTCAACGAGAGGCGAAGCGGCTTGATGTGCTGGGAAACAAATGGTCATGCGCGCCTTGGGGCAGACCCGCTCCAACGCCGTCCGCTCGCGACATCCCATTTTACGGGCGTCAAGCGTTAGTCTTCCACCATCAGCGCCGCCAACTTCGGGATCGCCTCGCGCGCCAGCGCGACATAGCGCGGGTCCTGTTCGACGCCGATGCTGTCGTAGCCGATGGCGTTGGCCGCGGCGAGGGTGGAGCCCGAACCCGCGAAGGGGTCGAGAATGACGCCCTTTCCCAAAGGCAATGCCGCGCGCACGACGGCGCGCAGGAACGCCTGCGGTTTTAGGGACGGATGCGCGGCGATCCGTCGCTCGGCCCGAGGCGTCGGGCCCGACTTTATCACGTCTCCGAACGGGCGCTCCGGCGAGGGGCGGCGAAAGCCCCCGGCGCCCCATTCGCGCAGCGTATCCCGCGCGCGCCCATCGAGCGGATGACGCAGAATGAGCCAGGGCTCGAACATCGAGCGCGGCATCACGCTGACATCGGGGAATTCTTCATGCGCGTTCTTGGGCCGGTCTCCGCCGCGCATCGTCATCACCAGGCGAACGAGATGGCCGCGCAACTCGAGGCCCGCCGCGCTCATCGCATTGGCGACGACATGAACGAGCAGCGGGTTGCTCGCGACGATGACATTCGCGCCGGGCGTGGTGACGCGGAGCGCGAGCTTGCCGAACTCGAGGAAGAAATCCCGCATCGCCGCGCGATCCCCCTCGGTCAGGGTCGTGAAACGGGGCAGGGGCGCGCGCTGGCGGCCGTCGAAGGAGGGCGGGATGCGCCAGACGCCGCCGCGCCCGGCGCGCAGCTTGGCTTGCTCGATTTGCGAATATTCGACGAGGCCATAGGGCGGGTCGGTGACGAGGCCATGAATCGAACGCGGCTCGCGGGCGCGCATCCAGTCGAAGCAATCGGCGTGAACCAATGTCGCGCGACCGATGACGTGGGAGACCGAGGGCTCCTTGGCCGCGCCTTCCTTCGCCGCGCGAAGTCGGTAGCGCCCGCGCGCGGTGCGCTCGAACAGATCGGGCGTATTGATGTTGAGATAGGAACGAACGGACGATGCGGGGACATCGCCGATGCGCGCGGCGACGGCCTCGCGGATTTCTCCAATCGACGCGCTCTCGGCCGCCGCGAGATAGGCCACGATGGAATCTCGGACAAGACCGGGCGCGGCGCGTTGATTCATGCGGGGAGGCTAGCCGCGGCGACGTCTGGACGTCAACGGCTTTCGCCGAGGCCTACTCCTCTTCGCCGAACCGGTTGGCGACCAGTTCCTCCAGCGCGTCGAGCACGGCTTGCGCGTCGGGACCGGAGGCGGTGACGAGGATCGAGGAGCCCTTGGCCGCGCCCAGCGTCAAAATGCCCATGATCGAACTGCCGCCGACGGTCTCGTCGTCCTTCGTGACGGTGACGACGGCGTCGAAACGGTCGCAGCATTGCACGAATTTGGCCGTCGCCCGGGCGTGCAGCCCCTTCATATTGACGATCGTCAGCTCGCGCGACAATTTCGCGCCCGCCAGCGCCAAATCCGTTTCTTGTTCTGTCACTTGGCGCGCTCGTTCACTTGGCGGGCTCGGTCGCCTGCGGCTTAACGGCGGCGCATTTCGGGTTGAGAATTCTGCTGGCGACATGCACATATTTGCGCCCGGCGTCCTGCGCCTGCAGCACGGCCTGCTCCAGCGTCTGGCAGTCGCGCACGGAAGCCAGCTTGATCAGCATGGGTAGATTGACGCCGGCCAACACCTCGATATTGCCGCCGTTCATGACGGAGATCGCGAGATTCGACGGCGTGCCGCCGAACATGTCCGTGAGCAGCACCACGCCCTGGCCGCTGTCGGACTGCCTGACCGCCTCGATGATGTCGAGCCGGCGGCGCTCCATGTCGTCCTCGGGCCCGATGGAAATCGAGGCGAGTTGCTTTTGCGGACCGACCACGTGTTCGAGCGCGGCGCGAAACTCCGTGGCGAGGTGTCCATGGGTCACAAGGACCATTCCGATCATGCGACGCTACCACCTATGACGACGTCTCGCGAGGCGACCCGAGGGAACAATCCAAGGTCCAGCGGGACTGGCCTGCCCCCAAACCCCGCGAGAGCAAGAGCGAAGGACAGACCACCATTATATAGTGAACCCAAGACGCGTTATACACGAGCGCGGATATTATGTCGCGGGCGCTCTTTGAACCTTCATTTTGTGCGATGCGGCGAAATTGGCAAGCGAAAAGCGCAAAACGCGGCTAAATTACTCTAAGCCATGGCAAAATAAGAGTATTTTTTCCGCCGCGGCGGGGTCGCGCAGCTCGGCGAAGCAGCGCGGCAACGTCAAATCGCACAACCGCGTCGTGGCGTCGCACTCGGACGGATAGCGCGGCGGCGACTCTCCCGGCGGCGCCAAATCGACCACGCCGCGAATCACTCCCGCCGGCTCGAAGGGTTCGGAAACCAGCCCCAGCCCGCGCAATTCCATGCGTCCGGCGGCGAGCGGATGCGGGCGCGCGATCAGGCGGCCGTTGCAATTTTCGAGCGTCACGCGGTCGTCGCCGATCAGCCGCGCGAAATCGCCGCGCAGGCGCGCGCGCGCCATCAATTCGAGGGTCAGGGCGCTTTTGCCGGCGCCGGAAACGCCGCGCAGCAGCAGGCCCGTCGCGCCGATCAGCAGCGCATTGGCGTGCGTCGACGCCTCCTCGGGCGTTCGCGCGCCGCTCATCACTCCGCCGGGAGCCACAAAACGAAACGCGCGCCGAGGATCGCGTCATCGGCGCAATCGGGTCCGGCGGGCGGCTCGTCGGTGCCCTCGGGCTCGCCGACGGTTCGGTTCAAGGCGCGGATGCGGCCGCCATGGGCTTCGACGATCTGCCGCGAGATCGACAGGCCGAGGCCGGAGTTCTGGCCAAAGCCCTGCTCCGGCCGGTCGGTGTAGAAACGCTCGAACACGCGCTCGAAGGCGCCTTGCGGAATGCCGGGGCCGTCGTCGTCGACGATGATCTCAAAGCCGTCGCGCTCGCGGCCTCTCAAGCCGATGCCGGTTTCGGGCCGCAGGATCACCCGAACCACGCCACCGGGTTTCGAAAAGGAGCGCGCGTTGACGATGAGGTTGTCGAACACCTGGGCGAGGCGCGAATCATGGCCGAGCACCCGCCAGCCGCCGCGCGCCGCCTCGCTCTCGGCCCTTTGTTTCGTCAGCTCGACCGTCACATGGTCGCCGGTGTCGACGCCGCGCGACATGCTGACGACGGTTTCGAGCACCGAGGCGAGATTCACCGTCGCCATGTCGGCGCGCGCCAGTTCCGCGTCGAGCCGCGACGCGTCGGAAATATCGCTGATCAGCCGGTCCAGCCGGCCCACGTCATGCTTGATGATCTCCAGCAACCGCTCGCGCGCGGCCTTCCGTCTTGGCGATCGGCAGGGTTTCGACGGCGCTGCGCAGCGAGGTCAGCGGGTTTTTCAGCTCATGCGCGACATCGGCGGCGAAATGCTCGATCGCCTCGATGCGGTTGTAAAGCGCCTTGGTCATGTCGCGCAGCGCGCCGGAGAGATGGCCGATCTCGTCCTGGCGGTCGGTGAAGTCGGGTATCTCCTGCCGCGACTTAACGCCGCGGCGCACGCGCTCGGCGGCTTCGGCGAGGCGCCGCATCGGTTCGGCGATGGCGCCGGCGAACAGCAGCGACAGCAGCAGCATCACGCCGGCGGAAACCAGAAAGATGCGGATGATCGCCCAGCGTTCGGTGGCGATCACGCCGTCGATGTCGCCGCCCAGCGTCGACAGCAGCAGGGCGCCGCGCACGGAGCGGAAACGCTGCACGGGAACCGCGACCGAAATGATCGTCTCGCCCTTGGCGTTGGCGCGCACCATCCTGCTGCGCGTTTCCGGCCAGCGCGTCCCCGACCTCGGGGTAGGCCTTGCCGTTGACGTGCCGATGTCCTCGTAGAGCGGCAATCCCGGACGGCTCCATCGCCGCAGCGCGCTGACGAACTCCTCGTAACGGCGTGCGGGCGCTCTCGCCGATTTGCGCTCTCGACGCGACGCCGGGCGGCAGATCGTAGCGCAGAATGTTCGAACGGCCGGAAACCGAGCGCGAATCCAGCAAAAGCTCGCCGTCGCGGTCGTAAATGCGCGCTCTGGTGCGGGTCGGCGTCACCAGCCGCCGCAGCAGCGGGCCGACACGCTCGGGGTTCAGCGAAAACTCCAGCGCCGGCAGACTTCCGTCGGTGACGTTGTAGCTCTCGCCCGGAGCCAGTTTCAGCAGCTTTTCCGGGTCTATCGTGATCGCGTCGGTGTCCACCGTGGCCGAGGCCGCCACCGCGGCCGCGATGATCTCGCCTTGCGTCTGCAAGCTCGTGACGCGCGCCTCGATCAGCCCCTCGCGAAACTGGTTGAGATAGAGAAAGCCGGCGAGCAGCGCGACCAACCCGCCGAGATTGAGCACGACGATGCGCCGCGTCAGCGACGAGGAAAGCCGCGCCTGCGCCGCCCGCGCCAGCCGCAGCAGCCGCGCGGAGGCCACGCGCCGCGCCCGGTTTTGCCGCGCCGGCTCCCGCGCCTGCTCTTGCATCTCGACTACTCATCAGTGGTCCGCGCTCTCTTAAGGCGAAACGACAGCGGCCTAGCCTTCCTTGAAACGATAGCCGACGCCGTAAAGCGTCTCGATCATCTCGAAATCGTCGTCGACCATTTTGAATTTCTTGCGCAGCCGCTTGATGTGGCTGTCGATGGTGCGGTCGTCGACATAGACCTGATCGTCATAGGCGGCGTCCATCAGCGCGTTGCGGCTCTTGACGACGCCGGGGCGCTGCGCCAGCGCCTGAAGGATCAGGAATTCCGTCACCGTCAGCACCACCGGATCGCCGCGCCAGGTGCAGGCGTGGCGCTCGGGGTCCATCGTCAGCGCGCCGCGCTCCAGCACCTTGGCTTCGGATTCCTTTTGCGCCGCCGCCTCCTTGGGGTTGGCGCGGCGCAGGATCGCCTTGACCCGCTCGACCAGCAGGCGCTGCGAGAACGGCTTATGAATGAAGTCGTCGGCGCCCATCTTGAGGCCGAACAATTCGTCGATCTCCTCGTCCTTCGAGGTGAGGAAGATCACCGGCAGATCGGATTTCTGCCGCAGCCGGCGGAGCAGCTCCATGCCGTCCATGCGCGGCATCTTAATGTCGAAAATGGCGAGGTCCGGCGGATTGGCGCGCAGGCCGTCGAGCGCGGCGGCGCCGTCGGTGTAGGTCTGGACGCGGTAGCCTTCGCCTTCCAGGGCGATCGACACCGATGTGAGAATGTTGCGATCGTCATCGACGAGAGCGATGGTCGGCATTGTCAACCTTTGTTGTTGCGGCCAGGATGTTATCGCGACTCGATCCTGGCCTTTGCGACATGAACCGAAACTGAAGGTTCGCTTCCCGCGCACGCCGTTACAAGAAAGCGCCACATATACATATGGGCGCGGTCTGGCGCGCCAAACGGGCTCGCCGCGCCGGCCAATATGGCCAAGCTTCGCCGGCTAAAAGAGCGTCGCCGCGAAATATGCGCCTTTCGCGCGCGCCGGTCGGATTTCGCCCCGCCGACCCCGCGAAACCGATGCGTCGCCGCCCTCGCTTCGCCCTTATATACGCATATTCGTCACAAAGCACGCATTCCCGGCGCTCGCGGCGCAGCCGCCGGGAACAGGTTTCGTTCGATGACGGCGCGAGCCAGCGCGCTTCCGGCCCGGGCCGATATCCCGCTAAGCCGCTGTCGCGCCAGGGCTGACGAAAGCGCCAGCCCCGATCGTCCAAACATCGTCGCCGCCGCGATCCCCGAGGCCGCCGTTCCCGCCTTTCGCGGCCGCGGCGCCGCCGCGCGCCGGCGAGGGGCTTTCGCGGTGTTTCGGCGGCTTTCGACGGTTCCGCGCGCGGGGACGGCGTCTTGCATCGACCTCGATCGCAGCGTCTTCGCCCGCCGAACATACTTTTGTCGCATGTATAGCCAACATATAGATAATGTTCCTATACTATTCGTCGCGCGACCGAAATAACCGAGTTTCAGGCCAGCCCACCGAGAGTGCATCCGCGAAAAAATCGTCATATACGCCATCGTTGCATTTGTATTATCACGGTATCAACGAATAACGGGTTGTGATTCATTCACATAATGTCGCCACATGAAAAAAATACTGAACATTATTCCGTCACAATCGGTTTATAGGTCTGAAAAGTCTCATCAACCCTGTGGAGGATGGATCAACGCCGCCAGCGTTGGAATAGCATGTTCGTGAACACGAATATGCTTTGTGTATCGTAGAGGAGAGTAATGAATGAAGCGACTCATCCCGGGGCTTTTCGCGGTTGGACTTATGTCCATTCCACTTCAAGCCAAGGCGCATGTCGTCAACGACTATTACGGTGGGGATTCAAGGCGCGACGCTCGGTCGCCCGTCTTTGCGAGCCTGCGAGCGTGGCGGTCACGCGCGCGAGGGGCATCATTCGGCCCGCGCGATTCTCGGCGCCCGTTCCTTCACGGCCATGACCTCGTGGTATGGCGGCGGACCGAAGCGGTTTGAGCCCAACACCCACACCGCCAATGGAGAGCGTTTCAACAAATGGGGGCTCACGGCCGCGCACAGGACTTTGCCGCTCGGCACGAGGCTGCTGCTGTCGCATGGCGGGCGCTCGGTGGTCGTGCGCATCAATGATCGCGGGCCGGCCGCCTGGACAGGCCGCAGCCTCGACGTTTCGCGCGGCGCGGCCACGGCGCTCGGGCTGATTCAAAGCGGCACCGGCAAGGTGAACGTGACGGTTCTCGCCAGCCGCTGACGATTTCGCGGCTAACCCAGCCGCTGGCTCGCCGCGCCGCTCCCTTTCCCCGCGAACCGGGAGAGGCGAGGGCGCGGCGAGATTATTTCATTTGCATTTTCGCGAGGCCAACTGGGCCGCTCGAAGAACAGCGAGCCTGAAGGCTCGCGGTCCGGGGGGCGCGTATTGGACAGCGAGCCTGAAGGCTCGCATGTATAATTACGCGGTCGCCAAAAACTGCGCGATCTCGTCCTTCAGCGTCAGCCGCTGCCTTTTCAAGCCTTCGAGCGTCTCGTCGGCCACCGGCTCGACATCGGTCTCCATGCGGTGAATGGCGCGGTTGAGCTCGTGATAGAGATCGGCGATCCGCGCGAAATGCGCGTTGCCGCCCTTCAACTCCTTGATCGCCTCGGCCTTTTCGGGGAATTCCTCATGCAGTTCATGCGCGACGTAACTCATGCCGTTCCATCTCCCTGGCCCTCAAAGGGGCTTGCCCGTTCATGCGGCGCCCAGCGCCGCGGGTAAGCGCGATCGTAGCGCGTCTCATGATTAGTGCAACGCGCGACAGCGTCCGTGCGGCGATCGGTCGCGCGAGAATTTGAGGATTTCAAGAGGAAATGGCGAGAGAGACGGGACTCGAACCCGCGACCTCCGGCGTGACAGGCCGGCGCTCTAACCAACTGAGCTACTCCCCCGCGGCGGCGTGTTGCACGCGAGAAGGGCCGAATATGCCATGCGTCTTGCGAAGTCAAGGCGAAGAACGGAGAGCGCTCAGTCCGATAGCCATTTCGCGATGCGCGGCCACTGCGTCTCCGCCGTGCGCCGGCCCATGAACAGCGCCAGATGCCCGCAGGGCGCGAGCGCGGTCTCTATGTCGCTTTCTCGCGCGCCGACGAGCGCGGCCGCCGCGAAAACCTGCGCCGGCGGCGCGATGTCGTCGCGCTCGCCGGCGAGCAGAAACAGCGGATGTTCGATGCGGCTCGGATCGATTCGGCGCCCGAGCGCCCAAAAGCGCCCCGTCGCCAGCCGGTTCTCGCGATAGAGCCAGTGAAAGACCTCGCGATGATAGGGGCCCGGCAAATCGAGCAGGCGGGCGTCCCAGCGCGAAAAATTTTCCAGCGCGCGCCGCCGCCGCCTCGGTTGTCGGCGGCTCCAGCTCCAGCGCCTCCAGCGTCCGCGCGAATTTATCGGGCGGGCGCGGCCAAAGTTCGGCCAAGTCGCGCCCAAGCGCCAGCCCGCCGCCGCGGCGAATCAGTTCCTCGATCAGCGGCGGCGGTCACCGGATTGATCATGCCGGAGAAAGCCGACGGCGCCGCCGCCGTGTCGATCGGCGCGCCGACGAGAACGAGGCGGCGCACCTTATTGGGAAAGCGCGCGGCGTAGGCGAGCGACAGCCAGCCGCCCTGACAAAGGCCGATCAAATCGACCGGCGGCCCGATCTCGTCGACGACGACATTGAGCGCGGCGAATTGCGAATCGATGGTGTTCAGCCGCGTCTTCGCCGTCGCCGATTTCCACTGGACGAGGAAAAGATCGTGACAGCCATTGGCCAGCAGGCTCTCGATCGGGCTATGGCCGGGCGCGAGATCGGCGAGCTCGGCGTCGTGCAGCGAAAAGGGCGCGACGACGAGGACCGGGCGAGCGCGGTCCTCGCCGATCGAAAAATCGCGCAGCAGCAAGCTCGGGAGGTCCAGCGTCACGCGGTTTGGCGTCGTCCATTCCGCCTCCTTGGGCGCGGCGGCTTCGTCCCGCCCGGGCTCCAGCGCGCGGCGATAGATGTCCATCGTCGTGAGCCAGGGCCACGCCCAAACCTGCCAGGGATCCATCAAGGCCTTTCCCGCGCCCTCGCGCGCTTGCGCGCCTTTAGCTCGGACGGCATCGTCCGAGCGATAAGAAAACGCGCGAGATCAATATGCTGGAGCAAATTCTGATCGCGAAACTCGGGGAGCTTTCGCAAAATTTGCTCTACGGCGTCAGCACCGCCGCGCCCTCCAGCCTTCCCTCGCGCAAATCGGCCAGCGCCTCGTTGGCGGCTTCCAGCGGATAGGCCCGCGTCGTCGTCCGCACGCCCGCCCGCGCGGCGAGCTCCAGCAGCTCGAAGCCGTCCGCGCGCGTCAGATTGGCGACGGAGGCGACGCTGCGCTCGCCCCATAGCAGCGAATAGGGGAAAGCCGGGATGTCGCTCATGTGAATGCCGCCGCAGACCACGCGGCCGCCCTTCTCGACCGCCGCCAGCGCGGCCGGAACCAGCGCGCCGACCGGCGCGAAGATGATCGCGGCGCCCAGCGGCTCCGGCGGCGCCTCGCTCGAGCCGCCCGCCCATTCCGCGTCCAGCGACAGCGCGAATTTCTGGGAGGCGAGGTCGCCGTCGCGGGTGAAGGCGAAGACGCGCCGACCCTGCCAGCGGCAGAGCTGCGCGACGATATGCGCCGCCGCGCCAAAGCCGTAGATGCCGATTCGCTCCGCCTCGCCGGCCGCCTTCAGCGAGCGCCAGCCGATCAGCCCGGCGCAGAGCAGGGGGGCGGCGGCGATGGGGTCGAGCGATTCGGCGAGCGGAAAGGCGTAGGCCGCGTCGACGACGACATGGCTGGCGAAGCCGCCGTCGCGGGTGTAGCCGTTGAATTGCGGCGCGTCGCACAGATTCTCGCGCCCGTTGGCGCAATAGCGGCAATGGCCGCAGGTGTGGCCGAGCCAGGGAGCGCCGACCCGCGCGCCAATGGCGAGCGTCACGCCGGCGCCGACCGCCTCGACCCTGCCGACGATCTCGTGCCCCGGCACGATCGGCAGCTTGGGGTTCGGCAATTCGCCGTCGACGACATGCAGATCGGTGCGGCAGACGCCGCAGGCCTCGACCCGCAGCCTCGCTTCGCCCGGCCCTGGCTGGGGCTCGGGGCGCTCCTCCATGACGAGCTTCTCGCCGGCCCGCCGCAGCACCATCGCGCGCATGGGGAGAGTGTAGCACTTTTGCGCGCGGGATTGTGGGCGTCGTTGTTGAAGGGGCGGAGGCATCCCTCATCCGACCCCCACAAACGCGAAACGGCGGCATGTCCAGGACATGCCGCCGCCTCGATTTCGTCGCGAAGAGTCTCTTTTAGTAATGCCAGATCAAATCGGCCGAGAAGATCGTGGCGTGGCTCTGCGTGCCGTTCGAGAAGGCCGGGGTCTTCAGAGAATTGTAGAAGGCCACTTCCGGACGGATCGTGATGGTGGGCGTGAACCAATGCTGCCAGCCCATCGCATAGTTGAAGTACGTGGTCGCGAAGCCCGTGCGTTGACCGGTGATGTCGTTGAAGTATTCGGCGCGCCAGGAGATGTTGTCCTGAGGCGAGAATTTGTAGTTCAAGTAGGTCAGCACCGACCATTCGCTCGACGTGCAGGTCGGCGAGATGTTCCCCTTGCAAGTCGCCACCGGGAACACGTTGTTCTGGTTGAGGAATATGTCAGGGCTCACGCCATAGAACGGAGAGAAGGTGTTCGGCGTGTAGTTCTGATGCATGTTCCAGCCTTCAATCGAGATGTGCCAGTCCTCGTTGAACTTGTGGTACAGCGTCGTCGTATATTGCTGGAGGTTGTTATAGCCGTAAAGTCCGCTGTTGATCGCGTTGGCGCAGGAGTAGATCGCGTTATAGGCGTTATCCGACTGATAACGAATACAACCCGTGAAGCTCGGCCTGATGCCGGGATCGACCTGGCCGCTATAGCCCGCCTGCCCCGGCGAGAGATAGCCCGCCGGAACCGTCGTGAACACGCCCGGCAACAGAGAATACGGCGCGCCCGCGGGCAGTGGAGCGATGGTCGTGCCGCGCGCGTTCCACAGCGACGAGTCCGTGCCGACCGCGATGGCCGCCTGCACCATCCAGTTCTTGGTCAGCTGCAGCGAGCCGACCAGGCCTTGGTTGGTGTAGTTGTCGTAGCCATAGGTCATCGAATGGCTAATACATATAGTTGTTCGGGGCGAGCTGAGCTTCGATGTCCGGCACCGAGATATAGCGGCCAAGGCGGATCAACAGGCCTTCCATGACGTTCGGAATATAGAGTTCGCCATAGATCATCGGAGCGTCATAGCCGGCGAACTTGTTCCACTTCTGCAACTGATCGCTGAAGATGCCGCTCGCGGTGGTGTAGCGATAGGTTTCGCCGAACAGCGGCGAGAAGCGGAAACCCCAGTCCCAATGGTCCTTCTGCACCGTGTCGGGCAGGCGCTCGAAGATCGTCACGACCTGATCGAGCTGGATGACGTTGGGCACATAGGAGTAAGCGGCGGGGTTGTTGCCGCCGGTGATCTGGCCCGGCAGCGTATGGGTGTTGCTGAGGTTGAAGCCGGGGTTGACCCAGCCGTAGATCTGGATGTGGTTATCGTTCAGCCAATGGCCGACCGCCGTCGGCGCCAGAGCGGTCATCAGAGGGCTGTCGACGGAGTTGGGAGTCGTTATGCCGATGCCGTTGGCGCCGCCGAAGGGCCATTCGGTGAAGGGATAGGGGCCGGAAGACTCGGGCGCCGGTGGGAAGTAAGCGCGGCGGCTCGGCGGCGAGCCGGGGGGCGCGTCGGGCGGAGCGCCAAGGCCCCATTCGTCCTTATAGGCGTGATAGAGGCGGCCGATGAAGGTCGGGTCCGGCGGCGGCGGCGGAGCGGCGGCGGCGGCCGGGGCGGTCGGGCCCTTGGGCGCCACGTCGGCCACGACCGGCGCTTCCGGCGCGCCAATGTGATAGTTGATGCCGAGGCGGATGTTGTTCTCGGTCTCGTGCTCTCTGAAAGTCAGGCCGAAAATGCCGCCGCCGGGCGACGCGACATTGCCGGGAATGTTGAGGCCCGAATACTGGTTGCCGGTCGAGGTGTATTGCCCCGTGCCGAAGTCGCTGTGGCGAAATTCGACATTCGCCGACCAGTGATCGGTGAAGGCGTATTCGATGCCGGCGCCGACGGTCCAGCCGAAGCGCTCCACATTGCTGATGTCGTTGTTGGGAATGACGGCGCCGTAGGAGTTCACCACGTAAGAGGTCGGCATGCCCCAATAATTGTGTTGCACCGACGTGGCGCCGATGACCAGACCGCCGAGGGCGTAATAGAGAGAGCGGCCGTCCGCATAGCCGGCCTTGCCGATCAGCGAAATCCGGGCATTGTCCTGGATGGCGGTCTGGAAGGGCGCGACGCCGCCGGGAACCGTGAGTTGCGGGATCCCGGCGATGCTGGCGGTTCCGCCCGGCATGACGGCGGACAAACCATTGGTCAGGGTCTTGGCGGTGTTGCTCGGGCTGAAGCCGATATCAAACTCGCCGCCCGCCACGAAATTGCCGAACTGCTTGAGATAGCCGACGTGGAAGTCCGTCAGCACGCCGCGCGGCGAATAGGACTGCTGGTAGCCGCCCGGACCGTTGAGGGTCGAGACGGGCAGGCCGTTGGCGGCGCCCGGCAGCGGATCGAGGGCTTGCTCGTTCATCGTGGCGAAGTTGTAGCCGAACGACGAGCCGATATAAACGCCATCCCACGAAAACATCAGCGGCGGCGGCGGGAGCGACTTTCTATTTGGCAGGTCCGCCGCTAGCGCGACGCCCGGCAGAGCGACCAGCAGCGCCGCCCATGATATTGCCCTTTTCGGCATGGAAACTCCCCTCAAATCAGTTGCGAGTCAGATGAAGTCTCGCTCCGTCATCGAAAGTGCCCGGGTCGCCGGATTCGTTCCATTATGTTTTTTTTAACATCAAAGCCGCGACCATAACATTCGTAAACTTGCTTGAGCGTTCATATTGCTTAAATTTAGGGCGCATCGAGAAGGCTTGTCCAAACTTATACCAAGAGGCGATAGCAGTCTTCTCCCGCGCCGCGGCGGTTCGATCCGCCTCGGGCTTCGCCGTTATCGATCAATTGATTGAAATATATAGATAATTTTCGCTTTCGCGACAGCGCCGGCGGCGCGGCCGGCTTTGACGTCGCGCGCCGGCCTCGCATAGTCTAATTTTGAAACAGAAATGAGCATTATGAGGGAAAAATGTGTGGTTTTTACATTCGCATAACAATCCGCGACGGCCAAATAATGGTTAATATATCATTACCTTACGAATCTTTACAAGTGTAACCATAAAGACACACCATTCGAAATAGCATGTTAAAATAATAAGTTACAAAATAAGTAGATTGTCGGAAATCAGCCAATTCGGTGAGGTAGGCTGAGGCTCTTCGCCGTTTTCCTAATGCCCAATTTTTGGATTTCATATCATTGTTTATGTTGATTTTCGCGGCGAGCGGTCGGGGTCGCCCTCCGTGGCGCAAGGGCCTCTCCCAGCCGGCGTTTTCGATGATTCGCCGCGATGCGCCTTCGCGCCCGCCGCCGCGCGTCCTTGCGCCGCCATAAGTGAAAATGCGCGAAAACGCGCGGCCCGCGTCGCTACTCGGAATGCACGGGACCGCCGAGAATAAGACGATATCCGACGCCGCGCTCGGTGACGAGGAGCTTGGGGTCGTCCGGGTTGTCCTCGATTTTCCGCCGCAGCCGGCCGATGAAAACCCTAAGATATTGAACGCTATCCGCGCTGGCCGGGCCCCAAACCAGTTCGATCAGCTGGCGCTGCGTGACCACCCGTCCGTTGGCGCTCGCCAAAATATGCAGCACCTCGAATTCCTTGGAAGTAAATCTCAGCGTTTGTCCGCGCAGCGTCACGGTTCGCGTCGCGGCGTCTATGGTGAGATGCCCGGCCTGATAGACGAGCGTGACCGGCTCGAAGTTTATGCGCGTTCTCAGCGCCGCTCGCGCTCGCGCCAGAAGTTCGCCGATCCTGATCGGCTTGCAAATGAAGTCGTTGGCGCCGAGATCCAATGTCGCGATCTTTTCGGATTCGTGATCGCGCGCGGACAGCGCGATGATCGCGACGGGAGAATGCTTGCGGAGGACGCGAATGACCTCGCGGCCATCGATGTCAGGCAGGTTAATATCCAGGACAATCAGCGTCGGCTGCCAGGAAATCGCCAGAACAATGGCCTCGCCGCCGGAGCTTGTTTGCGCGATCTCATAGCCCTCGGCGATCAACGCCTCGCGCAATAATTTAACCGAGGCCTGCTCGGCGTCGACGATCAAGACCCGCTTGCCGTCGGCGCGGGTGTTGGCGGTCGCGTAAGCGCGTTGTTGGAAGTGACGCGTCCATGATCGCTCCATGACGGTTCGAGCGGAAATGCCAAGCCGCTCAAGACGTTGTGTAATTCGGCACTCTCAGCGCGCGCGGCCGCCATCCTCGGCCCGCTTCGTCTTGTTAACATAACCTTTTACGTGATTCAAATCATAAACAAGCAAGCGGCGATTGGCTATCGATTTGATCAGGTTCCGTTATGGTTCGGGCGGAAAAATCGCCCGGGAATATCAGCGAGAGATCGCGCCTCGCTCCCGCGCGGTCGGTGATTCTGTCGTGATTTCAATGAAAATGTCGCGTCGGCTGGCGATGCGCGGCGCGGGATGTAAACATATTTCTCCATATCTGCTTCATAACGTCGCGCGCTGTTTCGGACGCTTCGCGAAACGAGCCGCCGCCCGTCCGCGAAGCGTTGATATCATTAGAAGTGCCAGATCATATCGGCCGAGAAGACCGCGAGATGGCTCTTGGTGCCGATCGTCGTCGGGCTCACCTGGAGCAGCGGCGGATTCTGCTGGAACGCCGGCGCGTTGAGCGAATTGTAGAAGGCCATTTCCGGCCGCAGCTCGACCTGCGGCGAGAGCCAATGCTGCCAGCCGACCGCATAGTTGAAATAGGCGGTCTTTATGCCGGTGCGCTGCCCCGTGATGTCGTCGACATATTCCATGCGCCAGGAAATATTGTCCATCGACGAGAATTTATAGTTGAGATAGGTGACGACCGACCATTCGCGCGCCGTGCAGGTTATCTGCAGCGGATTCGTGCATTGGGCGAGGTTCGGACCATTGACCATGTAATAGAAGGGGTTGGCGACCGCGCTGACGAACGGGCTGAGGGCGTTCGGCACATTGTCCTCATGCATGTGCCAGGAACTCGATCGCTATGTGCCACTGGTCGTTGAAGGTGTGGTAAAACGAGCCGCCGTACCATTGCTGGTTGTTGTAGCCGAAGGTTCCCGTGTTGATGCCGTTGGCGCAGAGATAAATATTGTCCCGGGAGTCGTCGGTCTGATAGCGGCCGCAAGCGACGAAGCTCGGCTTGATGCCGGGATCGGCCTGGCCGTTATAGGCGGGCTGTCCGGTGGTCGTGGCGAAGACGCCGGGCACGGGATTGTAGAGCACGCCGCCCGGCACGGCGGGATAATGAACGGTGCGCGCGTTCTGCCCTTCCGAGTCGGTGCCGACCGAGAGCCCCAGTTGCAGCATGATGTTTTTGTTGACCTGCAAGGTCGCCGCGGCGCCCTGGTTGGTATAGCCGTCGATGACATAGGTCATCGAGTGCGAATACATGTAATTATTGGGCGCGAGCTGCGCCTCGATGTCCGGCATCGAGATATAGCGGCCAAACCGGATGATCAGACCGTCCATGATATTCGGAATATACACCTCGCCATAGTACATCGGAAGGTCGAAGCCGGCGAACTCGTTCCATTTCAGCAATTGCTTGCTTAAGAAGCCGTCGGCGGTCGTGTAGCGATAGGTTTCGCCGTAGATCGGCGAGAGGCGGAAGCCCCAATCCCAATGATCCGTCTGCACCGTGTCCGGCACGCGCTCGATGATGACCACGGCCTGATCGAGTTGCAGCAGATTGGGCTGGTAGGAATAGGCCGACGGCGCGT
Source organism: uncultured Alphaproteobacteria bacterium (assembly GCA_963775775.1). Lineage (GTDB taxonomy): Bacteria > Pseudomonadota > Alphaproteobacteria > Rhizobiales > Beijerinckiaceae > Methylocystis. Next base: position 30,782 of record CAVZKF010000004.1, read on the forward strand.
TGCCGCCGGCGAGCGCGCCCGGCAACGAATGCGCATTGCTGATGTTGAAGCCCGGATCGATCCAGCCGTAAACCTGGATGTGGTTGTCTTCGAGGAATTTGCCCACTGGCGTCGGGCTCAGCGCCTTCATCAGCGGCGAGTCGATCGAATTGGGCAGCGACACGGCGATCGGCGTCGCGCCGCCATAGGGCCATTCGGTGAAAGGGTAGGGCGGCGACGGCTGCGCTGGCGGGGCCGTAACCGGCGCGGCGGCTCGGCGGCGCGTTGGGATCGTCCGGGATCGGCGCGCCCCATTCGTCCTTATAGCCATGATAGAGCCGGCCGATGAAGGTCGGGTCCGGCGGCGGCGGCGGTTCGTATTTTGCCTTCGGCTCCGAAGCCGCGGCGACGGCCGCGGCCGCGCCGGGCGCGCCGATATGATAGCTTATGCCCAGCCCCACCACGTCTTCCGCCGATCTCTCGCGGAAGGTGAGGCCGGGAACCTGCACGGAATTGACGGTGGCGGTTCCAAAGTCGTTGTGGTGATATTCGATCCGCCCCGACCAAACGTCGGTGAAGGCGTATTCGATGCCGGCGCCGGCGGTCCAGCCGAAGCGCTGAATGTTGAAATAGTCCGCGACGGGGACGTTCGGCGCGCTGAGCGCCCAGTAGTTCTGCTGAACCGTCGAGGTTCCGTTGACGAGGCCGCCGGTCAGATAATACAGCGTTCTCCCGTCCGCGTAGCCGGCGCGCGCCCGCGCCATCCAGCGCAGATTATCCGCGATATTGGTCTGCGTCGGCCCGCCGAGCGCGGCGCCGAGGCTGTTGTACAAGACCTTGTTGGTGTGCTGGCCGGTGAAGTCGAAATCCGCTTCCGCGCCGAGCACGAACTGGCCGAATTGCTTATTGTAGCCGAAATGGAAGCCGCTGAAGGGGCCGCGCGAACTGTAGTTTTGCGAATAGGCGACGGGATTGGCGAGGTTGGCGTAGCCGGGAATGGGATCGAAGCCGCTTTCCTTGACGGTGTTGAAGCCATAGCCGGCTTGGGTTCCAAGATATCCGCCCTCCCAGCTGAACATCAGGGGAGCGGGCGCGGGAGCAGCCTTTTGCGCGGGAAGATCCGCCGCGCTCGCCGCGCTTTGTAACGCGAACATTGCGAGCAGCGAATTAAAGGCTCTTCTCGACATTCAATGCCCTTTCGGTTTATCTGCATGATTCTTCGGCGTTTGCGGCCAAGTTGATTGAAAACTAACGATTCGTGTCAGTTCGCTCCATTAGATTTTTTAGCCGTTTCTATATGCTTGTGTAACAAATCGTACGTCTTCAGTTCGGCGCCCAGATCAAGAATCGTGCAGATCGCCCAGCCGAGGCGTCGAAATTAGGGGTTTGCCCGCCGAAATCAGCGGGCGAACGGCGAAACCGGCGCCGCGCGCTCGAGGTCCGTTCGCCGGCCCATTTGCCTCCGCCGCGCTGGTCGCTATACCCTGTTGGTCATCCGCGCGGGCGCCGACTCAAGGCTTCACTCTCCCGCGCAACAGGACTTGCATGCGCGTTCTCGGCATTGAAACCACCTGCGACGAAACGGCGGTCGCCATCGTCGAGGAGCGGCTCGGCTTCGACGGCGGCGAAATTCTCGCCAACGAGGTGATGAGCCAGATCGCCCGCCACGCCGCTTACGGCGGCGTCGTGCCGGAGATCGCCGCCCGGGCCCATATCGAGGTGCTCGACCGGCTGATCCTGCGCGCGCTCAGGGACGCGCGGACCGACATCGCCGGCGTCGACGCCATCGCGGCGGCGGCGGGGCCGGGGCTGATCGGCGGCATATTGGTGGGGCTCACGACCGGCAAGGCGCTGGCGATGGCGGCGGGCAAGCCCTTCGTCGCGGTCAATCATCTCGAAGCCCATGCGCTGACGGCGCGGCTGACCGACGGAATTGACTTTCCCTATATCGCCCTCATCGTCTCGGGCGGCCATACGCAGCTTGTCGCGGTGCGCGGCGTCGGCGCCTATCAGCGTCTCGGCTCGACCGTCGACGACGCCGCCGGCGAGGCTTTCGACAAGGTCGGCAAAATGCTCGATCTGCCCTATCCGGGCGGACCGGCGATCGAGAAACTGGCGGCCGACGGCGACCCGCGTCGTTTCGACCTGCCGCGTCCGATGATCGGGCGCGCGAACGCGGATTTCTCGCTGTCCGGGCTCAAGACGGCGGTGCGCCAGGAGCTTTTGCGGCTCGGCGAGGAGCCGAGCGAGCCGACAAAAGAGACCTCGCGGCGTCGTTCCAGGCGGCGGTCGTCGACGTGATCGTCGATCGCGTGCGCGCGGGTCTGAAGCTTTTCGCCGAGCAGAGCGGGTCGTCGCCGGGCGGCTCGGCGAGCCCGCGCGGCCTCGTCATCGGCGGCGGCGTCGGCGCCAACGGCGCCATTCGCCGGGCGCTCACGCGCTTTTGCGCCGAGGCGGGGCTGCGTTTCGTCGCCCCCGTGCCGGAACTTTGCTCCGACAATGGCGCGATGATCGCCTGGGCCGGGCTGGAGCGCTTCAAGCTGGGGCTCGCCGACAATCTCGATTTCGCCGCGCGCCCGCGCTGGCCGCTCGACGCCAACCCCGGCGTCCTGCACCACGGCAAGGCCTGAACACATGCGTCCATTGCTCGCCGCCGCCGTCGCGGGCCTGGCGCTGGCGCCGCAGGCGCCGCCCGCCGGCCTGCTCGCGCAAGAGCCGGTCGTCGCCGGCGTGCGGACCTATTACGCGCCGGGCGCCGGGATCGAGAGCGTCGACGCGCGGCTGATCGCCAGCGCGAAAACGTCGATCGACATGGCCGCTTATGTGTTGACCGACCGGGCGCTGGTCTCTGAACTCGGCCGCGCGGCGATGCGCGGCGTGCATGTGCGCGTCTATCTCGACGGCGAGCAGATGGGGCGTTCGGAGAGCGCGGTCCTGCAAATCGCCGCGACGCCCAATGTCGAATTGCGCCAAAAGCGCCGCTCGCGCGATCCGATGCACCTCAAATCCTTCGTCGTCGACCATCGGGTCTTGCGCAGCGGCTCCGCCAATTTCAGCGTGTCGGGCGAGGATTATCAGGACAACGACCTCATCGTGATCGAGAGCCCTCCCTTGGCCGAAAGCTTCACCGAGAATTTCGAACGGATGTGGGCGCGCGCCGACAATCAGCGGATCGGCGCCAGATGACCCGCGCCCGCGTCATGGTGCTCGGGGCCGGCGCCTGGGGCGTGGCCCTCGCCAATGTCGCGGCGTTCGAGCGCGATCATGTCGCGCTGTGGGGACACGACCCCGAGCATGTCGCGGCGCTGGCGCGCGACCGCGAGAACCGCCGCCATCTGCCGGGCCTGCCGCTGGCGGGCGCGGTGGCGCCGACGGCCGACCTCGGCGAGCTGAAAGACGCCGAGATCGTGCTGGGCGTCGTGCCGGCGCAGGCGATGCGCGGCGTCGCGCGGCTGGCGCGGCCGTTCCTGCGCGAGGGCGCGGCCTTCGTGGCCTGCGCCAAGGGCATAGAGCGCGGCAGCCATAAATTCATGAGCGAGGTGATCGCCGAGGAGGCGCCGCAAGTCGAGGTCGCCGCGCTCTCCGGGCCAAGCTTCGCCCGCGACGTCTGCAAGGGGCTGCCGACGGCGGTGACGCTGGCGTCGAAGCGCGAGGCGACGGCGCGGCGCCTCGCCGAGCAATTGTCGACCAAATCCTTTCGGCTGTATCGCTCGACCGATTTGCGCGGCGTCGAGATTGGCGGCGCGGCCAAGAACGTGCTGGCGATCGCCTGCGGCATGGCGGCGGGGCGGGAGCTGGGCGCCAGCGCGCAAGCGGCCTTGATCGCCCGCGGCTTCGCCGAACTGGCGCGGCTCGGGGCGGCCTGGGGCGCGCGGCAGGAGACGCTGATGGGCCTCTCCGGGCTCGGCGATCTCGTGCTCACCTGCGGCTCCGCGCAATCGCGCAATTTCGCCCTCGGGGAGGCGCTCGGCCGCGGCGAGCCGCCGCGCGACGCGAGCCACGGCAAGCTGGCGGAGGGCGCCTACACCGCCTCGGCGCTGGTCGAAATCGCGCGCGAGCGCCACGTCGAAATGCCGATCGCCGAGGCCGTGGACGCGATCCTCGCGGGCCGGATGAGCGTCGAGGCGGCGATCGACGCCCTGCTGATGCGCCCGCTGCGCGCCGAGGCGTGACGTCCAAGGCTAGCGGCTTGCGTCGCCGAAATCGAAGACAAAAGCGAGCCTTCAGGCTCGCGTTCCGGGCCAGCGAGCAGGCTGACGCACGCGGCTAGTTAACGCCCGCCGGGCGGCTAGTTATAATCGGATCAAACGAGACCGCGGCGGCGCTGAAAGCCGACCCGCGGCGATTCTGGGGGAGTCCGATGAAAGCTTGCAGCAGTTTGTTGTTTATCGCCGCGGCGGCGCTGGCGCTCGTCCTCGCCGCGCCGCGAGCCGAGGCGCGCGGCGCGCTCGGTTACGATCAGGAGGCGTGCGTGCTCAAGATCGGGCCGGACTTCCTGTATTTCTCCGGCTACCAGTTCGCGGTGTCGCAGCGCAAATTCTGCGAGGATGTTCCCGAGGTGGGCGATACGACTCTGGTGTTCGACCTCGCGCAGGACGAGTTGCGCCAGATGAAGCTGGATTTCCGCATTACGCGCGACGCCGGCGCGGCGCCGGCCGAGGGCGCGGCCCCGGACGGGTCGACCGTGGCTTATCTGCCGCCGGAAACATACCCCAAGGGAACGTTCAGCTTCGTCCATAAGTTCGAGGAGCCCGGAAACTACGTCGGCGTCGTGACCGCCGATGGGCCGAACGGCGAGCATTGGGTGGCGAGCTATCCCTTTTCGGTCGGCGGAGCGCCGGCGTCGATGACGCCCTTGATACTCCTGGCGCTCGCCTGCGCTCTCGCCTTGGGGCTGTATTTCGCGAGCCGCCCGCAAGAAAAGAAAGCCAGGAAAGCCTGAAGGCGAAGCCGGCGCGGCCCGCCAAGATGGCGAGGACATCGCGCCGGCGCGCTCGATCGGTTTTCGCGCGCGCGAGCTTCTCGCAACAATAGCGCGTCCGGCTCGAAGGATCGCCCAAGACTATCCGCTTCCGAGACTATCCGCTTAGAAATCCTTCCGCATTTCACATATCGCCGCGTCGTCGTCGCGCCACGGGCCCGCCATGACGGGCGGGGCGGCGGAGCTTCTCCTTTTTTTGGACACATCTCAACATTTTAATGCAGCGGACCAACTTTAGCGTAACGGGTCGATCGCGCCGCCTTTCGCGACGGATATGTCCATCGGGGAAAGATTCTTGAGAAAGTTGAGTTTCAGCCTGGCCGCGCTTTTAACTCTTCCGATGCCCGCGACGGCGGAGACCTGGACGGGCAAGGCCTCCTATTACGCTCTCAAGGGCCACACCGCGAACGGCTCCCATATCGGCGGTCATGCCGGCGGGCATGTCTGCGGTCACACGGCGGCGCATCCGACCCTGCCGTTCGGCTCCACGGCGCGGGTGACCAATCTCGGCAATCAACGCTCCGTGATCGTCACGATCAACGATCGCGGGCCGTTCACCGGCGGGCGGGTCATCGACGTGTCGACGAGCGCCGCCGACGCGCTTGGCTTTCGCAAGGCGGGCGTCGCGCGGGTGAAGGTCGAGGCCATCGAGGCCATGCGCTGACGGTCCCGCGAGGACAAGGTTCGAGGTTTCATTTTGAGGTTTCGTTAAGCAAAAACTTAAGAGTTGGAGCCGCCACGCCGCCGAAAACTTGGCCGGAGCAAAAGCGCTCCAGCGGCGTCCGTATGAAATTGCGACATGAATGGAGCGGAATAAAGGCTTTATTCAGTATAGTTGTCGCGTTTTGGGCGTTATGCGCCAGCGTCTCGTAATTAACTCGCGAGGCGACGACCAATTCCTAACAATGCGTTGAAATCGGAAAACGCCTTATAACCGAGCGTTTAGGCAAATCTTAAAGCCGGTCCCTTACAAAGGTCATACTGCCTGTTTGTTCGAGTGTGTGAGTATCGATATGACCGAGACGTATCGTCCGCGTGTCAAATATGTCATCGGCCCCGATGGGAGTCCCTTGACGATCGCCGATTTGCCTCCAGTGACCACAAGGCGCTGGGTCATCCGCCGCAAGGCGGAGGTCGTCGCGGCCGTTCGCGGCGGGCTCTTGTCCCTCGACGAGGCCTGCAGCCGTTACACGCTGACGGTCGACGAGTTCTTGAGTTGGCAAATGTCCATAGACCAATACGGCCTCGCCGGCTTGCGGACGACGAGGCTGCAACAATATCGCGCGTGACGGCGAGCGTTCCCGCCGTCGCTAAAAAAGCCGGCTCCCATCGCGGGGGCCGGTTTTTCCATTTGCGCCCGCCTAGAGCGTTGGCCAAAATCAAAACGCTGGAGCAAGCTCTTTTCCAAAAAAGTCTATCAACTTTTTCGAAAGCTTGCTCTAGCCGTGGGGGCACGTGTTGACCCAAACCCACCTGCCGCCCATTTGGCGCCTTTTCAAACAGTCGAAACACTTGATTCTCTGTCCCGCCCCTTGGCTCGACCATCGGGCGCAGCCCGCGTCGTAGCTCCTGAAGACCTCCAGCGACATCGCTGTTCCCGTGGTCGCCAGAGTGGCGAGCGCCACGAACATTCCCCCCGTGATGACGGATTTAATCCTGCGTGCGGTCATGAGAGCGGCTCCTTCTTTGCCCGTCGTTCTATCTAGGAAGCTAGTCCTGAGCGACCAGTCGCGCGCCGCTAAATGATGAAGGCTGAACCCGCTATTTCGCCATTGGCTCGCCGCGAGCCCGCCGCAGCGCGTCCGCGAGGCGGCCGCGCTCGAAAATCACGACCACCACGATCGCGAACAGCAGCGGAATGATCAGATAGAACAGCCGCCAGACCAGCAGCGCCGCCAAAACTTTCACGCGCGCGACATCGGGCATTAATTTGATGAACAGCAGTTCGAACACGCCGAGCCCGCCGGGCGCGTGCGACACCAGCGCCGCCGAGAAGGACAGAAGGAAGGCGCCGAGCACGACGAGATAACCGGGATTGCCGTCCTCGGGCAGCGCGAAATAGATGATGGCGGCGGCGCCGATCAGCTCCAGCGGCGCGGCGAAAAGCTGCTGCACCATGACGTCGGGGCGGGGATAGACGATCTCGAAGCTGCTGATCTTGAACGGCTTGAAATGCATCAGCGAGCCGATGATATAGAGCGCCACCCCGCCAAGGCAGGCGAGGCCCACGGCGCGCGCCGCGTGCGGATGCGTGAAAATATCGGGCAGGAAGCCGGACAGGCGCTGCATCAGATCGGGATCGTAAGTCAGCAGCAGGCCGCCGAGCAGCACATTGCCGAAGCCGAAGGTGTAGGAGCACAGCACCACCAGCACGGCGACCTGCGAGGCGGTGAGGCCCTTGGTCGAATAGGCGCGGTAGCGCACCATCGCCCCGGAAAATACGCTCGCGCCGATGTTGTGCGACAGCGCGTAGGTGGTGAAGGAGCACAGCGAGATGAACGGCCAGGAAATATGTTTCACGCCAAGGTGGAGCAGGGCGATGCGGTCGTACCAGGCGAGCGCGAAATAGGCCAGGATCGTGCCGGCGCCGGCCAAGAGGTAATTGCGCGGCGAGATCGCGTGGAGCGCGGCCCAAACCTCGGTTCCGACGTCTTGGCCCCGAAACTCGTGATAGAGCAGATAGATGGAGGCGATGACGGCGACGAGGCCGAGGGCGGGCCAGAAATAGTCGAGGTATTTTTTCATGCGGCCTATCGCGTTGGGAAACGAGGTCGCTCGCTCGGACTGTCGCAAGCTGGCTATTGAGACTCTCCCTCGCATGGCGACGCTTATCCCGCAAGCCCCCAGTTTTCAAGGATCGCCCGACCCGCCTTGCCTTCGCGGCGCGCCGGCGTCACTCTGACGCGCGCGAAGCGATCGATCTGGAGGCGATCCGATGAATATAGCCAAACGTATCAAAGGGTTGATAGTCGCGCCGGACGCGGAGTGGGCGATCATCGACGCCGAGGACAAAAGCATCGTCGAACTATATCGCGGCTATATCGTCTATCTCGCGCTGATTCCGCCCTTCGCCAGCTTTCTCGGCGGCTACTTCTTCGGCTTTGGGCGCGGCCCCGTCGATGTCGAGCATCTTTCGTTCGCCGCGGGGCTGACGCGCGCCTTCGTTCAATATGTGCTGAGCTTGCCGCTGCTTTATCTCGTGGCCTTCGTGATCTCGATGCTGGCGCCGCATTTCGACGGCAAGGCGGACGACAGGCGGGCGCTGACGCTGGCCGCCTATTCCTACACGCCGGCCTGGCTCGCGGCGGGTTTCGGCCTCGTCCCCGGCGTGCGCTGGCTCGATGTTCTGGGCCTTTACGGGCTCTATGTGTTTTATCACGGCCTGCCGCGCATGATGAAATGCCCGAAGGACCATACCGACGTGTTCACCTTCGTGGTTCTGCTTCTCACCGTCGCGACCGGCGCGCTACATGCCTGGATCGTGCATTTTATCGCGCCCTGGCGGGCGTTTTAGGGGCGAAGGCGCTATTCCTTCCACCGCGCGGCGGCTTCGTCGTCGCTGGCCTTGGCCTCGACCCAGCCGCCCTCGCGCCCGTCGGCGCGATGCTCCTTCTTCCAGAAGGGCGCCCTCGTCTTCAGATAATCCATCAAAAACTCGGCCGCCGCGAAAGCCTCGGCGCGGTGGCGGGCGGCGGCGGCGACCAGCACGATTTTCTCGCCCGGGCGAATGAGCCCGTGACGGTGCAGGACGGTGAGCCCTTGCAAGCGGCCAGCGCGCCAGCGCATCGGCGGCGATCGCCGCGATCTCCAATTCCGCCATGCCCGGATAATGTTCGAGTTCGAGCGCGGCCAGCGTCCCCGCCTCGTCGCGGCACAGGCCCGTGAAGCACACCAGCGCGCCTATGTCGGTCCGGCCTTGCAGCAGCAGCGCCTCCTCATGCGCCGCGTCGAACGGCTCGGCGCAAAGGCGGACGGTGGGGACCGTCACTTTAACCCCCGGTCATCGGCGGGAAAAAGGCGATCTCGCGCGCGGCTGCGATCGGCGAATCCGGCCGCGCGTGGGTTGCGGTCGATGGCGGCGCGGATCGTCGCGGCGTTGGCGAAGGCGGCGGCGTAACCCTCCCCTCGCGCGGAAAGCCAGCCGATCAGCTCGGCCACGGTGGCGACGCCGGCGGGGGGAAAGATTTCTTCCTCGGTCAAGCCGATCCGCTCGCGCACGGAAGCGAAATAGACGGCTTTCATGCTTCGTCTTCGTCCCCGAAATGCGGCCAGCCCGCGATCAGATAATCGCCGGCGGTGTAGAGCGTCAGCACCGCCGCGATCCAGATGAGCACGTCGCCGATGACGACCGTTCCCGGCAGCACGACCTCGCCCGCCGGCCCGGCGATGAAAAAGCCCAGCGCGAACATCTGCACCGTGGTCTTCCATTTGGCGATGACGCTCACCGGCAGCGGCACCTTGAAATCGGCGAGATATTCGCGCAGTCCCGAGACCAGGAACTCCCGGCACAAGATGATGATCGCCGCCCAGATCGTCCAGCCAACCAGCGTCTGATTGGCGGCGACGGCGAGCAGCGTCGTCGCGACGAGGAGCTTGTCGGCGATGGGGTCGAGCATTTGGCCCAGCGGCGACTGCTGTTTCCAGATGCGCGCGAGATAGCCGTCGAAAAAGTCCGTGACGCAGGCCACGGTGAAGACGCCGAGCGCCGCCCAGCGCATCCAGTGAACTTCCGGCCATTGCAGCAAAAGCGCGACAACCGGCACCGCCACCAATCGCCCATAGGTGAGCAGATTTGGCAAGGCCAGCGCGTGACGCATCCGGCGCCGTCGGGGGAGAGCCGTTTCGGTCATCATAAGGAAGAGGGAATATGTCGCCCCCCGCTTTGTCAATAGAATAAACGGTTCGCCCGGAGTCCCGGGGTTCGGGCGGTTCGCGCCGCCGGTCCATTCCGCGGCATCGCCGGGCGAAGGCGTGCGCCACGGACCGGAAATGGCGCCATCCGAAGGGCGCATCGGCTCGATGCGGCGCGCGCCGGCCCTATCTTGACGGTTTTGGGAGCCGTCGCATGCGCACGATTATCGAGCCGTTCCGCATCAAGATGACCGAGCCGCTGCCAATCACGACGCGCGGTCATCGCGAGACGGCGCTCGCCGCGGCGCACAACAATGTCTTCCTGCTCGACGCGGAACACGTCACCATCGACCTTCTGACCGACAGCGGCACGGGCGCGATGTCCGACCGACAGTGGGCCGCGCTGATGCTGGGCGACGAAAGCTACGCGGGCAGCGCTTCCTGGCGCCGCTTCGAAAAAACCGTTCGCGAAATCACCGGCTTCAAACATATTTTCCCCACCCATCAAGGGAGAGCCGCCGAGCGCATCCTGGCCGCGACGCGTCTGAAGCCCGGCGACGTCGTTCCCAACAACAGCCATTTCGACACGACGCGAGCCAATATCGAATATGTCGGCGCGAGGGCCGTGGATTTGTTGGCCCCGGGAGGCCGCGATCTTTATTCGGACGAAGCGGTTCAAGGGAAACATGGACCTCTCCGCGCTCGAACAGTTGATCGAGACGGAAGGCGCGAACAACATTCCTTTCTGCATGATCACCGTCACCAACAACATGGGCGGCGGCCAGCCGGTTTCGCTGGAAAATATCCGAAGCGCCAAGGAATTGCTTGGCAAGCACGGGATTGCCCTGATTATCGACGCGTGCCGCTTCGCGGAGAATTCATATTTCATCAGGGAATACGAGCCGGGCTATTCGGAGCGAAGCCTGCTGGAGATCGCCCAGAGAAATGTTTTCGCTGGCCGACGGGGCCACGATGAGCGCCAAGAAGGACGGATTGGCCAATATCGGCGGATTTTTCGGCTGCAACGACGATAAATGGGCCGAGGACTTCCGCAACCTGCTGATCCTGACGGAAGGATTTCCGACATATGGCGGGCTCGCGGGGCGCGACCTCGAGGCGATCGCCGTCGGGCTGATGGAAGCCCTGGATTGCGAATACCAGCGCTATCGTCACGCCACCGTGGAATATGTCGCCGACAAGGCTCGTCTCGCGCGATATTCCGATCGTCCGTCCGCCCGGCGGTCACGCCATATTCATCGACGCGGCGGCGTTCTGCCCGCATTTAAGCCCGGGCGATTATCCCGGAATCGGGCTCGTCAACGCGCTTTATCTCGAAGGCGGCATTCGCGCGGTCGAGCTTGGCGGCGTTATGTTCGGCAAACCCGCGGGCAAGCGGAGGCGGCGAGATAGCGGCGCCTCACGAATTGGTGCGGCTGGCCTTTCCGCGCCGGGTCTATACGCAAAGCCATTTCGATTATGTCATCGAGGTGCTGGATCTCGTCTGGCGCCAGCGCGACCGCATCAAACCTTACCGGATAATCAAGCAGGCGCCCTTTCTCCGCCATTTCACGGCGCATTTCGCCTGCGACGAGACCCGGGCCGTTTAGGCGTCGCTCGCCAGCCCGGCCGCCGGCGGCGGCGGAAGAAGCTTTCCGCCAGTTTCGGCTCGGGTCGCGCTTCTTCCTTCGCGAGCAGGGCGAAAATCGCCGGCGGGTCGAATTCCTCGGGGATGGCGCAAAGGCGCAAGGCAGGCCATCCATCGGCCAAGCCGCGGCCAGGCCGTGACGATACGCCCGCGGGAATGGCGAGCAAATAGCCCGCCGTCAGCGGCAGCGACCACAGCAGCAGCTTCGGCGCGCGGGTCGCGCCAATGCAAAAGACCAGCGTCCCGAACAGCAATTGCGGCCACATCGCCTGCACCGCGCGAGACCAGGAAAGCGCGTGGGCGTCGCGCGCCTGTCTGTCCCAGATGATGGCGCCGCGGAACGGCAGGCTCAGCAGATACACGGTGATTTGCAATGTCGTCGCCGCGCCGATGACGAAGGAGAGCAGCGCCTCGATCAGCGCTCCGGCGATAAACCGGATGGCGCCGCCATAACGCGCGAGGCCGCCGGGCGTCCGCGCCACGTCGATATAGCCGGCGAGCTTGGGCGCGAAATAGAAGCCGAGGAACAGGCAATACAGCACTTGCGTCGAGCGGACCGGAAAATAGGCGGCGTCGCCTTGCAGCGTCGTCAGCGCCGCGAGCGCGATGATCGCGGTCCAGGCGGGCGCGCCGATGAACATGGCGATCGACCAGACCAGTTGAAAGCGGCTCGTCGGGGTCAGGCCCGGCGTCGAGAGCAGCTTGAAATATTGCAGATTGCCGCGGCACCAACGCAGATCGCGGCGCAGGAAATCGACGAGGGTCGGCGGATTTTCCTCGAAGCTTCCCCATTCCAGCGGCAGCACGCGCACTTCGAAGCCCGCGCGGCGCATCAGCACCGCCTCGATCTGGTCGTGCGAGAGAATATGCCGGTCGCCGTCGAGCTTCGGCAACGCGCAATGCGCCGCGAAAGGCGCGACCCGCACCAGCGCGTTATGGCCCCAGAACGGCCCGCAATCGCCGCCCCACCAGGCGGCGCCCATCGTGTAGACGCGCATGCCCGCGCGCATGCCGAACTGGAAAATCCGAGCGAAGGCCGAAGCCGAGGGCGATCCGACGACAAGGGTTTGAATGATGCCGACGCCGGGATTCGCTTGTCCAACGCGCGTGAGCCGCAGGATCGTCTCGCCGTCCATCAGGCTGTCGGCGTCGAGCGGAATCATGAATTCGTAGGCGCCGCCCCAACGCTCGCAGAAGTCGCTGATATTGCCGGCCTTATAGCCGCGATTGTCGGCGCGGCGGCGGTAATGGAGGCGGGCGGCGTCGCCCTCCAGGCGCCATTTCGCGAAGGCGGCTTCCTCCAGCGCGGCGATTTCAGGGTCGGCGCTGTCGCTCAGCATGAACCAGTCGAACGCGGCGGCTTGGCCCGTCCGGTCGACGCTCGCCTTCATCGCCCGCAGCCGCGCGAAGGCCCGCGCCGGATCCTCGTTGCGAATCGTCATCAGCATGGCGACGCGGACCTTGAGCGGCGCGGCGGCGTCGCCGTCGTTCGCGAAGGGCGCGACCTTGGCCAGCGCGTCGGGGCGCATGTGCAACAGCCAAAAGCCCAGCATCGCGTTGCAAAAGCCGAGCACGCTCCAGGGCGCGGCGATGGCGAAGGCCGTGAAGATCGCCAGATCGATGTCGCTCCAGCCGTCCTGCTGCAAAATCGCGCCGAGCCAGACGAGCAACAGCAGATAGACCGTGAGGTTCATCACCGCGACCATGCGGCGGCGCCGGGCCAACTCCAGCGGATCTTGCAGCGGGGTCGGCTTTGCCTGCGCGGCCTCGTTCGTCATTGCATGGTCTCGTTAAAGCTGGGGAGTTCTTGCGAGCGCGCCGGCTATAGCACAGCCCGCGCGAAAAGCTATTTGCCGGCGCGCGATTGTTTGTATGGGGTATAAGGCGAAAACGCGGCCTCCGCGGGCCGCGGCCGATAATTCCATGCTTCAGTCGTTCCCATCCACCCCATTCGCTTCGTCTCTCGCAGCGCTTCGCGCCGCGAAGGCCAAGTCGAATCGTCAAGCCGAACCGCATCGCCGGACAGCCTTCAAGGTGAGTTCATGCCCATTGCAGCAAATCGCGAGAACATCGCCGCGCGCGCTCTTTGGATCGAGGGACCGCGCCAAGCCGCGCTGCGCTCCGCCTGCGTTGGCGAGCCCGGCGCCGGCGAGGCGCGCATCGCCATGCTGTGGAGCGGGATCAGTCGCGGCACGGAGCGGCTCGTCTTCGAGGGGCGCGTTCCCGCCGCCCAAGCAAAATCCATGCGCGCGCCCTTTCAGGAGGGCGAATTCCCGTTCCCCGTCAAATATGGCTATTGCGCGGTCGGCCGGGTCGAAGCCGGGCCGGCGGAGTGGCTGGGCCGGACGGTTTTCTGCCTCTTTCCGCATCAGAGCCGCTTCATCGCTCCGCTCGACATGCTTCGGCCCGTCCCGGAAAACATTCCTGCCGCGGCGCGCGACGCTCGCCGCCAATATGGAGACCGCGCTCAACGCGCTGTGGGATTCGGGCGCGGGGCCGGGCGACAGGATCGTCGTGATCGGCGCCGGCGTCGTCGGTCTGCTGGTCGCGGCGCTTTGCGCGGGACTTCCCGGCGCCGACGTGACGGTTGTCGACATCGACGCCTCGCGCGAAAAGATCGCCGCGTCTCTTTGGCGCGACATTCGTCGCGGCCGCCGATTTCGCCGCGCTTGGCGAAGATGACGCCGATGTCGTGTTCCACGCCAGCGCGAGCGCGCAGGGGCTGGCCCTGGCGCTGGGATGCGCCGGGCTGGAGGCGAACATCGTCGAGATGAGCTGGTATGGCGACGCCGCCGTCGCCGCGCCGCTCGGCGGGGCGTTTCACGCCAAGCGCCCGCGGCTGATCTCGTCGCAGGTCGGGCAGGTGTCGCCGTCGCGCCGCCCGCGCTGGAATTTCGCGCGGCGTCTCGACAAGGCGCTCGAACTGCTCGCCGACGCGCGCTATCGACGCGCTGATCACGGAGGAGGTCGCGTTCGAGGACGCGCCGCGCGAACTGCCGCGCATTCTGGCGCCCGGCGCCGCGGGGCTGGCGACCGTGCTGCGATATTGACGACGCGCGGCGCTCGCGTCTCGTCAAGCAGCCGATTGCCCCGCGCCGGCCTTTCGTCCTATCCCTTCCACGCCATCGAACGATTCTTGAAAGGATGTTCCCGCATGTACGCCGTCGAGGTTCGCGACCACATCATGATCGCGCATAGTTTTCGCGGGGAGCTGTTCGGGCCCGCGCAGCGTCTGCACGGCGCGACCTTCGTCGTCGACGTGGCGTTTTTCCGCGAGGCGCTGACCGCCGATAATGTCGTCGTCGACATCGGCCGCGCCCATGACGCGCTGAAGGCGACGCTGGCGCCGCTCAACTACCGCAATCTCGACGAAATCCCCGAATTCAAGGGCCAGCAGACCACCACCGAGTTTCTGTCGCGCCATGTCTTCGACGCCATGGCGGGCGCGGCGCGCTCGGGCGCGCTGGGGCCGGGCGGCGAGGGGATCGAACGCATCCGCGTGACGCTGCACGAGTCGCATGTCGCGCGCGCCTGGTTCGAGGGTCCGGTCGCGCGATGAGGATCATATTCGCGGCGCCGGGCGATCTGTCCGCGCGCACGGGCGGCTATGGCTATGATCGCGCGGTGATCGCCGCGCTGCCCGAGTTCAATGTCGAGGTCGCGCATGTCGCGCTGAAGGGGAGCTTCCCCTTTCCGAGCGAGGCGGAGGCGCATGCGGCGGCGCGGGCGATCAACGCCGCGCTGGCGCCAAGGGACGTGGCGCTGATCGACGGCCTCGCCTATGGCGCGCTGCCGCAAGACGCGATCCGCGCGATAACGGCGCCGGTGCTGGCGCTGTGCCACCATCCGCTCGGGTTGGAGCAGGGTCTCGATCCCGCGCGGGCGGAGGCGCTGCTGCGGAGCGAGACGGCGGCTCTCGCGCTCGCCGCGCATGTGATCGTCACCAGCGCGCATACGCGAAAGACGCTGATCGAGGACTTCGGCGTCGCGCCGTCGGCGGTGACCGTCGCGCTGCCCGGCACGGCGCCGGCCTCGCGCGCCTCGGGTTCCGGCGGCGGAACGACGTTGCTCGCGGTCGGCTCGATCATCGCGCGCAAGGGCTTCGACATATTGGTCGAGGCGCTGGCGGGTCTTGGCGCCTCGATTGGCGGTTGCGGCTCGTCGGCGGCGCCCCCGCGCCCGAAACCGCGAACGCCCTCGCGCGGCTGATCGAAGCGCGCGGGCTCGGCGCCCGCATCGACTGGCTGGGCGAAGTCTCCGCCGAGGCGCTCGACGGCATCTACAACTCCAGCGATATTTTCGTCTCGTCGTCGCTCTACGAGGGCTATGGCATGGCGCTGGCCGAGGCGCTCGCGCGAGGCTTGCCCATTGTGACGACGACCGGCGGCGCCTGCGCCGACACCGCGCCGGACGGCGCCGCGCTAAAGGTCGCGCCGGGCGATGTCGACGCGCTGCGCGAGGCGTTGCGGCGGATGATCGAGGACAGGGATTTGCGCCGCGATT
>CAVZKF010000005.1:0-19852 GCA_963775775.1 uncultured Alphaproteobacteria bacterium
CGACCGACGATCCCAAGGGCATTCTCGCGAGCGCGATTGACGGCCTGCTGCTCGGCAATGGCGACGCGGTGATCGGGATCAATCCGGCCTCCGACGATCCGCGGCGGTGCCACGAACTCTTGCGGCTTATCGACGAGTTGCGGGAAACGCTGGACATACCGACGCAATCCTGCGTGCTGGCTCATGTGACGACGACGCTTCAACTCATGCAGCGCGGCGCGCCGGTCGACCTCGTGTTCCAATCAATCGCCGGAACGCAAAGCGCCAATCGAAGCTTTGGCGTCGATCTCGCGCTGCTGCGCGAGGCCAATGAAGCGGCGCTGGCGCTGCGGCGGGGAACGATCGGCGACAATGTGATGTATTTCGAAACCGGCCAAGGCAGCGCGCTGTCGGCGGGCGCGCATCACGGCTGCGATCAACAGACGCTGGAAGCGCGCGCCTATGGCGTCGCGCGGCTGTTCAAGCCGTTGCTGGTCAATACCGTCGTCGGCTTCATCGGCCCGGAATATCTCTTCGACGGCAAGCAGATCATCAGAGCCGGCCTCGAGGATCATTTTTGCGGGAAGCTGCTGGGCCTGCCCATGGGATGCGACGCCTGCTACACAAATCACGCCGAGGCCGATCAGAACGACATCGATGATCTCTTGACTCTACTCGCCGTCGCCGGCGTCAATTATGTCATGGGCGTTCCCGGCGCGGACGACATCATGCTCAACTATCAGAGCACATCCTATCACGACGTGCTGGCGGTTCGCGGCATGTTGGGATTGGCGCCGGCGCCGGAGTTCGCTCAATGGCTTGAGAGGATGGGTCTGGCGGACGAGCGCGGTTCGCCAAAACCCCCGGCGCTGCCCGCCGCCGTCCTGCCGCTGCTCGCGAAGGCGTGAACGATGACCGATAATCTCCCGGAGACCCGAGACAAGCTGGCGGCTTTGCGCGCCGCGACGCCAGCGCGCATCTTTCCGCCGCGCGCCGGCCTGGCGCTCGCGACCCATGCCAATCTGAAATTTCAGCTCGATCACGCCAAAGCCCGCGACGCCGTGCACGAGCGCCTCGACGCCGAGGCGCTCGTCGAGGCGCTGCGGTCGCGCGGCATGGAGGCCATTCGCCTCGCCAGCGCCGCCGAGGATCGCCGAACTTATCTGCTGCGCCCCGATCTTGGCCGCAAGCTCGATGAAGCGTCTCGCGCGCTTCTCGCGTCTTACGCTGGCGAATTTGATATCGCCTTCGTTATCGCCGACGGTCTTTCCGCGCGCGCCGTCTCCTCCCATGCGATCGCTTTGCTGGAGGAAGCGCTGCCGGCGTTTCAAAAAAGCTCATGGAAGCCTGCGCCCATCGTCGTCATCGAACAGGGCCGCGTCGCGATCGGCGACGAAATCGGCGAAATTCTCGGCGCCAAGCTCGTCGCCGTGCTGATCGGCGAACGTCCAGGTCTTTCCTCTCCCGATAGTCTCGGCGTCTATCTCACCTTCGCGCCCCGCGTCGGCCGCAACGACGCCGAGCGCAATTGCCTGTCCAATATTCGCTCGCAGGGCATGTCCTATTCGGAAGCCGCGCAACGATTATTCCATTTGTGCGGCGAGGCGCGTCGACGGAAGCTGACGGGCGTCGAATTGAAGGACGAGACGCCTCTCGCTAGTCGCGACGACCAATCGCCACGACTGGACGCCCCGGAAGGATAAATCGATCGGAAAGGCGTCGCCGCGCTTGGCCCGGAGCGCCGGCGCTCGACAAAAACCAGCGAATTTTCTCGCATGGTTTAAAATGCTTTAATCGTGACGCTTGCTAAAAGGTTAGCAAAAAGCGGCAAAGGGTGTCATTTGCCTTTAGGTTGTATTGTTAGTCATTTTCCCTAATTGTGGCGCTAGAAATGCGATTATTTCCGCCGATTTGGCAATGCAGTTGACGTTATAACTTTATTTTATTTCGTCATGAAGCCGATAATTGCTTGAAATGTGTGCGCGCGCACAGCGCCATGACCGATTTTCTATTTTGATGGCACGCATGCCACCTTGGCAAGCGCGAAGGAGTTCCCGTGTTTCTCCTTATTCCCCGGACTGCCGCCACCGTCCGCCGCGGTCTGATGCTCGTCATCGCCGCCGCCATAATTCTGTTGAAGGACGAGATCGTGAAGGTCGTCGTCACCGGGGAGTTCTGAGGATGTCGGGACATGCCGCGGATAGCGATCCTTGCGTCTCGCCGGTCGGGAGGCCGGCCGACCTTCGCCATGTGCGCCAGAGCACAAACCCGGGAGGGGGTTCTTGCTCTTATGTTCGCATGCCGCTTCGGCAAGCGTAAGGGAGTTTTTCCATGTTCACCGGCGCCCTCATTCCCCTTTGCCCCGCCGCCGTTCGCTGCGGGCTGATGCTTGTCGGCGCCGTCTCCATCATTCTCTTTCAGGGCGAACTCGTGCAGCTCGCCGTCGCCGGGACTTTCTGAAGGCGCCAGGCCAGGGTTTCGCGCGCATTTTCGGCGGCCGCCTCGGCGCGGGCTCGTGAAACCAGTTGCAAAGCTTGGGGCGGCATGGTCCTCTGCGCGGCGCGCGCCGAGTCGCGGATAACTGGCTATCCTAGGCGTCGTCGACGGAAGTCCAGCGCCTGCGTGATTGACAGGGAATGTTGACGTGACCGAGGGCGCTGTTTTCGCGAATGAAGTCAGCCACGCGCGCGGATTAGGCAGTATTAAGTATTTAGAGCCCATTGCATATGTTTCATATATCGTTTTGTGTTTCTTTGCTTATCAGATGTCGAGTCTTGGTTCGCCGGCATGTTTCGACGATTGCTTTGGGTATATACCTTTGATGGGAAAGAGCGGAGGCGAGTATTTCCACACGCTGCTGACGATGTTTAGGCCGTGGGCCGTGCCCACCTTTTTTTCCCTGTTCGGGCCCTATGATATTTCGAGCGCCGCGCGGATCGTGCTCGCGCAGAGCTATATCGCGTTTTTCTCCTGGCTTCTTTTCGCCTTTGCTTGCCAGGGCCTGCTGGCGACGCGCGCGCTGAAATTCGTTGGATTTGTCGCGATTTCCAGTCTCATGTTCGGCCAGGGCTATTATCATTTCAATCAGTTCCTGCTGTCGGACTCCCTGGCGATGTCCTCGGTTCTCATACAATACGCGCTGTGTCTTTCGTTCGGACGCTTCGCCGGTTTTTGCGAGAAATTCGATCGGGGCGGCGCGCTGGTCGTTTTGTATCTGGCCGTGCTTCTCGCTGTCACGGCGTTCGAGATGGCGACCCGGGACGCCAATGTGATGTTGGCTTTGTCGGGCGTGGCGTTTCTGCTGATCGCCAATCGCAATGTGACCATCGGAGTCGAAGCGCGTTGGATTTTCGCCATGCTTGTCGTCGTCCTCGCGGTCGGCCAATCCATCACCGCCAGAATGCGCTATCGGGAAAACGCCAAGAATATCCTGGTGGGGGCGGTATTCGCGAATGAGGATATGCGCCGCTTCTATTTAAGTCATGGCATGCCGACAGCGTTCGACGCGGCCGGCGCGCGGATGAAGCCGCAGGCCCTCGACGCCGTGGATTTCGAGGAAATGACCCGGGTCCGAAATCTGCTGGACGTCGCCGCGGAGAATCCCGAAAACGAAGCGTTCATCGGAAGGGTGGGCGGCCTTTACGCCAGCTATCTCTTGACGCATCCGGAGTATGTGATCGGCAATGTCGCGCGCTATTGGCGACTGATCTTCACGCAGACGGTGGACCTGGATTCGGAAATTATTCGCGGCGCCTCAGGGAGTTCCGGGGCGCGGAAGTTCATTCGTCCCGGCGAGGCGACGCCGTTCGTCGCGGGCGCCTCGGCGAGACTTTCCGTGACGGATCACATCCCGCCCTTGGTCGGAGCGGCGCTTCTGACGCTATGCGCGCTGCTCCCCTTGATCCGGCCCAAGGACATTTGGTCGTGGGTTCCGATCTTGCTGGCGGCCGTGGGCGCGGGCAACGCGGTACTTGGTTTTTTCGGCGACGTTTGGGTCAAAAGCGAAATGGAGCGTCACGCCCTTGTCGGCAGCGTGGTCTTGCGGATCGCATTGACGCTTTGCGTCTTGCGTCTGATGGAGGAGGGGCGCCGGCGACTGGCGCGCGAGCGGCGTTCCATCCAACCCTCGATGTGATCAATTCTCTCGCTCGGCGGTCGTCTCGCGCCGCGAGAGTCCCGTTTGGCTCGGCGCCGGTCTCCTGATGGTTGGCCCGGGTCGCCACGAGCGCCCGCCGTTTTTCCAGCGCGTCGGCGCGCCGAAAGCTTGTCGGATGAGCGAGCGCCGCCTCCGCGTCAGCCATTCGAGGATGGCGAGCGCGCGAGCGCATACGGAATGCGGCGGGCTCGCGCCGCTTTTGTTCGCCCGGCGGGAAGGGTCCGGATTCGCGCGTCAACATCGATTTCGCGCCAGCGCGTTCCAAGCGCTTGGCCCGAACGCGCCGCCGTCAAAATGCAAAATTCGGGCGCCCGCGCGCGAGCGCTTCCCGCTCGCGCGATCTCGCGAGGAAGTCAGGGATATCGACATAGGCTATCGCGGCGTAATGGCCGCGCGCCAGCATTGCGCGCTTGGGCGGCGGACGGGCGCCGTCAACCTTTGCCCGCCACCCGCCATGGTCCCCATGCTGTCGTCGTTCTCATCGCGCGCGAGCAAACCGAAGCGGCCGCGGCCTTTATTCGATTGCTTTCGGTCGCGCGAATTTTCGCGACAGCAGATGGTCGAGCGACAGAGCTCCCGGGCCGCGCGCGATGAGAACGACGAGGATCGCCGCCCAATAGGCGTGCACGGTCCACCAGGCGTCGGGATAAACGAAGATCTGGATCACCAGGGTCATCGCCAGCAGTCCCAGCGCCGACAGCCGCGTCGCGAGGCCGAGGACGAGCAATATGGGCAGAAGATTTTCGAAGGCGGCGGCGGCGTAGGCGGCGTGTTCCGGCGAAACGCGCGGCAATTTATATTCTTCCTCGAACAGCGTGAAGGTCGCGTCCCTGACCGATGTCGGAACGATGATGGAAAGATCGAGGCCCATGAATGTTCCTCCGATCATGGGCCCATCGACCTTGGTTTGCCCGGAGACGAAAAACGGATGCGCGGCGACGATGCGCAGGAACAAGGCGACCAGCGCGTAGGGGATCGCGTCCAGGGCGGCGACGATTTTACGGATGAGCGTCATGGCGATTATCCTTGATGTCGCGAAGCGCGACGATGGCGCGGGAAGAAAGAAGCAGGCGAAGACATGCGGCGAGGTCGAAATCAGGCGCTTTGGTCGCGCCGGATGATATGGCGTCGTCGACGCTCGACCCGGCGGAAAGAGCCTCGATGAAGGCGCATCCTCCATTTGGAAGCACATGCGCCTCGACATCGAACCCGGCCCGAAGCACCAAGGCGTCCTGAGCTTCCCCAAGCTCCAGCGCCCGCGGCTCCGCGTCGAACATGTTGGTTCGCCAGATCGATACGATCGGATAGCGCGACGAAACGAGGCGCAGCGAAGGATGCAACGCGAGCGCGGATCGTCCGAACTTCTCGGGGGGAACGGTCCTGATCGCGTCAACCGGCAGAGGCGTCGCGTCCGCCGCGTGATAGGCTGATCCGACGGCATATTCGAGGCGGGCCACGTCGGCGAGATAGGGCAGATCGCGCGCGGGAGGAAAGCTCGCGATGAAGTCGGCGAAGCCGGCGCCATATTCGGCGATTATCGGCGAGCGCGGCGGCGCGCGACGCGCATGAACGCCGGCCATCGCGTGAAAGAATTCCTCGCCGACAAGACGGCGACACGCGGGAAAGCGTTCGGCCAGCGCGTCGACGAGGCCGACGACGACATTGTTGCGATAGACCGCGAAGCGGCGCGCCGTCAGCCCCATCGGCGGCGGCGCGTTAGGGTCGAGCAGGGCGCGCGCGAATTCTTCCGCGTCGAATTCCGCCGGCGCGCTCACGCGCGGCCCTCGGCGGCCGGCCGCGACTGGCGCGCCGCGTCGATCAACATCGCATCCGCGCGCAGCGCTTGCGCTCGCAGCAGGGGCCAGGCCGGAACGTCATTGTCCCATTCGATCAAGCTCGGAACCGGGCCCCGCCGCGACAAGGCCCGCTCGAAAAGCCGCCAGACCGGATCCGACACAGGCGCGCAATGCGCGTCGACGAGCAGGCGGGCGCCGTCGTCGTCGGCGTCTTCGGCGAATCCCGCGAGGTGTATCTCCTCCACATGAGCGATCGGAAAGTCGTCGATGTAATCTTCCGGGTCGAAGCCGTGATTGACCGAGCACACGAAAACGTTGTTCACGTCTAGCAGCAGGCCGCAACCGGTTTTCTCGGCAAGTTCGCGCAGAAAATCGACTTCGCGATAGCTGGAGGAAGGAAGGACGACGTAGGTCGCGGGATTCTCGATCAGAATGCGCGCCCCAAGCGCTTCCTGAACTTGCGCGACATGCGCCGCCATGTTCTCCAATGTGTCGGCTGTGTAAGGGAGGGGCAGCAAATCGTTCAGAAAGGCGCCGTCGCGCCTCGACCATGCCAGATGTTCCGAGACGAGGCCCGGCTCATAGCGTCGAACGAGGCTTTTGAAGCGGCCAAGATGCTCCGCGTCGAGCGGCTCGCGGCCGCCGAGCGAAAGGCCGACGCCGTGAATCGACAGCGGGTAATCCCGGCGAAGGCGCTCCAGCCGGGCGTGCGGCGGCCCGCCCGCGCCCATGTAATTTTCGGCGTGGACCTCGAAAAAACCGATCTCGCGAGCCGACCGGAGAATTTCTTGAAAATGCCGCGGTTTGAAGCCGACGCCGGCGCGGGCGAGAACCCGCGCCTCGCCGGCGAGCGCCGTCGCGAAGTCAGAGTCGTTTGCCGGTCGCGTCAATTCTTGACGGGATCGAGATGGCCCTGGCCCTTGGGCGTCGCGAT
The DNA here is from genome assembly GCA_963775775.1 of uncultured Alphaproteobacteria bacterium. Lineage (GTDB taxonomy): Bacteria > Pseudomonadota > Alphaproteobacteria > Rhizobiales > Beijerinckiaceae > Methylocystis. The sequence continues at coordinate 6,866 of CAVZKF010000005.1, forward strand.
CGTCGTGCACGTTCCCTTCGCCACATATTTCCATGCGTCGCCCTGGTAATCGGCCTTCGACGTTCCGGCGCAGGACGTGCCCGGGCCCGCGGCGCAATCGTTCTTGCCCTTGAGCGCCACGCCGAAGCATTTTTCCTGCTCCGCCTTCTTTTCCGCGTTCGCTGTGTCAAGCGTCGCGAGCGCCATGGCCAATGAGCCGGCGAGCATCAGAGCGGAAGCCGATTTTACGTTGGACATATGCTTCTCCATCACGAGGACTTGGCGCGGACGCCGCGCGCCGCGGCCGGAGCGCGGTTTCCCTGAGTTCGAACGTGAGATCGTCGAACTGCCCCGAGAATTGGCGGGGCAGCTCGACGTAATCGACGAATTTCGCGTCGCGGCGATCCACGCGGCCGCTTTGTCGGCCCGTGCGGTCTTGCGTCGCTGCGAATGTGTTCGTGGACGACGGCGAAAATGTTACGTCCGCCGCGCGCGTTTTCGCCGCGCCGTTACGAATCCGCCTCGCTCATCTGCTTTTGCGAATAGAGTTCGACGCCGAGCTGCTTGATCAACTCGTTCTGGGTTTCAAGAAAGTCGATGTGGCGTTCTTCGCTCGTGATGATCTCTTCGAACAAGTTCATGGAGACGCGGTCGTTGATCGACAGGCAATAGGCCGCCGCCTCGAGGTAGAGCGCGCGCGCCTCGATCTCGGTCACGAGGTCGGCGTCGATGATTTCCTTGACGCTTTCGCCGATGCGCAGCGAATTCAGCGTCTGCATGTTGGGAAAGCCTTCGAGAAACAGGATGCGCTTCGTGAATTTATCCGCGTGCTGCATTTCCTCGATGGATTCCTCACGCCACTTCTTGGCCAGATGCGAAAAGCCCCAATTGTCGAAAATCCGATAATGCAACCAATATTGATTGACGGCGGTCAGTTCGCTACGCAAACCTTGATTGAGATATTCGATGACTTTCGCGTCGCCGCGCATTGCAACTTCCTTTCACATCCCGCTCGCGCGGGTTCACGCCGCCATTTCGTCGACGCGGCAATCGTCGCAGCCGCCGCCCCCGCATTCGCTCATCGCCGCGTGGTGCTCGTCCACGACCGCGACAATATTGCGCGCGCAACGCCCGCATTTGGCCTCGCAGCCTAATTGGCGAAACAACGCGCCGACGCTCGGACGGCTGCCGCCGCCGAGACGCTCGCGAATGTCGCGATCCGAGACAACGTTGCATGAGCATACTATCATGACGTTTCCTACTTTGGAAAGGTTGTAAACTGCCTTGGTTTACAAGATGTTACATCATTTCACGGGGTCACGCTAGCGCTCTTCTCTTTTTGTTGGTTTTCCGACAAGCCACTTTAAAATATAGTCGCACGCAAGAGCCGCGCCATGCGCGGTCGCGGTTAAAATGGAGAGGCGCGATGAAAAAGGCGATGGACCGGTCGGCGGGCATGGATCGGCCCGTTTCCTTCGCGCTGCGCGAATGTTCGCTTGGGCTGGCGCTGATCGGGGCCTCGGCCGGCGGGCTTTGCGCGCTGATGCTGGGCGACGACCGCGAGACGCTGCTACGAGCGGCGCGGGCGCGTTTTCCGGACGCCGAGATAGGCGAGGGCGGCGCGGATTTCGATAGAGTGGCGGGTCTCGCGCTGGAGCTGATCGAGCGGCCAGGGCAGGGTTGGTCCCTGCCGCTGGACATCGAAGGCACGCCCTTCCAGCGCCGCGTCTGGAAGGCGCTGCGCGAGATTCCGCCGGGCTCCACGACGAGCTACGCGCAAATCGCCGAGCGAATCGGCCAGCCCCGCGCCGCGCGCGCGGTCGCCGGCGCCTGCGCCGCCAACAGGATCGCGGTGGCGATTCCCTGTCATCGGGTGCTGCGTGGCGACGGCGACCTCTCCGGCTATCGCTGGGGCGTCGCGCGCAAGAGGGAATTGCTGGCGCGCGAAAGCGAAGCGGCGGCCTGACCGCTAGTCCGTCAGCCCGACTTCTTCTCAGCCAAAACCCGCTCGCCCAACCTGTTCAACGCCGCCCGCAGCGCGTCGTTCTCGACGTCTCGCGTCGTCTCCTCGGCCCGCGCCCGCGCGGCGGGGTCGCTCGGCGGCGCCCGTGGCCCTTTCGGCGCGGCGCGGCGCAGCGGCTCCTGGCGGATCGCCAGTTTCGCCACGCAGCGCCAACCCAGATGCGTATTGACGCGCTCGATGATCGCGCCGCTCATATGCTGAATGTCGAGGCCAAATCCGGGCTCGAACTCGCAGCGCAAGCGTGGCCGGCTGTCGCCCGTCGTCCGGGGCGCCGTTCTTGGGGCGCGGCGGCCAGTTTAGGCGCATGGGCTGGCACAGCGCGCCAACGCGCGCGCCGACGATCAAATCCCATTGGGTGAGCAGCGTGGCCTCGCCAAACCCCCGCCGCGCGATCAACGGATCGAGCGCGCGGTTGACCAGTTCCGCCAGCGGCTTGGAAACAACTCGTCTTGCTCGTGACGCGCCTGGTTGCGACATCGACATCCGTCCAAACATATATCGTCGCGCCGGCCGACGCGCGCGTTTCATGCTATCACGAACCCGAGTTTCTCCAACCGCCCGGACCCATGGCGCGCGCGTCAGCCAAGCCCCGAAAGCCTCTCGTCGCCGACGATCTCGGCGGCGCGTTGTTGGCGTGGTGGGACCGTCATCGCCGGGTTCTCCCCTGGCGCGCGCCGCCGGGACGGAAGGCCGACCCTTACGCGGTCTGGCTGTCGGAAATCATGCTGCAACAGACGACAGTGGCGAGCGTCACGGGATATTTCGAGAAATTCATGACGCGCTGGCCGACCGTCCAGGCGCTGGCCAAGGCGCCGCTCGAAGAGGTTCTGGCCGCCTGGGCGGGGCTTGGCTATTACGCGCGCGCCCGCAATCTGCACGCCTGCGCCAAGATCGTCGCCGAGAAACATGGCGGGCGTTTTCCGTCCAGCGAAGCGGAGTTGTTGCGCTTGCCGGGCGTCGGGCCCTATACGGCGGCGGCGGTCGCGGCCATCGCCTTCAACCAGCCTTGCGTCGCGCGGGACGGCAATGTCGAGCGCGTCGTCGCGCGGCTGTTCGCCGTGGCCGAGCCGCTGCCGGGCTCCAAGGCGGCGATATCGGCGCATGTGGAGAGCTTTCTACCCCGCGAGCGGCCCGGCGATTTCGCCCAGGCGCTGATGGACCTCGGCGCGACGATCTGCGCGCCGCGCGCGCCGGAGTGTGGGAGCTGTCCGCTGGAGCCAAGCTGCGCCGCGCGCCGGACCGGGACGCAGCTCGCCTTTCCCGTCAAACCGCCAAAGGCCGCGCGTCCGCATCGGCGCGGCGCGGTTTTTGTATTGCGGCGGGGCGACAAGGTTTTGCTGCGCAGCCGTCCCGCCAAGGGGCTGCTTGGCGGCATGAGCGAATTTCCGTCGACGCCGTTGACGCTTGATGTCGAGCCCGGCGCGGCCCGCGCTTACGCGCCGATCGAGGCGCGATGGCGAGAGATCGAGGGCGGCGTGCGTCACGTCTTCACGCATTTTTCGCTGGAGTTGACGGTGTTCGTCGCCGAGACGGCCGCGGCCGACCCGGCGCCGGAGGGCCGATGGACCAAGACGGCGCGCCTTTGCGACGAAGCCTTGCCGACGCTAATGCGCAAGGTTGCGGTTCACGCGGGGCTGATCCTTGCGTAAGATCGGCGCGCGATGGGGGAGGCAATCATGGCGCGGCGCGGCTCTACAATCGACGTTGAGATCACCGAGGGCGCCATTCGCGTTCGCAGCCACGAGCGCGTGCTGACCATCGTCGTCACGCCGCCGCCGGCCGACTTCGAGGAAGAGGCCGATTTCTACATAGAATTGGACGAGATCGAATATTGGGACCCGCCGCATGACGAAACGGCGATCGAGATCGACGAATTGCAGAAGATTCTGGAGGCCATCGAGGAGCAGGTGGAAAAACATGGGTTGAGCGTGGTGTTCGATTAGCGGGGGAAGCTGTTTCTTAACGCCCGGAGCGTTCATTGCGGTCGCCCCGTCCCCCGAGGATCGCCCATGACCTCATCCACCCCGCCCCTGACCGTCGTGATCTGCGCCGACCATGCCTCGATCACCGGCGGGCAGGCCAAGGTCGCGATAGACAGCGCGCTGGGGCTTCATCGCGGCGGCGTCAAGACGATCTTCTTCGCCGCCGCCGCGCCGGTCGATCAGCGGCTTTATGACGCCGGCGTCGAGGTGGTATGTCTTGGCCAGACCGATCTCCTGGGCGCCAGCTCGCGCGCGAAGGCGATGCTGCAGGGCACGTGGAATGGGCTGGCGAGCAAAACGCTTGGCGAATTGCTGACGCGACTGCCGAAGCAAAACACCATCGTGCATGTTCATGGCTGGGCGCGCGCGCTGTCGCCCTCCATCGCGCGGCCGATCAGGGCCAGCGGCCTGCCGGCGGTCTATACGGTGCACGAATATTTCCTGTTTTGCCCGACGGGCGGCTTCTACAATTACCCGGACAACCACATTTGCGCGCTGACGCCGCTCTCGGCCGCCTGCTTCGCGACGAATTGCGATCAGCGCAATCATGCGCGCAAGCTCTGGCGCGGCGCGCGGCTGTTGCTCGCCAAGAATTTCGCGCGGCTGCCGCAAGTCTTCTCGGACTATGTCTGCATCTCGAATTTTCAGCGCGACATCATAGCCCCCTATCTGCCGGGCGGCGCGCGGATGACGCAAATCTCCAATCCGATCGACGCGCCCGATCTTGGACCCAAGGAAAATCCCGCCGCTGGCGATTTCATTTTTGTCGGGCGTCTCTCGCCGGAAAAGGGCGTGTTTCTGTTCGCCGAGGCGGCGGAGCGGCTGGGCGTGACGGCTGTTTTCGTCGGCGACGGCCCGCTGGCGGAGGAACTGCGCCAGCGTTTCCCGAGCGCGCGTCTGCTCGGCTGGCGCGACGGCGCCGGAGTGCGCGACGCCATGCGCGCGGCGAAGGCGCTGGTGTTTCCCTCGCTGTGGTACGAGGGCCAGCCGCTCACCGTGCTGGAGGCCAAGGCGCTGGGGACGCCGGTCATCGTCGCCGACCGCTGCGCCGGGCGCGACGAAATCGAGCATGAGGTCAGCGGCCTGTGGTTTTCGGCCGGCGACGCCGGCGCGCTGCAAGCGGCGATGGCGCGGCTGGACGACCCCGCCTTGGTCGCGCGGCTGTCGCGGGGAGCCTATGAGAGCTATTGGCGCGATCCGCCGACGCTGGCGCGCCATGTCGAGCGGCTGACCGCTCTTTATCGCGACATGCTACGTGAGCGGGGTGAAACTCGGTTAAAATGACAACAATAGGATCCCGTTATGCTTCCATGCGTAAAGGAGGATCATGGGAACAGCTAAAGTTAAAGTCAAAGCAATAATGATAAAGAATATCCAAGCCAAAGGGTTTTGCTTCTCCCGTTTTCTGAACGGGCAATCAGGTTCCCCGCACGCGCCGGACTGGGCGTGCGCCGGCATTTCGGCAAAGCAAATTGGGCAAATATTGTCTTCCATAATGCACCCCTAAAGTCCCACGGCCGGGATTGTCGCTCCTCGGCGCCAGAGTAAGGCTCTCGAAACCTATAGAGTGAGAGAGGCGGGTTCAACCGACATTCTCACGCGTCCGTCCGAATCGCGCGCGATAGGCTGCGAGAGTTCACGCTCCAAGCCGCGAGTTGGCCCGCCATGGGGAGCGGCTGACGGGGCGGGGCGCTTTTTGCCGCTGCGAAAGCAGTGGACGCGGCGCCGTCTAAAGACTAAGCAGCCGATCAGACGCCGTTCCTTCACCGCTCTCAAGGCGGGAGGGGGCGTCTCCCAGGATTCGTCAAGGACGCCCGAAAACCCATGCCCACCCGCATCGACGCCCGTTTCAAAGATCTTCGCGCGCAAAATCGCGCCGCGCTCGTCACCTTCGTGATGGCCGGCGATCCCGATCTTTCGACCTCGCTGGAGATTCTCAAGGGTCTGCCGGCGGCGGGGGCCGACGTGATCGAGGTCGGCATGCCCTTCACCGACCCGATGGCCGACGGCCCCGCGATCCAGGCCGCCGGGCTGCGCGCGCTAAAGGCCGGCACGACGCTAAAGAAAACGCTCAAGCTCGTCGCGGACTTTCGCGCAAGCGATCAAACGACGCCGATCGTGCTGATGGGCTATTACAATCCGATCTATGTGTTTGGAGTCGACGCCTTCCTCGCCGCGGCCACGGAAGCCGGCGTCGACGGGCTGATCGTCGTCGATCTGCCACCCGAGGAAGACGCGGAACTGTGCGTCCCGGCGCGGGCGGCGGGTTTGAATTTCATACGCCTCGCGACCCCGACCACCGACGACAAGCGCCTGCCCAAGGTGCTCGAAAACACCAGCGGCTTCGTATATTATGTGTCGCTTACGGGGATCACCGGCGCCGCGCTCGCGGATTATTCCGGGGTCGCCGAGGCGGTGGCGCGTATCAAGCGGCATACCGGCCTGCCCATAGCCGTCGGTTTTGGCGTCAAAAACGCCGACAACGCCGAGGCCATCGCCAAAACCGCCGATGGCGTCGTCGTCGGCACGGCTCTGGTCGCCGCCCTCAAGAACTCGCTGGGCGCCGATGACCGCGCCGGGCCGGGGACGGTCGGCGCCGTGACGCAGCTCGTCGCGGACATCGCGGGGGGCGTCGCGCGGGCCCGCGCCCGCAAGCCGGACAGCGCCGGGTCGCCGCTGGGCAAGTTTCTTGGGACGCTCGCGAAGGTGTGGTCATGAACTGGTATTCCAACGTCGTCCCGCCGAAGATCAAAGCCATCCTCAAGCGCGAGGCGCCCGAGAATCTTTGGGTCAAATGCCCCGAGAGCGGCCAGCTCGTGTTTCACAAGGACATCGAAGCCAATCTTTATGTCGTGCCGGCGTCCGGCTATCACATGCGCTGCCCGGTCGAGGCGCGGCTGGAGAGTTTGTTCGACGACGGCCATTACGAATTGATGACGACGCCCGAGTCGCCGACCGACCCGCTCAAATTTCGCGATATCAAGCGCTACATCGACAAGCTGAAGGAATATCGCGCCAAGACCGGCCGGCCCGACGCGGTGACGGTCGCGGTCGGCAATCTGAAGGATCTGCCGGTCACCGTCGCGGTGCAGGACTTCGAATTCATGGGCGGATCGCTCGGCATGGCGGCCGGCGAGGCGATCGTCGCCGGCGCCACCCATGCGCTGGAGAAGCGCACGCCCTTCATCATCTTCACCGCCTCGGGCGGCGCCCGCATGCAGGAGGGCATGTTCTCGCTGATGCAGATGCCGCGCACGACGATCGCCGTGCAGCGGCTGCGCAGGGCGCGGATTCCCTATATCGTCGTGCTGACCAATCCGACCACCGGCGGCGTGACCGCTTCCTATGCGATGCTGGGCGATATTCAGATCGCCGAGCCGGGCGCGATCATCGGCTTCGCCGGCGCCCGCGTGATCGAGCAGACGATCCGCGAAAAGCTTCCCGAGGCGTTCCAGCGCGCCGAATATCTCATGGACCACGGCATGATCAACATGGTCGTGCCGCGCCAGGAGATGCGGGACACGCTGGCGCGTTTGTGCGGCATGCTGACCAAGTCGCCGGCGCCCCGTCAACCCGCCGTCGCGGCCTGAGCGGAGCAAGGCGCGGCATGGATCAGCACGACGCGATTCTGTCGCGATTGCTCGATCTTCACCCCAAGAAGATCGACCTCTCGTTGGGGCGCATCGAGCGGCTGCTGGAGGCGATGGGCCGGCCCGATCTGGCCTTGCCGCCGATCATTCATGTCGCCGGAACCAACGGCAAGGGCTCGACGCTGGCCTTTTTGCGCGGCATGCTGGAGGCTTCCGGCGCCCGCGTCCACGTGTACACCTCGCCGCATTTGCTGCGTTTCAACGAGCGCATCCGTCTCGCCGCGCCAGGCGGCGGCAGGCTCGTCGAGGACGACGCGCTGAAGGACGCGCTGGAATTATGCGAGCGCGCCAATGGCGCCCGGCCGATCACCTTTTTCGAGATCACCACGGCGGCGGCGTTTCATTTGTTCGCCAATACGCCCGCCGACTGGCTGCTGCTGGAGACCGGGCTTGGCGGGCGCTTCGACGCGACCAATGTGATCGCCTCGCCGAAGGCCGCGATCGTCACCTCGGTTTCGCTCGATCATCAGGAATTCCTCGGCGACACCGTCGAAAAAATCGCTTACGAGAAGGCCGGGATTTTTAAACGCGGCGTTCCCGCGATCATCGGCTTCCAGCCGGACGCCGCGCGCGATGTGTTGTCGCGCGAGGCGCGCCGCGTCGGCGCTCCCGCCGTTATCGCGGACCAGGATTTTCGCATCCATGAGGAAAACGGCCGGCTGGTGTTCGAGGACGAGCGCGGCCTGCTCGATCTGCCGGCGCCGCGCCTGCCGGGCCGTCATCAGCATCAGAACGCGGCCGCCGCCGTCGCCGCCTTGCGCGCCGCGGCGCCGGAGGTTGCGACCAGCGCCATCGACGCCGGCCTGCTGAATGCCGACTGGCCGGCGCGATTGCAACGGATCACCCGCGGCCATGTGCTGGATCTCGCGCCTCCGGGCGCCGAAATCTGGATCGACGGCGGCCATAACGAGGATGGCGGCCGCGTGCTCGCCGAGGCGATGGCCGAGTTCGAGGAAAAAGCCCCGCGCGCGCTGATGCTGATCTGCGGCGCGCAGACCACGAAGGATGTGAGCGCGTTGCTGCGGCATTTCGCGGGCCTCGCGCGCGAGGTGATCGCCGTTCCGGTCGAGGGCGAGCACAAAAGCTGGCCGCCCGAGGAAGTCGCCGCCGCCGCCCGCGCGCAGGGCGTTCCGGCGCGGGCCGCCGGGAGCGTCGAGCAGGCGTTGGAACTCGTCCGCGCCACCAGCTTCCCGCGGCCGCCCCGCATTTTGATCGCCGGCTCGCTCTATCTCGCCGCGAGCGTGTTGGCGCTGAACGGTTCGAGGATCGAATAAGCGAGGCGCGGGCGACAATAAACACGGCCTCTTTTCGAGCTTCCAGGAGCGCAAGCGATGACTTCGATGTTGACCAGCGTCCTTTCCCGCGCCGAGGCGGAAATCGCCGTCGAGCGGGGCGCCGACATCGTCGACTGCAAGGATTCAATGCGCGGGGCGCTCGGCGCCTTGCCGCTGCGCGATGTCGCCGACATCGTCGCCGCCGTCAACGGCCGGCGTCCCGTCAGCACGGTGGTCGAACTGCCGCACGACGTTTCCCATGCGCGCGCGGCGATAGAGGCCGCCGCCGCGACCGGGGTCGAATTCGTCAAATTCGCGCTGCCGCTGACGCCCGACGCGCGAGAGATCATCGACGAACTGGCGCCGCTGGCGGCGCGCATTCGCCTCGTCGCCGTGCTGTTCGCCGATCTCGACCCGGACTTCGGCGTTTTGCCCAGCCTCGCGCGCGCGGGCTTTCATGGCGCGATGTTGGACACCGCCCATAAGGGCAAGGGACGGCTGCTCGATTGCATGAGCGTCGGCGTTCTCGCCGATTTTGTCGGCCGATGCCGCGCGCTTGGCCTCAAGGCGGGGCTCGCGGGCTCCCTGGAGGCGCCCGACGCGCCGCGCATGCTGGTGCTGAGGCCGGACGTGCTCGGCTTTCGCGGCGCGCTGTGCGAGGCCGGCGATCGCCGCCACACGCTGGCGCCCGACGCCGTGACTCTGATCCGCGATTTGATTCCCCGCGAACAGTGAGCCGATGGGCGCGCCGGCTTCCCGAGGGGGCGAGGTCGATCACGTTTTCGTGCGCGATCTCGTCATGCCGGTGGAGATCGGCGCCTATGGCTTCGAGCGCGGTCACGCGCAGCGCGTGCGCTTCAACGTCGATGTCGAAGTCTATCGAATCGCCGGGCCGGACGACATGCGCATGGCCTTCTCGTATGACGTGATCATGGACGCGATCAAAATCATTCTCGCGGCGGGGCATATCGAGCTGGTCGAGACCATCGCCGAACGTCTCGCCGAGAGCGTGCTGTCGCACGAACGCGTGCACGCCATAGGCGTCGAGGTCGAGAAGCTCGATGTCGTCGCGCCGGGCGCGGTGGGCGTGCGCATTCGCCGCGAGCGCTCCGCTCGTTTGAGCGCGTCCGCATGAGCGCGCTCGTCGTCAAGATCGGCGGCAGCCTATGGCGTTCGCCGCTCCTGGCGCGATGGCTCGCCGCGCTGCGCGCGTTTCCGGGGCCGCTCACCATCGTTCCGGGCGGCGGACCTTTCGCGGACGCGGTGCGCGCGGCGCAGCCGACGATGGGTTTCTCGGATCGCGCCGCGCACAAAATGGCCATCCTGGCGATGGAGCAATATGGCCTGGCGCTGGTCGATAAATTCGACGGGCTCGAAAGCGCGGCGTCGCCGAAAGAGGCGGGCGCAGTCCACGCCAGGGGAAACATCGCCGTCTGGCGCCCGAGCGCGATGGCGCGCGAATTGAACGTCGCCGCGAGTTGGGACGTGACTTCCGACAGTCTCTCCGCCATCTACGCGCATGCGAGCGACGCGGCGCGGCTTTTGCTGATCAAGAGCGTCGATGTCGATGCGGCGCTCGAATCGCCCTCCCTCGTCGATCCCTGCTTCGCCTCTCACGCCGCGGGGCTCGATGTCTTCATCGCCGGCCCCGGCGCGCTGGACGGGGCGCCTGAAATCCTCGCGCGGGGCGGCGTCGCCGGCTCTCGCGTTTCCCTCGCCAGTTCGTCACGAAAGATCGCTTCATGAAAAAAGTTCCAACGCCGCGCTGGGGCTGGGCGCTGACCGGCTCCGGCCATTTCTTCACCGAATGTCTCGATATGATCCGCACGCTCGATCATGTCGATCTGTTCGTCAGCAAGGCCGCCGCCGAGGTCGTGCGGATGTACAAACACGACCTCGCTCTGCCCAGCAATGTGCGCGTGTTCAAGGACACGACGGCGAGCGCGGCGCCGGTCGGCAATTTCTATTACGGCGTCTATCACACGCTGATCGTCGCGCCGGCGACCTCGAACACCGTCGCCAAATGCGTGTTCGGCATTTCCGACAATCTCGCGACCAATGTGTTCGCGCAGGCCGGCAAATGCCGCGTGCCGACCATCGTTTTCGCCTGCGACACCGCGCCCGAACTCGAGACGCGCGCGCCAAAGGGCATGGTCAAGGTCTATCCGCGCCGCATCGATCTCGAAAACACCGACCGCTTGAAGGAGTTCGAGGCGACGCAGGTGGTCGAAAGTCTCGCCGCGCTTGGCGAGGCGGTCGAGCGGCGCCGGCGGGAACTCGTCGGCCAAGAGTGAACGGCATGTCTTCGCGCCTGTTGTTCCTCACCGGGCATCTCGCTTATCCGCGCCTCGCGCGGATGGTCGCGGGCTTTGGCGAGACGGCGCGGGACTGGCGGATTTGCGATATCGGCGTCAAGGTCGCGGCGCTGATGACGCAGGAAATCATCGCGCGCCGGCTGCCGCGTCCGGTCGAGGCGGATCGCGTCATTCTGCCGGGCCGCTGCCGCGCCGATCTCGCCATGCTGAGCCGCGAATTCGGCGTTCCCTTCGAGCGCGGGCCGGAGGAGATCGCCGATCTGCCCGTGTATCTCGGGCGCGGCGGCGCGGCGCCGGATCTCTCGCGCTTCGACATGCGCATCTTCGCGGAGATCGTCGACGCCTCGACGATGAGCGTGACCGATGTTGTCTCGCGCGCGAAAAAACTGGCGAAGGCCGGCGCCGATGTGATCGACCTCGGTTGTCTCCCCGACACGCCTTTCGCGCATATGGAAGAGACTATCGCCGCGCTGCATGGCGCCGGGCTGAAGGTCAGCGTCAATTCCGCCGATGTCGCGGAGTTGGAGCGCGCGGTCCGCGCCGGCGCCGATCATCTGCTCAGTCTCGACGAGCACAGCCTCGATATTTTGCCGGAGGGCTCGAAGCTCGTTCCTATTCTCGTCGCCACGCCGCATGGCGATCTCGCCTCCTTGCGGCGCGCCGCGGCCAAGGCGCGCGCGCGAAAAATCGACTTTATTCTCGATCCCATTCTCGATCCCATTCACTTTGGCTTCGCCGACTCGCTCGCGCGCTATGTCGAGCTTCGCCGGCTCGAGCCAACCGCCGAAATCATGATGGGCACAGGCAATCTCACCGAACTCACCGACGCGGATTCGTCCGGCGTCACCGCCATGCTGCTGGGCCTTTGCTCCGAGCTGAACATTCGTCATCTGCTGACCGTGCAAGTGAGCCCGCACACCCGCCGCACTGTCGAGGAACATGACGCCGCGCGGCGCATGATGTTCGCGGCGAGAGCCGATCATGCGCTGCCCAAGGGCTACTCCGACGCGCTGCTGCAAATTCACGACAAGCGCCCTTACGCCGCGACTCCTGATGAAATCGCCGAACTCGCGCGCGAGCTTCGCGACGGCAATTTTCGCATCGAGGTCGCCGATGACGGCGTGCATATTTTCGCGCGCGATTTTCACCGCGTCGCCAAGGACGCCATGTCGCTGTTTTCGTCGCTCGGCGTCGAGAAGGACGGCGCGCACGCCTTTTATCTCGGGACCGAATTGATGAAGGCCGAGACGGCCTTTCGTTTGGGCAAGCGCTACCGCCAGGACGAGCCGCTGGATTTTGGCGCCGCTTGCGACGTGATCGTCGAGGACGAATCGCGGTTCAAGGAAATCGGCCACACTCTACGCAAAAAGGGCTCCGATGCCACTGATCCGTGAGTGCGTCGTCACGACGCTGAACGCTTCCCAAGAGCCGCATCTCGCGCCGCTCGGGCTGATCGAGGATGGCGATCACTGGATCATCGCGCCGTTTCGTCCATCGACGACGCTTACGAATTTAGAGGCGCGCGGACTGGCGACCGCGAGCTTTATCGATGACGCGGAAGTCTTCGCGGGCTTCGTCACGGGCCGGCGCGACTGGCCGCTCGCGGCAATCGACGGCTGGCCGGCGCCGCGTCTCGCTTGCGCGCTCGCCCACGCGGAGCTGGAGGTCGCGCGCGTCGCCGCCGACGACCAGCGCCCGCGGTTTTTTTGCGCGGTGCGACGCATTGAATCGCATCGCCCCTTCCTGGGGATGAACCGCGCCAGG
>CAVZKF010000006.1:0-24823 GCA_963775775.1 uncultured Alphaproteobacteria bacterium
GTGCCTTACGCGGATTTGCCGGGCTTTCCGCGCACGGAGGCGACGCGGGACAGCAGAACTCCTCATCTGCACGATCGAGGGCATACCCACGCTGATCCTGAGGGGGCGCGTCAATTTCCACGAAACCGGCGATCCCAGCCAAATGGCCGGACCTATCGAGACTCTGTCCCTTCTTGGCGTGCGCAGCATTTTGTCGACGACATTCGCCAGTTCGGTGAACGCCAATCTCGTGCCGAGCAGCCTCGTGGCGATTACCGATCACATCGACCTAAAAGGGCTCAATCCTTTGATCGGGACGCCCGGCGACAACAATTTCATCAACATGAACGACGCCTATGACAGGCGGCTGCTGCGTCGGCTCAATGTTTCGGCCGCCGCCGCCGGCGTGAGCGTGCGCGAAGGCGTGTTCATCTGGTTCTCCGGCCCGAGTTTTGAAACGCCCGCCGAAGTCAAGATGGCGAAGCTGCGGAGCCGATCTCATCGGCGTTTCCGTCGTTCCCGAGGCGATACTCGCCCGGCGCTTTGGCGTTCCCTTCGCTGGCGTCGCCGTCGTGACGGATTTTGGCGCGGGCTTTTCGGGCGGCGCGCCCTCCGGCGATTTCACGCGCGGTCCGGCGGTCGCCGGATTGATGGCGCTCAAGCGCCTCGTTCGCGGCTACGTTAAGAGCCGCTAAAGGCGCCGGCCTGGTTGGCGAGGAGGAGGGGGCGCCGCCCATGCGGCCGCCGTCCATTTGACTCCGATGACGGGCTTGATTTATAGGCGGCGTGGAGCGCGCGCCTAAAAATCGGGCGGATCGCATGTCGGAGCCTTTTCGCCAATGCTTTCGTCGCTTAATCTCGCCAGCGGCGTAACGCTCTCTTAACACTAACGAAGCCTAATGGAACTTGGTTGCCGAACTGGCGCGACGGCGGCCGCCCGTTGTTTGTCGCCCCCGCGGTTCCAATTCATTGCAGACCGTCCCGACGCCATCGAGTCCTTTCCGCGCCGCGATGTTGAGACGCGGCGCGCGGCTTTGCTCGTTTTCGGCGCGCCGAACCCTTCGGAGCCAACATATGACGAGCCGGCGCGGCGAACCACAGACCATTGACGCCCGCCACGCGCCCGTATTGCTCGCCGAGGCTGTCGCGGCGCTCGATCCGAAGGAGGGAGGACGCTATCTCGACGCCACCTTCGGGGCTGGCGGCTATTCGCGCGCCCTGCTCGAAGTCCCTGGCCTGCGCGTGCTGGCTCTCGATCGCGACCCGCTGGCCGTGCTTGGCGGAGCCGACCTCGTCGAGCAAGCCGCCGGCCGCCTGACCCTGGTCGAGGCGCGCTTTTCCCAATTGGAGCAGGTCGCCTCGCGGGAAAATTTCCTCCCGCTCGATGGCGTCGTGCTCGACATTGGCGTTTCCTCGATGCAGTTCGACGAGGCCGAGCGCGGCTTTTCCTTTCGCGGCGACGGGCCGCTCGACATGCGGATGGAAGGGCGTGGCCGTAGCGCGGCGGAGATCGTCAATGAGACGGAAGAGGAAGCGCTGGCCGACATCCTCTATTATTATGGCGAGGAGCGCGCCTCGCGCCGCATCGCCCGCGCCATTGTCCATGACCGCGAGCGGGCGCCGTTCCTGACGACGCGTCAGCTCGCGTCGATGATCGAGCGCGTCGCTCCCGGAAAACCTGGCGAAATACATCCGGCCACCCGGACGTTTCAGGCTCTGCGCATCGCCGTCAACGACGAGCTTGGCGAACTCGTCGCCGCGCTTTACGCCGCCGAGCGCGCGCTTAGGCCGGGCGGTCGGCTCGCGGTCGTGACGTTCCATTCGTTGGAGGATCGGCTGGTCAAATTGTTTTTCGCCGAGCGCGCGGGGCGAGGGGAGACCGGATCGCGCCGTTTGCCCGGCGAGCCGGAGCCCGCGCCCGCGACCTTCGTCCAGGACGGGCGACAACCGGTCGCGCCGTCGTCGGCTGAAATCGCCGCCAATCCGCGCGCGCGATCCGCCAAGCTGCGCCATGCGACGCGCACGCAAGCTCCGCCGCGCGCCGGCGGCGAAGCCGACGACAAACTGTGGCGGCTCGCGCGCCTTCCGGTCCGCGTCAAAGGGAGAGGCTGAAAAATGCTGCGCTTTCTCAATATCGTCGCGATCGTCGCCTTGGTCGGCTCCGCCATTTACGCCTATTCGATCAAATATCAGACGAGCTATCGCGCCGAACAGATCGCCAAGACCAAGCTGGAAATCAAGGCGGAACATGACGCGATCGCCGTGTTGCGGGCGGAATGGTCCTTTATGACGCGTCCGGAGCGCGTTCAACAGCTCGCCGACCGCTATCTCGATCTGCAACCCTTGACCGCGGATAAAATCGAGACCGCGCGCGGGCTTCCGGAGCGCGCCCCGCATGTCGACGCCATCGCGGCCAAGATTGACATGCTGGGCCTTGGCGTCGCCAGCACGCCCGCCGCCGATCCGGGAGCCGCGCCGACGACGCCCAAGACGCCCTCCAAGACGAGCGCCGCGACGCAGACGAAGGGAACAGGACATCAAAGATGACGATGGACGCTGGGCACATTCACGACGCGCCGCCCTCGGACGGCAACGGGACGGCCCGCGCGAGGACGAGCGCGGCGGAGCGCCTGCGCGGCTTCGCGCGAGCGGCTTTTTCGACGAACCTCGCCAGCAGCACGTCGCGCATGCGCCTCGTGGCGCTGCTGTTCCTTGGGATTTACGGCGTCATCGGCGGCCGGCTGGTGTTTTTGGGTTTCAGGCCGGACCCCGCCAATTTGCGCCGCGCCGCGGCCGAGGCGGTGGCCGCCGCGCGTCCCGATCTGCTCGACCGCAACGGCGAGATTCTCGCCACCGACGTGAAGACCATGTCGGTTTTCGCGGAGCCGCGCCGCCTTATCGACAAGGACGAGGCGACCGAACTGCTCACCGCCGCGCTGCCGCAGGTCGACGCGCGCGAACTGCGCGAACGTCTCGCCTCGAAGAAGGGCTTCGTTTGGGTCAAGCGCGAAGTGACGCCGCATCAGCGAGACGAGGTGTTTCACCTTGGCCTGCCGGGCGTCGGCCTCATCGCCGAGAACAAGCGCGTTTATCCCAACGGCCCGATCGGCGCGCATGTGCTCGGCTTCGCCAACGTCGACAATATCGGCATCGCCGGCATGGAGAAATATGTCGACGGGCAGGGGCTCGCCGATCTTCACGGCGCCGGCTTCAGCATGACGGCCGAGGAACTGTCGCCGATCACGCTCTCCCTCGACATCAAGGCGACGCACGCGCTGCGCGACGAATTGGCGAAGGGCGTGGAGCACTTCAAGGCGCTGGCCGGCGCCGCGGTGATCATGGACGTGAACACCGGCGAGGTCATCGCGATGGCTTCGATGCCCGATTACGACCCCAACAACCCGCCCGACATTCACGACGTCAATATGATCAACCGCCTCAATGTCGGCGTCTATGAAATGGGCTCTACCTTCAAGGCGCTGACCATCGCCATGGCGCTCGACAGCGGCAAGGTCAATCTCAACTCGCGCTTCGACGCGCGCTCCGCGCTGAGCTTCGGGCGCTTCAAGATTCACGACTATCACGCCCAGAACCGCGCGCTCACCGTGCCGGAAGTCTTCACCTATTCGTCCAATGTCGGCGTCGCGCGCATGGCGCTCGGCCAGGGCGTCGAGAAGCACAAGGCGTTTTTGCGCAAGATGGGCCAACTGACCCGCATGCGCACCGAATTGCCGGAGAGCGCCGCGCCGATCGTGCCGCAGAACTGGGGCGAGCTGAACACGATGACCATCGCCTTCGGCCATGGTCTCGCGGTCGCGCCGCTGCAGGCGATGATGGCGGTCGCGGCGCTGATGAACGGCGGCTATCTCATAACGCCGACCTTCGTCAAACGCAGCGAGGAAGAAGCCAGGAAGGACGCGCCGATCGTCATCAAGCCGGAGACGAGCGAAGCGATGCGCTATCTGATGCGCCTCAACGCCGAGAAGGGCACCGCCAAGAAAGTCGATATCGCCGGCTATTTCGTCGGCGGCAAGACCGGCACGGCGGAGAAGGTGATCCACGGCCATTATTCCAAGACCCGCCTGTTCACGACCTTCATGGCGGTGGCGCCCTCGGATAAGCCCAAATATCTGTTCATGACCTTGATGGACGAACCGCAGGGCTTGCCCGAAACCGGCGGCTACGCCACCGCCGCCTACAACTCGGGTTCGGTCACGGGCAAAATCATCGAGCGCGTTGGGCCCTTGCTGGGGCTGGCGCCGCGTTTCGAGACGCCGAAGGAGCCGTTCCCGATCCTGGCGAGAATGGGCTACGGTTTTGTCAACATGCCGGCGACCGGCGGCGGAGGACATTGATGCGGCTAGCCGAACTGCTGGGCGGCGCCGGGCTGGATCCGGCCTTGGCCGATCTCGACATCGCCGGGATCAGCGCGGACAGCCGCGCCGTCGAGCATGGTTTCGCGTTTTTCGCGATTCCCGGTTTCGCCGGGGACGGTTTGAACTTCGTCGCCGACGCCAAGTCGCGCGGCGCCAGCGTCGTGATCGCCCAACGCGAGGCGCCGTGCGATTTGCCGCTGATCGTCGTCGCCGACGCGCGCGCCGCCCTGGCGCTGGCCGCCGCGCGCTTTTATCCGCGTCAGCCCGAGACCATCGCGGCCGTCACCGGCACCAGCGGCAAGACCTCGGTCGTCGCCTTCCTGCGTCAGATTTGGCGGTCGCTCGGATTTGAAGCGGCGTCGCTCGGCACGGTCGGCGTCGTCGACGCCTCGGGCGCGCATTATGGCGCGCTGACGACGCCGGGCCCGGTCGAACTGCATCGCACGCTCGACGAACTCGCGCGGCGCGGCGTCACGCATCTTGCCATGGAGGCGTCCTCGCTCGGCATCGATCAGCGCCGTCTCGACGGCGTTCGCCTCACGCTCGCCGCCTTCACCAATTTCTCGCGCGATCACCTCGATCATCACCGCGATCTCGAGGACTATTTTCGCGCGAAGATGAGGTTGTTCGATACGCTGCTGCAACCGGGTCAAAGCGTGGTGTTCGACGCCGACAGCGATGTCGCGCCGCGCGTCCTGCAAGTTCTGCGCGCGAGAGGGTTGAAGGCCTTTGGCGTCGGCGCCAAGGGCGACGGGATCGCGCTGCTCCGCGCCGAGCCGAACGCCTTGGCGACCCGCCTGCGTCTGCGTCACGCCGGCGCCGACTACGGGGTCGAACTGCCGCTCGCCGGCGCCTTTCAGACCGCCAATGCGCTCGTCGCGGCGGGTCTCGCCATCGAAGGCGGGGCGGAGCCCGCGCGCGTGTTCGCGGCCCTGGAAAAATTGCAGGGCGCGCCAGGGCGGCTGGAGCGCGTCGGCACGCGCTTCGGCGCGCCGATCTTCGTCGATTACGCCCATAAGCCCGACGCGCTGGAAAAGGTTCTCGCGACGCTGCGGCCGCTGGTCAAGGGGCGGCTGATTCTGGTGTTTGGCTGCGGCGGCGACCGCGATCGCGGCAAGCGTCCGCTGATGGGCGAGATCGCCGCGCGCGGCGCCGATATCGCGATCGTCACCGACGACAACCCGCGAAGCGAAGAGCCGGAGGCGATCCGCGCCGCCATTCTCGTCGGCGCGATGCTCGCCGGGGGCGCGACGATCAACGAAATCGGCGACCGCCGCGCCGCGATCGAGGCGGCGGTCGCGATGCTGCGCGAGGGCGACGCGCTCGTCGTCGCCGGCAAAGGTCACGAAACCGGCCAGATAATAGGGCAATCGACGCTGCCCTTCTCCGATCACGAGGTCATCGCGACCGCCCTGGCGGCGGCGCCCTTGGAAAACGCTTCATGACACAAGAACCCCTATGGACCGGACTCGGCCTTGTCGGCGCGCTCAACGCCCGCGTGAGCGGCGGCGGGTTGCCGCGCAAGGCGAGCGGCGTCTCCATCGACACGCGCACGCTTGAGCCCGGCGATTTGTTTTTCGCCATAAAAGGCGACGCGCGCGACGGACATGATTTCGTTCTCGCGGCCTTCGAAAAGGGCGCGGCGGCGGCTGTCGTGGACGAAGCGCATGCGCGCGACTTCGCGGCCGCCGGCCCGCTTTTCGTAGTCAAGGACACGCAGACCGCGCTGGAGCGCCTCGGCGCATATGCGCGCGCGCGCACGGAGGCCTATATCGCGGCCATCACCGGCTCGGTTGGAAAAACATCGACCAAGGACATGGCGCGGCGGGTGTTTTCGCGCTTTGGCGCGACCCATGCGTCGAGTGCTTCTTACAACAATCGATGGGGCGTGCCGCTGTCGCTCGCTCGGATGCCGACGGCGACGCGCTTCGGCATTTTCGAACTCGGCATGAATCACGCCGGCGAAATCGCCGCGCTGGTCGAGCAGGTGAAGCCGCATGTCGCGGTCGTGACCCGCGTCGCGCCGGTGCACCTCGAAAATTTCGATTCGCTGGAAGCCATCGCCGACGCCAAGGCCGAGATTTTCGGCGGCTTGCTCGAGGGAGGCGTCGCGATCGTCAACCGCGATGACGAGACCTTCGAGCGCCTCGCGGAAGCCGCGCGGGTCTCGGGGGCCGGGCATGTCTTCAGCTTCGGCTCGGGGGAGGGAGCGGAGGCGCGTCTCCTCTCCTACGAAACCCAAGACGCGGTGGGCGTGGCGAGCGCCGAGATTTTCGGCCGGCGCATCAATTACCGAATTAACGCGCCGGGCCCGCACATAGCTCACAACGCGCTGGCGGTGCTGCTCGTCGCCAGCGTTTTCGACATCGACTTGGATGAGGCGGCCGCGGCGCTGGAGGACTTCACGCCCTCCACCGGGCGCGGGCGGCGCGAAACGCTCGAACGCGCGGGCGGGACGATCACCTTGATCGACGAAAGCTACAACGCCAATCCGACATCCATGCGCGCGGCTTTCGAATTGCTCGCGGCGACAAACCCTGGCCCGGGCGGACGGCGCGTCGCCGCGCTTGGCGACATGCTGGAGCTTGGGCCGCGCTCGGGCGAGCTGCACGCCGAACTCGGCGAAGACCTCGCGCGCGCGCGAGTCGATCTTTTGTTCACGGCGGGGCCGAACATGGCGCGCGCCTTCTACGCCGCGCCCGAAGCGATGCGCGGCGCGCATCGTCTTACCGCCGCCGAACTTGAAGGGCTGCTGTTGTCCTCGCTGCGTCCCGGCGACGTGGTGATGGTCAAGGGATCGAACGGTTCTCGCATGGGCGCGCTTGTCGCGGCGATGCGGAATAGCTCCAACCCCGCCGCGAACGCCGGCTGAAGGATTTGAAATAATGCTAACGCTGCTCGCGGATTATTCTCACTTGTTCGGCCCGCTCAACGTCTTTCGTTATATCACCTTTCGCGCCGCCTGCGCGGCGGCGACCGCGTTGTTCTTCGTGTTCTTCTACGGTCCTGGCGTCATCTCGGCGCTACGCCTCAAGCAAGGCAAGGGCCAGCCCATTCGCGAGGACGGGCCGGCCTCGCATCTCCTGAACAAGAAGGGCACGCCGACAATGGGCGGGCTGATGATCCTCTCGGGGCTCATCCCCAGCACGTTGCTTTGGGCCAATTTCAAGAACGCCTATGTCTGGATCGTGCTGTTCGTGACGGTCTGCTTCGGAGCGATCGGCTTTTACGACGATTACCTCAAGGTGACGAAGCAATCGCATAAGGGATTTTCCGCTTGGTTGCGGCTGCTGCTCGAGTTCATCGTCGCCGGCGTCGCCTGTTACGCCATGACGCTTGTCGGCGGCGAGGACATGCACAAGCTGGCCTTGCCGATGCTCAAGGGGTTTGTAATGAACCTCGGGTGGTTCTTCCTGCCGTTTGGTGCCTTCGTGATCGTCGCGGCCGGCAATTGCGTCAATCTCACCGATGGCCTCGACGGGCTGGCGATCGTGCCCTCGATGATCGCCGCCGGAACCTTCGCGATCTTCGCCTATCTCGTCGGCAATTCGGTGTTCTCCTTTTACCTTGGGGTCAATCACGTCGCTGGCGTCGGCGAACTGACGATCGTCTGCGCTTCGCTGATCGGCGCGGGTCTCGGCTTTTTGTGGTTCAACGCGCCGCCCGCGCAGATCTTCATGGGCGACACCGGTTCGCTGGCGCTCGGCGGCCTGCTCGGCGCGGTCGCGGTGTCGGTGAAGCAGGAGTTCGTGCTCGTCATTGTCGGCGGGCTGTTCGTGCTGGAAGGCGCGTCGGTGATCGTTCAGGTGGTCTATTTCAAACTCACGGGAAAGCGCATCTTTCTGATGGCGCCGATCCATCATCACTTCGAAGAAAAGGGATGGAAGGAGCCGCAGATCGTGATCCGTTTCTGGATCATCGCGTTCGTGCTCGCGCTCATGGGACTTTCAACGCTGAAACTGAGGTGACGATGACGCCGGTCAGCACATTCGAAGGCAGGAGCGTCGCGCTCTTTGGGCTTGGCGGCTCCGGGCTCGCCACCGCCAAGGCGCTTATCGCCGGCGGCGCCGAGGTCACGGCCTGGGACGATAGCGAAGCGGGCCGCGCCAAGGCGCTCGCCGAGAAAATCCACGTCGAGGATTTGGACGGCGCCGACTGGAGCCAGTTCGACGCGCTCATTCTAACGCCCGGCGCGCCGTTGACGCATCCCGTCCCGCATTGGACCGTGCAGCGCGCCAGGGCGCTGGACATGGAGGTCATCGGAGACATCGAGCTCTTCTGCCGGGAACGCGACGCGCTCGCGGGCGGCGCGCCTTTCGTCGCCATCACCGGCACCAATGGCAAGTCGACGACGACGGCGCTGATCGCCCATATTCTGCGCGAGGCGGGGCGCGACGCTCAACTCGGCGGCAATATCGGAACGCCGATTCTTGCGTTGGAGCCGCCGGACGACGCGCGAGTCCACGTCATCGAGTGTTCGTCGTTCCAGATCGATCTCGCGCCTTCGCTGGCGCCGACGATCGGCATATTGATCAATCTTACGCCGGACCATCTCGATCGCCACGGGACGATGGAGCATTACGCCGCGGTCAAGGAGCGGCTGGTGGCCGGCGCGGAAATCGCGCTCGTCGGCGTCGACGACGCCTATTGCCACGCCATCGGCGCGCGGCTCACGCAAAGAGCGGGGGCCGATCAGCGCGTGGCGCCCGTCTCGGCGGAGCGCGCGCTCGATTGGGGCTTTTACCTCGACGGCGACAACATCATGTTTCGCGAAATGGACCACGCGCCGGAAGAGGCGGAGTTGCTGTGCTCGCTCAAAGGCGCGCGCGCGTTGCGCGGCGCCCATAACGCGCAGAACGCGGTCTTCGCGGCCGCCGCTTGCTGGGAGTTGGGGCTCGAAGACGAGGAAATCGCGCGCGGACTTCTCGAGCTTTCCCGGCCTGCCGCACCGCATGGAGGAGGTCGCCCGACTGGACCATGTCCTTTTCGTCAACGACAGCAAGGCGACCAACGCCGACGCCGCTTCCAAGGCGCTCGCGAGCTATATCGACATATACTGGATCATTGGCGGGAAGGCCAAGGAAGGCGGCATCGAGTCGCTGCGCGCATTCTTTCCCTTGATCGTCAAGGCCTATCTGATCGGCGAGGCGAGCGACGACTTCGCCAGGACGCTCGAGGGCTCCGTGCGATACGAGCGCTGCGGGACGCTGGAAGTCGCGACGGAGCACGCGGCGCGCGACGCCGCCACGAGCAAGACCTCGGCTCCGGTCGTGCTGCTTTCGCCGGCCTGCGCCTCATACGATCAATTCGCCAATTTCGAAGCGCGCGGAGACGCCTTTCGCGAGTTAGCGCAAAGGCTCGCCGCCTCAGGTCTGGGAGACGCCTCATGATTTCGCGCGCGCATCGCACGCCCCTGTCGGACTGGGCCTGGACGATCGACCGCTGGCTCGTCGTCGCCATCGCCATGCTGATCGTCGCGGGACTCGTGTTCTCGATGGCCGGCAGCCCGCCGGTGGCCGAGCGGCTGCATCTGCCGACCTTCTATTTCGTCAATCGGCAGGCGCTGTTTCTGCTGCCGGCGCTTCTCGTCATGTTCGGCGTGTCCTTGCTGTCCCCGCGCCACATTCGCCGCGTCGCGCTGGCGGTGTTCTTCATATCCTTGGCGCTGGTCGTGGCGACGCTGTTTTTCGGCCAGGAGGTCAAGGGCGCGCGCCGTTGGATTTTCGGAATACAACCTTCGGAATTCCTAAAGCCCGCCTTTGTCGTGCTCGTCGCCTGGGCTTTCTCGGAAGGCGCCGCGCGCAAGGGCGTTCCCGGCAACATCATCGCGCTGGCCTTGTTTCCCTTGACCATCGGGCCCCTGGTGCTCCAGCCGGACTTTGGTCAGACCATGCTGATCTCGATGGTTTGGGCGATCCTGTTCTTCATGGCGGGGCTGCATTGGCTGTGGGTCGTCGGCATTGGCGGGCTCGGCGCGTCCTCGGCTCTGCTCGCCTATAAATTCGTGCCGCATGTGCACGCGCGCATCCAGGCGTTTCTCGAGCCGCCGCCGCCGATGACCGCCGGCGTGCCGACGAACTTCCAATCCGAGACGGCGCTGGAGAGTTTCATCTCCGGCTCTTGGCTCGGCAAGGGGCCGGGCGAGGGCACGATCAAGCGCATCCTGCCGGATTCGCACACCGACTATATTTTCGCGGTGATCGGCGAGGAATTCGGCGTCGTGGTCTGCATCGCGCTCGCCGCTTTGTTCGCCTTCATCGTGGTGCGCAGCCTGTTGTCGGCGGCCCGCAACGAAGACCCTTTCTGCCGTTTCGCGACGGCTGGCCTCGCCATGCTGTTCGGCCTGCAGGGCTGCATCAACATGGCGGTGAATTTGCAACTGATGCCGGCCAAGGGCATGACCTTGCCTTTTGTCTCCTATGGCGGGTCGTCGCTGATTTCGCTGGCGCTGGGCACTGGTTTTCTGCTCGCCGTGACGCGCCGCAGGCCTCGCGCGCATATCGTCGCGCGGCGCGACGACGACGCGATCGAGGCGGAGCCCGCGGGGGCTCCAATGGCGGGCGCGCCGGCATGAGCGGCGGTCCCGTGCTACTCGCCGCCGGCGGCACGGGGGGGCATCTCTTCCCCGCCGAGGCTCTCGCCCATGTTCTGGAGCAACGCGGCGTCGCCGTCGAACTTGTGACGGACGAGCGCGCGCTGCGCTATGGGGACAGTTTTCCCGCGCGCGCGATGCACACGATCCGCTCGGCGACGCCGCGCGGCGGCTCGATTTTTTCGCGCGTCGCGGCGGTGGCGAGCCTCGGTCTCGGCGTCGCCCAGGCGTTGGCGTTGCTCTTGCGGCTTCGTCCGAGCGTCGTGATCGGCTTTGGCGGCTATCCGACCGTGCCGCCGCTCGTCGCGGCCTCGCTGCTGCGCATTCCAACCGTGCTGCATGAAGCCAATGGCGTGATGGGCAAGGCCAACCGCTTCCTGGCCGGGAGGGTCGACGCCATCGCGGCGGGGTTTCCGCTTCCGAACGCGCCGCCCGCGTTGCGCGCCAAAATCACCGTCACCGGCAATCCGCTGCGGCCCAACGCGCTCGCGGCGATCAATGAGCCCTATCCCGAGATCGACGGCCGGCTGCGGCTTCTCGTCACCGGCGGCTCGCAGGGCGCGCGCGTGATGGCCGACGTGGTTCCCGCCGCCGTCGCCGCCTTGCCGGCTGACTCGCGCGAGAAAATAATCGTGACGCAGCAGGCGAGGCCCGAAGATATCGCGCGGGTCGCCGACGCCTATGAGCGCGCCGGCGTCAAGGCGGACATCGCGCCGTTCTTTTCCGATCTGCCGCTGCGCATCGCGCGAGCGCAACTGGTGATCGCGCGATCGGGCGCCTCCACCGTGTCGGAAATCGCCGCGATCGGGCGCGCCTCGATCCTCGTGCCGCTTGCCGCATGCGCTGGATCAGGATCAGGCCGCCAACGCCGCCGTGCTGCGGGCGACTGGCGCGGCGGAGGTCGTGCGTCAGGAGAATTTCACGCCGCGCTTCTTGAGCGAACGGCTCGCTGTTTTGATTGGCGATCCCGCGTCGCTCAAACTTCGCGCGGAACGCGCCAAGGCCGCCGGCGTCGCCGACGCCGCGCAGAGATTGGCCGACCTCGCGCTTGGCGTCGCGAAGGCGAAAACCCAGGATACGGAGACCTAAATGAAACTGCCGCGCGAACTCGGCCCCATCCATTTCGTCGGCATAGGCGGGATCGGCATGTCCGGCATCGCCGAGGTGTTGATCAACCAGGGCTATACGGTTCAGGGCTCGGACGCCGCCGAGAACGCCAATGTCAAGCGCCTGGTCGACAAGGGCGCGACGGTGCATATCGGCCATGACGCCAAATGGCTCGGCGACGCCGCCGTGGTCGTCGTGTCGACCGCGATCAAGCGCGACAATCCGGAACTCGCCGCCGCGCGCGAGCGGCGGCTCCCCGTCGTGCGCCGCGCCGAAATGCTCGCCGAACTGATGCGGCTCAAGCAATGCGTCGCCATCGCCGGCACGCATGGCAAGACGACGACGACCTCGATGGTCGCCACCTTGCTCGACGCGGGCGGGCTCGATCCGACGGTCATCAATGGCGGCATCATCAACGCCTATGGCACCAACGCCCGGCTCGGCGCCGGCGACTGGATGGTGGTCGAGGCGGACGAGAGCGACGGCACTTTTCTAAAGCTTCCCGCCGACGTGGCCGTGGTCACCAACATCGATCCCGAACATCTCGATCATTTCCACACCTTCGACGCGATCAAGGAAGCCTTTCTCAATTTCATCGAGAATCTGCCGTTTTACGGCTTCGCGGTGATGTGCCTCGATCATCCGACGGTGCAGGAGCTTGTCGGCCGCATCGAGGATCGCCGCGTCATAACCTATGGCGAAAACCCGCAGGCCGACGTGCGCTTGCTCGACGTGAATCTCGACGGGGGCGTCAGCCGCTTCAACGTGCTGCTGCGCGACCGCAAGACCTCTCAGGCGACCTATCTTGAAAGTCTCGTGCTGCCGATGCCGGGCCATCACAACGCGCTGAACGCCACGGCGGCGATCACGGTCGCCTATCAGCTCGGCCTCTCGCCGGATCAAATTCGCAAGGCGCTGGCGGGCTTTGGCGGCGTCAAGCGGCGCTTCACCAAGACCGGCGAGTGGAACGGCGTGCAGATCTTCGACGACTATGGCCACCATCCCGTCGAGATCGCCGCCGTGCTGCGCGCCGCGCGCGCCTCGACCAAGGGCAAGGTCGTCGCGGTGATGCAGCCGCATCGCTTCACGCGGCTGCAATCGCTGTTCGATCAATTCGCGACCTGCTTCAACGACGCGGACGCTGTGATCATCGCCGACGTCTACGCGGCGGGAGAACAGAAGATCGAGGGCGTCGATCGCGACGCGCTGGTCGCGGCGATCAAGGCGCATGGCCATCGCCGCGCCGCCGGCCTGCCGGCGCCCGAGGTGCTGCCGGCGATGATCCGCGAAATCGTCTCGCCGGGCGATTACGTCGTGTGTCTTGGCGCCGGCAACATCACGCAATGGGCCTATGCGCTCCCCGAGCAACTCGCGTCGGGAGGCCCTGGCGCGTGAGCTTTCCGGACATCAGCGCCAAGATTCCATCGAACGCGCGCGGGTCGCTGCGCGCCAACGAGCCGCTCGCGCCCTACACCTGGTTTCGCGTCGGCGGGCCGGCGCAATTTTTGTTCATGCCGGCGGACGAGGACGACCTCTGTTATTTTCTGAAAAACCTGCCGGACGAAATTCCCGTCACGATAATCGGGCTCGGCTCCAATCTCATCGTGCGCGACGGCGGCGTGAAGGGCGTCGTCATCCGTCTCTCCGCCAAGGGCTTTGGCGAAATCGCGATCCTCGACGATCACCGTCTGAGCGTCGGCGCCGCCGTTCCGGATGTTAAGGCGGCGCGCGCGGCGGCCGAGGCCGGGCTCGACGGCCTCGCGTTCTTTCGCGGCATTCCCGGGGCCATCGGCGGCGCCTTGCGCATGAACGCCGGCGCGCATGGCGGCGAGACCAAGGACGCGCTGCTCGAAGCGCATGGCGTCACGCGCTCCGGCGAACGAATGGTGTTCAGCAACGCGGACATGGGTTTTTCCTATCGCCACAGCTTGGCGCCCGAGGATGTGATCTTCACGCGCGCGATCTTTCAGGGACGGCCCGGCGATCCCGCGGCGATCCTGGCGGAGATGGAGCGGATTACCCAAGCGCGCGAGGCCTCGCAGCCGATCCGCGAGAAGACCGGCGGTTCGACCTTCAAGAACCCGCCGGGCCACAAGGCTTGGCAATTGATCGACGCCGCCGGCTGTCGCGGGTTGGTCAAGGGCGACGCGCAGGTGAGCGAGATGCACTGCAACTTCCTGATCAATCGCGGCGCGGCCACGGCCGCCGACATCGAGGCCTTGGGCGAGGAAGTGCGCGCGCGCGTGCTCGCGCATAGCGGCGTCGAACTCTCCTGGGAAATCAAACGGATCGGGGAGCCCGCATGAGCATCGCCGTCAATACGGAGCTTCGATCTTCGCGGGACGACGCGTCGCCAAACCGCGATTTGCGCTTCCTCGCCAGCCCTTTGCTGAGCGTCGCGCTGATCGTCATCGCCATCGCCCAGCAGGCCCGCGGCCATATCGACTCGGACGTGTCCTGGTTCCTGACGCTCGCCGAGAAATTTCTCGATGGGCGGTTCTCGCCCGACGACATGGCCGATCCCAATCCGCCGATCGCCATTCTTTCGCTGGTTCCGGCTTTCCCGCTCGCGCGTCTTTTGCATGCGCCGGTGGAAGCCGTGCTCGTCGCGCTCGTCCTTGTCTTCGCGCTGCTGTCCATCGCGCTGTGCGGCTATATCCTGCGTTTCGGCGCGAGGCGTAGCGCGCGAGATCGCGGGTTGCTGCTCAATGGCGCGGTCTATCTGCTTCTGGTGACGCCGGCTCTGATCTTCGCGCAGCGCGAACATCTCGCTTTGTTGGCGATGGCGCCGATGCTGGCGGCGCTCGCCGCCGGCCGCGGCAAAGACGGTCCGCCGCGCGTCGTCCGCCTGCTCGCGGGGCTCGGCTGCGCCATCGCGATCAGCTTCAAGCCGTTTTTCGCGCTCGCGGTCATTCTGCCGGCTTTGGCCGTCGCCTGGCGCGAACGCTCGATCCGCGTCTTTCTCACGCTGGAAATGCTGACGGCCGGCGCGGTCTCGGTCCTGCTCGCGCTCGCCGTCGCCGTCTTTTTCCCTGTCTATGCCGCTAACATCACCGCCTTTGGCCTCGACGTTTACAGCGTCGCGCATGAAAGCCTGATCAATTTCCTCGCCAAAACGCTCGCGCCCTATTATGTCGCCTGCGCGATCGGCCTTTTGATCCTCGCGCGCGGCGTTCCCAAGGGGATCGAGCGCACGGACCGCGTTTCTCGCGTCGCTCGGCTTTTTTCTGTGCTTCGTCCTGCAGCGCAAGGGTTGGATCAATCACGCCTATCCAGCGATGGCGCTGCTGTTCCTCGCCTGGTTGTCGCAGGCGCTCGACCTCGCGCGGGAAGAACCTGGAGCCGCTCATCCGCTCGTCCGCTTCTTCTTCGTGCCGCTGCTGATAGCTTCGCCCTTTTGTTTTGGCGGAGGCGGCCAATGGGCCGACGCCGAGGAGCATCCCGGACTGCTCGCGGCGGCCGCAAGCCACGCGCCGCCGCGTCCACGCGTGATCGCGCTGGCCTTCAACTGCGATGTCGGCCATCCCTTGACCCGGCGCCTGCACGGCCAGTGGGTCGGCCATCCCTGCTCGCTGTGGACGACGTCCTACGTCGATCAGTTGTTGACCAGCTCCCCGCCCGATCCCGCCTATCGCGCGCGGCTCGCCGAATATCGGCGGCGGGATCTGACGACATTCGCGCGGGATGTCGAAGAGGGGCGGGCCGACGTCATTGTCGTGGAGTCGCCGCGTCTGCGCGAGTGGTCCGCCAAGCAGCCCGAAATCGCCGGGGTTCTCGCGTCGTTCGAAAAGACCGGCGAAGCCGGGGAAATCGAAGTGTGGACGCGCCGCGCGAATTGACGGACGGGGCGCGCCTCCTCCTCGCGAACAGGAATGAAACGATGAAACATGTCGCGGTGCTCATGGGCGGCCTTTCCGCCGAACGTCCCATTTCGTTGCGTTCCGGCGAAGCTTGCGCCAAGGCGTTGGAGGGCGAGGGATTCCGTGTCACCCGTGTCGACGTCGGCCCGGACGCGGCGGAATTGCTCGCGCGGCTGAAGCCCGATGTCGCCTTCAACGCGCTGCACGGGCGTTATGGCGAGGATGGCGTCATCCAGGGCGTCCTGGAGCTGTTGCGGATACCCTACACGCATTCCGGCGTCCTGGCCTCGGCCGCGGCGATGCACAAGGAGGTCGCCAAGACCATCATGGCGGCGGCGGGCGTGCCCGTTCCGCGCGGCCGCGTCGTGCATCGATTGGAGGCCGCCAAGGCCCACGCGCTGACGCGGCCCTATGTGCTCAAGCCCGTGTCGGAGGGCTCCTCGTTCGGCGTGTTCATCGTCAAGGAGGATCAGGAGCATCCGCCCCAGGAGCTGACCCGCGCCGATTGGGTCCATGGCGAGATGATGCTGGCCGAGCAGTTCATCGCCGGGCGGGAACTCACCTGCGCGGTGATGGGCGACCGTCCGCTGGACGTGATCGAAATTCGGGCGGCGGGCGGCGGTTGGTACGATTATGAGGCGAAATACGCAAAAGGCGGGTCGCAACACATACTTCCCGCAATTCTTAAACCGAATATTTACCAAAAAGTTCAAGAGTTGGCGCTCGAGGCTCACCGAGCTCTTGGATGCCGCGGCGTAAGCCGCGCGGATTTTCGATACGACGACCGCCCCGAAGGAACGGGCGAACTCGTCGTCTTGGAGGTCAATACGCAGCCCGGAATGACGGAGACCTCGCTCGTGCCAGAAATGGCGGCCCACGCAGGTTTTTCGTTCGGCGAGCTGGTCAGATGGATGGTGGAAGACGCTTCTCGAGATCGCTGAAAGAGCAGCTTCACGCGCTGTTCTCGCCGGCTTTTCCGCATCCGGCGGAAGCGTATGGCTCCGCGGTTTCGTTCGGCGCTCCTTATCAGGCGCGCGCCGAATATCCGGAGAGCGCCGAGTCCGGCGTTTACGCCGGCGAAGTTCACCATGGCAAGCGCGGCTTTATCGAGCGTCTCGCGGCCCTTGTCACAAGGCCGGGGTTCGGAACCTTCGCGTTGATCGTCTTGCTCGCGACCGCCGGCTGGGCGGGCTTCGTCCATGGCGGCGGCTATCAGGAAATGGTGACGGAGGGCGGCGAGCCGCAGGACATGATCGCCCGCGCTCTCGGCTTTCCGATCAGCGCCATCACGATCTCTGGCGAAAATCGGCTGCGGGAAAACGAGATTCTGGCGGCGGCGCGCATCGACCCGCGAGGATCGTTGCTGTTCCTTGACGCGGTGGAGGTGCGCAATCGCCTGTTGCAGCTGCCTCTCGTGAAATCCGCGCGCGTGCTCAAATTTTATCCCGATCGGCTGGTCATCGCCATTGAAGAGCGCGTGCCCGCCGGGCTTTGGCAGCGCGCCGGCAAGATCGCGGTGGTCTCGGCCGACGGCACCGTGATCGACGAACTCAGCGACGAGCGCTTTCTGGGGCTGCCCTTCGTGGTCGGCGACGGCGCCGACAAGCGCTTGCCGCAATATATCGCGATCCGCGCCGACATGGGCGATCTCGCGTCTCGGGTGAAGGCGGGGGTCTTCGTGGCCGGCCGCCGCTGGTCGTTGGTGATGACCAATGGCGTCGAGGTCAAATTGCCGGAACGCGACCCGGGAGCCGCCGTCGCGCGCTGATTCGCCTGCAACGCGAGGCGCGCATTCTCGACAAGGACATTCTCTCGATCGATTTGCGCCTGCCCGACCGCGTGGCGGTCCGACTGACGGAGGAGGGGGCCGACCTGCGCGCGGCTGCGTTGACGCACGGCAAACCAGTAAAGAGTGGCGGTCACACATGAAGAACCAGATTGTTTCCTCGCGCATGAAGCAACTTTCGCCGCGTCGCTCCGCGACCGTGGCGGCGCTGGACGTCGGGTCGTCGAAGATTGCTTGCCTTATCGCGCGGCTGACGCCGGAGCGCGACGCCGCGCCCGAGGACTGGCGCACCCATCGCGCGCGGGTTCTCGGCATCGGGCATCAGCGCTCGCGCGGAGTGAAGAACGGGCTGATCGTCGATATGAACGAGGCCGAAAGCGCCATTCGCCAGACCGTCGACGCCGCCGAACGGATGGCTGGCGTTCAAATCGATCGCGTCGTCGTCACGGCTTCGGGCGGGCGACTGGCGTCGAAGCATTTCACCGCCAAGACCGCCATCGGCGGGCGCGAAGTGGCCGAATCCGACGTGCATCGCGTGTTGGAGGCTTCGGCGATGCATCCGACGACGCGCGGACGCTTCGTGATGCATTCGCTGCCGACCGGCTTTTCGCTGGACGGCGTGGCCGGCGTGCGCGAGCCCAAGAACATGGTCGGCGAGGAGCTTGGCGTCGATCTTCACGTCGCGACCTGCGATCAGGCGGCGACGCGCAATCTGTTCCTCGCGGTGGAGCGCGGGCATCTCGCCGTGGAGGCGATCGCGGCGGCGCCTTATGTCGCCGGTCTCAGCGTGCTGGAGCCGGACGAAGCCGAAATGGGCGTGGTCGTCATCGACATGGGCGCCGGCTCGACTTCCCTCGCGGTCTTCTCCGGCGGCGCGCTGGTGCATGTCGACGCGGTGATGCTCGGCGGCAATCACGTCACGATGGACATAGCGCGCGGGCTCAACGCGCGGGTTTCGGACGCGGAGCGTCTTAAAACAATGCACGGCGCGGCCATCGCCTCGCCCTCGGACGATCGCGAGACGGTCGCCTATGGCCATGTCGGCGAAGGCGACCATCATCCGGCGCAAGTCCCCAAATCGCATGTCGTGCGCATCATTCGGCCGCGCGTCGAGGAGACGCTGGAGTTTTTGCGCGATCGGCTGGCCCAGGCGGGGTTTGGCGCCGGGCGGGGGCTTCGCGTGGTGCTGACCGGCGGCGCCTGTCAGCTCACCGGCGCGCCCGAAGCCGCGCGCCGCGTTCTTGGCGGGCAGGTGCGGGTCGGACGTCCGAACGGCGTCGACGGCCTGCCGCCGGAAGCGGCTTTCAGCCCGGCCTTCGCCGCCGTGGCGGGTCTGTTTGTCTACCCGCAGGTGGCGGGTCGCGAGTATTTCGAGCCGCGTCGCGAGCAACGGCTGGCGAATGGCTCGAATGGCTACATGTCGCGCGTGGGACGGTGGCTGACGGAGAGCTTTTAGACGGAAGAACGTAAGGCCAAGGGCCGCCTATCGCGGCGAAAGACGGTCCTTGGCGAGAGTAAATGGACGCAGTAGCGCACCTCGTGCATCGAAAGGCCCAAATTATGACCATCAATCTAAAGGCGCCCGAACTAAGGGAATTGAAGCCCCGCATCATCGTTTGCGGCGTGGGCGGCGGCGGCTGCAACGCCGTCAACAACATGATCGCTTCGGGATTGTCCGGCGTCGATTTTCTCGTGGCCAACACCGATGCGCAGGCTCTCGCCTCCTCGCGCGCGGAGCGCATCATTCAGATGGGCCTCCAGGTCACGGAGGGCCTCGGCGCCGGCGCTCAGCCGGAAGTCGGCCGCGCCGCCGCCGAGGAGGCGCGCGACGAAATCCGCGAGCATCTGACCAACGCGCATATGTGCTTCGTCACCGCCGGCATGGGCGGCGGCACGGGCACGGGCGCGGCGCCGGTGATCGCGATGATCGCGCGCGAAATGGGCATTCTGACGGTCGGCGTCGTGACGAAGCCGTTCCACTTCGAAGGCCAGCGCCGCCAGCGCATCGCCGAGAGCGGCATCGGCGAATTGCAGAAATGCGTCGACACGCTGATCGTCATTCCGAACCAGAATCTGTTCCGCATCGCCACCGAGAAGACGACCTTCGCGGACGCCTTCGCGATGGCCGATCAGGTGCTCTATTCGGGCGTCGCCTCGGTCACCGATCTGATGGTCAAGGAAGGGCTCATCAACCTCGACTTCGCCGATGTGCGCTCGATCATGCGCGGCATGGGCAAGGCGATGATGGGCACGGGCGAGGCGACCGGCGAGCGCCGGGCGATTCTCTCGGCCGAGGCGGCAATCGCCAATCCGCTGCTCGACGAAGTGTCGATGAAGGGCGCGCGCGGCTTGCTGATCTCCATCACCGGCGGCAACGACCTCACCCTTTATGAAGTCGACGAGGCGGCCAGCCGCATCCGTCAGGAGGTCGACGAAGAGGCCAACATCATTCTCGGCGCGACCTTCAATTCATCGCTGGAGGGCGTAATCCGCGTCTCCGTGGTGGCGACGGGCATTGATCCGGATGCGATCACGGTCCAGGACTCGGGGCTGGCCGAGGCCCGCGCCAACGAGGAGGCGGTCGAGCGTATGCGCGCTCAGATCGCCCAGCAAGCTCGGCCGAAGCCCACGCTGGTCGTCGAATCGGCTCCCGCGCCGACGGCGCCGGCCGCCGCTCCCAACTTTTTCGCTCGCGAGGCCCCGGCGGCTTCCGCGGCGCCGCTCCAACAGTCGCTCGAGGCGGCGACGCTCGGCTACTATGCGGAACCGCAATATCAGGAGCCGCAATATCAGGAGCCGCGATATCGCGAGCGGCGACGCGCGAGCGGGCGACGCATGGCGTCTATATCGAACCCGCCCCGAGCCGTCCCGCCTACGCGGAGCCGCCGCGCCGCTTCACCGACGAGGACAGGGCTCCCGGAAGGGCTTCCGCCTCGGAAGACGAGCGCTTCGCGGGTCCCTATGTGCCGCCGGCTCCCGAACAGCCGGCGCGCGCGGCCCGCATGCCGCAGATCGAGGATTTCCCGCGGCCTGGCCAGGAGCAATTGCGTCAGGCGCGCGGCGAGATCAGCCAGGCCGATCAGCGCCGCAAGTCGATCTTCGAGCGTCTCGCCTCTTTCGGGTCCAGCCGCCAGGAGGACGCGATACAATCGCTCGCGCCGCAGCCGCAGCCTCAACCGCAGCGCCAGTACGCGCCGCAGTCGTCGCAACCCTCGCCCGCGCACGCCGAATACGCCAAGCGTCCCGTCCGCTGGCGGCGCGCCGCCCAGCGCCGCAGCCCAGCCTCGATCAGCACGGCCGCCGCGCCGTGCAGGTCCGCGGCGTCGAGGAGGATCATTTGGAAATCCCGGCCTTCCTGCGGCGTCAGGGCAATCACTAACTTCGAGCCGCCGCGACAAACTGAAGAGGCCCGCCTCGCGCGGGCCTTTTCGCGCGCGCTCCCGGCAAGCGGGCGTTCGCCGCTACGCCGTGGCGATATAATCTCGCAGCGCCTTATGTTCGTATTCGATCTCTTCGATCCGATACTTGACCACGTCGCCAATGGATACGAGCCCGACGAGTCGCCCCTGGTCGATCACCGGCAAGTGTCTGAACCGCTCGATCGTCATCGTTTCCATCGTGGAATGGACCGTGTCGTCTTCCGACGCCATCTTTGGATTTTTCGTCATGTGGCGCGCGACGGGATCGGACAGGCGCCTCCGCCCCGCGATCGGCGATCGCCGCCATGATGTCGCGCTCGGAAATGATCCCGACAATGGAGCCGCTTGAGTCGACGACCACCAGCGCCCCTATGCCCCGCCGCGTCAAATCGACCGAGATTTCTTGTAATGTCCGATCCTCTGACGTGGTGGCCACGTCGCGACCCTTTTTGGCCAAGATTCGAGCGACTGTCATCCTCCGTCCTCCATTTGCGTTATTTCGGGATTGAAAACCTCCCCGTCATAAACGCTTGGACGACGATAATGTTCCTCCGCGGCGAACGGGCGGGCGACGCGCGTTTCGCCTGAGGCGAAGGCGCGTCCCGTCTCGCCCGCGCGCCCGGTTGCGCGCACCGGCGGCGATGCTGTAACAAACTGTCGCAAAGCGTTACTGGAGCGAAGGCCGGGCCCGGCATATGGTCGCTTCGACGCTGTTCGCGCACGCCGCGATCGTCGTGGGCGCCAAAGGGGATCGCCAAATCGCCATGAAGCCGTGTTCCGACACATCATCGCGCCAGACGAGCTTGCGCAAATCCGTCGTCGTTTCGGGGCGGGGCGTGCATGGCGACGCTTCGGCGCGGTTGACGCTCTCTCCGGCCGAGGCCGGAACCGGGGTCGTGTTCGTGACCAGGGACGGCGATAACCCTATCGCCGCGCATTGGACGAACGTCCGCTGCACGCGCCTGCGCACCGAAATTGGCTCCGGCGCGGCGCGGGTCTCGACCATTGAACATCTCATGGCGGCTTTCGCGGGCCTCGGCGTCGACAATGCGCTTGTCGAAATCGACGAGAGCGAAGTCCCGGCGGCGGACGGTTCGGCGCTGCCCTTTGTCGCGGCGATTCGCGAGGCCGGGATCGCGCGCCTTCGCGCCGCGCGCCGCGTGATAAAAATCGTCGACACGGTTCGAGTGAGCGATGGCGCCGGTTGGGCCGAGTTCGCGCCGACAAACCGCCGATGTCTCGACCTCGACGTGGAGATCGCGTTTCCGGGCGCCATCGGGCGCCAAAGGATCGCCTTGCCGCTCGCCCCGTCCATTTTCGCGCGCGAAATCGCGTCGGCGCGCAGCTTCGGCTTTCTGCGGGACGCCGAGCAGCTTTGGCGCCAGGGGCTGGCGCTTGGCGCCTCGCTTGAAAACTGCGTCATTTTCGACGGCGACCGTGTGCTCAATCCGCGCGGGTTGCGCTTTCCGGACGAAATGGCGCGTCACAAAATGCTCGACGTGATCGGCGATCTCGCGCTCGCCGGGGCTACGATTCATGGCGCCTTCCGCTCCTATCGCGGCGGCCACGGCCTCAATCTCGCGCTGGTCGAGCGGTTGATGACGACGCCTTCCGCCTATGTGCTGGGCAAGGAGGCCCGGGCCGAGAGCCTCCGCGCCGCGGGTTCAAAGACTGGGGCTTGGCTTCTCGCCTTAATCTTGCCCGAACAAACTCGTTGATGAGAAGCTTGCGGGGGCGCCGCGCCGCCGGCGTATGGCGCCGCGAGACGCTTTAGGTTAAAGCTACGCCGAAATTTCTCGGGCGCGGTCAGCGCTCGAACGCCGCGAGAGGCCACTGTGATGATCGTTTTGTTTCGCTCGATACGGATTTTGGCCGTGCCAATCGCGCTGTCGCTGTTGGCGGGGCCTCATGGCGCGCGCGCCGATTTACTCGATCCGATCACCAATCTGTTCGGCGGCGGCGAAAAATACAAGACCGAGATCACGCCGGTCACTCCCGCCGAGGATCTCTATAATCAGGGCCTCGTTTTTCTGAAGCGCAACGATTTCGAAAACGCCGCGAAGAAATTCGGCGAACTCGAAAAGCAATATCCGTTCTCGCAGTGGGCGCGCAAAGGTCTGCTGATGACCACTTTCGCGCAGTACCGAGAAGCCGGCCTACGACGACGCGGTGGCCTCCGCGACGCGCTACGTCGGCCTTTATCCGAAGTCGCCCGATACTCCCTATATGTATTATCTCGGCGGCATGTCTTATTATAACCAGATCACCAATGTGATGCAGGACCAGACCAATTCGGCGAAGGCTCTGGCGTTCTTTACCGCGCTGGTCGAAAAATTCCCCGATTCCGAATATGCCGCCGACGCCCGGTTGAAGATGCAGGTCGCGCGCGACCAACTCGCCGCCAAGGAAATGTCGATCGGCCGCTTCTATCTGACGCGCAAGAATTTCCCCGCCGCGATCAACCGTTTTCATGACGTGCTCGGCAAATACCAGACCACCCGCCACACCGAGGAGGCGCTCTATCGCCTCACCGAGGCCTATCTCTCCATGGGCGTGACCGACGAGGCGCAGACCGCCGCCGCCATTCTCGGCCATAATTACCCGGACTCGCAGTGGTACCAGGACGCCGTGGCCTTGCTGAAGACCGGGGGACTTACGCCGCTCGAACACACCGACTCCTGGCTCTCGAAGCTCGGCAAGACGCTGCCACTCGGGTTGAGCGAGCGAAGCGGGGGATAGACGGGGC
Organism: uncultured Alphaproteobacteria bacterium; assembly: GCA_963775775.1. Classification (GTDB taxonomy): domain Bacteria; phylum Pseudomonadota; class Alphaproteobacteria; order Rhizobiales; family Beijerinckiaceae; genus Methylocystis. The sequence goes on from CAVZKF010000006.1 coordinate 23,866, forward strand.
TCAGCGGACCGCGGCTGCAACGCGCCGGTTCGCATCGCGCCGCCTTCGCCTTGAACAACTGGACCAAGCCGAATCGCTCCGCGCTTTTGCGCGCTCGCGGCGTCAATGTTGCGCCGGTTGAAACCCAATAGGAAAATGGACACTTTCCAGACAAAGTTTAGAAACAGTTCCGTTGGATGTTGACATCGCGCGACAAGCCATTGGTCATAATAATATCGCGTGTTGAATGAGGATAAAATGCGCTTTGCGATTACCGCCACGGATGAGTTTTTGGGAGTATTCGAGGCGTTTGTGCGGGCCGGATGGCAACCGTTGAAACTATTCTTGGCGACCACCCCAGGGGAGGGGAATCCCCAGCGTTCTGTGGTCGCTTACGCCGAACGACATCACGCCGCGATACAGATGTCGCGCATGACGGAAGACGATTTGCGCTTACTGCGCGACCAAAAGTGCGACGCGCTGATTGTCGCGAGCTACAAATGGAAAATCCCTGACTGGGAGCCCTATCTCAAATACGCCCGTCAATTTCCATCCTTCCCCCCTGCCGGAAGGACGAGGGCCTCGACCCGCCGTGCATGCGATTTTGGAAAAGCACGGCGCCTGGGCGGTGACTTGTCATCGCGTAACGCGCCGCTTCGACGAAGGCGCCATTCTCGCGTCCGAAATATTCAGCCTGCAGTCCGACGAATGCCAGGAATGCCTGGACCTCAAAATCCAGATGGCCGCGAAGCAACTGGCGGGCCGGATCGCGGGACCGTTCGTCGACCTATGGGACCGCGCAAAACCCCAAGAAACAGGAAGCTACTGGCCCGGGCTCAATATCGAACAGCACTTCATCGATTTCAAGAAACCGGTGGACAGCATCATGCTGCGCATTCGCGCGTTCGGCCCCGGCCAAAGCCTCGCGGACATCAATGGCGGTTGCTTCATCGTCAAACGCGCGGTCGGCTGGCGGGCG
>CAVZKF010000007.1:0-11171 GCA_963775775.1 uncultured Alphaproteobacteria bacterium
GGGCCTTCGCCGTCAGGGTTTCGGACACGCCGCTTCCAAGCAGCGGCAAAATGACGCTTGCGCCGTCTGGCCGCGCCAAGGTCAAACGCGAGCGCGCCAGGTCGACCCGGCTGTTAAAGCGAATTTCGACATTGAGTTCGGATTGCGCCACGGTCTGATGAGCGCTTGGCGTCGCGGCGACGACAATCGCGTGAGCAAGGGCCGTCTCGACCCCAAGGCCGAACCCAAGCAGGCTCGAGCCAAGCGCGAGGATATAAAGGATGGCGCGAGGCGGCGTCATGACGTAGCTCCGATGGTTGGTCGCAAGCCTCGCCCAATCGATGTCGGGCGAAAACGGTTATGGCGCGGCGATTTGACGGAATTGGGTCGCCGCCGATAGGAAAGACCGACGATACGTCCAACACTTAGTCTCCATTCACCGAGCATCGTCGCCGCAGCCCTCGCCCCAAGTTTATCTGTTGCGAAAGCCGTTGCCAATCTCTAGCCTTGGATGGATGTTTTTAGGGCCATCCACCACGCGCGCCGGCGCGAAGGGTTCGTCCACGTCGAAGTTAAAGAGTGGAGCCAAGAAGGGGAAGCAAAGGAAATGGCGAATAACAAGGTCACCACGCTGGAGCAGGCGATCGCGCTCATCCGAGACAATGATGTCGTAACCACGAGCGGTTTCGTCCAAAGCTGCATCCCGGAAGCGCTCCATATGGGACTGGAAAAGCGCTTCGTGGAGACCGGCCACCCTAAGAACTTGACCCTGATCATGACCGCCGGAGCCGGCGACAGCAAAGGGCTCGGGACCGGACGGCTGCATCACGAAGGGCTGCTCGGCCGGGTCATCGCGGGCAATTTCGGCCGCATGCCCAAGGTCGCCCAAGCCGCCCAGGAAAACAAGATTCTCGGCTACAATTTGCCGCAGGGCGTGATTTCGCAGCTTTACCGCGCCTGCGCCGCCGGACAGCCGGGCCTGTTCTCCAAGGTTGGGCTTTACACCTATGTCGATCCGCGTTTCGGCGGCGCCAAGGTCAATGAGGTGACCACCGAAGATATTGTGAAATATCACAATATTCAGGGCGAGGAGTGGCTGTTCTACATCGCCACCAAGATCGACGTGGCCTTTATCCGCGGCACCTCGGCCGACCCCTCCGGCAATATCAGCATGGAGAAGGAGGCGCTCGTCCTCGACAATCTCGCCCAGGCCATGGCCGCCCGCAACAACGGCGGCATCGTCATCGCGCAAGTCGAGCGCATCGTCGAGCAGGGGTCGATCCGGCCCAAGGATGTCGAAGTCCCCGGCATCCTGGTCGATTGCGTGGTCGTCGCGGAGACGCCGGAACTGCACCGGATGAATTACGGCGTCATGTACAACCCGGCGCTGTCGGGCGAAATCCGCGTGCCGGTCGAAGGCATGGCTAAAATGCCGCTCGACGAGCGCAAGGTCATCGCCCGCCGCGCCGCCTTCGAACTGCCGCCCAACGGCGTGGTCAATCTCGGAGTTGGCGCTCCGGAAGGGATCGCCGCGGTCGCCAATGAGGAAAAATTCACGCCCTATATCACCCTGACCACCGAGGCCGGCGCGATCGGCGGCGTGCTGGCGAGCGGATCGAGCTTTGGCGGCGCCTCCAACGCCGACAGCATCATCCAGCAAAACCAGCAATTCGATTTCTACGACGGCGGCGGGCTCGACATGACCTGCCTCGGCATGGCCGAATGCGACGTGCAGGGTAATGTCAACACCAGCAAATTCGGCGGCCGCCTCAACGGCTGCGGCGGCTTCATCAACATCAGCCAGAACGCCCGCAGCGTCGTTTTCGCCGGCACCTTCACCAATGGCGGGCTCGACGTCGTGATCGAGGACGGCAAGGTCAAGATCATCAAGGAAGGGCGCAACCGCAAATTCCTGAACTTCGTCGAGCAGATCACCTTCTCCGGCAAATTCGCGCAAAAACGCAAGCAGCCGGTGATTTACGTGACGGAGCGTTGCGTATTCCAGCTCCAGCCCAAGGGACTGGAGCTAATCGAGGTCGCGCCCGGAATCGACATAGAGAAGGATATTTTGGCGCATATGGCCTTCAAGCCAATCGTCAACGAGCCGGAGTTGATGGATCGCCGACTCTTCATCGACGAGCCGATGGGGCTTTTGGCGGAACTGCTCAACCTCAACATGCACGAACGCGTGCAATATGATCCAGAGCGCAATATTCTGTTCGTGAACCTCGAAGGCTGGCACGCCCGCACCAAGAAGGACGTGGACGAATTGCGCAAGACGCTGGTGGAGGCCTGCCAAAAGGTGGGCAAGCGCGTCAGTTCCGTCGTCAACCACGACGGCGCCAAGATCGCCGAGCCGCTCTATGACGATTACGCGGAAATGATCCAATATATGATGGAGCATTACTACTCGTCGACGGCGCGCTACGCGACCAGCGCCTTTGCGCGGCTGAAGATGAAGGAGGCGATGACCAAGCGCGGGCTTTCGCCCCATGTCTTCGAGCGCAGGGAAGCCGCGCAGGCGTTTTTGGAGGTGGTCGGCGAGTAGGCCGGCCCGCCGGCGCCGGGAAGGCGCGCCATGCGCGCGGGCCGCTCCGCTTTCGTCGAAGTCCAAAATGCTTTTATTGGCTCGGCGGCGGGCGGCGGCGCAGCGCGCAAATGCGATCGGGAACGCTTCCAACGGCCGGAGACGTAATGTCGCGGTCGTGGCTGGACATCGAGAAAATAGGGCGTTCTACCCGTCGCTTCGCGGAGAATACGAATAGCCCGGCATGTCCGAACACGGCTTCGAGAAGGCGGGCGGAATTTGGGCTTGATCGCGCCGGGCCTTGGTTAGCGCGCCGGCCTCGCCGAGTGCTTGCCCTCGGGCTTGCTGGCCTTTTAGCGAGCGCGCGCCGTCAATGCGTTCCAGGCCGCGAGAGAGTCCATGTAGTCTCTCCAATGCGCGATTTTCCGGTTTTCAATCTTGATGATTGAGCAAAACCGATTGTTGTACTTCACGCCTGTCGCGAGGATGGTCCCGTGGACTTCATATTCGATGACGACGACGCGACCGTCATCTGTCTTGTGGACAATTAGCTTATCGGCGGACTGAAGCACGATGTTGTCGACATAGCCCCTGAATGCGGCCATCAGATCGGCCCGCCCCTGAATGACGCGAGGCCAGCCGGGGACTTCGTAGAGAACTTCATAGACAACGTCGTCGGTGACGACGTCGAAGAAGTGCTCGCCATCGACGAGGTCGCCTAGCGCCCCTCGAACCAGATCGAAGTAAGGGTCGGCGGCCTTGTAGGCAGCGTATTTCGGATTCAGCATCCTGGATTCTCCATGCGCTTCGCAAGGTTGCTTACAAAAGAAGAGCTACATATAGATCGGAAGCTTGTTTCGAAGAAGAAGGCACTTTAAAATCCGTAGCTAACACCGAGGTAAGTTATGAAAAAGCCGAGCAAAGCCGGCCATCTGGACCCCGCCGCGGTCCGCAGAAGCTCAGACCCGATGGCAGTCCGGGAACTGCTGACGAAGATCGGCGACAAGTGGACGATCTTCCTCGTCCTTTCACTCGACCTCCTCGGCGGCCGCGCTCAATTCTCCGAACTCGAACGCGCGGTTCCCGGGATTTCACAGCGGATGCTGTCCTCAACCCTGAAGAATCTCGAACGTGACGGGCTGGTGATCCGCGAGCTGTTTCCCGAAGTGCCGCCCCGCGTCGAGTACGAGATTACAGACCTCGGGAAGAGCCTGCTGCGCCCCACGCAAGGACTGGTCGATTGGGCCAAGGCAAACTGGGGGCAGGTCAGGGAAGCGCAATTTAAATTCGATGCGCGATAGCCTCTGGCGTCGCAACGGGGTCGGATACACCCTTCTTATTGGTCCGCGCGAGCACGACTATCGTGGGTGCGGATGCAATCTCCACCCCACCGTTCAAACCAGCGCGGTGATTGAATTATGTCCGAATTGGTTGCGGGGGCCAGATTTGAACTGACGACCTTCAGGTTATGAGCCTGACGAGCTACCGGGCTGCTCCACCCCGCGCCAAGAAGACAACTCTATGTAGGCAATGGCGCCGGCAAAGGCAATGGCTCGAACGGGCTTTAGGCCGCGAGATCCGCGACGACCGCGTCCAGCACGGGAAAACCCTCGGAACTCACCCGCAGTCGGTTGTCTCTCGTGTATTCCACGAGGCCGTCGCCGATCAGATCGGAGATTCTGGACGGCGCTAGCTTTTTGCCTGTGAGCAGGAAATAGCGCTGCGGGTCGATCCCCTCGCGCAGGCGCAGCCCCATCAGCAGGAATTCGTCGCCCTGCTGCTCGGCGTTGAGCAGTTCGTCCTCGATCAGGCCGTGCCCCTCGGTTTCCACGCAGGTCAGCCACATCTCCGGGTGGCGCTCCGCCGATTGCGCGCGGCGCCCGCGCGGGGTGTTCAACCGCCCATGCGCGCCGGGACCGACGCCGGCATATTCGCCATGGCGCCAGTAGACGAGATTATGCCGGCATTCCGCGCCCGGCCGCGCATGGTTCGAGACTTCATAGGCCGGCAGCCCCGCGCGCAGTGTCGCCTCTTGCGTCACGTCCCACAGCGCCCGCTGCGTGTCCATGTCCGGCACCACCAGCTTGCCGGCGTTGAACATGCGCTCGAACATCGTGTCGGGCTCGATCGTGAGCTGATAAAGGGAAACATGCTCGGGAGCATAGGCGAGCGCCAAGTCGAGCTCCTTGCGCCAACCCGCCGGCGTCTGCCCGGGACGGGCGTAGATGAGATCGAAGGACGTGCGGGAAAACACCGAATTGGCCACGTTCAGCGCGGCCAGCGCCTCGGCGACGGAATGCTGGCGGCCGAGGTTCTTCAGGTCGATGTCGTTCAGCGCCTGGATCCCAAGCGAAACCCGATTGACGCCCGCGCTTTTGAAGCCGCGAAAGCGCGAGGCTTCGACGCTGGTGGGATTGGCCTCCAGCGAAATCTCGACATCGGGGGCGAGGCTCCAATGTTTGGCGATGGCTTCGAGTATCGCCGCGACGGTGGAGGGCAACATCAGCGACGGCGTGCCGCCGCCGAAAAACACGGTGTTCACCACCCGGCCCGGCGTCAGGGCGGCGCGATGGGCGATTTCCGCGCGAAAGGCTTCGACGAAGCGGTCCTCGTCGACATCGCCACGGCGCACGTGGCTGTTGAAATCGCAGTAGGGGCATTTCGACAGGCAGAACGGCCAGTGCACATAGACGCCGAAGCCCGGATCGAATGCGGTACAAATCGTCGGCCATGAGTTCTTATCGCATGGCGCGCCGGAAAGGTCACGCCAGCCGCCGCGGCGGCAATAATTTTGCAACCGAAACATAAAGTTCCGGCGGGGCTCGGAACAAGAGGCGCTAACTTGGCCGCGGCCCCAGCGAAGCGCGCGCCAGCGCCTGAAAGGCCCGCGCCCGATGCGACAGCGCGATCGATCCGTCGCCCGGCAGGGCGTGTTTTTCCGCCGACATCATCTCGCCGAAGGTCTTGTCCAGCCCGTCGGGCAGGAAGATCGGGTCGTAGCCAAAGCCCTTGTCGCCGCGCTTTGGAAAGACGAGCACGCCGTCGACGCGGCCCTCGAACTCTTCCGCATGGCCGTCGGGCCAGACGATCGCGAGAGCGCAGATGAAATGCGCGGCGAAGGGCGGCTTCGCGCCGCGCTCCTTGAGTTCGCGCTCGACGCGCTCGATCGCCGCGCCAAAGTCCCTGTTTTCGCCGCCCCAGCGCGCCGAATAGACGCCGGGCGCGCCGTCCAGCGCGTCGACGCAAAGCCCGGAATCGTCGGCGAAGGCGGGGAGTCCCGACGCCTCGGCCGCCGCCCGCGCCTTCAGCAGCGCATTGCCGCGAAACGTCGTCTCGGTCTCCTCGGGCTCGGGCAGGCCGAGTTCGCCGGCGCTCACCGCGTCGACGCCATGCGGCCCGAGCAGCTGCCGCAGCTCCCACAGCTTGCCGGGGTTGTGCGAGGCGATGACCAGCCGCCCCTCGATTTTGCGCGCGCTCACGCCAGCGCGGCCTTCTGCAAGGCGACGAGATCGGCCACGCCCTTTTGCGCCAGGCCAAGCAGCGATTGCAGCTCTTGCGGCGAGAAGACGGCGACTTCCGCCGTCGCCTGGATTTCGACAAGGCCGCCGGCGCCGGTGATGACGAAATTGGCGTCGGTCTGCGCGGTGGAGTCCTCGGCGTAATCGAGATCGAGCACCGGCTTGCCGTTAAAAATGCCGCAGGAGATGGCCGCGACGTGATCGCGCAGCGGGCTGTCCTTGATGATCGAGCGCGAGCGCATCCACTCGAAACAGTCGCGCAGGGCGAGCCAGGCGCCGGTGATCGCGGCGGTGCGCGTGCCGCCGTCGGCCTGGATCACGTCGCAGTCGATCATGATCTGGCGCTCGCCGAGCAAGGGCAGGTTGGTCACGGCGCGCAGCGAGCGGCCGATCAGCCGCTGGATTTCCTGCGTGCGGCCGGAGGGCTTGCCCGAGGTGGACTCGCGGCGCGTGCGCGTATGCGTGGCGCGCGGAAGCATCGCATATTCGGCGGTCACCCAGCCGCGTCCCTGGCCGCGCAGCCACGGCGGCGGCTTGTCCTCCAGCGTCGCGGCGCACAGCACCTGCGTGGAGCCGAACTTCACGAGACAGGAGCCCTCCGCGTAACGGGCGACGCCGCGCTCGAAACTGACCGGGCGCATTTCGTCTAGCGCGCGTTTGCTGGGACGCATGAAGGCTCCTTGAAGTGGACTGTTTCGCGTTCTAGCCCGCTTTGGCGGCGGAGGGAAGGTCGCGTCCTCGCAACACGCGGTTTCGGCTTGCGCTCGCCGCCGCTAGGTGGGACGATCCAGCAACGGAGCCGACAATCGGGCGTCGAATGGACGCTTGGCGCTGGCAACAAGCTAAGTCGCAATTCTGGCTCCGGCGAAAAAGGGAGCGGGCCATGGGCGGTACGGGAAATGACCACGGCAGAAGAACTGGGGGGCCGCGGCTAATCGCGCTGATCGGCCCCTTTCAGAGCGGCAAGACGAAATTATTCGAGGCCCTGCTCGAACGGGCCGGGGCCACGCGCGAGGGCGCGGGCGTCGGCGACGCCAGCCCGGAGGCGCGCGCGCATCAAATGAGCGTCGAGGCCAACATCGGCCACGCCGATTATCTCGGCGACCAATACACCTTCATCGATCTTCCGGGATCGCTCGAATTCGCCCAAGAAGCGCGCAACGTGCTGCCGCTCGTCGACGCGGCGGTCGTCGTGTGCGAGGCCGATCCGCGCAAAATCTTTTCACTGCAACTCGTGCTGCGCGAGCTCGAGGAGTTGCGCGTCCCGCATTTCCTGTTCGTGAACAAGATCGACGCGGCGAGCCTCGGCGTGCGCGAAACGCTGGCCATGTTGCAGCCGGCGTCGCGCACGCCGTTGTTGGCGCGGCAAATGCCGATCTGGAAGAACGGCGTCGCCATCGGCTTCATCGATCTGGCGCTCGAGCGCGCTTATGTCTACCGCGAGCACGCGCTCTCCGAGGTCGTCGCGATCCCCTCGGGCGACGCGGCGCAGGAGAAGGAGGAACGTTACTCCATGCTGGAGCGCCTCGCCGATTACGACGACTCGCTGATGGAGGAATTGATCTCCGACATCGAGCCGCCGCGCGACCAGGTGTTCGACGATCTCGCCAAGGAACTGCGAGAAGGGGTGGTCGTCCCGCTGTTCTTCGGTTCGGCGGCGCGCGGCGCCGGGGTGACGCGGCTGCTCAAGGCGCTGCGCCACGAGGCGCCGGGGATCGAGACGACGCGGGCGCGGCTGGGCGTTTCGGACAAGGGTCCGCCGCTGGCGCGCGTCCTGCGCACGATCCACACCTCGCATGGCGGCAAATTGTCGCTGGCCCGCGTGCTGCGCGGAACTTTTGTCGATGGCCAGTCCGTTCTTTCTCCCGGCGGCGAGGACAAGATTTCCGGGCGTCTCGCGCATACTCGGCGGCGCGCAGTCGAAGCGCGGCGAGGCGCTCGAGGGCGACACGCTGGCCTTCGGGCGTTTGGAGCGCGCCGCGACCGGCGACGCGCTCACGGGCGATCCGCGCGCGGGGATCAGGGATGTCGCCAAATCGCCGGTCCCTGCGCCTGAGCCGGTGCACGCGCTCGCGCTGAAAGTGAAGGACCGCAAGGACGAGATGAAACTCGCCAGCGCCATCGCGAAACTCGTCGACGAAGATCCGTCGCTGATCTACGTGCATGATCAGGAGCTCTCCGAGATCAAGCTGCTCGGCCAGGGCGAAATGCATCTGCGCGTGGCGCTGGAGCGTCTCGCCTCGCGCTTTGGCGTGACGGTCGAAGTTCACAAGCCCACCGTCGCCTATAAGGAGACGATCCGCAAAAAAGTCTCGGTGCGCGGGCGCCATAAGAAACAGTCGGGCGGCCACGGCCAGTTCGGCGATGTCGTGCTGGAAATCGGGCCGCGAGAGCGCGGCGAGGGCTTTATCTTTTCCGAGCAGGTGCATGGCGGCTCCGTTCCGCGGCAATATTTCTCCTCGGTCGAGGCCGGCTGCCAGGACGCGCTGGCGCACGGGCCGCTCGGCTTCCCAGTGGTCGACGTCGAGGCCGTTCTGATGGATGGCTCCTATCATTCGGTCGATTCGTCCGACATGGCCTTTCGCACGGCCGCGCGCGTCGGCATGAGCGAGGCTCTGTCGCGGGCCGAATCCGTGCTGCTGGAGCCCGTGCTGGCGGTGACGATTTATACGCCCAGCGAGGGCATGTCGCGCGTTACCGGCATCGCTTCCAGCCGACGCGGCCAAATTCTGGGGTTTGGCCCGCGCGAGGGATGGGAAGGCTGGGACCGCTTGGAGACGCTGATCCCCGAAGCGGAGATGGAAAACCTGATCGTCGAATTGCGCTCGGCGACCTCGGGCGCGGGCTTTTACGAAGCGCGCTTCGACCACCTCGCGGAGGTCACCGGACGGCACGCGCGCGAGGTGACGGCGGCCCATGCGGCCAAGGGCAACGGCGCCGGGTGAGCGCAGTTACGATCTGGGCCTTGCCATTCGATCTTGGGAAGGCTAGAAGCCCATGCAGTTTCGCGAAAGGCCCCTCTGTTTCGTCAGAGGGGCTTTCCGGAAGGGCGCCCGTAGCTCAGCTGGATAGAGCACCAGACTACGAATCTGGGGGTCAGAGGTTCGAATCCTTTCGGGCGCGCCATTATTTTGAATAAGTTAGAGTAGCGTTGGCTTTCCTCCGCTTCCCAGAAATCGTGATTGGGAAGCGTATGGGAAACTGAGACCAGAAATTCGAGGAAACGGCCAGCAACAATTCGACGGCGGCTTATTGCCCGTCGCCTCACGGCTATAGCCCCGCCCACAATCGCCGGCCTGCAATGTTAAGGCGTCGCCGGCGCGTAAGTAACCTGGGAGCGTGCGCTACTTCCTTTGCACCGAGGCGAGATAGGCGAGTAGCGCCTCGATCTGCTGCCCCGAGAAGGCGAAGGGCGGCATTTCCTCGGCCTCATGCCCGACGACAATACCCTCGCTGAGCGCCTCTTCGAGATTGGACAGTGGATATTTTTTCCCAAGCAGCCGAAACGGCGGAGACTTGGGGTTAGGACTTTCCCCGTGGGCGCCGATAGCGTGGCAACGGCTGCAAAACGTGTTGGCGATCTCCCGACCGCTGCCGACAAGCGTCTCCGTAGAACCTGGCGCGGCCGGGACCAAAAGCAGCAGGGTGAGCGCGAGCGGGAAGGGTGAGCGCATGAGGAAACTCTCTTTGCTGATAATGATCGCGTCACAAGGCGAGGGGCGCTCGCGCGCGGCCCGCATCTTGGCGCGGTCCCTTTCGGCGCGGCGGCCTTGTTCGGCCTCAACTATGGCGCTCAAACTGGCAAGATAGCCCTTAGCGCTTACGCGGCATTGCGGCGAGAAACGCGGGGCGGCGATCCGGCCTCGATCGATCCATGCAAAACGCCACCATGCGTCTGTCTATCAGCTTTGGCAACCGAACCCTCCTCCTGCGCAGCCTTCAAGGCTTGCAACAATCGGTCTGGAATAGGTTGGCTGAGAATATTGGCGTAATAGGCTTTCAGCCGACACCCAATCTCTGCTTCATCCCTCAGCTCTCGCTCAGGCTGGCAAATTTTTGGCCCGTTTTCTTGCTTGTTGGTGGTCGTCATATCCCTCTCCTTAGGCGGAGGAGCATCCTTTAAGAGTTGATCAAAAATATTAACGAACCATTAGTACATCCGCGCGCCAGCTTCGTGACGATGCGCGCGAGCCGGATTCGCCACGTCCGAACAACAAGCGCGCCCAAGCCGAGGCGAGAGGTATCCGTCGTCATGGCCGCGCCTCGCTTTCCGGGCGAGCGTCGTTGTTCAGGGCGTCGACGATTTCTTCGGCTTCGGCCGCCAAGTCCTGCAACAGCATAATCATGCCCTCCCGGGCGTCTCCTGCAAAGTGTCCGACCTCGGTTTCCATCGTCATCGCAGTTGCAATGAATGAGAGGGTGTATTTCAGCTTATTGAGACGATCTATCGGATGTTCACGATTCGCCATCGTCAGGCCTCGCTTTTCTGGGGCTTCCGGCCGCGCTGATGTCGTCGGCAATGTCGCCAAGGATGAGGCCAAAGCCGAAGAGTGCTTGGCCGCCTAACGCGTCTTCCGGCAAGACGCACTTGAGAAAGATGACTTTCGCGGCGATTTGCTCAAGACGATCTTGCAGCCCGTAGTCGACGGCCGGCGCGGCGGGCTTGGGTTTCTTCGCCATGCTCACGCCCCCTCTTCGAAGAAATCAGCGGCGCGGCGGATGGCGACGGGAAACACGTCTTCCAGCTGCGTGTCATTGACCCCGTTCTCCTCGAGGAAATCGGCGGCGAAGCGAAGCAGGGCGATCGCGCCGGCTCGGCTTGTCGGCTCGGCTTCATAGACCGCGCGCTCGGCGTCGCCGACCTTTTCATAGGCGGCTTGCGCATTCGCTTCGGCCGCTTTCGCGCCACTTTCGACTTTCGATTTTTTGTAGGCTGGCAAACGAGCCTCCAGCGCGGCCCGGGCGGCGTGATATTCTGGATCGGGTCGGGCCGCCTCTATTTGTTGCACCGTCCTGCCCCTCTTTAGCATTTCAATCGTCTCGCCCCATTCGGCGTCCGAGAGCAGGCGGGGCCGATTGGCGAGGAATTCGAGACGATCGAGGCTGCGCACCTCTTCTCCTTTGTAGGTGACGACGCCAATCGACTT
>CAVZKF010000008.1:0-14925 GCA_963775775.1 uncultured Alphaproteobacteria bacterium
CAGGGTCGCGAGGAGCCTAACGGTTAATTCGGCGGGAGAGCCAGCTGGAAACCATGCAGGATCTGCTCGGCGGGCCTCCGGCCGCGCGATGGGCGCCGGACCGGATCGAGAGCGCGCGGCGAGACGGGGTTTGCGCGGTGCTGGGCCCCACCAACACCGGAAAGACCCATCACGCCATCGAGCGGATGCTTTCATTTCGCACTGGGATGATTGGCCTGCCGCTTCGCCTCTTGGCGCGCGAGGTCTATACCCGCGTCGCGCAACGGGTCGGCGTGGAAAATGTCGCGCTGGTGACCGGCGAGGAGAAAATCAAACCGCGCGCGCCAAGCTACTGGATCGCCACCGTCGAGGCGATGCCGCACGATCTGAACGTCGATTTCGTCGCGATCGACGAGGTGCAGCTCGCGGCGGATTTTGATCGCGGCCATGTCTTCACCGACCGCCTGCTGCGCTGGCGCGGCCGACAGGAGACGCTGTTGATCGGCGCCGGCGTCATAGCGCCCCTGATCGAACGATTTTTGCCGGGCGCCCCGATTTTCTCGCGCCCGCGCCTGTCGCGACTCTCATACGCCGGCCAGCGCAAGATCGCCCGTTTGCCTCCGCGCAGCGCCATTGTCGCCTTTTCGGCCGAGGATGTTTACGCCATCGCGGAATGGATCAAGCGGCAAAAGGGCGGCGCGGCCGTGGTGATCGGCGCGCTCAGTCCCAAGACTCGCAACGCCCAGGTCGAACTCTATCAGAATGGCGAGGTGGACTATATCGTCGCCACCGATGCGATTGGCATGGGCCTCAATCTCGACATCGACCATATCGCTTTCGCCGCTGATCAGAAATTCGACGGATGGCGCTTTCGCCGCCTCGCCGCCGCGGAATTTGGCCAGATCGCCGGGCGGGCGGGGCGCCACATGAACGACGGCACCTTCGGAACGACGGGGCGCTGCCCGCCGTTCGACGAGGATTTGATCGAGGCGCTCGAGGAACATTGCTTCGACCCCGTGACAACTCTGCAGTGGCGCAATCCGGAGCTCGATTTCTCCTCGCTGGAAGCCCTCGCGGCCTCGCTCGAACGTCTTGCCGAACAATCCCTGTCTCGCCCGCGCGCCCGCGCGGGAGGACCAGCTGGCGCTGGAGGCCTTGTGCCGCGACGACCATGTTCGCCGTAACGCCAAGACTCCGGCGGATATCGCGAGACTGTGGGAGGCGTGCCAAATTCCCGACTACCGCAAGACCTCGCCGGCGGCGCACGCCGAGCTCGCGACGACGATTTTTGGCTTCGTCGTCCGGCGCGGCAAAATTCCCGACGACTGGATGGCCCGCCAATTCGCGGTCGCCGATCGCGTCGATGGCGACATCGCCACCCTTGCCAACCGCCTCGCGCAGGTGCGAACATGGAGCTTCGTCGCTCATCGTTCGGGGTGGCTAGACAATTCCGACCATTGGCAGAGCGTCGCGCGTCAGGTAGAGGACAGGATATCCGACGCGCTTCACGATCGTCTCACCCAGCGTTTCGTCGATCGACGCACCAGCGTGCTGATGCGCTGTCTTAGAGAGAATACAATGCTCGAAGCCGAAATTACCGCCGCCGGCGACGTTATCGTCGAGGGTCAGCATGTCGGATCATTGCAAGGTTTCCGTTTCACGGCCGATCCAGGGGCGGCGGGCGAAGCCGCCAAGGCTCTGAACGCGGCGGCGCAAAAGGCCCTCGCCAGCGAGTTCGACGCCCGCGCGACCCGTATCTTCGACGCCGTGGACGACGCCTTCGTGCTCGGCAACGACGGGACGATCCGCTGGCTGGGCGAACCGGTCGGCAAGATCGCGCAAGGGCCCGGCGTTCTCAAGCCGACCGCGCATGTGCTCGCCGACGAGCAGCTGAGCGGCGCGGTCTTGGATAAGGTCAAGCAGCGTCTGGAGCTGTGGCTGTCGCAGCGGGTCAAGAAACTGCTCGGCGCGCTGGAACAGCTCGAATCAGGAGAAGGACTCTCGGGCGCGGTGCGCGGCGTCGCCTTCCAGATCGCGGAAGAGCTGGGCGTGCTGGAGCGCGGCCGGGTCGCCAAGGAAATCAAGAGCTTCTCGCAGGAAGACCGCGCCGCGCTGCGCAAGCTCGGCGTTCGTTTCGGCGCCTATCACCTTTATCTCCCGCTGCTTCTGAAGCCGGCGCCGCGCGCTCTCGCCGCGCTGCTGTGGGCGCTGCGCCATGGCGGACTGGAAAACATCAAGGGGCTGGAGGAAGCTCCGCATCTCGCCGCCTCGGGCCGCACCTCCTTCGCCGCGGATCCGGCCATCGCCAAGGGATTTTATCGCGCGGCGGGCTATCGCCTTTGTGGCGAGCGCGTGGTGCGCGTCGATATTCTCGAACGCCTCGCCGATCTGATCCGTCCCGCCATAGCCTATAGACCGGGCGTCAGCGTTGGCGAGCCGCCGGCTGGCGCCGCCGACGCCGACGGTTTCGTCGTCACGGTCGCGATGACCTCGCTCACCGGCTGCGCTGGAGACGCCTTCTCCTCGATTTTGCGCTCGCTCGGTTACACCAGCGCGAAGCGTCCCGGCCCCGCGATCACCGCGCCGTTGATCACGGCGGCCCCCATGCAGCCGCTCACGCCGGCGGCGGCGGAAAACGCCTCTGGTCCGCCGGCTGGGGAGACCGAGCAAGGAGAGCAGGCCGCGCCCGTCGTTAACGAGTCGGCGGAGCCGGCTCCCGCGCCGGAAGCCGAGGCCGCGCCGCCTCAAGCCGCCGAAAGCATTGAAAGCGAGCCCGCCAAGGCCGCGCAAGCGGAGGAGACGACGCCCGCCACGACCGAACCGGGCGCGCAGACGTGCGTTCCTCCTCCGGAACAGCTCGAGGCTTCGGCCGCCGCGTCCGAGGAAGCTCCGGCGGTGGAAATCGTCGAAGCGGCCGTGCTGATCGAAGTATGGTCGCCGCAGCGCCACGTTCCGCAGCAGCGCCGCCATGAAGGCGAGCGCAGGCCGCGGCGCGCGGAGACGGGCGGCGAGACGCAGCGGGCGCCGCGAAACGAGCCTGTGCGCGAAGGCGACGCGCAAGAAGCGCGTCCCCAGGCCGAGCCGCCTCGCGGCGAGCGCTCTCAAGGCGAGCGCCCGGCGAGGAACCATCCGCGCGCCGACGCGCCGAAGGGCGGTTTCCGGTCCGGCGGCAAGCCAGGCCAGGGTCCGCGTCCCGATCAGCGGGAAAATCGTGGGCCGAGGGACGAGAGCCGCGCTCGTCCGGGCGGAGCCAGCGCTCCGCCGCAAAGACGCGAGCGCCTGCCCGATCCCGATTCGCCCTTCGCAAAGCTGTTGGCGCTGAAGGCCGAACTGGAGAAAAAGGGAAAAAGCTGAGGCGGCACGGCGTTTTCGAGCGACTCGCGCGCCGGTTCGCTGTAAGAAAACGCCTCAAAACATGAACACGGCGTCGACGGGCGTTCGCGCCGCGGACGCCGACCCAAACGTTGCCGGCGCGCTTATTCGAAAGGCGGCTTATGACCAAAATCCTCCCGGTTATCATGTGCGGCGGATCTGGAACGCGCGTGTGGCCCGAGTCCCGGGAAACGCTGCCCAAGCAATTTATTCCGCTGATCGGGGAACGTTCGACCTTTCAGACGACGATGCAGATGCTGGATGATCCGGCCTTCGAGCGGCCCATCGTGATTTCGAGCGTCGATTATCGCTTTTTGCTGACCGACCAGCTCCGCGAGATCGGCGCGAAGGCGGATATCGTGCTGGAGCCGATGCGGCGCGATTCGGGTCCCGCCGTGGCGGTGGCGGCGGGCCTCGCCGCGCGACGCTCGCCCCAAACGGTCGTGGTGGTTTTCGCCGCCGATCATGTCGTGCGCGACCAGCCCGGACTCGTCGATCTGTGCAAGAAGGCGGCGGCGGCGGCGCGGGAGGGCTATATCGTCACATTGGGCGTCAAACCCGATTCGCCGGCCACCGGGTATGGTTATCTGCGCGCCGGCGCGCCGCTAACGACGGGCAGCGACGTGCTCAAGCTCGAAGCCTTCGTCGAGAAGCCGGACCGCGCCACCGCGCAAGGCTATGTCGACGCCGGCTATTATTGGAACAGCGGCAACTTCATTTTCCGCGCGGACGTGATGCAGGCCGAGATCGCCAAATTCGAGCCGGAGATTTTCGCGGCGGCCGAGGCGGCGATTGAAGCGGCGACGACGGATTTGGGCTTTCTGGTGCTCGACGCGGCCGCCTTCGAGCAAGCGCCGCAAAAGTCGATCGATTACGCGGTGATGGAGAAAACCCAGCAGGCGGCGCTGATCCCGGCCGACATCGGTTGGTCGGACGTCGGCAGTTGGCGCGCGGTGTGGGAATTGTCGGACCGCGACGCGCATGGCAATTCGGTGCGCGGCAATGGAGTGATCGTGGACTCGACGAATGTCCATTTGCGTTCGGACGAGACGCTCACCACGATTGTCGGCGTCAACGACGTGATCGTGGTGACCACGCAGGACGCCGTGCTGGTGCTGCACCAGGATCACGGCGACAAGGTTAAGCAGCTCGTGGCGCAGCTCAAGCGCGAGAATCGGCGCGAGGCGGGCGAGCACAAGCGGATTTTCCGGCCCTGGGGTTATTATCAATCGGTGGACGCCGGCTCGCGCTATCAGGTCAAGCGCATCGTGGTGAAGCCCGGAGAGCGGCTGTCGCTGCAAAAGCATTTTCACCGCGCGGAGCACTGGATCGTCGTGAAGGGCACGGCGGAAGTCGGCCGCGACGCCGAGACCCATCTCGTACATGAGAACGAGTTGATCTATTTGCCGATCGGCTGCAAACATCGGCTCAGCAATCCGGGCAAGATCGACCTTGAACTGATCGAGGTGCAGACGGGTTCCTATCTCGGCGAGGACGACATCGTCCGTTTCCAGGACGCCTACAACCGGGGTTAACGCCCCCAGGAAACCGCCGTGCCGCGCGTAATCATAAAAATCTGCGGCCTGTCGACGGCGCCGACGCTGGAGGCCGCGATCGACGCCGGCGCCGATATGGCGGGCTTCGTGTTCCATGAAAAAAGCCCGCGTCATATCGACCTCGGGACGGCGCGGGGTCTTGGCGCGCTCGCGGCGGGCCGGATCAAGAAAGTGGCGCTGACGGTCGACGCCGACGACGATGCGCTCGCCGCCGTCGTCGAGGCGCTGTCGCCCGACTATCTCCAACTCCACGGCTCCGAATCGCCGGCTAGGGTCGAGGCCGTGAAGGCGCGCTTCGGCCTGCCGGCGATCAAGGCGATCGGCGTGGCGACCGAGAATGACGTTCTAAAGGCGAAGGATTTCGCCAGCGCGGACATAATTCTTTTCGACGCCAAGCCGGCGCCGGGCGCGGGGCTTCCCGGCGGCGCGGGGGTGGTTTTCGACTGGCGTTTGCTGCGCAATATAAGCGCAATAAGCTGGATGCTCTCGGGCGGTCTGAGCGCGGAAAACCTCGCGGAGGCGCTCAAAGCGACGGGCGCGTCCGGTGTCGACGTTTCGTCGGGCGTCGAGAGCGCGCGGGGGATCAAGGACATTTCGCGGATCAATGCCTTCATTGGCGCGGCGCGCGCGCTTTCATCGCCTGCGGCAAAGGTCTAAAAGACCTAAAAGCTCCACCCCTTCGAGGATCGCCCGTTGAACCAGATCGCGCCTAATTCCTTCCGCAACGGTCCCGACGAAAACGGCCGTTTCGGCATTTTCGGCGGCCGCTTCGTCGCCGAGACCTTGATGCCGCTGGTGCTCGACCTCGAACAGGCCTATGCGCGGGCCAAGGCCGATCCCGCCTTTCACGCCGAGCTGCAAGGGCTGCACAAGCATTATGTCGGGCGGCCGAGCCCGCTCTATTTCGCCGAGCGCATCACCGAGCATCTTCGCGCCCAGGCGGGCGAGGGCAAAGGCGCCAAGGTCTATTTCAAGCGCGACGAGCTCAACCACACCGGCGCGCACAAGATCAACAATGTGCTCGGGCCAGATTCTGCTGGCGCGGCGCATGGGCAAGCAGCGCATCATCGCCGAGACGGGCGCTGGCCAGCATGGCGTCGCCACCGCCACCGCCTGCGCGCGCTTCGGGCTCAAATGCGTCGTCTATATGGGCGCGGTCGATGTCGAGCGGCAGAAGCCCAATGTCTTCCGCATGAAAATGCTGGGCGCCGAGGTCATCCCGGTGCAGTCCGGCGCGCGCACCTTGAAGGACGCGATGAACGAGGCGCTGCGCGACTGGGTGACCAATGTCGCCGACACTTTTTACTGCATCGGCACGGCGGCGGGGCCGCACCCCTATCCGGCGATGGTGCGCGATTTCCAGTCGATCATCGGCACGGAAACGCGCGCGCAAATGCAGGAAATGGAAGGCCGCCTGCCGGATTCGCTGGTCGCCTGCATCGGCGGCGGCTCCAATGCGATCGGGCTGTTTCATCCCTTTCTCGACGACGCCGGCATCGAGATTTACGGCGTCGAGGCGGCGGGACACGGCGTCGACGTGCCGAATGGCCACGCGGCCTCGCTGACCGGCGGGCGCCCTGGCGTGCTGCATGGCAACCGCACCTATCTGCTGATGGACGACGATGGCCAGATATTGGAGGGCCATTCGATTTCGGCGGGGCTCGACTATCCCGGCATCGGTCCGGAACATAGCTGGCTGCATGAATCCGGGCGCGTCAAATATCTCAACGCGACCGACAAGGAGGCGCTGAACGCCTTTCAGCTTTGCTCGAAGCTGGAGGGCATCATCCCGGCGCTGGAGCCTTCCCACGCGCTGGCCAAGGTGTTCGAACTCGCGCCGCGAGAAGCCGAAGGATCACCTGATGGTGATGAACATGTGCGGCCGCGGCGACAAGGACATTTTCACCGTCGCGGAGATTTTGGGCGGGATGTGACGGCGGCGCCCTTTCGCGGGCGCCGTTTTCGCGGGCGGAGCGCGCCCGCGCGAAGCTATTGCTTCGGCGGGTTTTTGTAATCGATCTTCAAGCAGTCGGCGCCTATTTCCTTATTGTTCAACATCCCGGGCGGGAAACAAAACTGCAGATCGCCGGTGGACCCGTCGATTTGCCACGCTCCCAGCACCAACTCATATTCACCGCCGCCAGTGGCCCCGGCATGAATCGACGTCTGCACATTGGGTGAAACCGGCAGCACGGATTTGTGGTTCTTCGAACGGTCGCAGGTATAAGACATGTATGTCGACGCCTTCAAGATATGAATTATTGTCGTGCAGTAATATATGTTGCGCATCGTGTTATCGAATACGATCGCGCGGAACGTATGGGCCATCGAGTCCTTCACGATGCCCGAGGTTCCGCTATATGGGAACACCTCGAAGGAAGCCGCGAAGGCGGATTGTGAAACAAACAACAAAGCCGCCCCCAAGAGCAGAACCTTCTTCATGACGGCGCCTTTCGATGAATCACCCCGAGCCTTGTAGAGTAGAATCATAGACTGATATTGTCCGGGATCAAAAAGCGGTCTTGTTCCCGGCCTGGACCTCCCTCCGCTGGCGAAGCCAACGTCGCCCGCGCCCGCGTCGGCGGATCGAAATCCCCGCGGGCGTTCCCTTCGCGGTTGCGGCGCCGCGACGATTGATTTAACAATCAGGGTGAATAGCTCGGCTGTGGGAGGGGAGAGCCATGGCGCAAGCCGAAACGGACGGCGTGACGGACAAGCGGCCGCTTTCGCCGCATCTGACCGTCTATAAGCCGATGCTGACGATGATGATGTCGATCGCGCATCGCATTTCCGGCGTCGCGCTTTATCTTGGCGCGTTTCTTCTGGCGCTCTATCTGCTCGGTCTCGCCTTCGGGCCGGGAGCCTTCGGCGCCGTCTCCTGGATCGCCAATGGCTTTATCGGCCATGTGATCGTGCTCGGATTCACCTGGGCGCTGTTCCATCATCTGCTCGGCGGCGTGCGTCACGCGCTGTGGGACCGGGGCCTTTACATGGACCCCAAGGGCCGCGAACTGCTCGCGCAGGCGACGCTCGGCGGCGGAATCATCCTGACGCTCTTGACCTGGATCCTGTCGACCCTCGCCAATTAGGCCGAAGTTTCATCCGCGACCGCCTGGAGGCAAAAGCGCATGACGTCTCGAACGGAATTCATCAGCGGCAGAACGGGGCGGGGCGCGGCCTATGTGTCGGACCCCTCCGGCGCCGAGCATGACAAATTCATGCGCCTTTCGGCCCAGCGCGCTGCTGCCGCTCGGACTGCTGGCGGCCTGGTTTGTCGTCGGGCTGTCGGGCAAGTCGTTCGAGGCGGCCCGCGCCGAAATTGGCCGGCCTTTCCCGGCGCTCGCGCTGATCGTCTTCATCGCCATCGCCGCGCCGCATGCGCGCATGGGCGTGGAGTCGATCATCGAGGATTATGTTCATGACGCGGCGCAAAAAGAAAAGGCGCTACTCGTCAACAAATGGGCCTCGATCGCCCTCGCGCTGCTGTGGACCTTGGCGATTCTTCTGATCGCGGCGCCAAGGTGACCGGTCAATTCTCTAGTCGAAAAAGGCGTTCTTATGGGTGCAATGAGCGGGGCTTCGGCGAGCGCCAACGTCAATGGCCGGGCCTATGAGATCGTGGATCACAGCTTCGACGTCGTTGTCGTGGGCGCGGGCGGGGCGGGTCTGCGCGCGGCGGTCGGCTGCGCCAAGGCGGGCCTGCGCGCCGCCTGCGTGACGAAGGTGTTTCCGACGCGTTCGCATACGGTCGCGGCGCAGGGCGGAGTCGCCGCGGCGCTCGCCAACATGGGGCCGGACGACTGGAAATGGCACATGTACGACACCGTCAAGGGCTCCGACTGGCTCGGAGATCAGGACGCGATCGAATATTTGTGCCGCAACGCGCCCGAGGCCGTCTACGAACTCGAACATTGGGGCGTCCCCTTTTCGCGCACCGAGGACGGCCGCATCTATCAGCGTCCCTTCGGCGGCATGACGACCGATTATGGCAAGGGCCCGCCGGCGCAGCGCACCTGCGCCGCCGCCGACCGCACCGGCCATGCGATGTTGCACACGCTCTATGGGCAGGCGCTGAAACACGACACCGAGTTCTTCGTCGAATATTTCGCGCTTGATCTCATAATGGATTCGCGGGGGCGCTGCCTTGGCGTCGTGTGTCTCAAACTCGACGACGGCACGATCCATCGTTTTCGCGCCGGCCTGACCGTGCTGGCCACCGGCGGCTACGGCCGCGCCTATCTTTCCGCCACTTCGGCGCATACCTGCACGGGCGACGGCAACGCCATGGTGCTGCGCGCGGGACTGCCGTTGCAGGACATGGAGTTCGTGCAGTTCCACCCGACCGGCATTTACGGCGCCGGCTGCCTCATCACCGAAGGCGCGCGCGGCGAGGGCGGCTATCTCACCAATAGCGAGGGCGAGCGCTTCATGGAGCGTTACGCGCCGAGCGTGAAGGATCTCGCGCCGCGCGACATGGTCTCGCGCGCGATCACCATGGAAGTGCGCGAGGGCAGGGGCGTCGGCAAGCTTGGGGATCACGCCTATCTGCATCTCGAACATCTCGATCCGGCGATCCTGCATGAGCGCTTGCCCGGCATTTCCGAGAGCGCCAAGATTTTCGCCGGCGTCGACGTGACGCGCGAGCCGATCCCGATCATACCGACCGTGCACTACAATATGGGCGGGATACCCACCAATTATCACGGCGAAGTGCTGACGAAGAAAGGCTCGGACTCCAACGCCGTCGTGCCCGGGCTGATGGCCATTGGCGAGGCCGCTTGCGTTTCCGTGCATGGCGCCAATCGGCTTGGCTCCAATTCGCTGATCGATCTCATCGTGTTCGGCCGCGCCGCTGGCCTTCGCGCGGCGGAGCTGGTCAAGCCCGGTGAAACCCCGCCGGAGTTGCCGGCGAACAGCGCGGACGCCGCGCTGGCTCGGCTCGACGGCTTCCGTTACGCCAATGGCGGGACGCCGACCGCCGTGCTGCGGGACAAAATGCAGCGGGCGATGCAGACTCATTGCGCGGTCTACCGCACCGGCGAGGTTCTGGCCGAGGGCGCGACGCAAATCGCCGCCATCTGGAAGGAATGCGCGGACGTAAAGGTCACGGACCGCTCGCTGATCTGGAACTCCGACCTGATCGAAACGCTGGAGTTCGACAATCTGATCGTCCAGGCGGCGGTGACGATCGAGTCGGCGGCGAACCGCGAGGAATCGCGCGGCGCCCACGCGCGCGAGGATTTTTCCGCGCGCGACGATGCGAAATGGATGAAGCACACGCTGGCGACAATCGACGAGGGCAAGAAGGCGGTGGCGATCGATTACCGCCCGGTGCATTCCTATACGATGACGCAAGAGGTGAGCTATATCGAGCCGAAGGCGCGGGTGTATTGATACGAGCGTGACTCGAGGAACCGGTGATGCGGAGGATAGTCGCCGCGCTGCTTCTTGCCTTTGCGCTGCTCGAGGCGAGCCTCGCGAGCGCCGGGCCGGATCTTTCGAGTTGCGGCGCCAAGGACTTGGCGCGCTACATCGGCGCGCCGGTCGACGCGTTGAAACGCGTTCGACAAGACGAAGCGCGCTACGTCTGCGCGGGTTGCGCGATGACCATGGACTTTCGCGCGGGCCGGTTGACGGTTGTCTATGACGACAAGACCGGGCGCATCAAGAGACTAGGCTGCAATTGAGCCGACAGACGGCGGATAGAGCGAGACATGGTCGAATTCACGCTACCCCAAAACTCGAAGCCCCTTGAGGGCAAGACCTGGCCGCGCCCCGATGGCGCGAACATCCGGGAATATCGCATCTACCGCTGGAATCCGGATGACGGGCAAAATCCGCGGATAGACACTTACTTCGTCGACGCGGATGATTGCGGGCCAATGGTGCTCGACGCGATTTTGTGGATCAAGAACAAGATCGACCCGACGCTGACTTTCCGCCGCTCCTGCCGCGAGGGGATTTGCGGCTCCTGCGCGATGAATATCGACGGGACCAACACGCTCGCCTGCACCAAGGGCATGGACGAGATCGAGGGCGCGATCAAAC
Source organism: uncultured Alphaproteobacteria bacterium (assembly GCA_963775775.1). Lineage (GTDB taxonomy): Bacteria > Pseudomonadota > Alphaproteobacteria > Rhizobiales > Beijerinckiaceae > Methylocystis. The sequence continues at coordinate 10,956 of CAVZKF010000008.1, forward strand.
TCTATCCGCTGCCGCATATGTCGGTGGTCAAGGACCTCGTGCCAGACCTCACCGGGTTTTACGCCCAGCACGCGGCGATCGAGCCTTGGCTGCACGCCGGGCAAGACCCGGAAAAGGAGCGGCTGCAATCGCCCCAGCAGCGCGCCAAGCTCGATGGTCTCTACGAGTGCATCCTGTGCGCCTGCTGCTCGACGTCTTGCCCGAGCTATTGGTGGAACTCGGACCGCTATCTTGGCCCCGCCGCTTTGTTGCAGGCGCATCGCTGGATCTCGGATTCGCGCGACGAGGCCGGCGAGGAGCGTCTCGGCTATGTCGACGACGCCTTCCGGCTTTATCGCTGCCACACGATCATGAACTGCACCAAGGCCTGCCCTAAACATCTGGAGCCGGCCAAGGCCATCGCCGAGCTGAAAAATCTGGCGCTCGCCAGACTTTCCTGACTTAACCGGCCGCCTTGGCGCATTCGGCGGCGCAGTTCGCGCAGGCCGCGCCGAGCGCCACGCATTCGGCGACTCCGGGAAGGTTGTCGCAGTCCTTCCTGCAAGCAAGGCACAAATCCGCGACCGTGCGGGCGAAGCCCGGCGCATAGGGCGAACCCACGCCCGCGAGCGCCGCCAGCGCGGCGCAGGCGGCGACCACATCGGCGGTTGAGTTGGCGCATTCGGCCAGAGCAAGATCCTTCTTCGCGAGCGCGGCCAGCGCGCGGCGCAGACAATCCTGGCCGGCGGCGAGGCAAATTGAACTCGCCAGCGCCAAGGCGGAATAGCTCGGCTTCGGGGGAGCCTCTGGCGGGGCGGGTTTGGCCGGCTTTTCGGGCGCCGCGGAGCCCGGCGCCGTTAGCGCCGCGAAACCCAGCGCCGTCATAAAACTACGTCGCTCCATCTTTCACCCATTAAAGCCAAAGAAATTCGCCGATCCGCGTGGCCGGACGGTCATGTTGCGACTATAAGCCGGTCGCGGGCGAATTTCATCGGGGAAGCAGCATGGCGGCGCTGGCGCATCTTGACGCGCAGGATTTCATCAACACCTTCATCTCTTTGTTCGTCGCGCTCGTGCTGGGCGCGGCGATCGGCGCCGAGCGGCAATATCGCCAGCGCACGGCCGGCCTGCGCACCAACGCGCTCGTGGCCGTCGGCGCCTCGGCCTTCGTCGACCTCGGCATGCGGTTGAACGGCAATATCGGCGGAGCGCAGGTGCTCGCCTATGTCGCTTCCGGCGTCGGCTTTCTCGGCGCCGGCGTCATTCTCAAGGAAGGCATGAATATTCGCGGCCTCAACACCGCCGCGACGATCTGGTGTTCGGCCGTGACCGGCGCCTTCGCCGGAGCCGATCGCCCGGTCGAGGCGGTGATGCTCGCCTTCTTCGTGCTCGGCGGCAACACTTTCCTGCGCCCACTCGTGACATTGATCGAACGCGCGCCTATCGACGAGAGCGCCACGGAGGCGATTTTCGACGTGCGCGTGACGGTCGCGGAAAGGCGGCGCGACGCTCTGCGCGACTTGCTGGTCGAGAAGCTCGAGGCCGCGAATTATCCCGTTCGCGACATAGAGGACATCGAGCGCGACGAAGACGTCGAACTGGTGGCCACGCTGTCGGCGATAAGCGTGGAGGCCAAGGAACTCGACGCCGTGACAGCGGATTTCGCGAGACTGGACGGCGTGCGGCACGCAACCTGGTCGTCGCGCAGCAACGATTGACGCCGCGGGCGTCGCCCCGCGCGCATCCGCCGCGGCGATTTCGCCCGTCTTGCGCTCGTCGCTTTTCAGCCAATAGACTCCGCGCAAGTCCCGGTCGATTCGTTGCGTAGCCCCTTCGCGGACGGCAAGAGTTCCGCCAAAGAGGACATGGCGCATGGAAACCGACGCGGTCGCCGTTTCGCATGAGTCCACCCCGGTCGAGACGCCTCCCGATGACTCCGCCGGCGGCCGAACAGGCTTTAGCCGAGGCTGCTCCCGAAGATGGCGCCGAGGCGAAGGCCGACGAGAAAGTCGTCACCGACACGGCTTTGCTCGTCACTCAAGGCAAGCATCGCTTTTATTCGCTGGTTTTGCCGAGCGACGTGCTGGCGGCGACCTGCACGGTGGACCCAAGACAGGAAAACCCTATCGACGGCTTTCAGCGCCTGCTCGACAAGCGCCGGGCGCGCGAGATCGCCGAGTATATCGACAGCGGCTTCGGCACGGCGCCCTGCGCGGTCATTCTTTCCGCCCAGCCGCGCGCGCAATTGCATTATGATCGCGCGAGCCAGTTGCTCCGATTCCGCAAAAACCCCAACTCGTTCCTGATTATCGACGGCCAGCATCGCATTTACGGCTTCAATCTGGCCAAGCGCAAGGTGAGCATCCCCGTCGTCGTCTACAACAAGCTCACGCGCGCGCAGGAATGCCAGTTGTTCATGGACATAAACACCAAGCAGCGCCCAGTGCCTCCCGAGCTATTGCTCGACATCCGCCGCCTCTCCGAGACCGAGACCGAGGCGGAGGCGCTGCTGCATAATGTGTTCGATCTGTTTTGCGCGCGCGAGGACAGCGCCCTCAAGGGGCTGCTTTCGCCCTCGGAGCGGCGCAAGGGAATGATCTCCCGCGTCACGTTCAACGCGGCGCTGAAATCGATCGACGGCGCCTTCGTCGACGCCTCCGCTCAGGATGTCTACAGCGTCCTGAACCCTTATCTTCTCGCCTGCGTCAATGGGCTGGGGTTGCACGAGGCGCAGGCCAATATCACCAATCCGGCGTTGTTCAAGGCGCTGCTGCTGCTCTTCCCGAATATCGCCGAGCGCGTGGCGGAACGTTTCGGCGGCGTCTATTCGGTTGGCAACTTCGAGCAGATGCTGTTGCCGTTTTTCCGGCGGCTCAAGAAGAACGAACTGCCGAAGCCGGGGGTTGGTCATCTCGCCTTGCACGAGCATTTCCGCAAGACGCTGACCGCCGGCTTCTCGCTCAAGCAGTGGTTGTTCGCCTAAAATTTCGAGACGGGATCGGCGCGCGGCGCTAAGCCGTGTTCCGTCTTGCGCCAGAGGAAGGGCCGCGCCCACAACTCGGCGAGCGCGCGCCAGGCGGCGAGGCTCAACATGAGCTGCCACAATGGCGCCGCCAGCAGCGCTGGCCATAATCGCGTCAAACCTCGACGGCGCATGCCGACCAAGGGCGGCCAGATCAGCGCGGCGAGGCCAGATAGCGCCGTAAAGCACCAGATCGTGCTGAGCGCGACTTCCAGCGGTGTGCGAGGCGTCAGCAGATCGCCGAAGGCCGCGCGATAGCAAAAGACCGTCGTCAGAAATGGCGCCAGCAACGGTCCCGCGAAGCCGCCCGTGAACATCGCCAGCACGGCCAATGCGCGGCGGGCGCCGAGATCCTTGAACAGACGGCGGGGATCGCGGCAATGCACCAGCGCGGTTTGCATCCAGCCCTTGAGCCAGCGGGTGCGCTGGTCGAGCAGGGCCTTGAAGGTCAGCGGGGCTTCCTCGAAGGTCTGCGAGTCGAATGTCTTGACGACATAGCCGGCGCGGGCGAGGCGCAGGCCGAGATCGGCGTCCTCGGTGACGTTATAGGCGTCCCAGAGTCCGACTTTGCGCAGCGCCTCGATGCGAAAGTGATTGGAGGTGCCGCCGAGAAAAATAGGCAGCCCCATCGCGCCGAGGCCCTTGTTGAAAACGTCGAACAGCGCCGCGTAATCCAGCGCGAAATGCGCGGTGAGCCAATTATGCGCGCCATTGTCGATGCAAAGGCTGGCTTGCAGACAGGCGACGCGCGCGGGCAACCGCGCGAACAGCGCCGCCGCGCGCCGCAACTGGCGCGGCTCCGGCATATCCTCCGCGTCGAACACCGCCAGCAGCGCGCCGCGCGCGAAAGGCGCCGCTATATTCATCGCGCGCGGCTTGGTTCTTGGCGCGCCGTCGGGCGCGATCAAAATCTGGTGCGGCGCGCGCGGCCCGTTGCGCGCCAGCGCCCGCGCCGTGGCGCGGTCGTTT
>CAVZKF010000009.1:0-112404 GCA_963775775.1 uncultured Alphaproteobacteria bacterium
CGGAGCCGCGCCCGGCGACCAGATTCTCGATCTTTGCGCGGGCGGCGGCGGCAAGACGCTGGCGCTCGCGGCGCAAACCCACAATCGCGGCCAGATCTACGCCTATGACGAAGACGGGCGCAGGCTGACGCCAATGTACGAGCGCTTGGAGCGCGCCGGCGCGCGCAATGTGCAGCTTCGCGCGCCGCGTGGAAAGCTGGATGTTCTCGCCGACCTCGAAGGGCGCTGCGACATCGTGCTGATCGACGCGCCCTGCACTGGCACGGGAACCTGGCGGCGCCACCCCGACGCCAAATGGCGGCTCGCTCCCGGCGCGCTGGAATTGCGGCAAAAATCTCAGCGCCAATTGCTCGGCGACGCCGCGCGCTTCGTCAAGCCGGGCGGGAGCATCGTCTATGTGACCTGCTCGTTGCTGCGCGAGGAGAACGAGGACCAGATCGTCGAGTTCGCCGCGTCGGCGCCGGCTTTTTCGCCGCTGTCGGCGCAAGAGACCGCCGAGCGCGCCGGCCTGCCCGAGCTCGCCCGCTTCGCCTCGAAGCTTGGCGTCGGCCTGCGCTTCTCGCCGCTGTCCTCGGGCACGGACGGGTTTTTCGTCGCGGCGCTGAAGAGAAGCGATATCGCGCCGTAACCCTTCACTTGACGGGCGTCTTCGCGACGCCCTATGGACCCAGCCTTCCCTCACGGCGGGCGAAAGCCCTCACGGAAAGCAGCCGATGACCGCCGACTTCCATCACGAAATCGCCGACCGCCACGATAAGACGCTGATCGTCGATTTCGGGTCGCAGGTGACGCAGTTGATCGCGCGGCGCGTGCGCGAGGCCGGCGTCTATTGCGAGATCGCACCGTTTCAAAGCGCGGGAAAGGCCTTCGCGGAGATCAAGCCGAAGGCGGTGATTCTCTCGGGCGGTCCATGCTCCGTCACCGAGCCCGGATCGCCGCGCGCGCCGCGCGAGATTTTCAATTCCGGCGTTCCCGTGCTCGCCATCTGCTATGGCGAGCAGCTTTTGGCCGAACAGCTCGGCGGCAAGGTCGAGGCCGGGCTTCACCGCGAATTCGGCCGCGCCGATGTCGAAATTCTATTCCCAAGCCCGCTGTTCAACGGCGTCTGGGAGCGCGGCCAAAAATATCCCGTGTGGATGAGCCATGGCGATCGCGTCACGCGCCTGCCGGATGGCTTCAAAGCCATCGCGCAATCCGAGAACGCGCCGATGGCCGCCATCGCCGACGAGGCGCGGCGCTATTACGGCGTTCAGTTTCATCTCGAGGTCGCGCATACGCCGGACGGCGCGCGGCTGATTTCCAATTTCCTGCACAAGATCGCCGGGCTTAAATCAGACTGGACCATGAAGGCGTTCCGTCAGGAGGCGGTCGGGGCCATTCGCCGCCAGGTCGGCGACGGCCGCGTGCTGTGCGGACTATCGGGCGGCGTCGATAGCGCCGTCGCCGCCGTGCTGATCCATGAGGCGATTGGCGACGCGCTCACTTGCGTCTTCGTCGATCATGGCCTGCTGCGCCAGGGCGAGGCCGAGGAGGTGGTGACGCTGTTTCGCGACCACTACAATATTCCGCTGCATCACGTCGAGGCGCATGAACCTTTCCTCGGCGCGCTGGAGGGCGTCGAAGACCCCGAGGTCAAGCGCAAGACGATCGGACGGCTGTTCGTCGAGACATTTGAAGCCGAGGCGAAGAAGATCGCGCGAGACGGGCGCGGCGCGCCAAAATTTTTGGCGCAGGGCACGCTTTACCCGGATGTGATCGAAAGCGTGTCGTTCAGCGGCGGCCCCTCGGTGACGATCAAATCGCATCACAATGTCGGCGGCCTTCCCGAGCGCATGAACATGGCGCTGGTCGAACCCTTGCGCGAACTTTTCAAGGACGAAGTGCGCGCGCTGGGGCGCGAACTCGGGCTTCCGCAAGCTTTCGTCGGGCGCCATCCCTTTCCGGGGCCGGGCCTCGCGATCCGCTGTCCCGGCATGATCACCCGCGAAAAACTCGAAATTCTGCGCAAGGCGGACGCGGTCTATCTCGACGAAATCCGCAAGGCCGGCCTTTACGACGACATCTGGCAGGCCTTCGCGGCGCTGCTGCCGGTGCGCAGCGTGGGCGTGATGGGCGACGGGCGCAGCTACGACTATGTCCTGGCGCTGCGCGCGGTGACCAGCACCGACGGCATGACGGCGGATTTTTTTCCGTTCGACATGGGGTTTTTGGGGCGGGCGGCGACGCGCATCATCAACGAGGTGAAGGGCGTCAACCGCGTGGTCTATGACGTGACCAGCAAGCCGCCGGGAACGATCGAGTGGGAGTAGATCGCCCCCATATGGTCTGTGTTCACCCCCGCTTCGTCATCGGCACATAGTCGCGCTGGACTTCGCCGGTATAGAGCTGGCGTGGGCGGCCGATCTTGGAGCCTGAAATCCTCGATCATCTCCTTCCACTGGGCGATCCAGCCCACCGTGCGCGCCAAGGCGAACAGCACGGTGAACATCGTCGTCGGGAAGTTCATCGCCTTCAGCGTGATGCCCGAGTAGAAGTCGATGTTGGGATAGAGCTTCTTTTCGATGAAATAGTCGTCGTGCAGCGCGATGCGCTCCAGCTCCAGCGCCACGTCGAGCAGCACGTCCTTGACGCCAAGTTCGTTCAGCACCTCGCGCGTCGTGACCTGCATGATTTTCGCGCGAGGATCGTAATTTTTGTAGACGCGGTGGCCAAAGCCCATCAGCCGAAACGGATCATCCTTGTCCTTGGCGCGGGCGATATACAGTGGAATGCGGTCGACCGTGCCAATCTCTCCGAGCATTTTGAGCACGGCTTCATTGGCGCCGCCATGCGCCGGTCCCCAAAGCGACGCGATGCCCGCCGCGATGCAGGCGAAGGGATTGGCGCCCGAGGAGCCGGAAAGGCGCACGGTCGATGTCGACGCGTTCTGCTCGTGGTCGGCGTGCAGAATGAAGATGCGGTCGAGCGCCCGGGCCAGCACCGGATTGACCTTGTAATCCTCGCACGGCACCGCGAAGCACATGCGCAGGAAGTTGGACGAATAATCGAGGTCGTTCTTGGGATAAACGAAGGGCTGGCCGATCGAGTATTTATAGGCCATCGCGGCGAGCGTCGGGATCTTGGCGATCATCCGCGTCGAGGCGACCATCCGCTCTGTCGGGTCGGCGATATTGGTCGAGTCGTGATAGAACGCCGACAGCGCGCCGACCGACGGCGACCATCACCGCCATCGGATGCGCGTCGCGGCGGAAGCCTTGGAAGAAGCGGGCCATCTGCTCATGCACCATGGTGTGGCGCGTGATGCGATAGTCGAAATCCGCCTTCTGCGCGCCGGTCGGCAGTTCGCCGTAGAGCAGAAGGTAGCAAGTCTCCAGAAAATCGCCGTGCTCGGCGAGCTGCTGAATGGGATAGCCGCGATAGAGCAGAACCCCTTCGTCGCCGTCGATAAAAGTGATTTTCGACTCGCAGCTCGCGGTCGAGGTGAAGCCGGGGTCGTAGGTGAACATGCCCGTCTCGCTGTAAAGCGAGCGAATGTCCAGGACATCCGGCCCCATCGTGCCCTTTTTGATGGAGAAATCGACCGACTTATCGGCGACCGTAATGGAACCCTTGGCTTCGGTCATCGCTCCACCTTTCCTGATCCAAGCGCGAGAGAGCCCGCCGGGCGCGCTATCGAGAGACGCGCAAACGCGTTCTCTCGTCGCGGCGCGACGAAGACGATATTTCCGCTATTTAGCCCCACCGGCGAATTGTGCATTGCACAACGCTATAACAACGCAGCGCCTTGTCAAGCGACGCTAAAGGTTCGCTTACGCCCCAGCCTGATCGGCCAGCCTCCCCAGGCTTTCCTCGCGCCCAAGAATCTCCATCACCTCGAAAATGCCGGGCGAAGTCGCGCGGCCCGTCAGCGCGGCGCGAAGCGGTTGCGCGAGATCGCCGAGCTTCACGCCAAGCGCTTCAGCCGTCGCGCGCACCGCGCCCTCGGTGGCCGCCGCGGTCCAGTCGGAGAGCGCCTCGAGGCGCGGCGTCAGCGCCTCGAGGCGCGTTCGTCCGCCCTGCGCCAAGAGCGATTCCGCTTTCGCCTCCAGCGGCAAGGGCCGCGCGGCGAACAGGAATTGCGCGCCGTCGAGCAATTCGTTCAGCGTTTTCGCGCGCGCCTTGAGCCCGGACATCGCCGCGAGCAATTGCGCCTTCTTTTTCTCGTCGAGCTTTTCCGCGATTTCCGGCCCGCCCTTGAGATAAGGCAGCGTGGCGACGAGAGCGTCGAGCAATTCGGCGTCGTCCATCGCCCGCATGAAATGGCCGTTCATATTTTCGAGCTTCACGAAGTCGAAGCGCGCCGGCGAGCGATGCACCTGCGCGAGATCGAAGGCTTCGATCAATTCCTCGCCGGTGAAAAATTCCTTGTCGCCCTGGCTCCAGCCGAGTCGCGCGAGATAATTGCGCAAAGCCGCCGGCAGATAACCCATCGCGCGATAGGCGTCGACGCCGAGCGCGCCGTGGCGCTTGGAGAGCTTGGCGCCGTCGGGTCCGTGGATCAGCGGAATATGCGCGAAGGCCGGCGTCTCCCAGCCGAGCGCCTCATAGATGTGTTTTTGCCGCGCGGCGTTGGTGAGATGATCGTCGCCGCGAATGATTTGCGTGACGCCCATGTCGTGATCGTCGACGACGACGGCGAGCATATAGGTCGGCGCTCCGTCCGAGCGCAGCAGCACGAAATCGTCGATGTCCTTGTTAGGAAACACGACGCGCCCCTGCACGGCGTCATCGATGACGGTCTCGCCCTCGCGCGGCGCCTTGAGCCGGATCACCGGCGAAACGCCCTCGGGCGCCTCGCCCGGAGAGCGGTCGCGCCAACGTCCGTCATAGCGCGGCGGGCGCCCTTCGGCCCTCGCCGTCTCGCGCATCTCCTCAAGCTCCTGCGCCGAGGCGTAGCAACGATAGGCGGCGCCCTTGGCGAGCAATTCCTCCGCGACCTCGCGATGGCGCGCGGCGCGCGAGAATTGGTAGACGACCTCGTCGTCCCAATCGAGCCCAAGCCATTTGAGCCCGTCAAGGATTTCGCTTAATCGCCGCCTCCGTCGAGCGTTCGCGGTCGGTGTCCTCGATGCGCAGCCTGATTTTGCCGCCGCGTTTGCGCGTGTAGAGCCAGTTGAACAGCGCGGTGCGCGCGCCGCCGATATGCAGAAAGCCCGTGGGCGAAGGGGCGAAACGTGTGACGACCTGTTGCGACATTATTGAGCCAACCGAGAGGGGAGCGCGAAATCCGCCCGGCGAGAGACGAGTCGCGCCGGCGCGGCGGGGTGTAACATGGGCCGCGTGGGATTTCATCCCGGGCGCCGCCGCGCCGTCCGCGAAGATCGGCCGCGGACTTTTCCGCGCCTCGACTCCTCGAGGAGGGCCGAGGGACGGAAAGGGCGCGATACAAGCGTCGATCGGGGTTCGCTCGCCCGGCCCGATCGCAGGCCGGCGGCGCTGATTGATAAGACCCGGCCTCGACGGGGGATGAATCCGCTCGGTCGCTCGCGGTCGCGCTTCGATCCACAAGCGCCAAGGCGCGCCGGAATTTTCCGACGCGCCCCTTTAGATCCGATGCGCTTCGCGCGCTTTCCGCTCGGATGGAATCATCCGAGCGACGGGAATTCGCGCAAAATCGAAATGCTGGAGCAAGCTCCAGTCGCGAAACTGCGCCAATTTTTAGCGAAACTCGCTCTAGCCGATCACCAGCCCCCGCAGGCGCCGCAGCCCCCGTTGGTGACGTAATAAGGGTTGGCGTAGTCAACCTTATAGTGGTCGACGCGGTAGATCGGATAGGAGACAACCCCCGCGTTGACGTATTGAGTGATGTTGGGATTCACGTAAGTGTTGGGGCTGGCATAACCGTAAGCGCCATATCCGCCGTAGCCAGCATAGGCGCCGTAGCCGCCGCGGTAGCCATAGCCGCCATAGGCGCGATGACGGTAAGGGCCGTAGTAAGCGCGGGCATAGGGGTGAGCGTAATGGTTGTGACGCCAGCCCCAGGCTGTTTGCGCGCTCGCGCTGGAGATTGGGGCGATGGAAAGCGTCGCCCCGACCAACGCGGCCGCGGCGAGTGTCGATCCGATGCTTAGTTTACGCATGCTCATGAGCGGTACCTCGAATTGCAATCGAATTCTGCGATTGGATGTTTCGCAATCGCATAATGGCCGTTTTACGAGCAATCGCGTAATTTGCATTTTATGCAAAGTATACAATTTTAGGAGTGCGCGCATATTTGGTTAAAGATGTAAGTAGCTATATTTAAGTCAGTAAATTTAGCCTGTTTTAAGCAAGACGATCGGGCTTAATGCGCCTCGTCCCAGTTTTTCGCGGCGCGCGCGTCGACCTGGAGGGGAACGGACAGCGCGACCGCTGGAAGCGGCGCCTCCGACATGACGCGCTTCGCCACCTCTATCGTCGCCTCCGCTTGATCCGCCGGCGCTTCGAACACCAGTTCGTCGTGCACCTGCAACAGCATTTGCGCGTCGAGGCCCGCCTTGGCGAGCGCCGCGTCCATGCGCGTCATCGCGCGGCGGATGATGTCGGCGGCGGCGCCCTGAATCGGCGCGTTGATCGCCGCGCGTTCGAAAAAGGCGCGCTCCGAGGCGTTGGACGAGGCGATCTTCGGGAAGTGGCATTTGCGCCCGAAAATCGTCGTCACCACGCCATGTTCGCGAACGGTCGCGCGCGTCTTGTCCATATAGTCGCGAATGCCCGGGAAGCGCTCGAAATAGCGCTTGATGTAGGCGCCGGCCTCCTCGCGCGAAATGCCGAGCTGGTTGGCGAGGCCGAAAGCCGAGATGCCGTAGATGATGCCGAAATTAATCGCCTTGGCGCGACGCCGCACCTCGGACGGCATGCCCTCCACGGGAACGCCGAACATTTCGCTGGCGGTCATCGCGTGAATGTCAAGGCCCGAGGCAAAGGCCTTTTTAAGCTGCGGAATATCCGCGACATGCGCGAGCAGCCGCAGCTCGATCTGCGAATAATCCGCCGAGATCAACACGCGTCCGGCTTCCGCGACGAAGGCCGCGCGGATCTTGCGCCCCATTTCGTTGCGCACCGGAATATTTTGCAAATTCGGCTCCGAGGAGGAGAGCCGTCCGGTCGTCGTCGCGGCCAGCGCATAGGAAGTGTGGACGCGGTGCGTTTGCGGATTGACGAAGCCGGCAGGGCGTCGCTGTAGGTCGATTTCAGCTTGGAGAGCTGGCGCCATTCGAGAATGAGCGCCGCGAAACCATTGCCGCCTTCGGCCAATTCGTCGAGCACGCTGGCCGAGGTCGACCAGGCGCCGGTCGCGGTTTTCTTGGCGCCGGGAAGTCCCATCTTGCCGAACAGAATATCGCCGAGCTGCTTGGGCGATCCCAGATTGAAGCGCTCGCCGGCGGCCGCGTGAATCTCCCCCTCCAGGCGCGCCATCGCCTGCGCGAATTCGCCGGAGAGACGCGAGAGAATCGTCCGATCGATGGCGACCCCGCGCCGCTCCATCGCGGCGAGCGTCGCGACCATGGGACGCTCCAGCGTCTCGTAAACATTCGTCATGCGCTCGGCGACGAGGCGCGGCTTCAACACGCGCCACAGGCGTAAACAAACGTCCGCGTCCTCGGCGGCGTATTCGGTCGCCTTGTCCAGCGCGACGCGCGCGAAACCGATGAAATTGCGGCCCGTGCCGGCGACCTCGCCAAAGGAGATGTTCTTGTGCCCGAGATGCTTTAACGCGAGTTCGTCGAGGCCGTGGTTATTTCGGCCAGTGTCCAGCGCGTAAGAGATCAGCATCGTGTCTTCGAGCGGCGCGACATTAACGCCGTGACGCGACAGCACTTGAAGATCGTATTTCATATTATGCGCGATCTTCAGCGTTGCCGCGTCCTCGAGCAGCGGCTTCAGGCGTTCTATCGCCGCCGCCAGCGGAATTTGGCCCGGCGCGAGGCCGGCGCCGCCAAAGAGATCTCGCGCGCCCGGCGCCAGATGGCCGAGCGGAATGTAGCAGGCGCGATCCGGCTCCAGCGCCAGCGACACGCCGACGAGATCGCAGCTCATCGCGTCGAGCGAGGTCGTCTCGGTGTCCAGCGCCACGACGCCCGCCGCGAAAGCGTCGGCGACCCACTGGTCGAGCCGCTCGAGCGACTGGATCGTCTGATATTTGCTTCGGTCGACGGGCGTCGCGAGCGCTTGCTTGGCGCGCGCATCGGCGAGCATTTCAGGCGTTCGCGCCGCCGCGTTTTGAGCCGGCGGCAAGGAGGGGGAGGGCGCGTCGGCGGCGCGCTCGGTCGTTTCGCCGTTACGCCCGCGCCATCCGCCCGGCCCGACAAATTCGGGGTCGGCTTGGATTTGGCCGAGGTCGACATCGTAAAGCTCCGCGACCCGCCTCGTGATGGTCGTGAACTCCATCGCCTGCAAAAAAGCGATCAGCTTCTTGGCGTCGGGCTCATGCAGCGCGAGATCTTCAAGCGGCGTCTCAACGGCTACGTCGCGCACCAGTTCGACCAGCTTTTTCGAGACGAGAATCAATTCGACGCTTTGCGGGTCGGTCAGCGCCTCGCGGCGTTTCGGCTGCTTGATTTCTCCGGCGCGCGCCAGCAGCGTGTCGAGATCGCCGTATTCATTGATGAGTTGGGCGGCGGTCTTGACGCCGACGCCCTTGGCGCCCGGCACATTGTCCGTGCTGTCGCCGGCCAGCGCCTGAACGTCGACGACTTTTGACGGCGGCACGCCGAAATAGTCGACGACCTCCTTCTCGCCGATAAACCTCTCGGCGCGGGCGCCGAATTTGCCCTGCTCGCCCGAGGCGGGGTCGTACATCGCGACGCCCTCGCCGATCAGCTGCATCAGATCCTTGTCGGCGGAGATGATCAGCACGTCGGCGCCCTTTTCGCGCGCCTGACGGGCGTAGGTGGCGATGAGATCATCCGCCTCGTAGCGGTCCTGCTCGATCGGCGTCAGGCCAAAGGCGCGCACGGCCGCGCGCATCAGCGGAAATTGCGGGACGAGCTCTTCCGGCGGGTCCGGGCGATGCGCCTTGTATTCGGGGTAAAGCTCCTTGCGGAAAGAGTTTTCCGACTTGTCGAAAATGATGGCGAGATGCGTCGGCGTCATGCCAGCCGCGCCTTCCCGCACGAATTGCAGGAGCTTGGCGCAAAACAGCCGCACCGCCCCGGTGGGGAGCCGGTCGGAGCGGTAATTATATTTCGCGTCCTGCCTAATTGATTGGAAATAGGCGCGAAACACGAATGACGAGCCGTCGACGAGAAAGACGTGGCTTCCGGGGCCAAGTGTGTTTTGATGGCCAAGTGTGTTTTGGGCAGAGGTCATGCTTTGCCTTTTAGCAGGATGAGAGGCGTTTCGCGAACGGAGCGCTCAGCGGATTGGAAACGCCGGGACGGGGCTCGCGATTTTGAAACGAACCAGAATCGGAGGCGGCCAAATGTGGCAAAGTGTCGTGATAAAATGAGACCGAGAGCCTGCGCGCAGGGGGCGCAAGCGCGGGTGTTGTAATTTAACTATTTGAAAACAAACGATCTATTTCGACTATTGGCATAATTCTAAAATGCGCTATTCGCCGCATTGCCAACGATTTCAAATCGAGTTAACCTGCCGGGGATGCGGCAAGCTTTTTGGTGCAGAAAACAACAACAGGGGGAAAAAAGAAATGGCAAGCGTCCACAGCACCGCCGAAATCGGCAGAACTCTTCTTTGGGTCGCCGGAATCGTCGCTTTCGTCATCGTCGCCTTGACCTGGGTGCCGGATTGGATTTCGCCGGAAGGCAGCAACGGCACGGGCAACCGTAACGGCATGGAAGGCGCCGGCGTCGGTTCGACCGCCCGCATGATCAAGTAAGCTGGTCAAATAGAGTTCACGTCCGGGGCTCCGGCCCCGGCGTGACATTATTTTTTTTTGCGCTTCAGTCCCAGATTCATCCGTTTATCCGTTCGAAATCAATAGATTCTTCGCGCCCGAGCCTAGATCGATGGCGTTAGCGCTCCTCTAAGCCCCGGCGAATTTGTCCACGGCGGCCGCGTTTATGGCGCGCCCCAGAACTCGGGCCAAGCCGGGGATAGCCTCCCGCCCAGCCGCACCGGCGCGATTTTTGTCGCGAGACCCTCCGCGCCGATCTCGACCGCGACCCCGCACAGCGTCGCCTCGCCTTGCGCCGGCTCGAAGCGGGCGCCGGGCGTCTTGCGGGTGAAACGGCGCAGAGGCTCCTCCTTGTCCATGCCGATGACCGAATCATAATCGCCGGTCATTCCGGCGTCCGATATATAGCCCGTGCCATGCGTCAGGATTTGACTGTCCGCCGTCGGCACATGGGTATGCGTGCCGACGACGAGCGAGGCGCGGCCGTCCACGAAATGCGCCATGGCCATTTTTTCGCTGGTGGTCTCGGCGTGCATGTCGATCATGATCGCATCACTGGCGATGCCGAGTGGACAAGCGCCAAGCTCCCGTTCGATCGCCGCGAACGGGTCGTCGAGCGCGTCCATGAACACTCGGCCCTGCACATTGACCACGAGGATCTGTTGGCCTCGCGCCGCCGTATAGAGATTCGCTCCGCGTCCCGGCGCGCCCGGCGGGTAGTTCACGGGCCGCAGCAACCGGGGTTGCCGCTCGATGAAAACCAGCGCCTCGCGCTGGTCGAAGGCGTGATTGCCGAGCGTCACGCAGTCCGCGCCGGCTTGCAGAAATTCGTCGCAGATGGTCTCGGTGATGCCGAAGCCGCCGGCGGCGTTCTCGCCATTGACGACGACGAAATCCAGCCTCCAGAGCTGGCGCAGCCGGGGCAGCCGCGCCAGCAGGGCGGCTCGGCCGGCGCGGCCGATCACATCGCCGATGAACAGCAGACGGAGCGGGGCGGATGTCGGATCGTTCATGGGATCTTTCGTTGCGGAGGTCGCTCAATGCCCTTAACGCGCCGCGGGCGCGCCGGCAATTCGTAAGGCGGGTTCCCAACCGGCGCTCTCAAAGGGATTGCTCAACCTATCGGCATTCCTTAGGGGATACGGATGCTATAGTGGAAGGTCCAAAGTGAGCGCCTCCGTCGATGCCTAACACCGCCGATCTATACCGGCCCCGTCGTTCGCCACTCGCGCGGCGAGACGATCGGCCGTCCCTATGTGCTGTTCGAGGACGGTCGCGAACATGGCCGCGCGCTGCTGTTCGACGCGCCCAAGGAAATCATCGTCGCGCGCGACGCCAGCGAGGTCGCGCGGGCCTTCGCCCGCATGGAGGCGGCGTCGCGGGCGGGCCTGCATCTCGCCGGCTATGCGAGCTACGAACTGGGCTACGCGCTCGAGCCAAAATTCGCCGCGGGTCCGTCGCCCAAGTCGCGCACCCCGCTGCTGCTGTTCGGCGCTTTCGCCGCGCCCCGCGCCGTGAACCAGGACTTTGGCGCGGATCTCGCGGGGTCGCGGATTTCGCTGGAGCCCGCCTGGACCTCGCAGGAATACGCCGACAGATTCCAAAAGTGCCGTGACTATATTTTCGCCGGCGACGTCTATCAGATCAACCTGACCTTTCCGCTTTACGGGCGCTTCGAGGGAGAGCCTCTCGCGCTTTACCGCGCCCTGCGCAAGCGCCAGCCGGTCGCCTATGGCGGAGTCGTGGCATTGGGCGGCGAGACGATCGTGTCGCTGTCGCCGGAAGTGTTTTTCGAGGCGTCGCGACAGGCAAATTCGCGCCCGTCCGATGAAAGGCACCGCGCGGCGCGGCTTCATGCCCCCCGAGGACATGGCGCGCGCGCAATATCTGGTCGAGGATGAAAAGTCCCGCGCCGAGAATCTGATGATCGTCGATCTCCTGCGCAACGATCTGTCGCGGCTGGCCGAGGTCGGCTCGGTCAAGGTCACCGACCTCTTCACGGTGCAGACCTATCCGACGCTGCATCAGATGACCTCGGGGATAGAGGCGCGGTTGCGCGAGGACGTGACGCTCGCCGAACTGTTTTCGGGACTGTTCCCCTGCGGTTCGGTGACCGGCGCGCCGAAAATCCGCGCGATGGAAATTATCCGCGATCTCGAATGCGCGGCGCGCGGCGTCTATTGCGGCTCGCTCGGGGTGATTTCACCGGACGGCGACATGCGTTTCAACGTCGCGATCCGCACGCTGACGATTTTTCCCGATCATGAGCTGGTCTGCAATGTCGGCTCCGCCATCGTCGCGGATTCGACCGCGCGCGAAGAGTATGAGGAATGTCTGATCAAGGCGCGATTCCTGACCGGCGCGTGAGCGATTTCGGACTGATCGAAACGCTGCTCTGGACGAGGGAGGAGGGGTTTTTCCTTCTCGCCGAGCATCTGGAGCGCTTGCGCCGATCATCGGCGCAACTCGGCTTTCGCTGCGACGAAACGCGCGTCGTCGAAGCGCTTATTACGCATGCGGTGGAGGGTATTACGGAACCCGAGACCGAGTATTTGCGCGTGAGAATCGTCTTGAGCGCGGACGGCGCGATCGAGTCGAGCGCCACGAGGATCGAGCCCGTGCCCGAGAACGCGGTCTGGACGGTCGCCGTCGCGGAGCGGCGCTTTCATTCGACCGAGCCGCTGCTGCGGCACAAGACCACGCGCCGCGAGCTGTACGAGACCGAACTCGCTCGCTCGAACGCCGACGAAGTCCTCTTCCTCAACGAGCGCGACGAAGTTTGCGAAGGCGCGCGCGCGAACGTGTTTTTGGCGCGGGAAGGGGTTTGCTGACGCGCCGCTGTCAGCGGCCGCGCCGGGAATGTGCTCGAACGCCGAGGAGTTCTCTTTCTCAACGAGCGCGATGAGGTCTGCGAAGGCGCGCGCGCAAATGTGTTTTTGGCGCGGGAAGGGGTTTTGCTGACGCCGCCGCTGTCCAGCGGCCTGCTGCCGGGAACCTGCGCGCGCATCTCTTGCGCGAGGGGCGGGCGCGGGAGGCGGTGCTACGGCTCGCCGACTTCGAAGGCGCCGAATTTTACATGGGCAATTCGGTGCGCGGGCTGGTGCGGGGCGTGTTGCGCGGGCGATCCTCGTGAGCGCCAAGCCGCGGGCCGAAGCAATCGGCCCCGAAGGGGCAGCAGGGACTTCCCTCTCCGAAAGCGCGAGCCAAAGCCAAGGAACATGCCGGACAGGGCAACCGGCGCGCCCCCGCTGTTTGGCAATCGATATCCTGTCGCCGTAATTCGACCGAGGGCAACAGCGAAGCGATGCGCTTGCTTTATTTTTGCGAGGTTAAGCGTTCCAGTCTTTTCTCGTCGGCTTTCTCTAAGTTTGCGAGCCCATCGCATTCCTTTGGATCGCCGTTATTTTCCTTGAGGCATATCTGGTAGGCGCTGACGGATTGAAGTAGCGCCTCGCGCGCATAATCTATGTCTTCCCGGCGACCGCCGCTTGAAGCGCAGCCAGCCAAAAGAGCCAGCGCTATGAATGGCGAGAGGTGACGCATAAGAGACTCAACAGGCGAGACGAGCCGAGCTGAGGATTATAAGAGATTAGGTTGAAGAAAAAATTACCGACCGACGCATAGGTCAGGGCGACACGACGTCGCTTCCTGGGCCTATCCGCTGCCGCCCGCCTTCACTCGGCGGCGCGAGAAACGCCCGCCTTCTCGGCGCTTCCCGGAATAAACGCGTCGAACGCCGCGAAGAACAGCTCCCGCAACTCGTCGCGCTCCATCATGATTTCGTGGCGCGCGCCGGGGATCGTCACGAGCGTCGCTATATCGAGCCTTTGCGCGAAGCGCTCGACCGCCGGCGTCGACACGAGCGTGTCGCGGCCCGAGGCGATCAGCAGCGTCGGCATGGTCCAGTGGTGCGCATAGTCGCTCTCCGCGAAGCGGCGCATCTGGCGGAAGGCGGCGTTCGTCCAGCCGATGGTGGGGTCGCCGATTCCCAGCCGCGGCGCATGGGCCAGCACCGCCGCGTTGCGGGCGAGCCGCGCCGGGTCCGAGGTGAGTATGTTGCCGTCGAATTTCAGCTCGACCAGCGAGGCCTCGCGGCCGTCGGGAATGAACATCGCGCCGAGACCCAGCATGTCCAGCGCATTGGCGAGAAGCCTGGCGCCGCGCGGAAAACGCAAGCCGTGAATGTCGATCATCGGCGCGGTGACGACCAGCCGCGAGAAATGGCTGCCGCCGCCATGGGCGTATTCGAGCAAAATCGCGCCGCCCATCGAATGGGCCAGCGCGAACCAGGGCCTTGGGCAGGCGAGCCGCGTCATTTGCGCCAGAAAGGCCGCTAGATCGCGCTGATATTGCGCGAAATCGTCGACATGGCCCTTGCGCGGATTGGCGAGTTCGCGCTCCGAGCCGCCCTGGCCGCGCCAGTCCAGCGTGACGACCTCGAATCCGCGCGCCAGCAGGTCGTCGATGGTCTCGAAATATTTTTCGATGAATTCGGCGCGTCCCTGAAACAGCGCGACTGTCGCGCGCGGCGCGCCGGGCGGCGAAAAGCGCGCCATGCGCAACGACACATTGTCCGCGGCGTTGAGCGTGTAAACCCGCGCGCCGGGCGGAATGGGATTTCGCGGCGTGGCTACGAGGTCGAGCATCGTGCGTTTCTTCGCTTGCGGAAGGCCAGCGGCGCGGGTTCGGCCGCCGCCCGTTCGATTTTTACCATAGTCCAACCCAACGGCCGGTAAAGACGCCAAATCGCCTCTTGAAGTTCAAAATGGCGTTTCCCACATCCGTTTCAGCGCGGGCCATAACGGACGCGCTTGGAGCCGGCTCCGCCAACGAAAAAGCGAAGTTCGGAGATCTGTCTAACTTCATGTCGCTCAAATGGAGGATGTGCAATGCGTGCTTTCGATCTTTCTCCCCTGTTTCGTCAGACCGTCGGTTTCGATCGTCTGATCAATAATTTGGCGCAGAGCGGCGGGTTGGAGCCCGTTCCGAATTACCCGCCCTACAACATCGAGCGCACCGGCGATCACGCCTATCGGGTGACGCTCGCGGTCGCGGGCTTCTCGCGCGAGGATCTCTCGATCGAAACGCGCGAGAACGCGTTGACGATCCGCGGCGCGCAGCAGCCGGCTCAGGAAGAGCCCGGTCGTGAATTCCTGCATCAGGGGATCGCGGCGAGAGCCTTCGAGCGCCGGTTCCAGCTCGCCGATCATGTCGTCGTGACCGGCGCCGCGCTTGAAAACGGCCTCTTGCATGTCGACCTCGTGCGCGAGATTCCGGAGGCCCAGAAGCCGCGTCGCATCGACATCGGCACGCCGGCCCCGGCCGCGGTGAAGACCGTCGACGCCAAGGTCGTGGAAGCCAGGGCCGCGTAACGCGGGATAAGGATGGTTGTTTGGGAGGCGCCCCTCGGGGCGCCTCTTTTTTTCGCGTTCGCCCAATCGCCCGCGCATTTGGCCGCTGCGTCGCCGAGCGCCGTCGATTGATGCGCCTCGCCGGCTGGCGCCGCGGCCCGCGCGCAATGCGGCGGGGGGTGAATGGAGCCTCAGTCTTCGCGCGGCGAAGCCGGCCGAATCCGGGGCGGTCGGGGCTTGCTTGTGCGGCGTCGGCAAATCTGGCAAGAATGTGCTCCCCCGAATGGTCAGTCTTGCTGACCATTCGGGGGAGACAAGCAAGCAAATTCCAGTTTGCGCCCTCGATCCGAGATGGACGCTCCCGGCGGCATTTTTCGCCAAGGACGCCTCGACCGGGGGAGCCGGAGAAATTTGGATAGCCTCGATGGCGCGGCTCTTGCCACGACGCTTGAGCGTTTGACCCCGCGCGGTCCTACGCGAAAAGCGCCGGCGGCGCGATCCGGCCGAGCGAGTGTCGGAGGCGACGCGCGAGAAAATGCTTAGGACGAGGGACGAAAATATGGCGCGAACAGAAAATCAAAATCATGTCGGCCCTCGCGCGGAAGATGTCGCCGTGAACGGTCGCGATCCCTTGTTTCCGCGAGCGCGCGGCCTTTACGATCCGGCCAAGGAGCACGATTCCTGCGGCGTCGGCTTCGTCGCCAATCTGCATAATGCGGCCAGCCACGACATCGTCGAGATGGGTCTGCAAATCCTGCTCAATCTCGACCATCGCGGCGCCGTCGGCGCCGATCCGAAGCTTGGCGACGGCTGCGGCATTCTTGTCCAAATTCCGCACGAATTTTTCGCGCAAGAGGCCGAAAAATTGAGCATCGCCTTGCCGAAGCCCGGCGAATACGCGATCGGCCAGTTTTTCCTGCCGCGCGACGCCGAAACCCGCGCCAAGGCGGTCGCCGCCGTCGAAGCCTCGCTCAAGGCCGAGGGGCTGACGGTGCTGGGCTGGCGCGACTTGCCGGTCGATTCCAGCGATCTTGGCGACGCCGTGCGCGCGGTCGAGCCTTTCCACGCTCAAGTCTTCGTCGGACGCGGCGCTGAGGTCAAGGACGAGGCCGATTTCGAGCGGCGTCTCTACCTCGCGCGCAAGACCTCCTCGAACGAGATTTACGCGCTCGGAGCCTTGGGCCGCGAGCATTATTCCGTTTCGCTCTCGACGCGCACGATCGTCTATAAGGGCATGGTGCTGGTCCAGCAGTTGGGGAAATACTTCCTCGATCTGCAAGACCCGCGTTTCGTCTCGGCGCTGGCGCTGGTGCACCAGCGTTTCGCCACCAACACTTTTCCGTCCTGGCGCCTCGCGCATCCCTATCGCTTCGTCGCGCATAACGGCGAGATTAACACGCTGCGCGGCAATCTGAACTGGATGGCCGCGCGCCAGGCGACGGTGGCTTCGCCCTTGTTCGGCGACGACATCGGCAAGATATGGCCGATCTCCTACGAGGGGCAGTCCGACACCGCCTGTTTCGACAATGCGCTCGAATTTCTGCTGCGCGGCGGCTATTCGCTGGCGCACGCCGTCATGATGCTGATCCCCGAGGCGTGGTCGGGCAATCCGCTGATGGATGCGCATCGCAAGGCCTTTTACGAACACCACGCCGCATTGATGGAGCCGTGGGACGGCCCGGCGGCGATGGCCTTCACCGACGGGCGGCAGATCGGCGCGACGCTGGACCGCAACGGGTTGCGGCCGGCGCGCTATCTCGTCACCGACGATGGGCTCGTGGTCATGGCCTCGGAAATGGGCGTTCTGCCCATTCCGCAGGAAAAGATCATCTCCAAATGGCGGCTTCAGCCCGGCAAGATGCTGCTGGTCGATCTGGAGAAGGGCCGCATCGTTTCGGACGACGAGATCAAGACGCAGCTGACCTCCTCGCATCCCTATCGCGAATGGCTGGCGCGCACGCAAATCGTGCTCGAGGATTTGAAGCCGGTCGAGCCGCGCGCCTCGCGCGCCGACGTGTCCCTGCTCGACCGCCAGCAGGCCTTCGGCTACACGCAAGAGGATCTGGATCTGCTCGTCTTGCCGATGGCCGTCACCGGCCAGGAGGCGGTGGGCTCGATGGGCACGGACACGCCGATCTCGCCGCTCTCCGGTCGCGAGAACCTGCTCTACACCTATTTCAAACAGAACTTCGCGCAGGTGACCAATCCGCCGATCGACCCGATCCGCGAGGAGTTGGTCATGAGCCTCGTGTCCTTCATCGGCCCGCGGCCCAATATTCTCGACCATGAAGGCTCGGCCAAGAAGAAGCGGCTGGAAGTGCGCCAGCCGATCCTGACCGACGAGGATTTGGAAAAAATCCGCTGCATCGGCCATGTCGAGGACAGTTTCGACACCAAGACGCTCGACTTCACCTATGACGCCGCCAAGGGCGCCGACGGGCTGAGCGAGGCGCTGCGCCGCCTTTGCGAACGCGCCGAGGAGGCGGTGAACGGGCGCTACAACATCATCGTGCTGTCCGATCGCATGGTCGGCCCGGACCGCGCGCCGATTCCGGCCTTGCTCGCCACCGCCGCCGTGCATCACCATCTCATCCGCAAGGGTCTGCGCACATCGGTGGGTCTCGTCGTCGAGACTGGCGAGGCGCGCGAGGTGCATCATTTCGCCTGTCTCGCGGGTTATGGCGCCGAGGCGATCAACCCCTATCTCGTCTTCGAGACGCTCTCGGCGCCGAACGCGGCCCTCCCGGCCGACGTCGACGCGCAAACGGCGATCAAGCGCTACATCAAGGCGGTCGACAAGGGGCTGCTGAAGGTCATGTCCAAGATGGGCATTTCGACCTATCAATCCTATTGCGGCGCGCAAATTTTCGACGCGGTCGGCCTCGCGCAGAGCTTCGTCGACGAATATTTCGCCGGCACCACGACGCGCGTCGAGGGCGTCGGGCTGAAGGAGATCGCTCGCGAGACCGTGCGCCGCCACCGGCTCGCCTTCAGCGACGCGCCGGTCTATCGCGACGCGCTCGATGTCGGCGGCGATTACGCCTACCGCATCAGAGGCGAGGCTCACAGCTGGACGCCGCAAACCATCTCGCTGCTGCAACATGCCGTGCGCGGCAATTCGCGCGATCAATATCGCGCCTTCGCCAAGCTGCTGAACGAGCAGGAGGAGAACCTGCTCAATCTGCGCGGACTGTTCCGCATCAAGGGCGCCGCTGAAGACGGCCGCGAGCCCGTCCCGCTG
This sequence comes from uncultured Alphaproteobacteria bacterium, assembly GCA_963775775.1. Taxonomy (GTDB): domain Bacteria; phylum Pseudomonadota; class Alphaproteobacteria; order Rhizobiales; family Beijerinckiaceae; genus Methylocystis. The sequence goes on from CAVZKF010000009.1 coordinate 18,467, forward strand.
CAGGAGGTCGAGCCCGCCAAGGACATTGTGAAGCGTTTCGCCACCGGGGCCATGTCCTTCGGCTCGATATCGCGCGAGGCGCATACGACGCTCGCCATCGCGATGAACCGCATCGGCGGCAAGTCGAACACCGGCGAGGGCGGCGAGGAAGTCCGACCGCTTCAAGCCCGAGCCCAATGGCGACAGCAAGCGCTCGGCGATCAAGCAGGTGGCCTCCGGCCGCTTTGGCGTCACGGCGGAGTTTCTCGTCAACGCCGATATGATCCAGATCAAGATGGCGCAGGGCGCGAAGCCCGGCGAGGGCGGCCAATTGCCCGGCGATAAAGTGGACGCCGTCATCGCCAAGGTGCGCCACTCGACGCAGGGCGTCGGGCTGATCTCGCCGCCGCCGCATCACGACATCTATTCGATCGAGGATTTGGCGCAGTTGATCTTCGACCTCAAGAACGTCAATCCGCGCGCCGACGTGTCGGTCAAGCTGGTGTCGGAGGTCGGCGTCGGCACGGTCGCCGCCGGCGTCTCCAAGGGCCGCGCCGATCATGTGACGATCTCGGGTTTCGAGGGCGGCACCGGCGCTTCGCCGCTGACCTCGATCAAACATGCCGGCAGCCCCTGGGAAATCGGCCTCGCCGAGACGCATCAGACGCTGGTTCTGAACGGGCTGCGCTCGCGCATCGCCGTGCAGGTCGACGGCGGCTTGCGCACCGGGCGCGACGTCGTGGTCGGAGCCTTGCTCGGCGCCGACGAGTTCGGCTTCGCGACGGCTCCGCTCATCGCCGCCGGCTGCATCATGATGCGCAAGTGCCATCTCAACACCTGTCCGGTCGGCGTCGCGACGCAGGACCCGGTGTTGCGCAAGCGCTTCGTCGGCCTTCCCGAGCATGTCATCAATTACTTCTTCTTCGTCGCCGAGGAGGCGCGCGAATTGATGGCCTCGATGGGTTATCGCCGCTTCGACGAACTCATCGGACAGGCGCAAATGCTCGACAAGGATCGGGCGCTGGCGCAATGGAAGGCGCAGGGGCTGGACTTCAGCAAGCTGTTCCATAAGCCGGCGGGGGAGGGCGGGGCCATCCGCCACAGCGCCCGCCAGGATCATGGCCTCGACAAGGTTCTCGACAACAGCCTGATCGCGCAGGCGCGCGCGTCCATCGACCGCGGCGCCAAGGTGACCATCGAAACGCCGATCCGCAACGTCGATCGCGCCACCGGCGCGATGCTCTCGGGCGAGATCGCCCGCGTCTACGGCCATGCCGGCCTGCCCGAGGACACGATCGACATTCGCGCCTTCGGCACCGCGGGGCAAAGCTTCGGCGCGTTTTTGGCGCGCGGCGTGACGCTGCGGCTGGAGGGCGAGGCGAATGATTATGTCGGCAAGGGCCTCTCGGGCGGCAAGATCGTCATCTATCCCTCGCGCGAGGCCAAGAAAATCACCCCGCATCAGTCGATCATCGTCGGCAACACCGTGCTTTACGGCGCCATCGCCGGCGAATGCTATTTCCGCGGCGTGGCCGGCGAGCGTTTCGCGGTGCGCAACTCCGGCGCGATCGCGGTCGTCGAGGGCGTCGGCGATCATGGCTGCGAATATATGACCGGCGGCGTCGTCGTCGTGCTGGGCGCGACGGGGCGCAATTTCGCGGCGGGCATGTCCGGCGGCATCGCCTATGTGCTGGACGAGGAGGATAATTTCTCCTCGCGCTGCAATCTCGCGATGGTCGATCTCGAACCCTTGTCCGAGGAAGAGACCGCGATGACCGAGAACTTCCACCAGTCCGGCGATCTCGAAGGACATGGTCGCGTGGACATCATGGGCGATATGACCCGTTTCGACGCGGAGCGCTTGCGCCAACTGGTCGCCAACCACGCGCGCTACACGGGTTCGACCCGCGCGCGCGAGATCTTGGAGAATTGGGAAGAGTATCGGCCCAAATTCCGCAAGATCATGCCGGTGGAATATCGCCGCGCCTTGACGGAGCTTCTCGCCAAGGGCAAGCCGACGCAGAAGTTGAAGGCGGCGGGCGAATAAGGCGGCCCCTCGTTGCGTCGAGGGGCGATGCGAAATTCGTACGCAATTTGGCCAACGCCGTCGCTATCGCGGCGGGCGGGATGAGTTATAACCCATGCCAGGCGGCGGCGCGCCGAACATGGACGAACCGATGAGCAGCGAGCGCTATGGGCAAGGTGACGGGTTTTATCGAGATCGACCGGCAGGACCGCAAGTATAAGCCGGCCGCCGACCGCATTCGCCATTACGAGGAATTCGTCATTCCTCTGTCCGAGGAAGCCACGCGCAATCAGGCGGCGCGCTGCATGAATTGCGGCATTCCGTTCTGTCACAACGGCTGTCCGGTCAACAACCAGATTCCCGACTGGAACGACCTCGTCTATGAGGGCGACTGGAAGCGCGCGCTGGCCAATCTGCACTCGACCAATAATTTTCCCGAATTCACCGGCAGGGTCTGTCCCGCGCCGTGCGAGGCGTCCTGCACGCTCAATCTCAACGACCAACCGGTGACGATCAAATCCATCGAATGCGCGATCATCGATCGCGGCTTTCGCGAGGGATGGGTCGTTCCCGAGCCGCCGCGCCGCAAGACCAACAAACTGGTCGCGGTGGTGGGCTCCGGCCCGGCGGGCCTCGCGGCGGCGCAGCAACTCGGGCGCGCCGGCCACAGCGTGCATGTCTTCGAGAAGAACGCCAAGGCGGGCGGCCTGTTGCGCTACGGCATTCCAGACTTCAAGATGGAGAAACATCTGGTCGACCGCCGCGTCGAGCAGATGGAGCAGGAAGGCGTCGTCTTCCACTACAACGTCAATGTCGGCGTCGACATGGCGGTGGAGGAGCTGGTGTCGGCCTATGACGCGGTGTTGCTCGCCGGCGGCGCCGAGGCCCCGCGCGATCTGGCGATTCCGGGCCGCGACCTCAACGGCGTGCATTTCGCGATGGAGTTTCTGCCGCAGCAGAACCGCAGGGTTTCCGGAGAGCCGCCGATCGGCAACGCGCCGATCCTGGCGTCCGGCAAGCATGTCGTGGTGATCGGCGGCGGCGACACCGGTTCGGACTGCATCGGCACCTCGAAGCGGCAGGGCGCTCTGTCGATCACCCAGCTCGAAATCATGCCGCGCCCGCCCGAAAAGGAAGACAAGCTGCGCGTGTGGCCGGACTGGCCGCTCAAGCTGCGCACCTCGTCCTCGCATGATGAAGGCGCGGAGCGCGACTTCGCGGTGAGAACCACTGAATTTTTCGGCGTCGACGGCGCGGTGAAGGAATTGCGCTGCGTGCGGGTCGACGACAAAATGAAGGACATTCCGGGAAGCGAATTCAAGATCCGCGCGGACCTCGTGCTGCTGGCGATGGGCTTTGTCGCGCCCGTGCGCGAGGGGCTATTGCAAAAGCTCGATGTGACACTAGATCAACGCGGTAACGTGGCGGCGGACACCCGTTCCTACAAATCCTCGCGGGAGAAGGTTTACGCCTGCGGCGACATGCGACGAGGCCAGTCGCTGGTCGTCTGGGCGATCCGCGAGGGACGTCAATGCGCGAGCGCCGTTGACGAATTTCTAATGGGCGAAACAAATCTGCCAAGGTGAGGAAACATGTTCAATGGTGGCGCCGAAGTCTGGTACTGCGACAATATTGTCGCGGGGCCGTGGCCATTCCTGCTTTTACTGCTCCCGCTGGCGGGCGCTTATTACTATGGGCGTAAACAACACAGACGCGGATGGATGATGATTGGTATCTGGATCCCGCTCCAGCTGGCGATGACCTTCACCAATAATCTCGTGGTGAGCTGTCCGCAGCTCGATATGCCGATCAGCACCGCGACCCCGCAACAGTAAGTCGACAAAGCCCCGGAGAGGGATTTCCCGGGGCTTTTCCCGGCCCCCCGCTCAGAGCACGACGACGGGAGCGCCAACCTTGACGCGGTTGAACAGGTCGGTCACGTCCTCGTTCAACATTCTGATGCAGCCCGACGACACCGCGTGGCCGATGGTCCAGGGTTCGTTGGAGCCGTGAATGCGGAAGCCCGTGTCGCGGTCGCCGGAGTAAAGATACATCGCGCGCGCGCCGAGCGGATTTTCTTCGCCGCCGGCCATGAAGCGCGGCAGATCGGGCCGGCGCTTCAGCATCGCCGCCGGCGGCGTCCATGACGGCCAGGTCTCCTTGCGGCCTATGCGCGTGCGGCCGCGCCATTCGAAACCTTCGCGCCCGACTCCGACGCCATAGCGCCAAGCCATCCCGTTCGGCAGCGAGAGATAGAGCAGGCGCGCCTTCGTATCTATGGTGATCGTGCCCGGCCGGGCATTGGTCGGGTCCGGAACCAGCTCCCTGGTCGTTTCCGGATATTCTCGCGCCAGCCGTTCCTGCTCCGGAGCGGCGGTTGTCTCCGGCTGACCCTCGAACAGGGCAAGGAAGCCCCTTTCGTCGGCGCTGGCGGGGGCCGACCCGAGAAGAAGAGCGGAAATCGCGAAAAACAGCAAGCCAAGCAGCGGCATGTGCGCCTCCCAAATGTGTCGCTTTTGTGGCGACGGTTTGGGATAGAATGCGCGAGCCTGGCCGTTGGTTCCATCGAAAGCGCCAGCGTCGGCGCTTACTGTGTCGGCGGCGGTCGCGGCGCTATCGGCGGCAATGAAAAATCATCCGCGCGCCCCGGACGGGCCGGCTGGTCGCCGCCTTCGACAAAAACATGTTCCGCGACCGCTCGTTCCACCGGGATGGCGGTCGCCGGGCGCGGACCGGGCTTGTCGCGCCGCGCGAGATCCTGGCCGCCGCCGGGCGGCCCCGTCAGCAACTGCGTCGGTCCGATCGCCGGACGTTGCGGCGGCAGGCTGGGCGCCGCCGCCGGAGCTGGCGCGCCCGGCGCTTGAAACACCGGCGCGGGCGCGGCGGGAGTGGCGGGGAGGGCTCCGGTCTCCTGGGCGGGCGGGCCGGACGCCTCGGGCGCCTGTTGCTGGCGCGCGTCGAACACCCGCTTGATTTCGCCCTCGACGAAATGCGCGACCTTGCGCGCGCCCGCGCTGGTGAAATGCACGCCGTCGGCGGCGCGCAATTTGACGTTCTGGCCGTTAACGTCGGGGCCGAAGGCGCTGTACTGACCGTGATCGTCGGCGAAGATGTCCCAGATGTCGATGAAGGGAATGCCGGCGCTTGGCCGCGCTGGAGCGATAAATTTCGTTGATTTGCGCCATATCGGCCGAAAAGCGCTCCGCTTTCATCATCGGGAGCCCCACCCAGACGAGCGGAATGTTCTTTTCCTTGAAGGCGCGGATAACGGCCTCCACCCGGGCCGTATAAACCTCGCGCCAGCGCGGCGAGAAAGGCTCCGACCGCCTGGGCGCCGTCGTCGAGCGCCTGGTGGTCGTTGCTGCCGAGCATCATGACGGCGACATCGGGTTTGCGCGGGCCGTTGGCGATCTCCTGCGCCGTCTTGGGCCAGTCGTAAAAGTCATTGCGCACGAGGCCGGAGCTTTCCTTGCCTTTGTGCAGCACGCCGATCTCGGGAAAATCCTCGAACGCTTCCTCGAGCCCGTCGGCCAGCATGTCGCCGAGCGTGTCGCCCATCACCACCACGAAGAAATCGGCCTCGACCGGCGGGGTTTCGCCATGGTTGGCGACGGTGGCGGCGGGTTGCCGACGCGGCGTCTTCGCGGTCCGCGTGGCGGGACGCCAATAAGTCGGCTCGCGAGAGGTGGAATGCGGCACGATGCGGCGCATCGGCGCGCTCTCGCGTGGACGGCGCTGCGCCGGCCAGGAGCGCTCGATGATATGGGGATTTCTTCCGCCGCCGCCAAACAAACCGCCGAAAAAATCCGAAATGATATTTTGCGCGCGCGCGTCGGTGGGCGGCGCGAAAAGCATCAGCGCGAGCAGCGCCGCCACGAGGCGCGGTCGGGAGAGGCGCGGCTTTAGGAGCGCTTGGAACATTTAGTTATTATAGCGCATCGCCGTATTGACGGAAACAGCGCGCTTGCGCGCCGCGACGCGCCAAATCGCCGCTAAATTCGTCAGCCAGAAACAGGTATTCAATACATCGCGAGCGGTGTAGGCTGCGCTGGATTGATGGGGGGCGACGAGCTATTGGCCGGCCGCGGTCAAAGGTTCGCGGATCAAGACTGGCAATAGTGGAAAAGGGATTTTTTTTCGGCTCCAGAGGCGCGCGCCCGGCCTGTTTTCGGGTGACGAAGACGACTCGCTTTCTCCCACCAATCCGCACCAATCCAATCAAACAACCAGCAGGGAAGACGGAGGCCATGATGCAACTCGGCAAATTCCGAACGCCTATGCTCGCCTTAATGGCGGGAACCTTGGCGACGTTCGGCGCGGTATCGGCGCAGGCCCTCGAGAAGAAGGCTCACGCCGCGGACGACAAGAAGCCCAACATCATTGTCATCATGGGCGACGACATCGGCTGGGAGAACATCGGGGCGTATCATCAGGGCCTGATGTATTCGACGACGCCAAACCTGGACAAGCTGGCCAGCGAGGGCTTGCGCTTCACCGACTATTACGCCGAGCCGAGCTGCACCGCCGGTCGCGCCAACTTCATCACGGGCGAGTTGCCGATCCGCACTGGCCTGACCACGGTCGGCCAAGCCGGCGCCAAGATCGGCATCCCCGACGAGGCCCCGACGATCGCGACGGCGCTGAAGGCGATGGGATACGCCACGGGCCAATTCGGCAAGAACCATCTTGGCGATCTGAACCGCTATTTGCCCACGGTGCATGGCTTCGACGAGTTCTTCGGCTACCTCTATCACCTCGACGCGATGGAGGATCCGTTCTGGCACTCCTATCCGCCGGCGCTAAAGGACAAGGTCGGGCCGCGCAATTTGATCCATAGTTTCGCGACCGCGGTCGACGATCCGACGGAAGAGCCGCGCTGGGGCAAGATCGGCAAGCAGAAGATCGAGGACGAGGGGCCGCTGCCGCCGCATCCGATGCCCGGCATCAAGTACAATATGGAAACCATCGACGAGGTGATTCTCGAACATTCCGAGAATTTCATCCACAAGGCCAAGAAGGATGGCAAGCCGTTCTTCTTATGGGTCAATCCCACTCGCGCGCATGTGATCTCGCATCTCTCGCCTAAATATGCCGCGAAGATGACCGGCGATAATGGCTGGTATCTCGAGGAAGGCGTGATGTCCCAACTCGACGACGTCGTGGGCGGCATCATGAAGAAACTGAAGGACGAGGGCCTCGAGGACAACACGATCCTCGTGTTCACGACCGACAACGGCACCGAGAACTTCACCTGGCCCGATGGCGGCAACACGCCTTTCGCCGCCGGCAAGGGGACGATCATGGAAGGCGGCATGCGCGTGCCGATGATCATCCGCTGGCCGGGCAAAATCGCGGCGGGCAAGGTCGAGAATGGCATCATGTCGGGTCTGGATTTCTTCCCGACCTTCGTCGCCGCCGCCGGCAATCCAAACATCAAGGACGAATTGCTGAAGGGCGAGCAACTCGGGGACAGCACCTATAAGGTCCATCTCGACGGCTATAATCAGTTGGACTTTCTGCTCGGGCAAGGAAAAGTCCAATCGCCATGAAGTCTTCTACTTCGCCGAGGGCACTCTGGGCGCCGTTCGCATCGACGACTGGAAGTTCCGAATGATCGACCAGCCAGACGGCTGGACGGGGCCGACGGTCAAGCTGGATTGGCCGATCCTCTCCAATCTCCGGCTCGATCCGTTTGAGAGATTGCAGTTCGCGAAGGGCAACACCGGGTCTTTCTCCTATGTCCCCGACTTCTACATGCACGAATTCTGGCGCTTCGTGTTCCTGCAACAGAAAATCGGCGAATACGCCCCGAGCTTTATCGAGTTCCCGCCGATGCAGAAGGGAGCGAGCTTCAATCTCGATTCGGTCAAGGCCGAGATCGAAGAGCGCGTCAAGGCTATGAAGGGCAAGATGGAATAGCCCGAGCGAATGATGGTGAAACGAGCCGCCCGGGCCTGGGCCCGGGCGGTTTGTCGCGCGCGATGACCGCTTGGGCTAAAGGAATTTCAACCCGCCCCCGCCGCCGGACGCGCGACCGAGCTTGACGCGGACCTGGCGTTTGAGGTCTTTCCTTGGCGAGGGTTCGTCTTGGGAGAGAAGCATGTTTAGACGCGCTGTCGCGATTGCCGCTTTCGCGTTGACCTGCGCCTTGGCGCCGTCCGCCGCCGCCAAGGAGCCCTCGCTGGCCGATACGCCGCCCGCCGAGGCGCGCATGTTGCCCTATTCGGGCGTGTTGCCGGCCTGCGACGACGGCTTCGCGCTGGCGCGGATACAGCGCGCATTTTACGATCAAGAGAGCGACTACTGGCAGTCCGGCCTCGCCATCGAGAGCTTTGGCGGCGTGCGCGAGACCGGCCTGCGCGTCAATGGCGCGAGCTATATTCCCCGCCGCTATTGCAAGGCGCGGGCGCTGTTCAACGATGGCCGCGAGCGCGCCGTGGTCTATGAGTTGGGCGAGGATCTCGGCTTCCTCGGCATGGGCTTCGGCGTCACTTGGTGCGTCATGGGCCTCGACCGCAATCACGCCTTTTCCCCGGACTGTAAGGCCGCCGGCCCTTAACTCGATTTTTTTGGAGCCCGTTACGTGTCGACAAAATTCTCCGCGCCGCTGTTCGCCATGCTGCTATGCCTCGCGGCGCAAGGCGCGCGCGCCGATGATTGCATCCTCGACCGCTGCGCCGACAAAGCCGCGCCCGCGCCCTCCGCCGCGCCCGCGCCCTCCGCCGCGCCCGCGTCGCCGTCGCGCGTCGGCCCGATGGCGGCCGGCGATTTCGATTTTTACGTGCTGGCCTTGTCCTGGTCGGCGGGCTTTTGCGAATTGAGCGGCGGCGGCAAGAGCCAGTGCGAGCCGGGCTCCAACCTCGGCTTCGTCGTGCACGGCCTGTGGCCGCAATATGAGCACGGCTATCCCAGCAATTGCGGCTATGCGCCGGCGCCCTCGCGCATCGCGCTCGATCGCGCCAAGGGCGTCTACCCCGACGAAGGGCTCGCGCGCTACGAGTGGCGCAAGCATGGAAGCTGCACGGGGCTGAGCCCCGGCGATTATTTCGACAGCGTGGCGCGCGCCAGGGCCAGCGTCGCGATCCCGGAAAATTTCGTAAAACTTTCCTCGGACGAAAATTTCGCGACGATGGAGATCGAGCGCGCCTTTCTGGACGCCAATCCCCGGCTGCGGCCGGGAATGCTGAGCGTCGGCTGTCAGCGCGGCGTGCTGGAGGAGGTGCGCATTTGCCTCACCAAGGATTTGCGCGAGTTCCGCGCCTGTCCCGAGGTGGCGCGGCGCGGTTGCCGCTCGCGCGAGATCCGCGTGCCGGCGCCCTATTGATCATGATCAAGGAATGAACTACCGCCACGGCTTTCACGCCGGCAATTTCGCCGACGTGCTCAAACATGCGCTTTTGGCGCGTCTTTTGAGCCACTTCATGCGCAAAAACGCGCGTTTTCGCGTGCTCGACACCCATGCCGGCGAGGGCGCCTACGACCTCTTTGGCGAGGCCGCCGAACGCACGGAGGAGTGGCGCTCCGGCGTCGGACGGCTGGCCGATCTCTCGGCGGCGCCGCCCGAAGCGCGCGATTTGCTCGCGCCTTATATCGACGCCTTGGGGCCTTTTCAGGACGGGCGGCCAAGAATTTATCCTGGCTCGCCGCTGCTGGCGCAAGGATTTTTGGGCGAGCACGATCGCGCCATTTTCTGCGAGCTGCGCGAGGACGCCTTCGCCGCGTTGCGCCGGCGGTTCGCCCGCGACAAGCGCATAAAGACAATAAATCTCGACGGTTACACCGCCACCGGCGCCTTCGTGCCGCCGGTCGAGCGGCGCGGCCTCGTGTTGATCGACCCGCCGTTCGAGCAACCGAACGAATTTCGCGCGATGTTCAACGCATTTCGCGCCGCCTATCGCAAATGGCCCACGGGCGTTTATGTATTGTGGCATCCGGTGAAGGACTTGGCGCGGACGAAAAGCTTTATTGAAAGTTTTCGTGAAGCCGGAATACGCCGCGTGCTGCGAATAGAGCTTTGCGTCGGCGGAACAGCCGAGCGGCTAAACCGCGCCGGCTTCATCATAGTCAATCCGCCGTTCGGTTTCGAGGCGGAAGCGCGGGCGTTGCTGCCGTTTTTGGCGGAGCGGCTGGCGCAAGGGCAGGGGGCAGGGTTTGTCGTGGAGGAGGTGGCGGGGGAGTGAAGCAGGCCGGTTCGACGATTAGAGCTCTCACGCAAACCACGCATTCTGCTAAAAGTCCCCAGCATTTCGCGCCCCCCAGGAACGTCCGCCCATGCTCACCCTCCGCTATTCCCCCGCCTCGCCCTACGCCCGCAAAATCCGCATCGCCGCCGATATTCTGGGGCTGGCGGACCGCTTGGAGATCGCCGGCGTCGATCTCGCCGATCCCGCCGACAGCATCCGCGTGCAAAATCCGCTTGGTAAAATACCGGCGCTGGTGTTGGAGGACGGTTCGTCGCTCTATGACAGCCGCGTCATCGCCGAATATCTCGATCATCTCGCCGGCGGGGATAAGCTCTTTCCCGCCGATCCGGCGCGCCGTTTCGCGGCGCTGCGCCTCCAGGCGCTTGGCGACGGGATTTGCGACGCGGCCTTGCTGGTCCGTTATGAAGTCGCCTCGCGGCCGGAAGCGCTGCGCTCTGGGGCGTTCGTCGAGTTGCAGCAGGGCAAGATCGACCGCGCGCTGAAGGCGCTGGAAGCCGCGCCGCCGCGAGGCGCCGTCGATATCGGCCATATCGCGCTGGCCGCGGCGCTGGGCTATCTCGATTTGCGCTTCGATGGCGCCTGGCGAGAGGGCCACCCGCGGCTGGTCGCCTGGCTCGACGCTTTCGCCAAAAACACGCCGTCCTTCGAGGCGACGAAGGCATAAAAAACGCGCGGAAGTATTTCCGCGCGCAACACCTTGTGACGAAAGAATCGATCAGGTCGTAGGCGCCTTCCAGACGATGTTGTCGCCCTTCTTGTCGTCGCCGGCGGGGGCGGCGCTCGCTTGCGGCGCGGCGGCTCCAATCGCGCCGGGGATGCGCAGCACCTGGCCGGGGAAGATCGAGTTGGCGTTCTTCAGCAGCGGCCGGTTGGCTTCGAAAATCTGTTGATATTTCGGCCCCTGGCCATGGCCGTACTGCTCTTCGGCGATTTTCCAAAGCGTGTCGCCGGATTTGACGGTGTAAAAACCCGAATCCTGATGCGGCGCGTCCGCGACGATATTATTGACGACCTTGGTCACGCCCTTGGTGTTGCCGACCGCGAGGGCGATTTTCTCGGCGTCCGCCGTCGTCGCCGCGCCGCCGGTCAGCGTGACCGTGGAGCCGTCGACGGCGATGTTGATCCTGGAGGCGTCGAGGCCATGATTGACGATCTCGGCTTTCAGCGCGTCGGCCGGAGCGGCTGTCGTCTCGGTGGCCCCGGCGGGAGCTGGCGCGGCGGGGCTTTTCTTCGACAGAAAATCCAAAATACCCATTTCGCTCTCCTGACTTACTGATTTTGAAACGCAGCCGCGTCTTTACGCTGCGTTGACTATTATATAAGCGCGCGGCGTATCGCGCATGCGAAAAAGCCCGGAACATTGGCTCCGGGCTCATATCATTCGCGTGTGACGACTTGATCAGAAGTGATAGTTCACGCCGACCTTGACCGCCGATGTGTTCACCGCGGACTGTAACGCGCTGTACGAATAGTCGAAGTAGCGGTCGGACCCGACCGAAGTGAATAGATATTCGGCCTTGGCGGAGAGATTGTTGGTCAGCATGAATTCGACGCCCGCGCCGAGCGCCCAACCCGTCTGGAAGATCGACTGCTGCCCGTAAAATCCGCCGCCCCACACATTGCTTACGGTGACGGTGTTGTTGCTGCCCGCGAAGCCGGCGGTGATGTAGACGAGCGCGCGATCCATGACGTAGCCGACGCGTCCGCGGATCGTCAACATGTCGTTGATGCTGCCCTGGGTGGCGAGGCCGAAATAGGGAATCTGCGACGACTTCAGGCCGGTGAAATCGAAATCGCTTTCGAGGCCGATCAGAAGGTTGGGCGCGACAATATGGTTATAGCCCACGGTGAAGCCGATCAGGCCGCCGGTCGGATTGCCGATCAGCGTATCGGCGCCGTCGGTGAAGGAGGCAAAGCCAACGCCGCCGTTGATGCCGGCATAGAGACCTTCCCAATTGGCGACCGGCGTTGGCGAATAATAGTCCTGGGGCGGGGGAGAGCGGCGAGGCAGATCCGCGGCCAGCACGGGCGTCGCCGCAAGGACGAGGGGCGCGAGCAGCGTCGCGAACAGGGCCTGTCTCATAACTCAACTCCGCTTACGCGCCGCGCGCGCCCTAAAACTTGGGCGGCGCGGCTCTTGCATTCATCCATCGCGACGGCTCATGCCGGTCGCTGTGATGAATTGAATTATAATCATTCACGTTAACAAGACCTTTCCTTCGGGCTGTCGACCGAGTCCGCAAAAGCAACACCATGGGAAACTTTGAGTAAACTTTATGGCGAGAATTCGATAGTTATAGGATAAAGCTACGTAATATTTGTCGATGTTTCGTTCAGGTTAAACAACGTGGTTTCGATTTCCGTTGATGTTGGCTAATAAAGCGTGAATAAGGGGTTCGTTCGGGCGGCGGCCCCATGCGACGACGCGGGCTCGCGGAAATGTCGGTCAATCGCCACGGGGAGACTTGCATGAGTGGGCGGGAAGGCCTTGGGCCGGTGCTGGTGACCGGCGCGGCGCGGCGTATCGGTCTCGCCTTGGCCGAGGGTTTCGCGAGGGACGGGCGCCCGGTGGTGCTGCACGCTTCTCCCCGCTCCCTGCCGGAGGCGAGCGTGGCGGCGGAGGCGCTGCGGGCGCGAGGCGCGCGCGCCGAGACCGTCGCGGCCGACCTTTCCGACGCGTTGGAGACGCGGGGGCTGATCGAGCGCGCCGAGAGCGCCTTTGGGCCGCTGACGCTGCTCGTCAATAACGCCTCGGTGTTCGAGCCGGACGGCGCCGAGGATTTCTCGCTGGAGGTCTATGAGCGGCAGATGGCGATCAATCTGCGCGCGCCGCTGCTGCTGGCGCAAGGCTTCGCCGCGCGGCTGCCGCCGGGCGCGGAGGGCGCGATCGTCAATGTGATCGACCAGCGGGTCTGGCGGCTGACGCCGCATTACTTCACCTATACGCTGACGAAATCGGCGTTGTGGGCCGCGACGCGGACGATGGCGCAAGCCTTCGCGCCAAGAATTCGCGTCAACGCGGTGGGGCCGGGGCCCGTGTTGCCCAACCAGAAGCTCGGAGAGCGAGAGTTCGCGGCGGAGGTCGCCGGCGTGCCGCTGAACCGTCCGGCCGATCTTTCCGAAGTCGTCGACGCCGCGATGTATCTGGCGCGAGCGCGCACCGTGACGGGACAGATGATCGCGGTCGACAGCGGCCAGCATCTGGCGTGGCGCACGCCCGATGTGCAGCCGGAGTAGGGGGGCCGCGCGATTCTTGTTTCCACCCGGTCGCCGCGAGGGCCGCCGCGCGAAATTCAAAAGCGCATCCCTCGGAATCGCCGCGAATTCATGGTGGGAAGTGATTTCGACACTGGCGGTCGCTCGCCGGTCGCCGGTCGCCGATTTTTCGGTTCAGGCTCTGTTCATTCGAGTTCGTAGATACCATCTGACAATCGCGGCCTCGACGGGAGGCCGAAAGCGTCTCGAAGCAAAACGGCGAGGGGGCATCGCATCGCGGCGCCTCGCGATTTTGCTCGCGCCGCCGCATGGAAGCGGAAGAGCGCCGGCATTGGTTGAATGCGTCCCGTTGGCGCGATCTTAATCTAACGCTCCGTGGGAAGGAAAATCATGGAAGAGGATGATGGTGCTGGCGATGTTATTAGTCTCGCCACCCCAACTTACATTATCGGCCTCGCGAGCCCCGCCGCGTTGGACGTTCTGGGCGTTGGTCGAAGCGTTGCAATTTCAAGCGCCGACGGCCGCGCAAACCAATCTCTACGTCGGGCAAATAAACGCTGGCGCGCCGCTGACGCAAATCGCGCAGGAGATTACGCAGGAGCCTTTCACGCTCAATGTCGTCGATCCCGTCATTCGCGAATATGAGGCGGCCTTTGGCCGCGCGCCCGACCAGGCTGGCCTCGCCTATTGGGCCGGCGTCGCCGCGACGTTGGGCCTCGGCGGCTTGAGCGCCGCCTTCGCCAATTCGCAGGAATTCTTCAACCTTTATGGCGTGAACGCCACCACGCCGGCCACGACGTTGCTGGTCGAGGCGCTCTATCAAAATATCCTCGGCCACCCCGGAGACACGGCGGGCGTCGCTTATTGGTCGTCGCAGAATTTGAACGCCGGGCAACTGCTGCAGGTTTTCTCCCAGTCGGCGGAATTCATCGCGGATTCGCAAGGCGCGGTCGCGGCGTTTCAGCAGAGCGAGGCCATTAACGCTGTTTCGACAATATTTACCGTTGTGCCTGGCTTTTCCAGCGCCACGAATGAATGGCTGCAGCCGACGACGGGCGAGATCGCGGCGATTTACGAGGCGGTTCAATTTCAAGCGCCGACATCCGCGCAGACCCTTCTTTACGAAGGCCAACTCGGCAGCGGCTATGCGCTGACCCAGGTCGCGCAGGAGATCGCGCAAGAACCCTTCACGCTCAATGTGGTCGATCCCGTCATCCGCGAATATTTGGCGGCTTTCGGCCGCGCGCCCGACCAGGCCGGCGTCGCCTATTGGTCCGGCGTCGCCGCGACGTTGGGCCTCGGCGGCTTGAGCGCCGCCTTCGCCAATTCGCAGGAGTTCTTCAACCTTTATGGCGTGAACGCCACCGCGCCGGCCAGCACGTCGCTGGTCGAGGCGCTCTATCAAAATATCCTCGGCCATCCCGGCGACGCGGCGGGCGTCGCTTATTGGTCGTCGCAGAATTTGAACGCCGGGCAGTTGCTGCAGGTTTTCTCCCAGTCGGCGGAATTCATCGCGGACACGCAGGGCGCGGTCGCCTCGTTCCAACAGAGCGAGATTGTCAGCGCCATAGCGGCGAATGACCCTCCGATCGTCCATATTGACCTGAGTTCGGCTTCCCACGCCGTCGAGGTTTGGGGCGGGACAAGCGAGACGATTGACGTTGCCGGAGCCGTTTCCGCCAATACCCTCGGCGTCCTTGTCGCGGAGGGCGTCACCAACGCGCCGTCGACCGCCAATCCCTTTCTGACAACCATCACGCTCAATGCCCCGAACGGAACAAATATCGAGCTGATACTGCAGCATCCAGCCGGAACAAGCCTACCCGTCTTCGAGGGTTGGGCGGGCCAGAACGCGACGAATTCGCAGGTGAATGTCGCTAGCGCGACGACGCTGGCCCAGGCGCTCGATATCGCGGCTGGCCAGGCGGTCAGTCTCGATCAGCAGTTTTCAGCCGGCGCCCATACGGTCGTCGCCGGCGCCGCCGGAAATCAGACCACTCAACTCAATGGCCAAACCACTCTCGCCGACTGGTTCCAGTTTCAGGGCAACACCTACATCGTCGAAGCCAACAATACCGCTTCGCAAGCCGCCCCGCATGGCGCGCTCGGGGCCGGAGATGTCGTCGTCGAACTCACCGGACTCGTCAATGTGGCGCATCTCGCCGGCGTTTTGTTTACCTAGGCGGGCGGCGCCGAGCCGGACTTGGCGCGTGGCCGGAAAACCCGACTGGCCCTTCGACGCGCGCCGTCAATCCGCGCTCGGCAACCTTCTAATCGTGAATTCGATGCGGCCGTCGTCGAGTTGGCGCCAGAATTCTATCTCGGTCATATAGGCGGCCTTGGGGTAAAGCTCGAACCATTCGCGCGCTTTGTCGCGCGCGTCCATCCGAGCCATGGTGAAGGTTTCGCGCCGCCAGCCGTCGCCTCGGCCGGCGGTTCTTGTCTGGCGCGCTCGTTGCGCGATCCGCCTCGCGACATCTCCTGGTCCCGTCGTTTCGAAGTTCATATGCGCCTCCGCGGCCGAAGTTCATCGAAACAGGCTAGCGCGTTTTCAATTCGAAGGGGAGTCGCGAATTGGGCGGCGGATTCAATCCTCGCCGTTCGGCGCGACATCCTCGAGCAGTTGCAGCACGCGGCGCGGATCGCGCGGAAATCCGGCCCTGATCCAATTGGCCTGCAGACGCTTGAGCGCGGCGCCCAGGGCGCGGCCGGGCGCGACCCCTAGCGCCACGAGATCGGCCCCCTTGAGCGGAAAGGCCGGCGGCTCGGCTTCCGCGATGAAGGTCGCGGCATGTCGCCATGCCGCGTCATCGGGCGGAGCGGCGCTCTCCGCATGCAGCAGCGCCAGCGCGTCGGCCGCGCCGCCGCGGCCTTGCAGGAACAGCATGGTGTTCAGTTCATGCGTCGAAAAGCGCCCGTCGTGACCGCGCAACTCCTCGACCAGCCCCGCCGCGAGCGTCAGGCGCGCATATTCGGCGTTGGAGAGGCGCAGCCGCTCGCGCAGCCGCTCGGCGTCCTCGCGCACGACGACCGCGAGCGCGGCGAGGCGCGCGATCGGGTCGCGGGGAGCGCCGCGCGCCGCCTCGATGGCGACGAAGCGCTCCAGCCGCGCCGGATAGTCCATGCCCAGCAAAATCTCGATCACGCCGGCCCGCGACATTTCGCGAATCGTCGCCGCCGCCCGCCGCGCGATCAGAAGTTTGAGCAGTTCCGCGCGAATCCGCTCGCGCGACAGCAGGCTGAGATATTCGCGCGCGAGAATCGCCGCGTGCAGCCCCGGCGGATCGAGCGGACCTTCGCCAATGGCGGCATGGAAGCGAAAGAAGCGCAGGATGCGCAGATAATCCTCGGCGATACGCGTCGCGGGATCGCCGATGAAGCGAATTTTGCGTTGCTTCAGATCGGCCTGGCCGCCGGTGTAATCGTGCAGGCGACCGTCCGGCGACAGCGACAGCGCGTTGACGGTGAAGTCCCGGCGCAGCGCGTCTCTTTCGAAATCGGCGCCGAAACGCACCTTCGCGGCGCGGCCATATGTCTCGACATCCTCGCGCAGCGTCGTCACCTCGAAAGGCTTCCCCTCGACGACGACCGTGATCGTGCCATGGGCGACGCCGGTGGGGACGGCCTTCAAGCCGGCGTCTTGCGCGGCCTTGGCGACCGCCTCGGGCAAGGCCGCGGTGGCGATGTCGATCTCATGCGGCTCGAGACCCAGCAGCGCGTCGCGCACGGCGCCGCCGACGACCCGGGATTCGCGCCCGGTCGCGGCCAGCGCCGCGAGCAAGCGCGCGAGCCTTGGATCGTTCAGAACGCGGCTGGCGTCCGTCACTCGAACCGTCCGGGAACAAGGCGTCCATTCTCGATATGCGCCGGCACATAGGTTCCCTGTTGGCGCGGTCCGAGGCCAATCAGCAAGAGGCCGGCGACGGCGATCGCCAGCCCCGCGACGGTGAGCGTCGACACGACGCCCTTGGTCCAGAGTTCGGCGACGAAGGGCCAGCGCATCTGCAGCAGATGAAACAAGGCGTAGAGCGCGAACGGAGCGGAAAAAAACAGCGTGGTCTCGATAATGGCGCGCCACATGGGCGAGGGAGCCTTCGTTGGCGCCTGCGAGGCGCGGTGTCGGATTTTGGTTGTTATACACGCTTCGGAGGCGGCGCGTAGGCGAGGGGCGCGATGCGTAAAGCGTCATACGCTGTTAATATGGGCGTTCCCCGCCATAATTCCCGCGCCTTTGCGTCGAACATTAACCAATTGCCCAAGCCGGCGTCTTTCATATCGACAACGCCGCTTGGCGTTCTAAGCTATCATGCAACGCGGAATCGCGCGCCGTTCCGGTTCCGCCAGTCTCCTCCAACGCCAGAGTCCGCGCAAAGATGACCGATCAATCGCCCATCGCCTTCGACGCCGCCGTCATCGCCAGCGCCGACCGCGCGCTCGACGAAATCCACCGCGCCCGCGAGGCGGTGGCCGGGGTGATCTTCGGTCAGGAGGAGGTGGTCGAACAGGCGCTGGTCACGCTGCTGGCCGGCGGCCACGGGCTGCTGGTCGGCGTGCCCGGCCTCGCCAAAACCAAGCTGGTGGACACGCTGGGCAAGGTTCTCGGGCTCGACACCAAGCGCGTGCAGTTCACGCCCGATCTTTTGCCCGCCGATATTCTGGGCTCCGAAGTGTTGGAGGAGGGGGCCGACAAATCCCGCGCCTTCCGCTTCATCAGGGGGCCGGTGTTCGCGCAATTGCTGATGGCCGACGAAATCAACCGGGCGTCGCCGCGCACGCAATCGGCCTTGCTTCAGGCGATGCAGGAATATCACGTCAGCATCGCCGGCCAGCCGCACGACCTGCCGCGCCCGTTCCATGTGCTGGCGACGCAAAATCCGCTGGAGCAGGAGGGCACCTATCCACTGCCCGAGGCGCAGCTCGACCGCTTCTTGCTGCAGATCGACGTCGCTCTATCCCGACCGCGCCAATGAGCGGCGCATATTGCTGGAGACGACCGGCGAGCATGTCGCGCAGCCGACGCAGGCGCTGACGGCGGATGAATTAATGGTCGTGCAGCGCCTGGTGCGGCGGCTGCCGGTCGGCGAAAAAATCGTAGACGCCATTCTCGATCTGGTGCGCGCCGCGCGGCCCGGCGACGGCGATCCCGCCATCGCGCCGCATGTCGCCTGGGGTCCGGGGCCGCGCGCGGCGCAGGCCTTGATGCTGGCGACGCGGGCGCGGGCGCTGGTCAATGGTCGCCTCTCGCCCTCGCTCGACGACGTGGCCAAGCTCGCCGCGCCCGTGCTGCGCCATCGCATGGCGCTGACCTTCGCCGCGCGCCGGGAATTGACCGTCGAGACGCTGATCGGCAAGCTTGTCGAACGGCTCGGCTGACGTGGGCGCCAAAATGGCTTTTGTCGCGGACACGCATTGGTTCGATCCGCGGACGCCGCGTCCCGACGGGGAGCGGACGGCGGACGCGGCCGATCTCGCCAGCCGCTTGCCCCATGTCGTCGCCCAGGCGCGCGAGGTCGCGGGCAGCGTCGTGCATGGCGTGCATGGCCGCCGGCGCGCCGGCGCGGGCGAAACCTTCTGGCAGTATCGCCCTTTCGAGAGCGGCGAATCCGCTCATCGCATCGACTGGCGCCGCTCGGCGCGGGGCGATCAGCTATTCGTGCGCGAGCGCGAATGGGAAGCCGCGCAAAATTACTTCGTCTGGGTGGATTGCTCGGCCTCGATGGCGTTCAAATCCTCGCTGGCCAGCGATTATAAAATCGACCGCGCCGCCGTGCTCGGACTCGCCGCCGCCGAGGTTCTGGTCCAGGGCGGAGAGCGCGTCGGCGCTCTCGGGCTGACGCCGGCGCTTTGCGCGAGAAACATCATCGATCGCCTCGCCGCGGTCATAAGCCGCCAGCCGCCCGCCTCGGGCGCTCGAGACATCGCGCCTTCGACCGCCCTGCCGCCTCGCGCGAAGCTCGTTTTGGTCTCGGATTTCCTGTGCGACGTGGAGGCGCTCGCGGCGCGTCTGCGCGAATATTCGCAAGCCGGCGCGCGCGGAGCCTTGCTGATGATTCTCGATCCGGCCGAGGAGAGCTTTCCCTTCGCCGGAGAAACGCTGTTTCGCGACACCGACGGCGGCGCGCCCTTTCACGCCGGAGAGGCGCAGAGTTCTGCGCGCCGCCTATGCCGAGCGCCTCGCCGAACACAAGGACAGTCTGCGGATCGCCGCGCGGGACGCGGGCTTTCTGTTTCTCTTGCACCACACCGACCGCCCGGCGGCGGAGGCGGCGCTGGCGCTGCTGATGGGCCTGAGCGAAGGGATGGGGGCGCGCTAATGGGTTTCGCCTTCGCGGCGCCCTTGGCGCTCCTCGGCCTTCTGGCGCTGCCCGCTGATCTATTGGCTGCTGCGGGTGACGCCGCCCGCGCCGCGCGAAATCATCTTTCCGCCGGTGCGGCTGCTGCGCGACTTGAAGCCGCAAGAACAAACTCCGGTCAAGACGCCCTGGCCGCTGTTGCTGCTGCGTCTCGCGATCGCGGCGCTGGCCTCGCTGGCCATGGCGGGGCCGGTTTGGAATCCCGCCGGCCCGGCCGCCGCAGGCGGTCCTTTGCTGGTGGCGCTTGACGACGGCTGGGCGGCGGCGCCCGGTTGGGACCGGCGAGTCGCCGCCGCCGCCGGCCTCATCGAAGGCGCCGAGCGCGCGGGGACGGCGGTCGCCCTGATGCTGGCGTCCGAAGGCGCGGCGGCGCCGGAATTGACGGATGGCGCCCGGGCGGCGGAGCATTTGCGCGCGGCCCGGCCAAAGCCCTGGCTTCCGGATCGCGGCCTCGCCGCCGCTCAGGTCAAAGCCTTTGCGCGCGCTCATAAAACCGCGCGCCTCGTGTGGATCGCCGACGGGCTGGAGCAGGGCGGGGCGGCGGGATTCGCGGCGGCGCTGCGAGAGGCGGCGGCGTCGGGCGCTGGCGTCGAGGTTCTCAAGGACGACGCCGCGCCGCTGGCGCTGGAGGGCGCCGTCAACGACAGCGCCGCCCTGGAGGTTTCGGTGCTGCGCGCCGGGCCGAGGGGAGACGGCGTGGTCGAGGCGCTCGACGACAAGGCGCGGCTGGTCGCCAGCGCGCCGTTCCAATTCGCCGGCTCCGACAAGACCAAGGCGCGTTTCGATCTGCCGATCGAACTGCGCAACGATGTAAGCTTTTTGCGCGTGGCCGGGGAAAATTCGGCTGGCGCCGTGGCCTTGCTCGACTCGCGCGGGCGGGTGCGGCGCGTCGCGATTGTCGGAGGCGCCGCCGGCGACGCGGCGCAGCCCTTGCTGTCGGCGGCCTATTATCTCGAAAAGGCGCTCGCGCCCTTCACGCTGCTGCTGAAATCCAATCCCGGCGACGCCGACCCGGTTCTGGCCGCGCTGGCCGACCGCCCCAACGTGCTGGTGCTCGCCGACGAAAAGGTCGCGCCGGGAGAGGCTTTCGAGGCCTTGTCGAATTTTGTCGAGCAGGGCGGGGTGTTGCTGCGTTTCGCCGGACCGCGTCTCGCCAACGACCCCGACGATCTGACGCCGGTCAGGCTGCGCCGCAACGGGCGCGTGCTCGGCGGCGCGATGTCTTGGGATACGCCGAAGCGGCTCGCCGATTTCGACGCGGCCAGCCCTTTCTTCGGCCTCGCGGTCCCCGCCGATGTCGCGGTAACCGGAGATTTGGGGAGCCGACCGGCTTTCGCCAAGACCTGGGCGCGGCTCGCCGACGGCACGTCGCTAACCAAGCGGCTCGCCGATTTCGACGAGGCCAGCCCGTTTTTCGGGCTCGCCGTGCCCGCCGACGTCGCCGTGAACAGGCAGATTCTGGCGGAGCCCGACCCGGGCCTCTCCGCCAAGACCTGGGCGCGGCTCGCCGACGGCACGCCGCTCGCGACATTCGAGCGGCGCGGCAAGGGGGTCGTCGTGCTGTTCCATGTCGGCGCCGACGCGAACTGGTCGAACCTGCCGATTTCCGGGCTTTTCGTCGAGATGCTCAAACGAATTTGCGCGCTGTCGAACGAAGGCGCGGCGGACCATTCGGCGAGCGCGCCGGACGTTGACCGCGCGACGCTGCCGCCCTTGCGCACGCTCGACGGCTTCGGCGTTCTCGGCGCCCCGCCGGCGACGGCGAAGGCCATCGGGGCGGATTTCCCCGGACGCGGCGACGCCGAGCATCCGCCCGGATTCTATGGCGCTCCGGGCGCCGAGACCGCGGTGCAAACCCTCGCGCCGAACGATTCCGTGCGGGCGTTCGATTTCTCCAAGTTCGAGCTTTCGCCGCGGCCGTTGGAGCGCCAAGGCGCCGCGCGCGATTTGCGGCCGCTGTTGTTGACGCTGATTTTTGTCGGGCTGCTGATCGATTGGCTGGCCCTGTTGTGGCTCTCGGGCCGGTTGCGGCTCGCCGCCGGCGTCGCGGGTTTGGCCGTCGTTTGCGTGCTTGGCGTGAGCATAAACGCGCATCCGGCGCGCGCCGACGCGCAAAAAGCGGCGCCCAGCGCGCGTGATCGCGACGCCGCGCTGAAAACGCGGCTGGCCTATGTGATCAGCGGCGACGCGCGCATCGACGAGACGAGTCGATCGGGTCTCGAAACGCTATCGCGCACGCTCGATCAGCGCACTTCATTTTCTCCGGGCGATCCGGTTGGCGTCGATGTCGCGCGCGACGAACTCGCCTTCTATCCGATGCTCTACTGGCCGATCAACGCGCTCGCGGCGCAGCCTTCGGAAAAGACCGTCGCGCGCGTCGCCGCCTATATGAAGCAGGGCGGCACGGTCGTCTTCGACACGCGCGACGCCCTGACGGCCCGGGCCAACGCGACGCCGACGCCGGAAGCCCTATGGCTGCGCGAACTCGCCAAGGGGCTCGATATTCCCGAACTCGAAATCGTCCCGCGCGATCACGTGATCACCAAGACCTTTTATCTGCTCGACGGCTTTGTCGGGCGATACGCCAATGGCGACACATGGGTCGAGGCGCTGCCGCCGGAGCCCGCCAATGACGCGCCGCGCCCCGTGCGCGCGACGGATAATGTCTCGGCCATCGTCATCACCTCCAACGATCTCGCCAGCGCCTGGGCGCAGGACAAGAGCGGCCGGCCGCTTTATCCGCTGACGCCGGGCGGCGCGCGCCAGCGCGAAATGTCGCTTGCGCGGCGGCGTAAATCTCGTGATGTACACGCTGACCGGCAATTACAAATCCGATCAGGTGCATGTGCGCGACCTGCTGCAACGTCTGGGGCAGTGAGAGGCGCGCCATGAGTGAACTCTCCCTCGCCTTCACGCCGCTGCTGCCTTGGCCCGCCTTCGCGCTGCTGATCGTCGCCGCGCTCGGCCTTCTCGGCTTCGCGCTTTACGCCGGGCAGAAGGGCGCGGGATGGCGGGCGCTGGCCCTCGCGCTGCTGCTCGCCGCGCTCGCCGACCCGTCGCTGGTGCGCGAGCAGCGCGAGGCGCAAAAGAGCGTCGTCGCCGTCGTGCTCGACCGCAGCGAGAGCCAGACCCTCGGCGCCCGCATGACGCAGGTCGACGCGGCGCGCAAGGCGCTGGAAGACGCCTTCGCGAAAACGCCCGACATCGAGCCGCGTTTCGTTTCGGTCGGGACCGGCGCCGACGGCACGCTGCTGTTTTCGGCGCTGGCGGAGGCGCTGAAAGGACGTAGCCCCCGACAGAATCGGCGCGGCGATCCTCGTCACCGACGGTCTTGTGCACGACATTCCCGCCAAGGCCGAGGCGTTGGGCTTCAAGGCGCCGCTGCACGCGCTGATCACCGGCCATGAGGGCGAGCGCGACCGCCGCATCGAACTTGTCGAGGCGCCGCGTTTTGGGGTCGTCGGCAAGGACCAGATTCTTCGCGTCAGAGTCGTCGACAGCGGCGGCGGCTTCGATCCCGCGATCACGATTTCCGCGCGATTGGATGGCGCGACTATCGCCACGTTGACCGCGAGCCCGGGCGAAATCGTCGAGATCCCCGTGCGCATCGAACATGGCGGACCCAATGTCGTCGAATTGGAGACGCCCGTCGTCCCCGGCGAACTCACCGACATCGACAACAAGGCGGTGGTGGTGATCGAGGGCGTGCGCGACCGGCTCAAGGTGCTGCTGGTTTCCGGCGAGCCGCATCCCGGCGAACGCGGCTGGCGCAATCTGTTGCGCGCCGACGCCAATGTGGAATTGGTGCATTTCACCATTTTGCGCCCGCCGGAAAAGCAGGACGGCGTTCCCGCCTCCGAACTGTCGCTGATCGCCTTTCCCACCGCCGACCTCTTCGGGCGCAAGATCAACGATTTCGACCTCATCATCTTCGACCGCTATTCGAGCCAGACGCTGCTGCCCAGCGTCTATTTCGACAATATCGTCGCCTATGTCGAAAACGGCGGGGCTTTTCTGGCGGCTGTCGGGCCGGATTACGCGACGCTGCGCGGGCTCTATTACTCGCCGCTGGAGAGCATATTGCCGGCGCGTCCCGATGGCGCGCTGTTCGAGCAGGCGTTTCGCGCGCATGTCAGCAAGGACGGCGAGAAACACCCGGTCACCCGCGGCCTGGAGGGCTCGAAGACGACGCCGCCAAGCTGGGGCGAATGGTTCCGGCAGGTGAACGCCAATGTGCTGAAGGGCGACAGCGTGCTGCTCGGCGCCGAGGACAAGCCGTTGGTCGTGCTCTCGCGCGAGGGCAAGGGCCGGGTCGGCATGTTGCTGACCGATCAGCTGTGGCTGTGGGCGCGCGGCTATCGACGGCGGCGGGCCGCATGTCGATCTGATGCGCCGCATGGCCCATTGGCTGATGAAGGAGCCCGAACTCGAAGAGGAAGCCTTGCGCGCGACAGTGAGCGGCCATGAGATTTTGGTGGAGCGCCAGAGCCTCAAGGACGAGACGCCGCCCGTGACGGTCATCGCGCCGTCCGGCGCGCGCGAGGAGATCGCGCTGGAGCGGGGGGAGCCCGGTCTCTCGCGCGCGAGATTCACGGCGAAGGAGATGGGGCTCTATCGCTTCGAGAACGGCGGCCTGACGGCGCTGGTCAATGTCGGCCCGGCCAATCCGCGCGAATTTCGCGAGGTGGCGTCGACCCCGGAAAAGCTGCGCCCGCTGGCTTCGGCGACCGGCGGCACGGTGCGGCGGCTTTCCACCGGCGCCTCGGACGAGATTACGATGCCGCGGATCGTCGAACTGCGCGACGCCAATATGTTCGGCGGCGCCGACTGGATCGGCGTGAAGCGCGGCGCCGCCGGCGCGCTGAAGGGCGTCGAGGCGACGCCGCTGGGGATAGGGCTTTCGGCGCTTCTGGCGCTGCTGGGGGCGATTTTGTTTGTTTGGACTTGGGAGGGGAGAAGGTGAGGGGGCGTAGTATAGGCGTGGCCGCATACGGGGACGCGGCCCGCCCCGCCGCCATGCGCGAATGTCGTCCCTTCCAAATTTTCCCAGATAGTGGCTAAAATTCGCCGATGACAAAGCTGCTTGGAACAGGCGCTAGAAGCCGCGCGCGTGTTGCCCGCGCAAGCGCAGGACGATATCGCCCGTGTGGTTTTGCATCTTGCGGGCCAGGAGGAGCCGCGGGTGATCTTGTCCGCCGACGAACGGGCGGCGATCGATCGCTCGAAGGGCCCCGCCACTCGGGGCGAGTTCGCGAGCGATGAACAGGTGCGGGTTGTTTGGGCCAAGCACGGGCTGTGAAAGTTCGTTACACGCTTCAGGCGCTTGCGGGCAATCTATTCGCTGTCAGAAACAATCGGCGGAGAACCCATGCCATTTGTCTCGATCACGCGCCTGCGGGTGAGGTCATGGAGATACGTCCCGGCGTTTTTCGTCGCGGCGTTCCGGTCGGCGCTTCAGGCGCGGCGGGCCGATGGCAAGCGTTGCTTTCAGTATTTTGCGCGACGCGCGCGACACTTTTTGGACGCGCTCGGTCTGGACCGACGAGGCCGCGATGAGAGCCTTCATGACCACGGGGGCGCATCGCGCGGCCATGCCGAAATTGCTCGAATGGTGCGACGAAGCCGCCGTCGCGCATTGGACGCAGGACTCCGATCAGGAGCCAAGTTGGGAAGAAGCGCATCGGCGGATGCGGCGCGAAGGCCGCGCTTCGAAGGTGAACCAACCATCCGAGGCTCATCGCCGCTTCGATGTGCCCGCTCCGCGAGTTGGAAGGGGAGGAAGCCTCCGGCTTAGGTAAGGCGGCGCCGCGCCGCCCAGGCGTCGAGATAATCCTCCGAGCGCATCTCTCTGAGCCGCGACGCCGTGCGGCGAAATTCTTGCGCCTCCACGCCTTGATCGGCGTGGTAGAGGGCTTCGGCCTCGACTTGCGCGCAAACAATCAGCTTGGTTTTCGTCTCGTAGAGCACGTCGACCAGCGTGATGAAACGCTTGGCCTCGTTGCGCCGGTCGAAAGTCATCGCGGGAACGTTGTCGACGATGATCTTGTCGAAGTTCTTGGTTAGCGCGTGATAATCCGCCGCGCCGAGCGGGCGGCCGCAAATCTCCGCGAAATCGAAGCGCGCCAATCCGCCGCGAGCCAGTGGAATCAGTATGTCGCGCCCCTTTACCCGCACGGTCGCCGGCTCGAACGGGCCGTCGCCCATGTGGGCGGCGAGGCGCGCTTGCGCGGCCGCCTTGGCCTCCTCGGTCGGCGGCGACGAAAAACACCTCGCGGCCGCAGGTTTTCTCCAGCCGAAAATCGGCGCGCGCGTCGAGTTGGACGACCTCCATGCGCTCTTGCAGCAGAGCGATGAAGGGCAGGAACAGATCGCGGTTGCGGCCGTTCTCGTAGAGCCGCTCGGGCGCCGCGTTGGAGGTCGCGACCACCACGACGCCGGCGGCGAAGAGCGCTGAAAACAGCCGCGCCAGAATGGTCGCGTCGGCGATGTCGGACACCGCGAATTCGTCGAAACACAACAGCCGCGTCTCGCGCGAAAATTCGGCGGCGACGCGGGAGACGGGGTCGCTTCCGCCATTGGCCTCGCGGCGGGCCTGGTGCAACCGTTCGTGAACCTCCGCCATGAAGGCGTGGAAATGCACGCGCCGCTTTTTCTCGACCGCCGCCGCTTCGAAGAAAAGGTCCATGAGCGTCGTCTTGCCGCGCCCGACATGGCCCCAGAGATAGACGCCGCGCGGGGCGCGCCGCGCCGTTCGCCGCTTGAAAAGGGCCAGGAAGCCAAGGGCCGCGCGCGCGGGCGCCGGCCGCGCCAAATCCCCGGCGAGCCGGTCCAGCGTCTCCAGCGCCACGAGTTGCGCGGGGTCGCGCTCGATGGCGCGGGAAGCGACCAGCGCGTCGTAACGGGAGAGCAGTCGCGGGGAGGTTGCGGGCAAGGCGTCTTTTCTGTTTGGAGGGAGGGGTCCACGCGCCGGCTAAAGCCTGCGCATCTTCCCGCTTGTCGCCGCAAACGCGCCGTCGCGCAACTCGCAATAGAGCAGGCGGTCAGGATCGACCGGTCCCGGCATGGTGATTTTTCCGCGCGGGACGCGCGCGAAGCCGACGCGCGAATAATAATCCACGTCGCCGACCAGCAACACAAGACCGTGGCCGGCGTCGCGCGCGGCGTCGAGCGATTTCATCATCAGCGCCTCGCCGACGCCCTGCGAGCGGAAGGCCGGTTCGACGGTGAGCGGCCCGAGCAACAGCGCCGGCGCGAGGTCGATCAGAATCGGCGTCATGCGATTGGCGCCGACCAGCAGCGTGCCGACCCGCGCGACGAAGGACAGCGACAGATCGGGCTCCACGCCCTCGCGCAACCGATAGGCCGTGCGAGCAAAGCGCCCGGGACCGAAGGCGTGCTCGTCGAGTTTCTCGATGGCGGCTTGGTCGGCGGGCGAGAGCGGGAAGAAACGCAGGGCGAGGTCGATCATCCCGGCGGGTTAGCACGGGCGGAGCGAGGCGGGAAGCGGGGCTGCGCGGCTGGCGCGATCTCGCAAATCTCGCCGTTCACCAATAAGGCGACGCCGTCGCCCCGTGCAAAACCTCGGCAAGCCGCTCTCGCGTCGCCCGGGTGGCGTCCTCCGGCAGCGCGTCGGGGGAAAAGAACTTCGCCTCGGCGATTTCCAGGCCGGGGACATGCGCGGCGGATTGCCGAAAGGAGCGCACGACATAGAGCGCCACATGGTCTCGGGCCGAGGCGGCGCGGTTGAGATAGACGCCATGAAGCGTGGGCGCGTCCTCGACGACGATATTGCCTTCCTCGGCGAGTTCGCGCGTCATCGCCTCGATCAGCGTTTCGCCGCGTTCGACGCCGCCGCCCGGGAAATAAAAGCCCGGCACATAAGTGTGGCGCACCAGCAGCACCTTGCCGGCGGGGTCGATGACGAGGCCGCGCACGCCGAGCGTCATCGGCCGCTGGAACAGCGCGGCGAAGGTGATCAAACGCGTCGCTAGCGGGGCGCTGGGCCTTGGGTGTTTCTCGGTCATGGGACTCGTCACGATGAGGGGCGACGCAGTCTATGGCAAAAAACGTTGGGACACTCTACAAAGTTCGATACGGCGACGACCTCGCCTGTCGCCCATCGGAGTCATGTCGCTTGAAAGCCTTTTCGGAACTGACCGAACGCGAAATTCTGGCGCTCGCCATCACCTCCGAGGAGGAGGACGGGCGCATTTACATGTGTTTCGCCGAGGATCTCGCCGAGCGCTATCCGGCTTCCGCCAGACTGTTCGAGCAAATGTCCAAGGAGGAGAACCGCCACCGTCACATGCTGCTCGAGCAATATCAAAAGCGATTCGGCGAGCATCTCCCGCCCATCCGCCGCGAGGACGTGAAGGGATTCTTGCGCCGGCGTCCCGTGTGGCTCACCAAGAATCTGCCGCTCGACACCATCCGCAAGCAAGCCGAAACGATGGAGTTCGAGAGCCGCCGCTTTTACGAGAAGGCGCGCGATCAGTCATCGGACGTCAGCGTTCGCAAGCTTCTCGGCGATCTCGCGGCGATGGAGGGCGGCCACGAAAAGATCGCCGAGCGGATCGGCGCCGCCACGCTCACAAAGACCGCCGTCGAGGAGGAGAACGAAACCCGCCATCGCATGTTCGTGCTGCAATATGTGCAGCCCGGCCTCGCCGGCCTGATGGACGGTTCGGTCTCGACGCTGGCGCCGCTGTTCGCGGCGGCCTTCGCGACCCAGAGCCAATTGGCCGACTTTTCTCGTCGGCCTCGCCGCGTCGATCGGCGCCGGCATCAGCATGGGTTTCGCGGAGGCGCTTTCCGACGACGGCTCGCTCACCGGGCGCGGCTCGCCTTTTTTGCGCGGCGGCGTGTGCGGGCTGATGACGGCGCTCGGCGGCCTCGGCCACTCCTTGCCCTATCTCGTCCCCGACACGCTCCCCGATCATTTTCGCATCGCCACGACCATCGCCGCGGTGGTGGTGTTTTTCGAACTCTGGGCGATCGCCTATGTGCGCGCCCGCTACATGGACACGCCCTTCCTTCAGGCGGTGTTTCAGATCGTGCTGGGCGGCGCCATCGTGCTCGCCGCCGGCGTGTTGATCGGGGGCGCGTAAGCAGCGTGAGTTTCCTTCTCGCCCATCTCTCCGACGCCCATATCGGCCCGATTCCCCGCCCTAATCTCGCGGAGCTTTTGGGCAAGCGAGCCACCGGCTATGTGAACTGGCTGCACAAGCGCGCCGCCCAGCACGATATGTCGCTGCTCGCCCGGCTCGTCGACGATCTCCTCGCGCAAAAGCCCGATCATGTCGCGATGACCGGCGATATCGTCAATATTGGCCTTAGCGGCGAAATCGCCTTGGCGCGGGAATGGCTCGGCCGGCTCGGCGCGCCGGAGCAGGTGAGTTTTTCGCCCGGCAACCACGACGCCTATGTCCCGCGGGCCATGGCGCTGCTGAACGAGACTTTCGCGCCCTGGAGCCGCGGCGACGACGGCGCGGTCGGCTTTCCCTATCTGCGCCGGCGCGGGGGCGTCGCGCTGATTGGCCTGTCGTCGGGCGTGCCGACCGCCCCCTTTGTCGCCTCCGGGCGTCTTGGGGCGAAACAATGCGCTGATCTGGCGGCGCTGTTGGAGCGGACCGAGGCGGAGGGACTCGCGCGCGTCGTGCTGTTGCATCATCCGCCGCATCGCGGCGGCGCGCGGGCGCTGCGCGGATTGGACGACGCCGGCGCGTTCGAGGACGTCATCGCCGCCCGCGGCGCCGAACTGGTGCTGCATGGCCACAACCACAGGCAGAGCCTGCATCATCTGCCGGGCCCACGCGGAAAAGTTCCCGTCGTGGGCGTCGCTTCCGCCTCGGCGAAGGCCGGGACGCATCAGCCCGGCGCCGCCTATCATTTGTTTTCGATTTCGCGCGAGGGCGAGCGGCTGGCCATCAAGGGCAGGGCGCGCGGCGTTGACAACGCGAGCGGCGAATTGGTGGATTTGGGCGCGCTCGACTTGTGACGCCGCGCGTCGCCTTCGAGCTATTCCGGAACAAGCTCCCAGGTCGCTGAAACCGTGGCCTCGATCCGCACATTTCCCGGCTCGATCGGCACAACCACGGTGCGCGGTCCATCGGACGATTTTTGCATGGGCAAGTCCGCTACTCCGAACTCCGGATTTGGTTCGATCGCCAGCAGCCGCCCCAGCTTCATCGCGGCGCCATGCGAATAAAGGGCGGCCTTCCGCATTGCCTCCTTCACCGCGGCGGCGCGCAAGCCGTCTTCCCGCGCTTCCTTGTCGGATACTCTAAAATATAGGCCGCGATAAAAATTCGCGCCGCTCGCCACGACGCGGGAGGCAATGGCGCCGGCCTTGTCGACATCGCGGATCGTCACGGTAAGGCCGTTCTCCGCGCGATATCCGGTCAGAATGCGTTTGACGACGCCATTGGTTTTTGGATCGCGTTCGTCGACCATCACGGGCGCGAGGACCAGGCTCGAGGTTTTTATATCCTTCGGATCGACGCCAAGCTCCTTGAGCTGCGCGATCACGGAGGCCGCCGCCTTCGCGTTCTCCGATTCCGCTTCCGCGGCGGTGGGTTTTTCGCTGACAACGCCGAGCGTCAATGTTGCGATGTCGGGTTTAATTTCGGCGAACGATGTTCCCGTCACCGTAATATGCGGCAAGGTGAATTTTTGGTCGCGCTCTTGCGCATTGGCCGACGCGAAGGAGAGCGACACGACCGCCAGAGCCAACGCGGATCGATTGAGCATGATTGAAACTTCCCGTCTTCTCGCGAAGCGATCCACCGATCGGTCTCTCAAGCGACGCCGAGAGCAATGACCGATGGCATAAACCGACGCACTATGTCCAATTTATGCGTTCGGCCTCGGTCGCGCGGGTTCGCCGAGCAGCGCCGCGCTAATCGGTCAGCAACATGCGCCGGCGCAGCGGCTGCAGCGGCCGGGCGTTCATCGGGAAAATCCCTTTAAAAATCTCGATGTCGCTCGCCGCGACCGCGACGGGCGTGGAAAAGACATACCAATTGACGACTTCAGAGCACGGCGGCGTCGTGAGTGAACCCTCGTAGCGGAAGAAATGACGGTTTTTCGGCAAAAGCGCCGTCGCGTCGACGGGTTTCTTCAGCGCCGCCTCGCCTTTCGTTCGCGGCGCGGCCGCCATGATCGCGGAGAATACCTTATTTGCGCCGCCAGCCCGCATCAGCACGCCGAGCACCAGCAAATCGTCGCCGCCCACCTTGGCGTGGACGAAATGCGCCTCCATCGCCTCGCGCTTGCCGTCGATCGCATGTTCGCTCGGCGTGTGAAAATGAAATTGCTTGAGCTCGAATTTGCCATTCTCCGACGTGGCGAAGCTTCCCGGCGCGGCGTCGGCCTGGATCGTGTGTCCATTGTTGACGATAGTGAATGCTTGCGGCTTCCACGACAGGGCGGGCGCACGAATTTTGGCCTTGATGGCCCCGGTCAGGTCGACCGGCGATTGTTCGCCGCCGAAGGCGCAGGCCTCATTGGTCGGATGCGCGCCCCAATTGTGAATATCCTCGTAGTCCCAATGCGCGTCCTCCGCCCCGGCGGCGGCGGCGCAAAGCGGACAAGAAATAAAGCCGGCCAAAAATGATCTGCGCGTAAACGCCATCGCATTTTCCTTTCACCTCGCCGCTATTTGAAATTGCGGTACAGCCACACACCCAGCAGCGCGAGCAGGCCGAAGAAGGTCACCGACCCCACGAGCTCCACGAAAAACAGAAAAATCCGCCACGCCTGAATCGAAAACGCGCTTTGCGCGGGTCCGCCTCCGCCCGAGGCTCGCGCGCGCGCGGCGGCCCGCGCCGCGACGGCCGCTCCCGCCCCGCCGCTGGCGTAATCCGCCGCTAGCGCCTTCTCCCGCTCGATCAGACGGTGCGCGATATAAGCGGTTATGGCTTCGACCACCGCGTCGAGCTTGTCGTTTTCGCAGATCTTGATGCGTCCATGCCGCGTGTCCTGCAAAAAACGATAGGTTCGCTGGTCATGGGCGAGTTCGACGAAGCCGATCTGATCGATGAACAGTCGCGGGCGCTCGCCCGGCGACACCGCCACGTCGAACAGGTCGCAGTTCGGGGCAATTGCGCGAGAATGGGTTCGAGCTGCTCGCGCAGAATTTCCAGCCGCGCGATTTCCGCTCCCCGCAGATCGGCGAGGACGCCCGATTGGGCGGCGCTGTCGATTCGGGCTCGGCGCAGAGCGGCCGACAGACTGGTGACGCGCTGTTCGAGATTCGGCGGAGCGGCGCGCGGCGAGGGCGCCAATTCCGCTCCCGGCGTCTCCGGCTTCCCCTTGACGGCCCCGGCGCCGATCCGCTTCGGCTCTGGCGGGGAGCCGCCTTCGCGTCCGGTATCGTCCATGTCAGCCACTTTCTTCCGCTCACTAAAAACGCGCGGGTTTACGCTTTCTTGACTATAGACGCTTCCGACAATTCTGCGAAGGGGCGCGGCGGCTCGTCCGCCGCCTTTAGCCGCGGAGTCGACTTTTCCGCCGCCATCCGGCAATGACTTCACAAAATGCCCATGATTCCAGCTCAGAGCATCAATGCGTCCGTCCACAAATCGGCCGCGCTAAGGAAACGCCATGGCCGCAATTGACTTGGGAACGGGATCGCTCGGGACGCAAGCTTGAACGAATGCTTCTGGGTTGCGCCCTGCTGGCGGGGGCGGTAGTCGAGGCCACGAACGGGCGCGGCCAAGCCATTTTCGCGGGCGCGCTCGGCGGCGCTGGCGCTCTTATCTGCTTGCATCGCGTCACGATGCGGCGCTCGACCGCCGCCAAAAATGCATATTGGCGGCGGTGGATTTTCTCGCGGTGGCGGCGTTCGCGGCGCTGTGCGACCCGTCGGGAGTTTTGTGGCGCGCGCCGACATCGATTGAAAACCTCTTTCTGTTGACCCCCGGCGGCGCGGGGACGGCGGTTTTTCTTTATCTTACGGGCTCCGTCGGGCTCACCGGGCGCTCCCTTCTCGCGATCCGCGCCGCGCTGTTCGCGTTGCCGTTTCTGTTTTGTCTGCTCGTCGCGCTCGGCTCGCCCGTCGCGGTCGAATTGGGTCGGGCGGCGCTTTTGGGTTTCGAAGCGCCGGAGTTCGTCAATACCCTCGTCGGGCGCACGCTTGTGCTGTTTTTGGTCAACGAGGCGGTAGTCGTCGGCGCGCCGCTGGCGCTTGGCCGCTTCTTGCCGCGCGAGTGGCGCCCGCACGGCGTGTTGTTTCTCGCGGCGCTTTACGCCGCCGTCACGCCGCTACATCGCGACCGCGGTGTCGGCCTATGTCACGCCATGGGCGCCCACGCCCATCGCGCAAATCGCGGCGGTGCTGGCCGCGGCGCTGGCGCAGGCGGGCCTATGGGGCGAGACTTATCTCGTCACGCAGTCGCTGGCGGGCCTGTTGCGGGGATCGGCGTCGCTGTCGGTCATCGTCTTCGGCGATTGGAAAAGCGGCGCCGAAAAAGGTCTCGTCTACGGTCTCGTCTTCATGGCGACTGCTGCTTGGCGCCAATCTGATCCTGGAGTTCGCGCCGGCGGTCGCGGTCATCCACGTCACCGGACCGCTCGGCGCGGCGCTTCTCGGCGCGCTGTTGTTTCCTTTGGCGCGCGCCATCGTCGAGAGCACCGATTCGACGCCGCCGTTCTTTGGCCGGCTCGAAGCCGCATATGCGAGCAACTCGAATTTCGCGCGCGGCGTCGTGGCTGGGGTAGGGGCCTGGCTGGCGCTTGTATCTCGACCTGCCGGGCTGGAGCGGGTTCGATCGGTTTTTGTTCGGCGCGGCCGTGGGCGCCCTGGCGTTCGCCGGCGTCGACGCCGCGCTCGACGCTCTCGAACTGCGCGAGCAGCGCCGGCAGCATCTTCGCGGGTGGCGAGTCTATGCGCTCGGAACCATGCTCGGAGGGCTGGTCGCCGGGGCCATCGCCTGGTACCTCGACAGCGGCCAGGTCGCGACCATCGTCGCGAAATTCCATGCC
Organism: uncultured Alphaproteobacteria bacterium; assembly: GCA_963775775.1. GTDB lineage: Bacteria > Pseudomonadota > Alphaproteobacteria > Rhizobiales > Beijerinckiaceae > Methylocystis. Next base: position 52,228 of record CAVZKF010000009.1, read on the forward strand.
TATGTGTCGCTCGACTATCGCGCCGACGGACGCCCGGTCAACGCCTATGTCATTCGCCCCTTGTTCTCCAAATGGGGCGCGACGGACCTCGGGATGGCGGACGGCGGCGTGCGGGTTTTCTATGACGAATCGCTTTCGGGCGTCATTCAATGGGTGTTCGCGGCGCCCTTGTTCTCGATCAATCTGTTCTTCCTCACCGCGCTCATCCAACGAAGCCTGAAGCCGCTGCGCCAACTCGCGAGCTTCGAGGGCCTCGATCTGCTGATCGAAAACGCCGTCCGCGTGTTGCGCTGGGGCCTGTGGATGGCCCCGGTGATTTATTCCTTCCTGAAGGCGTCGCCCGATCCGACATGGTACAATCAGGACGGGTTCGTGCGCACGGGCGTCGCGACATGGCTCAATTCGACCCTGCCGGACAATGAATTCCGCCAGTGGAGCCTCGATATTTTCACGGCGCTGCTCGCGTTCGACGGCCTGCGCGTCCTGATCTGGTTCGACCATATGGGGCTGCGCGTCGCGACGCTGGTCAATCTGTCCTTCATCGGCGGCGACATCGCCGACGAAAAGGCGGCGCGCTTCCTCGGCAAGGCGCAGATCAGCCGCGCCATTCCCGAGGGCATCAGGCGTTTCGGCACCTGGGCGCCGCTGTTGTTGCCTTTCTATATCCCGCGTGGGGCCGAATGGGACAAAGCCTGGTCCGGCGCCGAGCAGATGACCCATGCGCAGCCGCCGGCCTACCTCTATCTCGTCAGCGGCTATTTGATTTTCGCCCTGGTTCTGGCGCTGGCGCTGATCGTCTTCCTGTTGATGCAACTCGCGCGCGCCGGCAAATTGCCGCTGGTTGGCGTCACCGGCGCGGGCGGCGCGCCGGGGTCGCGTCCCATCTGTCTCGCCAACGGCTTGATGACCAGCGAATCGTTCGAGGACGGGCAGGGCGCGCTCCGCGTCGAGGGGATCGCGCGCGGCGGTCCGCCGATCGATCTCTTCCGTCGCCCCGCCGATCACGCCCATCCGCGCGGGCGATTCCTGTTCCTGCGCGAGGACGGAGGGCCTCTGTGGTCGCTGGGCCAGGCGCCCACCTGCGGCGTCGGAGTCAAGGCGACGCTGATCGACGAGGGCGACAATCGCCTGTTTTTCCAGTGCCGCCAACAGGGATTCGACGTCGAGGCGCGCGTCGCGCTCTCCTCCAGCGAAGCGGTGGAGACGACGCGGCTGAAGCTGATCAATCTCGAACAGCGCCCGCGCAAAATCATGCTGGCGTCGCTGCGCGAATGGGTCTTGAACGAAACCGGCGTCGAGCAGCGCGACCCGGCCTATAACGCCATTCACGTCGGCACCTGGTTCGTGCGGTCGCTCGGCGCGGTGTTCGCCCAAAATCGCCTGCTCAAGGGCGGCGCGCGCAAGCGGGCGGATCGGCGGCTTTCGCCGGAGATCGGCTTTCACGCCATCGGCGCGGCCCCCGGGACGACGATCGCGCTCAAGGGCTATGAGGACGTGAAGTCGCGCTTCTACGGGCTCGGACCCACCAACGCGCCCGACAGCTTGCTCGGTCTTGGCGCCCAGCGCGACCCGAGCGACGAAGGGCTGCTTTACGGCTTCGAGCCTTGCGCCAGTCTGAACGTCGAGATCGACGTGCCGGAGGGCGGCGTCGCCGAGATCGTGATTCTCGACGGCTGGGCGCGAGACATGGGCGTCGCGACCGAAACCGTCGCCCGCTGTCTTGGACTGGCGCCCGTCGCGCCTGACGTTCTCGATCGCGCGCTTTCGCGGCGGCGCAAACTCTTGCCGCCGCCGACGCCCGAACGGCATCGCTTCGAATTTTCGGCCGATGGGCGCGGTCTGGTCACGGCGCATGACACGCCGCGTCCATTCGCGCATGTGATCGCCAATTCGCTCGGCGTCGGCGCGGTGCTGACCAATGACGGCGACATTTTCTCGTTCAGCGGCAATTCGCGGCTCAACAGTTTCACGCCGTTTCGCTTGGGCGAAGGCCGCATGGCGCCGGCGGGGCAGGCGATCTATGTCTTCGATCTCGCGCGCAAGGACGCTTTCGCCGCCACTTTCGTTCCGCTCCGTCGTCGCGACGCCGATTACGATGTGACCTTCGAGCTGGGCGTCGCGACTTACTGGTCGCGGCGCGACGGGCTGGAACTGGAGCTGACGGTGTTCGTCGCCAAATCCCTGCCCGTCGAATTCAAACTATTGCGCATCCGCAACCTCGGCGATCACGAACGGCTGCTCGAAATCGTGCCTGTCATGGAGATCGTTCTCGGCGAGACGCAGAACGATAGTCTCGGCGCGATCGAGACGGCCGACCGCGGAGGACCTGAAGTCGCTGTATTTCCGCAATCCGCGCAATGATTTCGTGAAGGGCTGGGCCTTTGTTTCGACCTCGCTGGAAGCCGAATTCGCGGAGACGTCGCGCCGCCGATTCCTCGGCCATGAGAGCCGAGACCCCGCCTTGCCTTATATGGTCGAGCACGGTCATCCCGACGCCGGCGCTCCCGCGCATGAGCGCAAGGTCGCGGCTTTCTGCGGCTCGATCGACGTGGCGGCCGGCGGCGAGGCGCTGGTCGTGCTGGCGCATGGCCAGACCGGCTCGCTGGACGACGCCAAGCGGCTCGCGTCGCAAGCTCGCGATCCGGCTTTCGCCCTGGCCGCGCTGGCGGAGAGCCGCGCCGCCTGGGTCGCCGAGACCTCGGTGCTGCGGATCAAGACAAACCAGCCCGACTTCGATCGCCTGGTCAACGACTGGCTGCCCTATCAACTGCTGGCGTCGCGGCTTTGGGGCCGGACGGGCCCCGCGCAGCGCTCGGGCGCGACCGGCTATCGCGATCAGTTGCAGGACGTGATCCCGCTCATCTTTCTGGAGCCCGCGCGCGCGCGGTCGCAAATTCTGCTGCACGCGGCGCATCAATTCTTCGAAGGCGACGCGGTCAAATGGTGGCACCGGGCGCCGAACGGCGGCACCGGGCTTGGCGATCGCACCCACGCCTCGGACCCGCATCTCTGGCTCCCCTATGTGGCCCTGCGTTACGTGAACGGAACCGGCGACGCGGCCATACTCGATTGCGTCGAGCCGTTCCTCGAAGCGCCGCCCGTTCCGAAGGACCGGGAAGGCGAAGCGACGGTGCCGCTCACCTCGCGCGACAAGGATACGCTGCTTGGCCACTGCGCGCGGGCGATCGACTATACGCTGGCGCGCTTCGGCGCCCATGGACTGCCCTTGATGGGCACGGGCGACTGGGACGACGGCATGGATCAAGTCGGCGCGGGCGGTCGCGGCGAGAGCGTGTGGATGGGCTTTTTCCTGCATGGAATTCTTGCTCGACATGGCGCCCTTGTTCGAATTGAAGGGCGACGCCAAGCGCGCCGCGCGCTATCGCGACGAGGCGACGAAGCTCCGCGCGGCGCTGGCTCTATGTTGGCGTGGCGATCGCTTCCTGCGCGCCTTCGCGGACGACGGGCGCGAAATGACGCCGATGAGCGCGATGACCGCCTCCTGGCCGGTGTTGTCCGGCGCCGTCGACGCCGAGCGCGGGCGCGAAACGATCGAAAACGCGCTGAATCTTCTAGCGCGCCCGGATCGCATCTTGCTCGTCACGCCTCCCTACAACGAACATTCGAGCCCGTACCCCGGGCGCAGCGCGGAATATCCGCCGGGCGTGCGCGAGAACGGCGGGCAATATTCACATGGCGTCTCCTGGTTCGTGGACGCCTTGTCGAAACTCGCCGCCGCGGCGAGAGCCCAAGGCGACGAAGCGACGGCGGCGGCGCTGTTCGCCAAGGCCTATCAAAGCTGGGTGGCCATATCGCCGCTCTCCAAGCTGACAACGCCGGAGCAGGCGGATATTTACGGCCTGCCGCCGCATCAGCAACCCGCCGACGTCTATGAGGGCGAGGGCTATGAGGGGCATGGCGGTTGGGCCTGGTATACGGGCTCGGCGGCCCGGATGATATCGGCGGCCTATGCGATGCTCGGCTTCGAACTGGAGAACGGCGAGCTGAAACTGCGCGCCGACGCCTTCGAACCCAAGGGAGAACTGAGGCTCGAAAGCGTGAGCTATCGCGGCAAAACCTTTCGCGCGGATGACGCGGTGAAAACGACTTAGCCTATCAAACGCGACCTTTGCGGGAAATGGTTGCCAAAACGTTAATTTTTAATAGACTTGCCGCATTTCAGCGCGTCGCCGCGCTATGCGTCGAGTGGTTCCGTGTCAAAGGGCGTCAAAATTGTTTTACCCCTTATCGCCGTTCTCGCGGGATCGCCGGCGCGCGCCGGCGCCCTGCTTTTTCCGGAAGGCGAGGGCCAGGCTATCCTCACCACTACATTCTCCAATGCGAGCAACGCCTATGACGCGCAGGGAAGGCTGATCAAGACTCCCTCCTATCGCAAATTCGAACTCGACGGCTATGTCGAATATGGCGCCAAGGATTGGCTGACGCTGGTGGGCCAGGGCGGCGGCATGGACTTCCAGGGATCGAGCAGCGGGTCAGCGCCGCTTTCCGCGTCGCCGGCGCCGAGTTACGCCGGATTGGGGCTCGGCTCGATCGGCGCCCGCGTCCGGCTCGGCGAGATCGCGGGCTATTATTTTTCGCTGGAGGGCAGCCTCCGCGCCGCCTCGCACAGCGCCGAAACCTATCTCGACATGAGGGACTTTCTGCAAGTCGACGCGCGGCTGCAAATGTTTCACTCTCTTGAAACATGGGGTCTTCCGGCCTTCCTCGACGCGCAGCTCGGCTATCGCTCGCGCGGCCAGAATGGCGACGAAATCCGCTCCGATCTGACCTTCGGCGTGCGTCCTCAACCCGACGTGTTGCTGATGGCGCAAAGCTTCACCGCCATCGCGCCATGGCCGACCTCGGCGAGCAGTTTCGCGACGCAAAAATTCGAGGTCAGCGGCGTATATGATTTGAACCGAAGTTTCTCGCTCCAACTCGGTCTCGTATACGCGCCCTTTGGCGCGAACGCGCCGGCCGAGCGCGGAATTATCAGCGCGGTTTGGGCGCGCTTTTGAGCGCTAAAACCGCGTCGTCAATTGCGTGAGCCAGGCGGGCGAGGCGGCGACGAGACCGGCTTCCAAATTCTTGTCGACACCCGCGACGATCAGCCCGCCGAGGACGATCAGCAAAACGCCGAGCCCCTGTTTGACGCGCTTGCCCGCGCCAAGCAGCGAATCGCGCCAGCTCGACATCAGCCGCCGCGACAAGCCGCCGAGCAGCAAAAGCGGCAGCGCGGCCCCAATCCCGAAGACGGCCATCGTGACGGCGACTTGCTGCAAATTCTCGCCGCGCGCGGCGAGCACCGAGGCGGCGCCGAGCGTCGGTCCGACGCAAGGGCTCCAGACAGCGCCGAGCACGAGCCCGAGGCCGAACTGGCCCAGCGCGCCCGCCGCGGGATAGCCGCGAAAGGCGCCGTCGATCTTGTCGCTCAAGGGCCCGGCGGCGGCGCTGAAACGCTCCTGCAACGGCGGCGCGACGAGGACAATTCCGACAAGGATCATCAAGACCGCGGAGCCGAACCGAAATTCGGAGCCGTCAATCCCGATCGCGAAGCCGATCGTCGCGACGAACAGCCCAATGACGACGAAGGAAAGCGCGACGCCAAGCGCCAATAGGACCGGGCCAAACCTGTGCTGGGTCGCCGCCGCGCCGAGAACCAGCGGCAGCAGGGGCAACACGCAGGGCGAGAGGATCGACAAAATCCCGGCCAGAAGGGCGAGTGCAATGGCGCCGAGGCTCATTTTTCGCGCCTCACAAGGCTTTATCGAGCAGCGCGGCGATCGACCCGGCGTCTGTGTCGCCGACCGAACGGCCCGTCTCGGTCGCGCCCTTGAAAACGATCAATGTGCTTTGCGTCGTCGCCTTGAACTGGCGCACGACGCCCTTCTGACTGTCGAAATCCACGCGGAAGACTTTTAGCGCGCCGAATTTTGGCGCGTTTTCGAGCTTTTCGAGAATGGGCTGCTGCGCCTTGCAGGTCGGGCACCAGGGAGCGAAAATGTCAACGAGAATCGAGGCGCCGGCGGCCTGCGCCGCGGCGAAGCCCTCCTGCGTGAAAGGCGCGAGCTCGGCGGCGAAGGCGGGAAGGCCCGCGGCGGAAAACAAAGCGGCGGCGAGCAGCGTGCGTCGTGTCGGCATGGACGGGGTTCTCCTTTTTTCGCGCCGCGGCGGCGCGCGTTCGCGAGCGGCCAATATGGCGTCTAAATCAACTCTTCGCTCGACGCGACCGCGATGTTACATGCAATTCGCCGCGAACGGGGTAGGTCGATGCGTGAAGCCTATGGAATCATTCTTGCCGGCGGACAGGCGCGACGGCTCGGCGGCGTCGACAAGGCTTTGCTCGCCGTTGGCGGCGAGCCGATCCTGACGCGCCTCGCGCGACGGCTCGCCCCCCAGTGCGCGGGCCTCGCGCTCAACGCCAATGGCGATCCCGCGCGTTTCGCGGGCTTTGGCCTGGCGGTCGTCGCGGACGACATCGCGGGCTTCGCCGGCCCGCTCGCCGGCGTTCTGGCCGGGATGGATTATGTCGCCGCGAACTTCGCTGACATTTCCGAAATTGTCACCGTCCCCGCCGACACGCCCTTCATTCCGCGCGATCTCGTGAAGCGGCTGCGAGACGCGCGCGGCGAGGCGGGCGCGGACATCGCCGTCGCGAGGTCGGGCGAGCGCGATCATCACGCGGTCGCGCTATGGCCCGTGACTTTGCGGGGCGAACTGCGGCGCGCGCTGGTGGAGGAGGAATTGCGCAAGGTGGCGGCTTTCATCGAACGATTTAAGCACGTCGCGGCGGAGTGGCCGACCGAGCCCAACGATCCGTTTTTCAACGTTAACCGGCCGGAGGATGTGGAACGCGCCGAGGCGATGGCGGCTCAAACATAGCCCGGATCAATCGCCGGCTTCGCCTCCAGCCACGCCGGCGTCGGCAGATTCTGCTCGCGCAAAAACGCCGGATTGAACAGCTTGGACGCATAGCGTCCGCCGCCGTCGCACAGCACCGTCACTATGGTGTGGCCCGGACCCAATTCGCGCGCGAGGCGAATGGCGCCCGCGACATTTATGCCGGATGAGCCGCCGAGCAGCAGGCCCTCGTTCTGGGCGAGATCGAAGACGATCGGCAGCGCCTCCTCATCCGTGATCTGGCACGCGAAATCCACCGGCGCGCCGACGAGATTCTCGGTGACGCGGCCCTGGCCGATCCCTTCGGTGATCGAACTTCCCGACGCCTTCAGCTCGCCGCTGGTGTAATAGGAATAGAGCGCCGCGCCCATCGGATCGGCGAGACCGATCTTGATGTTCTGGTTGCGCGCCTTGAGCGCCAGTCCGACGCCGGCGAGCGTGCCGCCCGTGCCGCAGGCGCAGATGAAGCCGTCGACGTCGCCTCCGAGTTCGTCGTAAATCTCGGGGCCGGTCGTTTCGATATGCGCCACGCGATTGGCTAGATTGTCGAATTGATTGGCCCAAATCGCGCCTTCTGGACGCTCTCCCGCCAATCGCTCGGCGAGGCGGCCCGAAAGCTTCACGTAATTATTGGGATTGGCGTAGGGGACGGCGGGCACCTCGACAAGCCGCGCGCCTTGCAGGCGCAATGTGTGCTTCTTTTCTTGCGACTGCGTTTCCGGAATGACGATGACGGTCGAAAAGCCGAGCGCGTTGGCGACCAAGGCGAGGCCGATGCCGGTATTCCCCGCGGTGCCCTCGACGATCAGCCCGCCGGGCTTCAGCGTCCCCCGCGCGATGGCGTCGCGAACGATATAGAGCGCGGCGCGGTCCTTCACCGAACCGCCGGGATTCATGAATTCCGCCTTGCCGAGAATGCGGCAGCCCGTCGCTTTCGACGCCGCGCGCAATTCGATCAACGGAGTCTTGCCGATGGCGTCGATCACATTGGCGGCTATGGTCATGCGGGTGAATCCTCGAACTGGGGCGTCTGTCGGAGGGCATAAGCAATCATCGTTCCCGGATTATCGCTTTAAGCGGTCTCGCCCGTTCTTTCAAAGCGGAATGTGACGGAATGGCGGGCGCTTTCCCCCGGCGGCAGCAGCCGCATCGAAGGCTTTTCCGCCAGTTCGCCGAAAAAATCCTCCGGGTCGCCATGGCCGGTCCAGGGCTCGATGCAAAGATAAGGCGCCGGCGGCAGCGACCAGAAGGCGATATGCGGGAAATCTTCGACCTCCACGACAAGGCGCGCGCCCGCGCCATTGTCGAAGGCGAGGCTTCTGCTGTCCGCGTTCAGAAAAACCAGCGCGTCATTGGCCAGCAATTCCGGCGTCAGCGGAAGAACGCGGCCGTCGAGCGGGACGGGCCGCGCGCGGCGCGAAATGAGACCGCCCGGCGCGATGATCGGAACCTCGGCCCGCTCGGGCTTTTCGAACACAATCGCGTGCGGCGCGGCGGAGCCGCCAAACGGCCAGCGAATGGCCGGATGCAGTCCGCAGGCGTAGGGCAGGGGCGTCCCGCCGCTATTGGTCGCGATCAACGCGTTTTCCAAACCGCCGGGAAGCAGACGAAACTCGACCGCCAGACGAAAATCGAACGGGTAAAGCGCGCGCGTTTCCTCGTCCGCCGCGAGCTCCAGGCGCAGAAAATCGCCGCGCCGCTCGGCGACGGCGAATTGCTTCCTCCAGGCGAAGCCATGCAATGACAGCGGATAGGTCTTGCCGTTAACGCGCACGGTCCCGTCCCGCGTCCAGCCCACCACCGGGAACAGGATCGGCGCGCTTTGGTCCCAGACTTTTGGGTCCTTGGCCCAGATGAGATCGACCCCGCTCGCGCGCCAGGACATAAGTTCGGCGCCGAAACTGTCGATTTCGGCGCTGTCGCCGGCGGCGTTGGTCAGGAGAATCGTTTCATTCATGGGCGAGAGGATCGCGCGGCGGGCCGGATGGGGCAAGATTGGGTTCGAATTAAACTCCGCGCCATCACGCCGGGGGTCGCCCTCTCTGGCGCTTTCGCCCGCGAGGCTTTATGGCGGAGGGGATGACCAGCTCCCACAGGCCCCACGTCGATCTTCACTCCGCGCTCAGGCTGCGGGTGGAAGGGCTTTGCGTCGAACGCGGCGAGCGCCGGGTAATCGAAAATCTCGGTTTCGTGCTCGCGGGCGGCGAGGCGCTCAAGGTCACCGGTCCCAATGGCGCCGGCAAATCGACGCTGCTGCGGGCGTTGGCGGGACTCCTGCCGCGCGGCGCCGGGCTCATAGCGCTGGAGGGGGCGGGAGAGGAAGAGGTGGCGCAGCAGACGCATTATCTCGCCCATGCCGATGGTCTAAAGGCGCAATTGACGGTCGCGGAGAACCTCGCCTTTTGGGCGGATTATCTGTCCGCCGAAGATTCCGCGCCGAATTTTCCGGCGCGCGATCTCTCGGTCGCGGCGGCGCTGGCCAGCGTCGGGCTCGCGCATGTCGCGGGAGCGCCGGTCGCGATCCTTTCCGCTGGGCAGAAACGGCGCGTCGCGCTGGCGCGGCTGATGGTCGCCTACCGTCCGCTGTGGCTGCTCGACGAGCCGCTGACCGGCCTCGACGCCGCCTCGCGCGAAAAATTCGCGCTCGCGATGCGCGATCACTGCGCGCTCGGCGGCATGATCGTCGCCGCCACGCATGAGCCGCTCGGCTTCGACGAGACGCGTGAGCTGCGGCTCGGCAAAAGGCCCAAGGTCGCCGCGTCATGACATCCGCCTTCCTCACCGTCTATCTGCGGGAAATCCGCATCGCCGGGCGACTCGGCGGCTCGAGCTCGATGGGCGTCGTCTTCTTTCTCACGCTGGTGACGATCACGCCCTTCGCGGTCGGACCAGATCCTAATCTCCTCGCCCGCATCGGCCCGGCGATGCTGTGGATTTCGGCGCTGCTCGCCAGCCTGCTCGGGCTCGACCGGCTGTTTCAGGCCGATGCCGAAGACGGCTCGCTCGATCAGTTTCACCTCTCCCATGCGCCGCTGGAACTCGCGGTGCTCGCCAAATGCGCGGCCCATTGGACCACCGCCGGCCTGCCGCTGGCGCTCGCTTCACCCCTTTTCGGGATGATGCTGCAGCAGGACGGCGCGGCGCTGCTTGGGGTCGTCGCGAGCCTGCTCGCGGGGACGCCGGCGCTGACACTGATCGGCGCGATTGGGGCGGCGGCGACCGTGACGCTGCGGCGCGGCGGCCTGCTGATGGCGCTGCTCGTTCTGCCGCTCGCCATTCCCGTCTTGATTTTCGGCGTTTCGGCGGCGAACGCCGCGGCCGGCGGAACAGTGCCGTTTTTGACGCCCTTCGCGATCCTTTGCGCGATCAGCCTCGTCGCGCTGGCGCTCTGCCCCTTCGCGGCCGCCGCGGCGCTGCGCCAGATTTAAACCACGCGCTCTCCAACAGCGCGCGTGTTCGCACATTGTTCTTGCCCGCTCGCGCGGCTCGGGTTAGGCTCGCGCCAGGCTTTCACGCTGGGGTTGCTGGAGCGGGTCATGGTCGTCAGGGTCGCAACCGTCGCCTTCGAGGGGATCGACGCCAAGCCGGTGGATGTCCAGGTGCATCTCTCCGGGGGCTCGGTCGTGTTCGGACTCGTCGGTCTCGCCGACAAGGCGGTGGGCGAATCCCGCGAACGGGTGCGCGCGGCGCTCAACGCCTCGGGGCTCGCCTTGCCGGCCAAGCGCATCACGGTCAATCTCGCGCCCGCCGACATGCCCAAGGAAGGCAGTCATTACGATTTGCCGATCGCCCTTGGCGTCATGGCGGCGATTGGCGCCATTCCTTCCGACGCGTTGGAGGGCTTCACCGTGCTAGGCGAATTGGCGCTCGACGGAACGCTTACCCCCGTCGCGGGCGTGCTGCCGGCGGCGGTCGCCGCCAACATGCGCGGGCACGGACTGATTTGTCCCGCCGCTTGCGGGCCGGAGGCCGCCTGGGCCTCCGGGGACATGGAGGTGATCGCGCCAAGCTCGTTGATCCAGCTCGTCAATCACCTGAAGGGAACTCAGGTTTTGGCGCGGCCCGTTCCGGCGGTGAGGGCCGCCGCGCGCGACTTGCCAGATCTCGCCGATGTGAAAGGGCAGGAGAGCGCCAAGCGCGCGCTGGAGATCGCGGCGGCGGGCGGTCACAATCTCCTGATGAATGGACCGCCCGGCTCCGGCAAGTCGATGCTGGCGGAGCGGTTGCCGTCGATCCTCCCGCCGCTGACGCCCCGCGAATTGCTGGAAGTTTCGATGATCCATTCAGTCGCCGGCCAGCTCGCGGGCGGCGAACTCACGGACCGGCGGCCCTTTCGCGCGCCGCATCATTCGGCGTCCATGCCTGCCCTGGTCGGAGGGGGAACGCAAGCAAGGCCAGGGGAAATATCGCTCGCCCATAATGGCGTGCTGTTCCTCGACGAACTGCCGGAGTTTCAATCCCAGGCGCTCGACAGCCTTCGCCAGCCCCTGGAGACCGGCGAGGTGGCGATCGTTCGCGCCAATCATCGCGCGATCTATCCCGCGCGCTTCCAGCTCGTCGCCGCGATGAACCCCTGCCGCTGCGGCTACGCGCTGAGTCCCGGCTTCGCCTGCAAGCGCCAGCCCAACGAGCGTTGCGCCGCGCAATATCAGGCGCGGCTGTCCGGCCCCCTTCTCGACCGTTTCGACTTGCAGATCGAAGTGCCGGCGCTCACCGCCGCCGATCTCGTGCTGCCGCCGCCGACCGAAGGGTCGCGCGAAGTCGCTTTGAGGGTCGCGGCGGCGCGCGAGTTGCAGCGCGCCCGATACCAGGCGCTGGGTCGCGCCGAGGGGACGACCAATGCGAGCGCGCCGGCCAAGCTCGTTGAAGGGGTGGTCAATCTCGACGCCAGCGGAACCGCGTTGATTCGGGAGGCTTCGGAGCGTTTCGCACTCTCGGCGCGCGGCTTCCATCGGGTGCTGAAGCTCGCGCGCACGATCGCGGATTTGGAGGGCTGCGACGCGGTGTCCCGTCGCCACCTCGCGGAAGCGCTTTCCTATCGCTCCGGCCTCGCCGGCGCGCGGCGCGCGGCCTGAGTGTCGGGAGGCCTAGGAAATGGACTCCGAGATTTTGCCTCTCGTCGCGCTGGCGCTTGGGCTTGGCGCTCTAGCGGCGGGACTTGGGGCGGCGCTGCACATAATGCGCAAGCGCGTTCACGCGGAGTCGGAAGCCGAGATCGAGTCGCTGCGCGACGAAATCTGGGAGCTGCGCGCCGCCGCCGCCGCCCGCGACAAGGCCGAGGCGGCGAGCCTCGCGAAATCGCGCTTTCTCGCGACGGTGAGCCATGAAATCCGCACGCCGTTGAACGGCATTCTGGGCCTCGCCCAATTGCTGGGAATGACGAGGCTCGAGGCGGAACAGGCGAGCTATGTGGAGTCGATCGGCGATTGCGCGCGCTCGCTGGCGCAGCTCATCGACGACATATTGGATTTTTCCAAGATCGAGGCCGGCAAGCTCGAACTGCGCGCCGAGCCGTTCGAGCTGGCGCCGCTGGTCGAGAGCGTGGTCGAACTGCTCGCGCCGCGCGCGCAGGGGAAGGCGCTGGAGATCGCCAGTTTCGTCGCCGGGGAGTCTCCGCGGCGCGTGGTCGGCGACGCCGCGCGGTTACGGCAGGTGCTGATCAATCTCGCCGGCAACGCCGTGAATTTCACCGAAAAGGGCGGGGTCGGCGTGCGCGTCGGCCCTTCCGACGCCGGGGTTTTGCGCTTCGAGGTCGCGGACACGGGTCCCGGCGTTCCCGTCGCCGCGCGCGAAGCGATCTTCGAGGAATTCGAGCAAGGCGACGCCTCGGCGACCCGCCGCCATGGCGGCACCGGGCTCGGACTGGCCATTTCACGCCAACTCGTCGAGCAAATGGGCGGAAAATTGGAAATCGCCGAGACCTCGGCGCGGGGAACGACTTTCGCGTTCACCTTGCCGTCGCCATTCGAGACAAAGGAGCGCGCCCGCGACAAATCCCGGCCGCTGGCGGGCCAACTGGCGCTGATCGTCGCGCGAACGCACTTCGAGGCTCCATTTCTCGCCAGTTATTTGCGCGAAGCCGGCGCCGCCGCTGAAATCGCCGAAGGCGAAGCGGAAGGGCTCGCGCGCCTTTGGAGCGGCCGATCGCCCGGCTATGACGCTGTGATCGTCGATTGCGGCCTTGGCGAAAACGCGACGGAGGCTTTGGCGCGGGCCGCGCGCGCGGCGCGGGCGGGTCGAGTGTTCCTGTTGTTTTCCCCGCTCGAACGGCGCGCTTTCGGCGAAGCCGCCCTGCATCAATTCGACGGCTGGCTGGTGAAGCCCGTGCGCGCCGCCTCGTTGATCGAGCGATTGGCGCCCGCGCTTCGGGGCGCGGCTCCCGCGGCCAGCGCGGCGCCCGAGCCCGTCTTGGCGGGGCTGCAGGTTCTGCTCGCGGAGGACAATGACATCAACGCCCTGATCGTGACGCGTCATCTGGGTGCGCTGGGCGCGCTCGTCACCAGGGCCGAAAATGGCGCGCAAGTGGTGGAAATCGCGCGCGCGGCGATCATCGGCGCCGCGACGCCCTTTGGCGTCATCCTGATGGATCTGTTCATGCCGCGGCTCGATGGTCTCGAGGCGACGAAACGCATCCGCTTCGAGGAGGCGCGCGCCGGCGCCAAGCGCACGCCGATTCTCGCGCTGACCGCGAGCGCCCTGGAAGAAGACGCGCGCGCCGCGAAAGCCGCTGGGGTCGACGCCTTGCTGACAAAGCCGGTGGATTTCGCGCGCCTCGCCGAATCAATTCGCGCGCTCACCCAGGCGCCTCTCGCCGTGGAGCGCCGCGGCGGGTTTAGCGCCGGCGGTTGAGCGCCCGCCGTTCTGTCACAAAACTTTTATTCCATGGTGATCTATCCACCGATGTCGCTGGCGCATTCACGCCCGCGCGCGCGGAGAACCTTGGGCATGTGGGTTTTCAACCTGGAAGCGGGGCGCAACATCGTTCGCGGGGCCTTTCCATCCTTGAAATCGAAAAGGCCGGCCAACGCGCTCGACGGATCGATCGCCCGGGCCGGCTCGCTCGAGGTGCGGCTCGCCGTGACGAGGAAGGATGTCCGCAAGGCCCAGCGCTTGCGCTATAAGGTTTTTTATAAGGAAGGCGGCGCGGTCGCCGACGCCAAGACGGCGCTGACGCGGCGCGACGCCGATCGTTTCGACAAGTTTTGCGACCATTTGATCGTGATCGATCACGCCGCGCGCACGCGCTTCGGCAAGGTCAAGGCGAAGGTCGTCGGCGCCTACCGGCTGCTGCGCGGAGACGTGGCGCGAGGCAAATGCGGCTTCTATTCGGCGGACGAGTACGACATTTCAGGATTGCTGGATCGTCACCCGGACAAGCGCTTCTTGGAGCTCGGGCGTTCCTGCGTGCAGGCGGACTATCGCGGCAAGCGCACGATCGATCTCTTGTGGCGCGGCATACTCGCCTATCTGCGACATTACGACATCGACGTGATGATCGGCTGCGCGAGTTTCGAGGGCGCCAACGCCTTGGCCCACGCGACGGCGCTGAGCTATCTGGCGCATCATGCGCGCGCCGAGGGCGAGTGGAGCGTCCGCGCGCGAACGGGTCGCCATACGCCAATGGAGATGCTCGGCCGCGACGCCGTTGACGCGCGCCGCGCCCTCGCCAGCCTGCCGCCCTTGTTGAAGGGCTATTTGCGGCTCGGGGCGGTTTTTGGGGACGGCGCCGTGGTCGATCGCAAATTCAATACGGTCGACGTATTCGTCGTCATGCCCGTCAAGCAGATGGACGCGCGCTATCTCGAACATTTTGGCGGCGGGGAAAAGCGCGCGCCGCGCGCCGCCTAGAACATGTCCCGCGAAAGTATAGAGATTTGCGGGTTCAAAACTCGCGCCACTATTCTAACGGGAAGGCCTGGGCGAGGAGGAGGAGGCGGGCCTCCATCCTTTTGAGGGGCGTCAAAACCCGTTCCACCCGAAGCTATAAGCAATGCTGAGGCCGCAGGTGAACTGATTCGCCGAGCCAAGCTTGGTTGGAATCGGACTCGCCGCGGCCACGCCGACCAAATGATTGTATTTGCCGTAGACGCTCGTCGACCATTCTTCCGACCATTTGTAAGTGACCGAGCCGGTTACGCCCACGGATTTCGCGCCGCCGGATGGGTCGAATGGCGTGACCACGCCGTTGACGAGCGCCTCATATGGAGTGACGCCGAACAGTTTATTCATATAGGGCTGATCGGCCAGGGTCAGGCGTGGGCCGAGCGAGAAGGTCCAGGGTCCGTGCTGCTCAACCCAGTCGAGATAAAAATCCGCTACGTCGCCGTTTATTCCCAAAAAGGCGCGACGCAGCTCGACCCGGGCGCGCAATTTGTTGAATGTCCAAAATTCGGCGAAGCCGCCGGCCTCGACGGTCCAGTCGATGTCGTGGATTCCGCGCAGCTCCGTATACTCCGCCGAGGACCGCGGCGTGCGGAGCCGGCCAGTGAGACCCGCCTTGAAGAAGCCGTTGTCGTAAAGCGCGAAGCCTGGAGATTCGTCCGGCGCGCTGAACGATACGGGCGTATTCGGACGACGCATCCCAAGACCTGGAAGCGCATAGGGGGAAACGCCCCTCGAGCCGTCGTAATTGGCGGCGTAACCGGCGTTGGCGCGCACGGTGACGATCCAGCCGGAGACCGGGGTAGGGTCGGTCAGACTTTCGGCGCGCGCGTTAAAGGCGTGAAAGATAAAAACTGATACGGCGACCGAGGCCAGAACCCGCGTCGAACGACGAAGAGAGCAAAATATCAAGGGCATGTTTGGGTTCCTAACCGAGGATCCCAATCACCGTGTAAAATTAATCTTATCCGTTCGTGAGGAAATAGGGTGAAAGAACTCTTGCTTCGCGCAACCGCGACCCGTGACTGCGTAATTTGCCGGAAAATATTTTAAGCTCGCACAGGTTTTTTGGCGTCGCGCGGAAGGGGCGGGCGACGAAAAATTAGCAGGGGCGTCTCGAAAACAAGCGCCCTCCCGCCTGAGCGGGAGGGCGCGCCTTTGATCGATACGACGCGGCGTGAGCAGGATCAGGCGAAGGTGAGATGTCCGCCGCCGATCGTCGCATGCGACAGGTCGACGGTTCCGGTGATCTTGACGAGTTCCGCGCCGGCGGTTCCGTTGGCGGTCGGGTTGGCTCCGGAGTCCTCGACATAGGTGGCGCCGTTATACTGGAACCAGGTCACGGTATTGGCTGTCGCCGCCTCCGCCAGGAACACCGCCTGATCGAGGTTTGCCGCCGCCGAGACATTGGCCGCCGCGCCGAGCGCGCCGGCGGTGTTCGCGACGCTGGACGAGAAGGCCAGAATCTCGCCATGCAGCGTTCCGGTCAGCGCCAGCAGATTGCCATTGGTGTTGGTGGAAGAGGCGCTGGCGACCGCCCAATAGGCGAGATGGTCGGTCACGGTGGCGATGCCGGAGCCGAAGTTCACCGTGTCGACGGCCGTCGACGCCGATGTGGCGTTACTCACATTTACACCGGTGCTTGCCGCGGCGCTTCCGCCGCTGCCGAGATTGACGGTTTCGTTCACGCCGCCGAGGTTGATCGTATCGACCCCGGCCGAGGCCTGATCGTTAATCGTCGCGCCGACGCCATAAACGGCCAGGGTGTTGTGGAGCGTCGCGGGCGTAGCTCCCTCGATGATCACGCCATTGGCGGACCAATTGGTGAGCGTATCGCCGCCCGTCCCGCCGACAATCGTCAACCCGGCGGCGGTGTCGAGAACGGTCAGCGCGCCGGTGTCGGCGGCCGCGTTGATCGTGGTCAGCGCCGCGGCGTTGGTGGTGATAACGAGGGAGCCGGCCGGGCCGAGCAAGCCGCTTGGTCCGAATATCGTCAGCGTGGTGAGGGCGGTGTCGCTTATAGTAAGGGAGGAGGCCTGCGCGCCGATCGTCACGTTTATCGTCGCATATTCATTGCCAACGTCGTTAAGCGTCAGCCCCGCGTCATTGTTGAGCGACAGGGCGAGTATCTTCGCCGGCTTGGAGAAGGAGCCTTCCACGATGGCGACGCTGGTTCCGACGATGGAATCATTGACCGTCAGATTGGTGAGCGCGCTGTCATAGATATTGCTCGCGCCGTTCAGCCCGTCGAGCGAGACCGCCGTGATGACGCCGGCGCTCCCGCCGCCGAGTTCATTCACGTCATTGATGGTCACCGCGCCATCGACGACGCCGGCCGCCGCGGCGCTCACGGTGGCTGGGGCGGTCTGGTCGACCGTGACCGATGTCGTCGCCGTGCCGCCATTGACCGTGATGGCGCCGCCGGTGGTCGTGAAGCCGGGGGAGCCGGCTTCGTTTTCCATGATGCTGTCGATCGTGCCGCCATAGACCGTGATCGAGCCCATCTGGAAGTTGCCAGGGGTGGCGGGCTGCGCGGCCGCGGTGATCGCCACCGAGCCGGTCGCCGGCGCGGCCGAGATTCCTACGATGACCGAGCCGCTGGCGATGCTGGAGGCTTCGGATACGGCCACGGAGATGTTCAGCCCGCCCTGCACCGACACGACGCCGCCATTCTTCTGGCTTTGGTCGATCACGCTGACGTTGGTCGTGGCCGCCGCCGTGATCGTGCTGCTCACGCTATTGCTCGAACTCGGTGACGTTCAATTGGGTGAGGCCGGAAAAACCCGCGGAGCTCGATGCGGTGTTGGCGTTGATCGCCTCGCCCGACACGACGTTGAGGGTTTGGATATCGCTGACGCTGTTCGCGCCGACCGTCGTCGGATTGCCCGCGCCGCCAGTGCCGAGGTCGACGAGATCGAGCACATTGCCGGCGGTCGCTCCGCCATTGATCGAGTCGCCGGCCGTCAAGGTCGCGTTAAATGAGCCGAATGTGCCGTTGATCGTGTTGTTATTGGCGGTCAGCGAGAGATTGTCCACGCCGGTCGTGAGCGTGAAATACTGCCCGCCGGCCGACCCGAGGCCCAGCAGCGAACCAGCGGCCGGCGGCGTCCCCGCCGCTTCGAGATTTTCGTAAGTGGTCACCGCGGACGCCGTATTATTTATGAATTCAGATGATTGTGCGAAGGCCTGAAGCAGTTGCGCGGCGTCGAGGCCGGAATTGACCCAATAGGTGAGGCCGGCGGCGTCTGGCTGGCGTCCCAGCACATTCTCGTAGAGTTCGGCGACTAGGCCCAGGTTCGCCGGCGTCGTGGCGCTAGCGGTATAGCGGGCGTTGAACTCCGCGGAATTGGCGAAGGTTGTGTTGAGCACCGCCAGGGCGGAAGGGTTGGCGCCGATTTCGTCCGCCCAATAGGCAAGTCCCGTCTGGTCGGGCACGCGGCCGAAAGCGGCTTGGTACTCTCGGATTATCGGGTTGACGACATTGAGCGTGTAGGCGTCTTGCTCGATCAGCGCCGCCATGCTGGTCAGGGTCAGCGCGCCCGAGTTCAGCCCCGCGTTGTACGCCGCGACCTCGATCGCGGAGCCGGGTCGAAATTGGATGTCCTGAAAGATGGCGTTGATCTGGGAGGTGTAATCCGTCATTTGCCGTTCCTTGACGTTGACCATGGCTCAGGCGTCTGGAAAAGACCTTCGGAGAACGCCCCGTTCGGAATGCCCGCTCTTTGGCGGCGCGCGGCGCGTCTGGTCAATATTTGGCGATGACCGGAGCCGGGACGACCGGAGCCGGGGCGTAGGGGAAGTGGTAGTTTATGCCGATACGAGCGATATGGCCGGTGTAGCTCGTCGAGGATTTCGACGCCATGGCCAGGGTCAGTCCGCCCGGAAGCATGCTGATGCTCCCGACAAAGGGTGTGATCGCGGAAGTCGAGCCGAGGTCGTAATAAAGATATTCTGCCTTGGCGCTCCAGCACGGCGAGAGGAACGCTTCGAGCCCGCCGCCGGCGGTCCAACCCGCGCGCATGCCCGAATAGTTCGTCGCGCCATAGGCGCCAACGATGGGGGTTCCGGTGGAAGTAAGTATGTAGCTCAAGGCGCTGGTCGTGCTCATGCCGACTTGACCATAAGCCAGTCCGGCGGTCCCAAAGACGCCAATCGCCGGAGTCAAGAGAAAGCCGACGCGCCCGCGAACCGTGCCGAGATATCCAAGGGTCTTCGTCGCCGTCAGAGCGCCAAACTCGTTAAGGAGCGTGGGAGCGCCGCTATAAGGCGCGCCGGTCGCGAGAGACGAGGCGCCGTTAAGGGTCGATCCTTGGAAATCCGTTTCTACGCCCGCGAAAAGCGCGTTCGAGAGCTGATAATTAAAGCCAAAGCCTCCGCCGCCAATGAAGCTGGCGCCGTTCGGCGTCGCGTTTCCGGAGATAGCCGCGATATCCGAGGGGAGCGCGCCCAAACCGAGCGGGAGACCTCCAATATTAACGCTCCCGCCGCCATCCGCCACCAAGCCGGCGTTCAGCCCGATATAAAGACCCGTCCAAGACGGCGGCGGACCGGAAAACAGCGACGGACCGAAGGACGAATCCGATAGAGTGGGCCGCAAGCTCACGTCGGGCAGCGGAGGTTGTCCTTGGAAGGGAGGGGGGGCGGCGATCACCGGTTCGTAGGCAATGGCTGGTCCGCAGGCGAGAGCAACCGCGATTGAACCGGCGCGAAGCAGGTGATGTTTCATGTGCGCTTCCAAATGTTGGTCGCCGCCGCGACAAGATTTCGGCAACGTTGCTGTTCGTTAAGGTTAACCGCTCTATGGTTAATGAATTGTGTGCGAAGACTGAAGCGAAGCAGTGGTCACCGACCCGATTGGGGTGTTTTCGCGCGAGAGGTCTGATAAACCCGTTTCGACTAGGGTTTCGTCCGGCTCGATCCGTCGCTCGCGACGGCCTCGCCCTTGGAACGCCGCCAGAGCGCTTTTTCGCAAAGGCGGACGCCGGTTTTGCCCGGGAAAGCACGATAAAATAAAGGAATCCAGAATCTCTCCGGTTCAATCGAGTCCGCGGAGATTCTAGGGGCACATACGAGCAGCTCGCGAAACATGAACATCTTTCAAATCTTCCACGATCGCATCGCCGAAATCCTTGGCCAGATAACAGCGTCCGGGCGCCTGCCGGCGCTTGATCCGGCGCGATTCGTAGTGGAGCCGCCCAAGGACGCCGCCATGGGTGATCTCGCCGCCAACGCGGCGATGGTCTTCGCGAAGGACGCCAAGCCGCATTTTCCCAATCCGCGCCAACTCGCGGCCGAGATCGCGACCGCGTTGGCCCAGGGCGAGGGCGTGGCTGAAGTCGAGGTCGCCGGTCCCGGGTTCATTAACATCAGGCTAAAGCCGAGCGTCTATCGAGACGTGCTGCGCGGGGTCTTGCGCGCGCCGGACGATTTTGGCCGCCGCGCGCCGTCGGCGTCCGATGGGGCGGGACGCGGCAGGGCGGGGACGCTGTCGGGAAAGGTCAATGTCGAATATGTCTCGGCGAATCCGACGGGGCCGATGCATGTGGGGCACGGGCGCGGCGCGGTGTTCGGAGACGCTCTGGCGAATCTGCTGGAGTTTTCCGGCTGCGAGGTGACGCGCGAATATTATATCAACGACGCCGGGGCGCAGGTCGACGTGCTCGCGCGTTCCGCTTATCTGCGCTACCGCGAGGCGCTCGGCGAGACCATCACGATTCCCGAGGGACTCTACCCCGGCGATTATCTCAAGGCCGTGGGGGAACGGATCGCCAAGGAGCACGGCCGCGCGCTGCTCGACAAGGAGGAGCGCGCGTGGCTCGCGCCCGTGCGCGACATCGCCATAGCGGCGATGATGGACCTTATTCGCGACGACCTCCAGGCGCTCGGCATCACGCATGAGGTGTTTTTCTCCGAGCGCTCGCTGCACGAAAAAGTGAACGGCCTTTGCGAGATCGATCGCCAGATCGAAGAATTGCGCGCCGCCGGCCTCGTCTACGAGGGGCGGCTGCCGCCGCCGAAAGGCCAGCTCCCCGAGGATTGGGAGGATCGCGAGCAGACCCTGTTCCGTTCCAGCGACTGGGGCGACGACGTGGATCGTCCTCTCAAGAAATCAGACGGCTCCCACACCTATTTCGCCGCGGACATCGCCTATCACAAGAATAAGATCGATCGAGGCTACACGACGCTGGTCGATATTTGGGGCGCCGACCATGGCGGCTATGTGAAGCGCATGACGGCGGCCGTCGCTGCGCTGTCGGACCAGAAAGTCGAACTCGACGTGAAGCTGTGCCAGCTGGTCAAGCTCGTGCGCGACGGCGAGCCGGTGAAAATGTCCAAGCGCTCCGGCGACTTCGTGACCTTGCGGGAAGTCGTCAACGAAGTCGGCGTCGACGCGGTCCGTTTCATGATGCTCTACCGCAAAAACGACGCGCCGCTCGAGTTCGACCTCGCCAAGGTGCTCGAACAATCCAAGGACAACGCGGTTTTCTACGTGCAATATGCTCACGCGCGGGGAAGATCGGTCTTGCGGCAGGCGCTGGCGGCCTTCCCCGATCTCGACATGAGCGCGACGGCCTTGCCGCGCGCCCCGCTCGATCTTCTCGAGGACGAGGGCGAGATCGGGCTGGCCCGCATGATCGCTCAATATCCGCGCCTGATCGAGGCGGCGGCGGCGGCGCACGAGCCTCACCGCGTCGCCTTCTATCTCTATGAACTCGCCAGTTATTTCCATGCCCATTGGAACCGGGGCAAAGATCGGCCACAATTACGGTTTGTTAATCCACTTGAGAGAAATCTAACAAGCGCTCGTGTAGCGTTGGTTCTTTGTTTAACCAGCGTGCTGGCGTCGGGCCTGAAATCTTCTCGGCGTGAGCGCGCCCGAGGAAATGCGCTGATCCTCCTGGCCTCCCCGTCGAAGGGAGACAAATTAGGCGGGCGCGGCCGCATCTTTGACGCCAAACAGAACAGGCGAGGTAGGCCATGCGTGAGTCGACAGTCAGAGGCGCCGCGATCGACATCAACGATTTCGAACGGCGACTGCGTGGCGTCGAGCCGCCGCGCAAATCTTCCGGCGATCCGCTCAGCGAACTCGCGCGGCTGATGCAGGGCGAAGAGCAGGCTCAAGCGGCGCGGCGCTACGACCGCATGTTCGCCGCGGAACCCACGCCGTCCACCGAATGGAACGAGGCCGCTGCGCGAAAGGCGCCTGACGAAGACGCGTTCGCCGCCGAGTTGCGCGGATCCGTTCACGACGATTTTCGACAAGCGCATCCCGACTTCGAGCGCCGCTCCCGAGTCCGGAGCCTATTCCGAGCGAATATTTCTCCAACGGCTCGCAAGCTCGAGGAAATGAGTTCGCCGCCGCCGATCTCGCGGCGCGCCATTTCGCCGCGCGTCCCGGACCGCAAGCGCGTTCCGCCGCGTCGGACGCTCAGGACGCCTGGCCCCAGGATCCGGGGCCCGATTCAGGCCACCACGAGTTGGAGGATGATGTCGGCTACGACGACATGGACGATGCGCCCGCAGCAAGGCGGCCCCATCCGCTTGCGGCCTTGGCACGCCGTCGCCGTCGTCGCCTTGCTCGCCTCCAGTCTCCTCGCCTGGGGGTTCGCCAAGCGCGGCGGCGTGATCGGCGGTCGCGAAATCGCCGTCATCAACGCGCCGGACGGTCCGGCCAAGGTTCTCCCGGCCGCGGACGCGGACGCGAGCGTGGACAAGCCCGAGGCCGCCGTCCTGGACCGTCACGAAAATGCGCCGGTGAAGCGCGTCGTTTCGCACCAGGAGCAGGCCGTGGAGCCAAAGGTCGAATCGCGCGCCAATTACAATGGAGCGGGTGAGACCGACGCGGATGGGGGGCGGCCTCGCCCGCGGCGGCCGCAGCCGAAGAAAATCAAGACCGTATCCGTGCGGCCGGACGGCAGTTTGATCACGAACGCCGAGGTCCCGCCAGCGGTGGAGAAGGCCGCTGGCGCCGGCTCGCGCGACGCCGCCGCGAAACACGCGTCAACCACGCCGGCGACGCCAGCAAGGCCAAGCGCCACGCCGCGCGCGGATAAGGCGGCCAAGCCGAAAGCGACGCAAAAAGTCGCCGCCGTCGAGCCCGACGGCCGAGGAGAAGGCTCCCGCGTCCACGCAAAAAGTCGCGACGGGCGTTTTCTCCGTGCAATTCGGCGCCGCGGGGAGCGAGGCCGAGGCGCATGCATTGGTCACCAAGGTCGCGACCAAATACGCATCGCAACTTGGCGGCCATAAGCCGACGTTTAAAATGGCGAAGGTCGGAGACAAGACCGTCTACCGTGTCCGCGCGAGCGGCATGAGCAAGGATTCGGCCACGAGCATTTGCGGCAATGTGAAGTCCTCCGGCGGAAGTTGTTTCGTCGCCGGGGATTGATCCTGATTTCTTTTTCCGCCGATCGTCGCGTCTGGAGGCGAACCCATGACTAGCGCCTTTGTTTGCGGCTTGGCCGGCGCGGCGTTGACGGAAGAAGAGCGCGCTTTTTTGCGTCAGGCGCGGCCCTGGGGCGTGATTTTGTTCCGGCGGAACGTCGAATCGCGCGCGCAGCTGCGCGCGCTAACGGACTCTGTCCGCGAGGCGCTCGGCGACGCCAGAGCGCCTATCCTGGTCGATCAGGAGGGCGGGCGGGTGCAGCGCCTGGCCCCGCCGCATTGGCGCGGCTATCCGTCCGCCGCCGCCTTCGAGCGCGCGGCTTCGAGCGTCGAGGGGGCGGAACGCCTCGCCTGGCTCGGCGCGCGGCTGATCGCCCATGATCTACGCGAAGTCGGAATCACCATCGACTGCCTGCCGGTGCTGGACGCCCCTCAACCCGGCGCGCATGGCGTCATCGGGGATCGCGCCTATAGCGACGACCCCGAAAGCGTCGCGCGCATCGGCCGCGCGGCCGCGCGGGGGCTGCTCGACGGGGGCGTCTCGCCTGTCATGAAGCATATTCCCGGCCATGGACGCGCTCGCGCCGACAGTCACTTGGAGCTGCCGGTGGTCGAGGCGCCGCGCGCCGAACTGGAACGCGTCGATTTCGCGCCCTTCATCGCCAACGCCGATCTGCCGATCGCCATGACGGCGCATGTCGTCTATACGGCGCTCGATCCCGCCATGCCCGGCACTTTGTCAAAAACGGTGATTCGCGAGGCGATTCGCGGCGCGATCGGCTTCGACGGCCTGCTCATGACGGACGATTTGTCCATGAAGGCGCTTCAAGGCGATTTCCGCCAGCGGGCGGAAGCCGCCATCGCGGCGGGTTGCGACATTGTGCTTCACTGCAACGGCGATCTCGACGAAGCGCGCGCCGTGGCGGAGGGCGCGCCGGTTCTGACCGGACGCGCGCTCGCCCGGGCGGAAGCGGCGCTGGAAGCTTCATCTCGCGTCAAGGATTTTAATGCTGTGGACGGCGCCCGCGAATTCGACGCCGCGCTTGCGATGACGGCCTAAAAGGCCCAATCTCCGCAGCTCGGGGCGATTGGTGGCCCCGGGTGGAGAGCGATGCGGGAATGGCGCGGGAGCTGGCGTTCGAGACGACGACCAAAGCGGAGCGGGGCGAAAGCGAACCCGCCTTTCTGGTCGACGTGGACGGCTTCGAGGGCCCGCTCGACCTGTTGCTGGAGCTTGCGCGCCGCCAGAAAGTCGATCTGGCGCGGATTTCCATTCTCGCGCTCGCCGAGCAATATCTCGAATTCATCGAGGCGGCGCGGCGCGTGCGGCTGGAGCTCGCCGCCGATTATCTCGTGATGGCCGCCTGGCTCGCCTATCTGAAATCGCGCCTGCTGCTGCCCGAGCCGCCCAAGGGCGAGGAGCCGTCCGCCGCCGACCTCGCCAGCGCCCTGGCCGATCGGTTGCGGCGCCTGGAGGCGATCCGCCGCGCCGCCGACGCGCTAACGGAGCGCGCGAGGCTCGGACGCGACATGTTTTTGCGCGGCGCGGGCGAGGGGTTGGAAACAACTTCGTCCACGCGTTTTCGGGCCAATCTGTTCGATCTCCTTTCGGCCTACGCCCGCCAACGACAAAAGGGCGCGATCTCGAAGGTCACGCTGCGCCAGCGCAGCGTCTGGTCGCTGGCCGAAGCGCGGGAGGCGTTGGAACAACTCGCCGGAGCGGCGTTGGAATGGACCGTGCTGGACGATTTCCTGATACAGTTTTGCGTCGATCCGACCACCGCGCGCACGGTGCGGGCTTCCGCCTTTTCGGCCTCGCTGGAGATGGTCCGCGAGGGGCGTTTCCATATACGCCAGGATCGCGCTTTTTCGCCAATTTGGGTCATGCGTCGGGAACCAAGCGTGGGAGCGGACGGTCCGCCGCCGCGTCGTGAAGAGCCGCTAGCGCGTAATTATCTATCGTCAACGGGAGGAGCGCATTGGCGCGGGCCGCTAAGACAATCGAGTTGTTCGACGCGACGAGCGACGAGGCCATCGGGCGCGCCGAGGACGACTTGGCGGCCTCGGTCCGCATCGCCGAGGCGCTGCTGTTCGCTGCTAGCGAACCTGTCGACGAGGCGGAGATCGCGCGACGTTTGCCGGACGGCGTCCATGTCGTGGCGGCGCTTGAGCGGCTGCGGGCGGATTTCGCCACGCGCGGGGTCAATCTCGCGCGCGCCGGGAGAAAATGGTTTTTTCGCACGGCGCCGGACCTCGCTTATGTTTTGGCGCGCCAGCGCGTCGAGGAGAGGAAGTTGTCGCGCGCCGCGCTGGAGACATTGGCGATCGTCGCCTATCACCAGCCGGTGACCCGCGCCGAAATCGAAGAAGTGCGCGGCGTCGCGATCTCCAAGGGCACGCTGGATGTTTTGCTGGAGACCGGCTGGGTGCGTCTGCGCGGACGCCGGCGGGCGCCGGGGCGTCCGATCACCTATGGCACGACCGAGAATTTTCTGATGCATTTTGGCCTGGAGCAGATCGGCGACCTGCCGGGGCTCGACGAATTGAAAGGGGCGGGCCTCTTCGACGGACGCCTGCCGAAGGACTTCCGCATGCCGCAACCCTCCGACAATTCGGCGCTCGCCGAGGACGAGGAGCCACTGGAGGCGGACGCGCCGGCCTTGCTCGAAATGGAGTTTCTCGACGAAGCCGAGCCGTTGGAGACGCCGGACGGCGACGACATATAACGGGCTTGGCGGCGCCGAAGAGGCCGCTGGAAATGGCGTGAAGGCCAACATGGACAGACGGTCTTTGCTTGAAGGCTTGGGCGGCGTGATCGCTGGCGCGGCCCTGACGAATTTCATGTCGCCGTTCGGCGCGCGCGCGCAAGGCGTGACGACGCTGCCTTTCGCCAATGGCGAGCGGCCGCTCGTTCGCTACCCCGGCAAGCGGCCGCTCATTCAACTCACCGCCCGCCCGCCGCAATTGGAAACGCCGTTTTCGGTTTTCGACGAGAGCGTGATCACCCCGAACGACGCTTTCTTCGTGCGGTATCATCTGGCCGACATTCCGCTCTCGATCGATCCCGAAGCCTTTCGTCTGGAAGTGAAGGGCAAGGTGGACCGCCCGCTTTCGCTGTCATTGGCCGACCTTAAAACCGGCTTCGAGCCGGTCGAATTCGTCGCCGTCCACCAATGCTCGGGAAACAGCCGCGGATTCGTCGAGCCTCGCGTCGCGGGCGGCCAACTTGGCAATGGCGCGATGGGCAACGCCCGCTGGCGCGGCGTTCCGCTCAAGGCCGTCCTCGACCGCGCCGGCGTTCAGGCCGGAAGCCGGCAGGTCACCTTCAACGGGCTCGACGAGCCGGTGCTGCCGGAAACTCCGGACTTTGTGAAGGCGCTCGATCTCGATCACGCCCGCGATGGCGAGGTCATGCTCGCTTACGCGATGAACGGCGAGGACCTGCCCTGGCTCAACGGCTTCCCTCTGCGGCTCGTCGTTCCCGGATATTACGGGACTTATTGGGTCAAGCACTTGAACGAGATCACGGTGATCGACCATGTTTTCGACGGCTATTGGATGGCGAGCGCCTATCGCATGCCCGACAATGATTGCGCCTGCGTCGAACCGGGGCAAGCGCCGACCGCGACCGTTCCCATTCGTCGCTTCAACGTGCGCTCCTTCATCACGAATCTCTCCGACGACGCGAAGGTCAAGGCCAGGGCTCCGACGCTGGTGAAGGGAATCGCCTTCGACGGCGGTTACGGTATAAGCGATGTGCTGATGTCGTGGGATGGGGGCCAGAACTGGAGCGAGACGCGTCTTGGCTCCGACCTTGGCCGTTACTCCTTCCGGGAATGGCGAACCGAGTTGCGGCTTCCCGCCGGAACACACGAGTTGAAGGTGCGCGCGCTCAACCGCATCGGCCAATCGCAGCCAATGACCCCTTTGTGGAATCCTCCCGGCTATCTGCGCAACGTCGTCGAGACCGTGCGCGTGACCGCGGCGTGAACGGAGGCGGCGGCGATGCGAAATTTCCCGTGTTCCCTCGTCATCCTCGTCCTGCTGACGCAGGCGAGCGACGCCAAGCCCTTGACCTACGTGCTCCCCGAGGAAACCGCGACGCTGCGTCCCGGTCCCGGCGTGGAGACGGCGGGGGCTATCTGCGCGTCGTGCCATTCGGTGGACTATATCAACACGCAGCCGCCTCGGAGCGGAAAAGAGTTTTGGGAAGCCGAGGTCAAGAAGATGATCAAATCCTACCACGCGCCCATAAGCGAGGCGGACGCGAAAACGATCGCCGATTATTTGGCCAAGACATATTAGCGGCCTCGCGCCATTAAGTTCCGCCCAGACCACGCCGCTCCATCGTTCTGCTCGGGGAAATCGAGGATTGTTCTTGTTTTTACCCGGAGGGCGTCCTAATTTCCCGGTCAAATAACGGGTTGCAATCGCAATCTGGACGTTTCTGGAGGTTGCGCCATGGGTGGTCTGTCCATCTGGCATTGGATCATCGTCGGCGGCGTGGTGTTCGTGCTGTTTGGCGGCAAGTTCAAGATTTCCGACGTGATGACCGACGTCGCCAAGGGCATCAAAGCCTTTAAGAAGGGCATGGCGGAGGACGAGACGACCGCTTCGACTTCCGAGGAGGCCGCTAAATCGGTCGAGAGCCTGCCGCGGGACCACGCGGCCCTCGACAAGGCGGGCGACGCCAAGAAGCTGTAAGGCTCGATGTTTCGCCTCGGCCATCGCGCCGCCTTCCCGCCACGCTTGCGCGGATAGTCCAATGTTCGATTTCGACGCCGGCAAGCTGATCGTCATCGGCATCGTCGCCCTCGTGGCGATTCCGTCGAAGGATTTGCCGCGCGTATTGCGCCAGCTAGGGCAGATGACCGGCAAGATGCGGCGCATGGCCGCGGAGTTTCAGGGGCAGTTCATGGACGCGATGCGCGAGGCCGAACTGCACGATTTGAAGAAAGACCTCGAAAAGGAAGTCGAACTCGGCCGTGAAGGGCGTCGGGCTGAACGGCTCCTTCGATCCGATGGAGCAGGCGCGCAAGCAAATCGCCGACACGGTCGAGGGGCCCAAAGTCGAGGGGCCCAAAAAATTGGCGGATGCGCCCGCCGCGCGCAAGGAAGAGCCCGGCGCATGACCGACGCCGATATCGAGGCCACCAAGGCGCCGTTGATCGAGCATCTGATGGAGCTGCGCGAACGGTTGATCCGGGCGCTGCTGGCATTCCTCGTGATGTTCTTGATCTCCTTCTACTTCGCCAAGGATATTTATAATCTTCTGGTCGTGCCCTATACGCATGTCGCGGGGCCGGAGGCGCGGCTCATCTACACGGCGCCGCAGGAATATTTTTTCACGCAAATGAAGGTCGCGCTGTTCACGGCGGCGTTTTTGTCCTGCCCGGTGGTGTTCAGCCAGCTTTACGCCTTCGTCGCGCCCGGCCTCTATAAGCACGAGCGCGCGGTGTTTCGGCCCTATCTGTTCGCGACGCCGATCTTTTTCGCCGCCGGCGCCTTGCTGGTCTATTTCGTCGTGACGCCCAATCTGCTGCGCTTTTTCATCGGGATGCAGCAGGCCAACGAGCCGGGCCGCGCGCAGATCGAGCTTTTGCCGCGCGTCTCCGAGTATCTGTCGCTGATCATGACGCTGGTGCTGGCCTTCGGCATTGTTTTTCAATTGCCTGTCGTGCTGACGCTGCTCGGGCAGGTCGGCATCGTCTCATCGCAATTTCTGGTGGAAAAGCGCCGCTACGCGGTCGTGCTGGTGTTCATCGTCGCGGCGATTCTGACCCCTCCCGACGTGTTCAGCCAGCTCGCCTTGGCCGTTCCCGGGATATTGCTCTATGAGGCGTCGATCTTTTCCGTGCGGATGATCGAAAAGAAGCGCGCGGCGGCGCAGGCGGCGAGTACCGGCGGCGGCGTGAGTCTGTCACGCGTCTCGCCGTAAAAACGGGTCCGCGAGAGGGAGCGTTTGAGGGCGGGTTGACCGCTCCTTCGGCTTGGGGGACAAGGTCGCCTGACCCTTCTCCGAACGCCGGACCAATTCATGTACGACATCAAATGGATTCGCGACAACGCCGAAGCCTTCGACAAAAGCCGGGCGCGGCGAGGGCTGGAGCCCCTTGCGAAGACGTTGCTGGCGCTCGACGATTCGCGCCGCGCGGCGATCACCAAGTTGCAGGCCGCGCAGGAGCGCCGCAACGCCGCCTCGAAGGAAATCGGCGTCGCGATGAAGGAGAAGGACGCTGGCCGCGCCGACGCCCTGAAGGCCGAGGTCGCGAAGATCAAGGAAGACTGGCCGGCGATGGAGGCCGCCGAGCGGGAGGCGATCGCCGCGCTCGACAAGGCGCTGGCGGAAATCCCCAATGCGCCGCTGGACAGCGTTCCCGACGGCAAGGACGAGCACGATAATGTCGAGGTCTTGCGCTGGGGCGAGCCGCGCAGGTTCGAGTTCGAGCCGAAAGAGCATTTTGATCTCGGCGAAGGTCTCGGCCTGATGGACTTCGAGACCGCGACGAAGCTTTCGGGCGCGCGTTTCGTCGTGAACAAGGGCCAGATCGCGCGGCTGGAGCGCGCGTTGGCGCAATTCATGCTCGATCTGCACACCGATGAGCATGGTTACCAGGAGGTTAATCCGCCGCTGCTGGTGCGCGACGAGGCGATGTTCGGCACCGCGCAATTGCCGAAGTTTCGGGAGGATCAGTTTTCGGCTCGACGAGTAATGCGGCAGCGCTCGGCAATCGATTCGTGAAGCCGAGGTCGATTTGCGAATGGTCGTATTTGAAGTCGCGTGGAGCGACTCGAAAACGCGGGCGATTCTGGCTCATCCCCACCGCCGAAGTCCCCCTGACAAACCTCGTGCGCGAACAAATTCTCGACGAATCGCAACTCCCGCTCCGCTTCACCGCCGGCACTTACTGCTTCCGCGCCGAGGCCGGGGCCGCCGGGCGCGACACGCGCGGGATGATTCGCCAGCATCAGTTTTTCAAGGTCGAAATGGTGTCGATCACGACGCCGGAGCAATCGCTCGAAGAGCATGAGCGCATGACCCAATGCGCCGAGAAAGTCTTGCGACTTCTGGAGCTTCCCTACCGTAAGGTGACGCTCTGCGCGGGCGACATGGGCTTTGCGTCGCAAAAAACCTACGATCTCGAAGTATGGCTGCCGGGGCAGCAAAAATACCGCGAGATTTCCTCCTGTTCGGTGTGCGGCGATTTTCAGGCCCGGCGCATGAACGCGCGTTATCGCGCCAAGGACGCCAAGGCGCCGAGCTTCGTGCATACGCTCAATGGCTCCGGCGTCGCGGTGGGCCGCGCGCTGGTCGCCGTGATGGAGAATTATCAGGAGGAGGACGGCTCGATCACGATTCCCAAGGCGCTGCGGCCCTATATGCGCGGCGCGGATAGGATCGAGCGGGCCGGATAGATCCTTTCCCCCCAGCGAACAGAGGGACCACGGACGGCGACCGACAGTGAAGGAAACCCATGCGCATTCTCGTCACCAATGACGACGGCATTCACGCGCCCGGCCTCGCCCTCGCCGAAAAAATAGCGCGCGAGATTTCGAGCGACGTTTTCGTCGTCGCGCCAGAAAGCGACCAATCCGGCGTCGCGCATTCGCTGTCGCTGAGCGATCCGCTGCGCATGCGGGAAATTTCACCGCGCCGCTTCGCGATCAAGGGCACGCCGACCGATTGCGTCATCATGGGCGTGCATAAGATTCTCGATCGCCTGCCGGACCTTGTGCTGTCGGGCGTCAACTGCGGCCAGAACGTCGCCGAGGACGTGACCTATTCCGGCACCATCGCCGCCGCGATGGAGGGGACAATTCTCGGCATTCCCTCGATCGCCATGTCCCAGGTCTATGATTTTTTCTCGGGGCGCCAGACGATTGACTGGAGTTGCGCCGAAGGTCACGCCGCCTGCATATTGCGCAAGCTGATCGCGGTTGGCGTTCCCGCCAATGTGCTGATGAACGTCAATTTTCCGCCCTGTCCGGCGCGGGACGCGCGCGGCGTCGCGATCACGATGCAGGGGCGACGCAGCACGGATTTGATGCGCATCGAAGACCGAAAGGACGGCCGCGGCAATCCCTATCATTGGATTTCCTTCCAGCGCGGGAATTTTACGCCCGGCGCCGGCACCGACCTCGAGGCGCTGGAGCAAAACAAAATCTCGATCACGCCGATAAAACTCGATTTCACCGACCATCCGACCGTCACCTCGCTCGCGGCGGCGTTCGAGGCCGCGTCATGAGCGAATCCTTTGGAACGGAGCCGCTCCCGGTCGAACAGCGCGCCGCCCTCGCGCTGCGGTTGCGCGCCGCCTCCGTGCGCGACGTGGCCGTCATGGGAGCCTTCGAGCGCGTCCCGCGCGAACTTTTCGCGCCGCATCGTTTTCGCGATCTCGCCAATCGCGACATGGCCCTGCCGATAGCCTGCGGTCAAACCATGCCCGCGTCCGCCGATCTCGCCCGCCGGATCGAGGCGCTGGGCGCGGGACCGGAGCACCGCGTGCTGGAGATTGGCGCTGGCTCCGGTTACGGGGCGGCGGTTCTGTCGCGGCTGGCCAAGGAGGTCGTGTCGATGGAGCGTTTCGAGACGCTGGCGATCGAGGCGTCTGGTCGGCTGTCCGCGCTCGCCATCCACAATGCGCGGGTGCTTTGCGAGGATGGGCTCGCGCCGGCGCGATCGATGGGCCTTTTCGACCGCATCATCATGCATCTGTCGGTGGAAGACCCGCCGATGGCGGTTCTGGACCTGCTCGCGCCCGGCGGCGTCATGGTGTTCGGGCGCTTTCTCGCGAGCGCGCCCGGCCAGCGCCGGCGGTCTCGCCTGATCCGGCTAGAGCGCTCCGCGAATGGCGAGATGTTCAGCGAGACGGACAAGGGCCCTTGCCGCTTGAGCGGCGCCATCGCCGGGCGGGCGCTTTCTTTATGAATAATTAAAAATCTTGGTCCGCGACTGGTTAATATCGAAGACAACGCGCTTTTTTTATCTTTCGCCGAAGCCTTCGATTCATCTTAAACGCTCCCTTAACCCGTCCTGGCTACATCAAGGCGTTGATGTAGCGTTCCAGTGGGTTGAGTCATGGCAACAGAGCGTCAGGTTGGTTTTTCGCGAGTCGCGTTGCGGCTCATGTTGGCGGCCGGGGCCGCCGCTCTGCTCGCCGGTTGTTCGGACGCGAGTCGCTTCTCGTCCGATCCATTCTCCGATCCATTCGGGAATCCGCCGGCCGCGACGAGCCGCTCGGCGCGGGATGTCGACCGTTCAAGCACGGGTTCGATCTCCGGCTCGCCGAACTACTCTCCCGTTCAGTCGCGGCCGCTCGCGCCGCCGCCCAAGAACGCGCCGGCGCGCCGCGCCTGTCGCGAGCGCCGGTCTGGCCCGCGATGACGCCGGCCGTCGCGGCCGCGTCGCCTGGCAGCTACAATCATTGGAGCGCCGAAGGGGGCACGCCCGTCACGGTCGGGGCAGGCGAAACCGCCGCGATTCTCGCGAACCGCTATGGCGTGCCGCCCGACGTTCTCTTGAAGGTCAACGGGTTCTCGAGCTCTTCGCAAGTGCAGCCGGGATCGCGTCTGGTCATTCCGGTCTATCGCGCGACCGCCGCCAAGGCGCGGCCGGAGCCCGAGGCGCATCCCGCGAAGGAGGCGCGCGCGGAGGCCAAACCGGCTCCAAGGCATGTCGCCGCGAAGGCCGACGCCGAGGAAGACGACGCTCGCGCGCCGAAGGCAAGCCAAAAGGGCGCGCGGTCGCTCGCGGCAAAGCCCGCGAAGCTCGCCAAGTCCGACGAAAAGGACCAGGAAAAGGCCGCGCCGAGCAAGTCTGCTGAAAAGAAGGCCAAGACCCGGACAAAAAGGCCAAGGTCGCCGCCAAGTCCGACGACGAAGAGGACGAAAAGCCGGCCGCCAAGGCCAAGGCCCAACCAGCCAAAGCGCAACAGCCAAGACCAAACCAGCCAAGACGGCGGCCAAGGCCGATGACGACGCGGAGCAAAAGCCCGCGCCCAAGCTCAAGGCGCAAGCTAAAATCGCCAAGACGGGACCGGTGACGGAGCCGGTGGAAGCCGCCGCGCCTGTGAAGAGCGTCGCCAAGGCCGAAAAACGCGAGCAGGCTAAGGTCGCGGTCAACGACGCCGCCGGCCGAGCGCGCGCCGGCCCCCGAGCGGAAGGTCGACAAAACCACCACGACGGCGGCGATCGCGCCGGCCGCGGAGGAGAAGCCGTCAGACGCCGCGCATCCCGAATTCCGTTGGCCGGCGAGGGGGCGCATCATTCAGGGCTTCGCCAATGGCGGCAACGACGGGATCAATATTTCCGTGCCGGAGGGAACTCAGGTCAAGGCGGCGGAGTCCGGAGTGGTGGCTTATGCCGGCAGCGAGCTCAAGGGATATGGCAATCTGGTGCTCATCCGTCATCCCAATGGCTTCGTGACCGCCTACGCGCATAATGGCGACATTACCGTCAAGCGCGGCGATCAGGTGACGCGGGGTCAGACCATCGCCAAATCCGGCCAGAGCGGCAATGTTTCCTCGCCGCAGTTGCACTTCGAGTTGCGCAAGGGGTCGACGCCGGTCGATCCGACCAATTATCTCGCGGGGCTGTAACAGCGTCCACGCAAGGGCCATGCTCCGGCGTTCGCGAGACAACCAGCGCCGGAGAATGGGGCGGCGGGTCCAAGGAAAGGCCCGCCGCCCATTTTATTTTGAGCGTCTTTTCATTATGGTCCGCGCCAGCTCAACTCGGCCATAAGAGGATCTCGCTGCCGTGAAAATCGTCGTCGCCTTTGGTTTCGCGCTTTTTGCCGCTTCTCCCGCTTTCGCCGTGGATCCCACGGGCGTTCCTCAATGCGACGCGCTGTTGAAGCGCTACGAGGAATGCTCGTCGCTATTGTCCAAGGATCGCGTTCACGCCGCCCAAAAGGAACTGTTGGAAGGCGCCGTCAGCATTCGCGCCAACGCCGCCGACCCGAAATTTCGGCCCGATCTCGAGCGCTATTGCGTGGACACCTTCGAGCGCATGAAAAAAGAGAGCGAAATCAAGGATTGCATGGCGAAGTGAGCTAGGGCTGTCTGTCGCCGCCAAGGCGCAGCAGAAGGACGCCCGCGATGATCGAAGCAAGGGAGCCCGTCAGCACTCCGAGCTTCACTTGCGCCAAAAGCAGCTGGTCGCCACCGAAGGCGATTTCACCGATGAACAGGCTCATCGTGAAACCCACGCCGCATAGCAGCGCGACGCCATGGATTTGCGACCAGCTCGCGCCGCGCGGCTTCGCCGCCAATCCCGTCCGGATCGCCAGCGCCACCGCGCCGAATACGCCGAGCTGCTTGCCCACGAACAGCCCGACCGCCACGCCGATCGCGACAGGCGCCGCGTCCGCCGAAAATCCGCCGCAAAAGTTCAGTCCGGCGTTGGCGAAGCCAAACAGAGGCAGGATCAAAAAGGCGACATAGGGTTGAAGGGCGTTCTCGAGTCGATGGAGCGGGCTGCGCTCTCCCTCGTCGGGACCGTTCGAGCGGAGCGGCGTCGCGGCCGCCAGCAACACACCGGCGAGCGTCGCGTGAACCCCCGAAATTAGAACGAACAGCCAAAGCGCGGCGCCCAAGGCCAGATACGGAAGCAGCCGCCTTACGCCAAATTGATTGAGCGAGAGCAGGCAAAGCAGCGTGGCTCCCGCCGCCAGCAGCCAAGGTGTCGAAATCTCGTCGGTATAGGCGACGCCGATTATGGCGATCGCCCCGAGATCGTCCAAAATGGCCAGGGCCGTCAGGAACACCTTTAGCGAAGCCGGCGCGCGCGAGCCCAATAGAGCCAGAACCCCCAGCGCGAAGGCTATGTCCGTCGCGGCGGGGATGGCCCAGCCATGCAGCCTGGAAGACGAATCGAAATTGAACGCCACGTAGATGACCGCGGGCAGGATCATGCCCCCGAGCGCCCCCAGCCCCGGCAGGATTCGCGCGGACCAGTGGCGCAAATGGCCGTCGAGCAGCTCGCGCTTGATCTCCAGCCCGACCAGCAGGAAAAACAGCGCCATTAGTCCGTCGTTTATCCAACGGAGCGCCGATAAGGGGCCGATCCGCGCCGCCAAGACGGCTTCGTAAACCGAGTTCAAGGGGGAGTTGGCGACGAAAAGCGCCAAGGCGGCGCTAAACATCAGCGCGAGGCCGCCGGCCGCCTCGCTTCGAAGAAAGCCCCGAAACGTCGAGGGATGAGAGTGTCTTTTGGTGGGCATCGGGCCATTGGCGAAATTGTTTCTTTGCTCCTTCGCATTATTCTGCCAGCCTGTTGTTGCGTAGGAGTACCGCGTTGCCCTTATATCGCGCCATCGGACTAATGTCCGGCACTTCCATGGATGGGGTCGACGTAGCCCTAGTCGAAACCGACGGTGAGTCCAGCCTGACGTTTGGTCCGGCGGGCTCCTATCCCTATTCCGACGCCGATCGCGCCTTGCTGCGCGGCGCCTTGGCGGAGGGGGCGACGCTGGAGGATCGTTCGGCGCGTCCTGGCGTGCTCGCTTTCGCCGAGCGCATGGTCACGGATCGGCACGCCGAAGCCGTCGAAAACTTCCTGCGCGACAATGCGATCGACCCCGCAAGCATCTCGATAATCGGGTTTCACGGCCAAACCGTGCTGCACCGCCCAAAGCAGCGCCTGACCATCCAGATCGGCGATGGGCCGGCCTTGGCGGCTCGGCTCGGCGTCGACGTCGCCTATGATTTTCGCGCCGCGGATATCGTCGCCGGCGGCGAGGGCGCGCCGATCGTGCCGGTCTTTCATCGCGCCCTGGTTGTGGCCGGCGGACTGCGCGGCGAGGTCGCCTTGCTCAATATCGGCGGCGTGGCCAATGTCACATATATCGCGGATGGCGACGAACCGATCGCCTGCGACACCGGTCCCGGCAATGCGCTGATCGACGATCTGATGCTCCAGCGCACTGGCGCGCCGATCGACCGCCATGGTCATACCGCCGCGAGAGGGCGCGTGAACGAAGCCGCGTTGTTGCGTTTGCTATCTCATCCATTTTTTGAGGTTTTGCCGCCAAAGTCTTTAGACAGAAACACTTTTTCACCTAACATAATAAGTAATCTCTCAACTGAGGACGCCGCCGCGACGCTGACCGCTTTCACCGCCGCCTCGGTGCTGCGGCTGTTTCCCCATCTGCCGAAGGAGCCGCAATTGCTGATCGTCTGCGGCGGCGGGGCGCGTAATCCGATCCTGGTGCGGGAGCTGGCGTTGCGCCTTCCGTGCAAGGTGACGACCGCCGAGGTGGTGGGTTGGTCTTCGGACTATTTGGAAGCCCAGGCGTTCGGGTTTCTCGCGGCGCGTGTGTTGGAAGGGCTTCCGCTGACCTTTCCGACCACGACGGGCGTCCCGCGACCGACGACAGGTGGAGTGCTCGCGCGGGCGAGGCCGATGGACGATTAAATGGTTATTAAGACTTCCGGCCCCTCGCGGATCACGGGAAAGAGGACTGCGCAATGGTGAACGACGCCGAAAATATTGCATCGCAACATCATGGCCGCGCGACGCGGCGCGGTGTTTTGCGGGCGGCTATCGGCGTCGCTTGTCTTGGGGGCGGCGCGGGTCTCGCGGAATTTCTTTGGACCCGAAAGGACATTGGCGCGCGTCTTTTCAATCCTTTCACGCTCGCTCAATTCGAGCTCGCCGCCGTGCCGGGCCTTGTTCGGCCGGATGGCGAGCCAGTAACGGGATTTTCCGCCGCCGACCTCGCGGGGCGTCGGTCGATCCTGAATTTCTGGGCGAGCTGGTGTCCGAGTTGCGTCGAGGAACACGCGCTGCTCGTCGATCTCGCGGCGCGCGACCTCGCGCCAATCTTCGGCGCCGATGTGAAGGACGAGGCCAAGCACGCGCGAGACTTTCTCACCCGGCGTGGAAATCCCTACCGGGCGGTGGGCGCCGACGACCGGGGGTTTCTGCAACACGCGCTCGGCGCGCGCGGCGTTCCCGCGACGTTCGTCATCGCGCCGGGACCAAGGATCGAGGTCGCGATTTTCGGCGAACTCGACCGCGCCGCGATCGAGGACAAGATTCTTCCCGCGCTTACCCAAACAGGCTGAAACGGCTTTCAAGATTGGAAAGAGACAGAACGCTCGCCCAGTAAATGCGGGCGCAACAAACAGGCCCGCGTCCGCCCCCCGCGCGCAACAGGTCCGTTCCCCGCCGGCGACAATCATGGAAACATGAAATTCATTTCAGCAAGTTATAATAATCCTTAATAACTCTTAATATAGGCGTGTCAGTAATTAAGCTGATGGTAATCAAATACATAATTAGCACTATAAGAATGTTGCCTAATACGCCTGGAGTGACCCGCAAGCGCCCTTCTTAACTTTGCCGATAAAGTTCTTGACGCCCCTTTGGCTTCTGGGATGGTTTGCTCCGTCATGTTCGTTCCTCGGCTCAACACCATGCTCGCGCGCCGTTCCGGCGTCGCGGCCGCCAATTAAGTGGTGCTGGAAAGGCGTTTGGAAAACGCCCGCCGCCAAAAAAGTTCGAACCTTCGACGTTTTTGAAAAGCGTCGCAAACCGGTTCTCGACGCTAGTCCCCGCGCGCCGGGATGGCGATGCGCGGCGGATTGCCCAAGCGTTTGTCGAGATAGGCGTCGACTTCGGCGATGAGCGGGTCGATCTTATTCTCGAAAAAGTGATTGGCGCCCTTCACCACGGCATGCTCGATCATGATGCCCTTCTGCGTTTTTAGTTTTTCGATCAGGCCGGTGACCTCCTTCAGAGGAGCCACGCGGTCGAGATCGCCGTGGATAAACAAGCCGGAGGACGGGCAGGGGGCCAAGAACGAGTAGTCGAAACGGTTGGCCGGCGGCGCGACCGAAACGAAGCCTTCGATCTCGGGACGCCGCATCAGAAGCTGCATCCCGATCCAGGAGCCGAACGAGACGCCGGCGATCCAGCAGGCGCGCGCCTCGGGATTGACGGCCTGGGCCCAGTCGAGCGCGGCCGCCGCGTCCGAAAGCTCGCCGGCGCCGTGATCGAACGCGCCCTGGCTGCGGCCGACGCCTCTAAAGTTGAAGCGCAACACCGAGAACCCTCGCTCCGCGAAAGCGTAATAGAGATGGTAGACGATCTGATTGTTCATCGTCCCGCCGAATTGCGGGTGCGGATGCAGCACGATGGCTATGGGCGCGCCGCGCGTCGCGGATTGATGAAAGCGGCCTTCCAGCCTGCCGGCCGGGCCAGTGAAGATGACTTCGGGCATTTGCCTCCCCAGTAGCTTTAAGTTAAATATCGGTGAATGCGCCGATGCTTCGCATGGACGTTCGGCTTTGCCGGTATCCGAGAGAGCGCGTCGCGCCCGCGCGACTGCCCCGCATTGCAGCTTTCTAGCATGTGGCGAGGTCGCGAATGCAAGCAATTTCGACATATTGGCCACGCCGCCGGTCGGTTGGCCGGCCGACGAGCGCGCCGCGATTTACTGGCGCTCCTCGATCGTCCAGCGCGGCGCCAGCCCCTCGATCGCCGTAGGCCGACGAAAAACCCGCTTTTCTAACCTCGCCGTCTCTATATTGTCCTCGCGGGGCCGTCCGGCGATCGGCGAACCCTCAAATAAAAGGCCACGGCGATTCCTGTTGCGGGAGGAAACGACGATGAATATTATACTAAAATGGTCAAGTTTTAACGGCGGCGGTCGCCATAGGGAACCAAGGCAGATGGCTCGGTCATTCGTTTATTCCAGCGCGCTGGTCGCTTTCGCGGCGATTTTCTCGATCTCGAACGCCAGCGCCGCCCCGAAGGACGGCTGGGCGGGATGCCGTAGCGCGAATGCCGACGACGCGCATCGCCGGCTGCACCAGCGTGATCGATCACATCGCAAAGGAATCGCGCCACAATAAGATCGCGGCCTATTTCAACCGCGCCGGCGCCTACGCAGCCAAGGCGGATTGGGATCGGGCGATCGAGGATTACACCAAGGCGCTCGAATTCGACCCCAAATCCGCGACGATACTCAGCGCCCGCGCCGTCGCTTATCGGGGCAAGGGCGATCTCGATCGCGCGCTCGCCGAATATAGCGCCGTCTTGAGCGGGAGCCCAAGGGACGCCGCCGCCCATCTTGGTCGTGGCGAAATTTATCATTTAAAGGCTGATTACGATCACGCCATCGCCGATTATGACGAGGCGATCAAGCTGGACTCCAAAAACGCCGCGGCCTTCAGCGCGCGCGCCATCGCATGGCGCTTGAAGGGCGACGGCGAAAAGGCGTTGGCGGATCTGAGCGAGGCGGTCAAGCTCGACAAGAAGACGGCGGCGGCTCTGAACGCCCGCGGCGCCTTCTATCAATCGAAGGCCGATTTTGAGCACGCCCTCGCGGATTTCGGCGACGCGATCAAGCGCGACCCCAAGGCGCCGCAATCCTACAGCAATCGCGGGCTCGCCTATCACGCCAAGGGGGATCTGGATCACGCCATCGCCGATTTCGACGAGGCGATCAAACGCGATCCAAACTACGCTGCCGCCTATCTTAATCGCGCCAACGCCTGGCGCGCCAAAAAAGACCTCGATCGCGCGAAGCAGGATTACGAGGCGGCGCTCAAGCTGAAGCCGGATTTGGCCTCGGCCAAGAAGGGCCTCGACGAAGTGGAGAAATTGATCGCCAAAAAGGCGGCGACGGCCGCTCCGGCGCCGACCGCGCCCGGCGCGGCGCGCGCGCCGGCCGCAAGCCATTAACCGGGCGCTCGGCGTCGCCGGCGCGAAACAGAAATGCGAAACGCCCCCTCCCCAGATGCTCGGTCGCGCGGGGAGGGGGCAGAGTCAAGCCTCAACGGCGGCGGGCTCCAGCCGGGGCTCACAAGGCTTGCGCCGCGGCGAGCACGGCCTCGGCATGGCCGGGAACCTTGACCTTCCGCCAGATTTTCGCGATGCGGCCATCGGCCCCGACGAGAAAGGTCGAGCGCTCGACGCCCATGTATTTCCGGCCATACATGCTTTTTTCGACCCATACGCCATAGGCGCTCGAGGGTCGCCTTTGTCTCGTCCGAGGCCAGCGGAAACGCCAGTTCGTATTTGACTCGAAACTTGTCGTGGCTTTTGACGGAATCCGGCGACAGACCAATAATCGTCGTTCCGGCCTTGTCGAATTTGTCGCGTAGCGCGTTGAACTCCATCGCCTCCTTGGTGCAACCCGACGTGTCGTCCTTTGGGTAAAAATAGAGAACCAAATTCCGGCCCTTCAGCCCGGCGAGCGAGAGCGTCTCTCCGCCCGCGCCGGGCAAATGAAAATCTGGCGCTGCGTCGCCTTCTTGCGGTTGGCTGGTCGCGGCCGTCATCGGGCTTTCCTTTCGTGTCGCGAGAAATTATGTTCGTTATCGTTTTGCAAAGGCCGCGCGAGCAATGCAAGCGCCGTTCCGAAAAGGCGGCGTCCCGCGCGTGACGCGAAAAGTCAATTGGAGGCGACAAGTCGCGCCGATAGTCGATAATACAAGCTGGAGAGGTCCGGGCGTATCAGCGGGGGCGGAGCGCTGGCGAGAGCGATAAATCGGT
This sequence comes from uncultured Alphaproteobacteria bacterium, assembly GCA_963775775.1. Lineage (GTDB taxonomy): Bacteria > Pseudomonadota > Alphaproteobacteria > Rhizobiales > Beijerinckiaceae > Methylocystis. Next base: position 92,899 of record CAVZKF010000009.1, read on the forward strand.
CGGCGCCATTGTTTCGGCTCATGCGCGGGCAATTATAGGAGCTTCGTCGCCGCCGCGGGGCGTCGCGGAGCGGCGCCGGGAACGGCCGGCGCGCATCGGCGCGATTTGCGAGGGACGAATGGCTCAAGACAAATGCGAGGGCGATTGACGGACGGACGACGCGGCGACGCGGAGATCCTATCGAACGACGTCGTTTTGACGGGTGTCCGGCTGCAAGCGCCGAGGTTCGTCTGCGCCGCGCGGCGGGTTACGCGCGCTTGCATCTATCTCGGGCTCGGCGTTCTCGCGATTTTGAGCGTGTCGATCGGCGGTTTTCTTCTGGTGCTGGCGCGCGGCCCCATCGGCTTCGATTGGCTCACGCCTGTCATCGTCAAGTCGTTGGACGAGCTTTACGCCCATCGGTACGATTTTGGGCTGGGAGGCGTCGCGCTCGCGAGCACGGACCACGGGCCGACACTCACCGCCGCGGGATTGACGGTGAAATCCGACGGCCGGACGATCATCGCGGCGCCGCGAGCCGAACTTTCCGTGGATTTGTCTTCCTTGCTGCTTGGCCGGGTCAAGCTGCGCCGACTGGAAATGCTGGATCTGGAGCTGCGCCTCGCGGTGATGCCCGATGGCCAGGTCACCATCTCGGCGGGGACGGCCCCGCAGGACGCCCTTTCGCTCGATCCGCGGGCTCCGACGCCCTTGACGCCGAGCGCCCGGCCGACCAGGCGACGCGGCCGACAGCGCGAAGTTGCTCGCGCGGGGTGGGGCGGCGCTGCGCGTGCTGACCGATCTCGTGACCAGTCCGGACAGCGCGATCGGCGCCATCGACCGGGTGGGCGTCCTGCATGGCCGACTGGTCATCGACGATCGCACGCTAGACCGGGTGATCCGCTACGACGATCTCACGCTAAGTCTGGAAAAGGGCGCTGGCGGGATGAAATTCAATCTCGCCGCGACCGGCGCGGCCCGCCGCTGGGCCGTGGTCGCGACCGCTCAGGGCCTGCCGGGCGGGCGGCGGGTGTTCGAGGCGAAGGCGCAAGATTTTTCGCTCGACGAGATCGCGCTGTTCGGCGGGCTGCGGAACCTGCCGTTCGACAGCGACGCGCCGCTATCGGCGCAACTGCGCTTCGCGCTGGGCGAGAACGACCTCGTCGCCGAGGCGAGCGGTGGGATCACGGTCGGCGCGGGCTATTTTCGCCTGGACGAGCCCGATTTCGAGCCCGTCATGATCCAGTCCATTTCCGGCGCGGCGCATTGGGACCGGAAAAATCGGCAATTCATGATCTCGCCGATAAAGATCAGGACGGGCGCGCTGGATTTGACCATCGAAGGCGCTTTGGCGCCGCCGGCGACGAGCGTCTCGCTCCCGCCAGACGCGGCGCCCGCCGATGGAGACAATTGGATTGGCTCCTTGCGCCTCGCGAAACCGGGCAGCGTCGGGCCCGAGCGGGCCGGACAATCGCCGCTGACGCTCGAACGCTCCTCGCTCAAGCTGCATCTCTCGCCCATCCAGAAAAAATTGGCGATCGAACAATTCGAACTTGTCGGGCCCGAGGTGAATTTGACGGGGTCCGCGGCCGTCGACTGGGTGAATGGCCCCCATGTCGCCTTCGGACTGACGTCGGACAACACCCAGATACAGGCGCTCGTGCGCCTCGTCTCCACGCATGTGGCGGCGCCCGTCCGCAATTGGCTCATCGAACACGTGCCGCTGGGCGCCATTCGACACGGCGAATTCAAAGCCGATTTCACGCAGGCGAACATGATCGCCATGCGCTACGAGCAGCCGCCGCCCGACGCGGCGATCCACGCCGAGGCCGAACTGGTCAATGTGGTTTTGTCGGATTTGCTCCCCGGCCTGCCGCCTCTGCGCGATCTGTCGATGCATTTGCGCAGACCGGCCGCACGCTGACGCTCGAGGGCGCCAGCGCCATGCTGGATACGCCGCGCGAACGCCGCCTTGCGCTCTCCGAGGGCAGTTTCGTCATCGACGACAACATGTTGAAGCCGGCGCCGGCTACGCTCGATTTGCGCTTTGCCGGAAATGTCGAAGGCGTCGCCGAGATTCTCACCATTCCGAGCCTCGCGCCCTATGCGAACTTGCCGCTCGATCCCGCGCAGTTGAAGGGGCAGATCGACGGCCGCTTGCGGGCCAATATCGAGATAGGCGACGAAGCGCGCGGCGATCATACGGTCGTATCGATCGAAGCGAATACGACCAATCTCTCGGTCGATCGCTTTCTGGGATCCGAGCAACTCGACAATGGCGCGCTCAACATCGTTCACGACCACGCGGGGCTGCGCGTCAGCGGAACAGGGCGGCTGTTCGGCGGGCCGACAACGCTCGATATTCGCCGCGCCGGCGAGGAAAAAGCCGTGACGCAGGCGCAGTTCTCCGTCGTGCTGGATGAGGCGGCGCGCGCCAAGGCCGGCTATGCCCTTCCGGGCGTAGTGGGCCCCATAACCGCTTCGGTGAAGACACAGCTGCCATTGTCCGAGACCGACACGCCGGTCGAACTCGACCTGACCCGCGCTTCGCTCGACAATCTGGCGCCCGGCGTCGCCAAGCCGTCGGGAAAGGCCGCGAAAGCCCAATTCACCCTGGTCAAGCGAGCGGATGGAATGACGCTCGATCATTTCGCGCTCGACGCGGGCGCGATGCAGCTTTCGGGCGTGGTCGAACTGGCGCGCGACGGAGCCTTCCGCTCCGCGAAATTTTCGCAGTTCCGGCTTTCGCCCGGAGACGACGCGAAGTTCGAGGCGCAGCGGAGCGGCGATGTTCTGAAGCTCACGGTGCGCGGGAACAATGTCGACGCGCGGCCATTCCTTCACGGCCTCGCGGGGAGCAATGGCGAACGGCAGGCGCCGGGCGCGGGCAAGGGTCCGGTATCCTTCGACGACATTGATCTCGATCTGAAATCCGCGCTGGTGACCGGCTACGGCAAGCAAATCCTCTCCAATGTCGATTTCAAATGGGAGCGCCGGGGCAATAAACCGCGCGTGTTTTCGCTCACCGGCAGTTTTGGCCGCGAGCCGCTCGCCGTCGCGCTGATGCGCAATCAGAACGGCCCGCCGCAACTTGAAATTTCCACCTCGGACGGCGGGTCGCTGATGTCCTTCCTCGCCCTCTACGACCGGATGGACTCCGGCGTGCTCAACGCCCGCGTGCAGCTGGGCGCGCAGGGGCGCGCCGATGGCGTGCTGCATGTGCGGGACTTTTACCTCAAGAACGAGCCGGCGATGCGCCAACTGATGTCGCAGGGCGCCCATCGCGCCGACGATAAGGGCGTCCTGAGCTTCGATCCCGAATCCGTGCGCGTCGCCCGGCTCCAAATGAATTTCGCCTGGGCCGGCGGCAGACTGGCGCTCAGCGACGGCATAATGTCGGGGCCGGAGATGGGCCTGCTGTTCGAGGGCGAAGCGGATATCACGCGCGACACTCTGGATATTGGCGGCTCCTACGCGCCGCTCTATGGCCTCAACAATCTCGTGACGAATATCCCTCTGGTGGGCCCGCTGATCGCCGGCGGCGCTCACGAAGGGGTGATCGCGCTCAATTATCGGGTCACAGGCAAGGTCAGCGCGCCGATTGTCAGCGTTTCGCCGGCTTCGCTGCTGACGCCCGGGCTGTTCCGCAAGGTCATGGGCGTGATGGACGGCACCGCGCGCCCGGAAGGGCAGGGGCGGTAAATCTACGCCCGCTCCAACAACACATGCTTCTTCTTGCCAAGCGAAAGTTTCGCCACGCCGTCCTTCTCGAAATCCTTGTCTCCGAGCGTCGCGCGCTCGTCCGTGACCGCCGTGTCATTCACGCGCAGTCCGCCGCCCTTCACCTGCCGCCGCGCTTCGCCGGTCGAGGCGACGAGGCCCGCCTTGACGAAGGCCGTCAGCACGCCGAGTCCCGCCGCGACTTCCGCGGCGTCGACCTTGACCTTCGGCAGGGACAGCGCCAGCGCGCCTTCCTCGAAGGTGGTCTTGGCGGTGGCGGCGGCTTGCTCGGCCGCCTCGCGCCCATGCACCAGCGCGGTCGCTTCGGTCGCCAGCGTCTTCTTGGCCTCGTTGATCTCGGCGCCCCGCAGCGCCGCGAGCTTCGCGATCTCGTCCAGCGGCAGGAAGGTGAAGAGCTTCAGGAAGCGCTCCACGTCCGCGTCCTCGCTGTTGCGCCAATATTGCCAGTAATCGTATGGCGACAGCAGGTCGGCGTTGAGCCAGACCGCGCCCGCCGCCGTTTTGCCCATTTTCGCGCCGGAAGAAGTGGTCAGCAGCGGGGAGGTCAGGCCATAGAGCTGTGGGCAGCCCATGCGCCGGCCGAGATCGACGCCCATGACGATATTGCCCCACTGGTCGGAGCCGCCCATTTGCAGCAATGTCCCATGGCGCTTGTTTATCTGCGCGAAATCATAGGCTTGTAGACACATATAGTTGAATTCGATGAAGGACAGCTCGTGCTCGCGCTCGAGGCGCAGCTTTACGCTGTCCATTGTCAGCATGCGGTTGACCGAAAAATGCCGGCCCACGTCGCGCAGAAACTCGATGTAGTTTAGCTCCGCCAGCCAGTCGGCGTTGTCGAGCAGAGCCGCGTCTCCGGCGGCGTCGCCAAAACGCAGAAACTTCTCGAAAACGGTCTTGATCGAGGCCTTGTTGGAGTCGATCTGCTCGATCGTCAACAGCTTGCGGCTCTCGTCCTTGCCGGAAGGGTCGCCGACCCGCGTCGTGCCGCCGCCGACGAGCGGCAGGGGCTTGCCGCCGGTGCGTTGCAGCCAGGCGAGCAGCATGATCGGCAACAGCGAGCCGATATGCAGCGACGGCGCGGTGCAATCGAAGCCGATATAGGCCGAAAGCCCGCCCTTGCGCGCCTCGGCGTCTAGCCCGCCAAAATCGGTGCACTGATGCACGAATCCGCGCGCGATCAGCGTGGCGAGAAATTCGGATTTGGGGGCGAAATCGTCGGACATGGATGGGTGTTAAAGGGAAGGACTGGAGCGCGCAAGGGCGAGTTTTGAAGCGGATTTGACATTAAGATTCGCGATCCTAATATGAATATTACGACTTTCCAACAGTTAGAAAATAAGAAAGCTCATGCCGCTCGTCAGAATGAAGGAAAAGGGGCAGGTCACCATACCGGCCGCGGTGCGCGAGGCGATCGCCGCCAATAAAGGCGATATGTTCGAGGTGACGGTCGTGGACGGCGCCATTGTCTTGACTCCACAAGAGGTGATCGCCCGCTCGAAGCCGGAGCAAAAGGGTGTGGATATCGCCGGGTGGATTGGTTCGGGGAAAGGCCTGTTCAAAACGCCCGAAGATGTTGACGCGTTTATCCGTTCCGAGCGCGGTCAATGGGACTGAGGGAATTGATGCGCGGCAAGCGCGTGTATTTCGATACGAATGTGTTCATTTACCTGATCGAGGGCTTCGCGGAGCTGCGCGCCACGCTTCTAGATATCCGCGATAGCATCCTTCACGGAGAAGCGGAGATCGTCACGAGCGAACTGACCATTTGCGAAGCGCTTGTCGCGCCGTTTCGCTCGAACAATTCCGCGCGCGTAGCCGGTTATCGCCGGTTCATCGAGGAAAGCGGGGCTTTCGAGCTTCGCCCCACAAGCCGGGAGACATATGTTCGCGCGAGCCTGTATCGGGCGCAAATGGGCCTGAAGACGCCCGGCGCAATTCATGTCGCGACCGCGTTGGAGGCGGGCTGCGCTGTTTTTGTGACGAACGATAGGTCTATAAAGGCGCCCGCGCGGCTGCGGATCGTGCAACTGACGCAAACATAGGAGCAAAGTCGCCGCGATCGCCAGGGCGACTCGCGAACTTGGCCGCTCCCTTGCCGCTCCCGCGCCCGCTCTGCTATGACCCGCGCGCCCTTCGCTTCTCCCCAAAGGATCGGGATGCTCTTTTACGAACCGCTGTTTCTGTTCCTGTTCGCGCCGGCGGTTTACCTTTTATATCTCGCGGTCGGCGCCCGGAGGGCGTCGCGGGCGCTCGTGTTGCTGCTCGCCAGCATCGTTTTTTACGCTTGGAGCGAGCCGGTCTTCGTGTTCGTCGTCTTCGCCTCGGTCGCGCTCGATCTTTTCGTCGCGCGGCGAATTTTCGCGCTTCGCGAGGGGACGCGGGCGCGGTCGAACTGGCTGAAGCTCGGCGTCTTCGCCAATATCGGCGTCCTCGTCTATTATAAATACACCGGCTTTCTCGCCGTGAATTTCGACGCTCTGCTCGGCGCGCTTGATCTCGGCGGCGTTGAGCATTCCCAAGATCGCGCTGCCCATCGGCGTCTCCTTTATTGTTTTTGAAAAGATCACCTATCTCGTCGATGTCCATCGCGGCGTCACGGCGCCGGCGCGGAGCGTCTCGCTCTACGCGCTTTACGTGTTCTTCTTTCCAAAGCTCCTGGCCGGCCCGATCATCAAGTATCACGACATCGCCGGCCAGATGGAGGCTTGTCCGCCCGCCCATGTCGACGATTTCGTCCTCGGCTTTTCCCGCTTCATGCTGGGGGTCGTCAAGAAGGTGCTGCTCGCCGACGCGCTGGCCGGCGGAGCCGATCTCGTCTTCGCGCACGACCCGGCGGAACTGGGGTTTGTCGAGGCCTGGGCCGGCGTGATCTTCTTCACATTTCAGATTTACTTCGACTTCTCCGGCTATTCGGACATGGCGATTGGCCTCGCCCGGATATTCGGTTTTCGCTTGTTGGAGAATTTCGACGAGCCCTATGTCGCCACCACGATGACCGAATTCTGGCGGCGCTGGCATATGTCGCTCACCAGCTGGATACGCGAATATCTCTATTTTCCGCTGGGCGGAAACCGTCGGGGCGCGCTACGCACGCATTTTAATTTGTGGCTGTGCTTTCTCGCCTCGGGCCTATGGCATGGCGCGGCCTGGAACTATATCGCCTGGGGCGCCTATAACGGTTTGTTCTTGGTGCTGGACCGGCTGTTTCTGGCCCGCGTGTTGGGGCGGCTGCGGCCTTGGGAGGCCAATGTCGCGACCTTCTTCATCGTCATGGTGGGATGGACGATTTTTCGCTCGACGGCTTCGCTGCATCAGGCGGGCGCCATGCTGGCGCTTGATGGCGCAGCCTTTCGCGCGGGCGCCTGGCGGCGCAGATGATTCCGTCCTATTATTGGCTCGCCGCGCTTATCGGCGCCGGCGTCGTCGTCGCGCAGCGCGGCGTGCTATCGATCGAGGGCTTCAACTGGATGGATTTGGCGCGCCGTCACGCGCTTCTCGCCAATACGCTTCTCGCCCTGCTGTTCCTCGCGGCGCTGGCGAAGGGGCTCGCCGATCCGTTCAAGCCCTTCATCTATTTCAGGTTCTAGCCATGACCCGACGCATCTTGGAGCGACTGCCGATTTTCGCCTGCGCCGGCTTCATCGGCTTTTTGTTTCTCGCCAATCTTTGGAACTACGCGGTCGAGCGCGATTGGCCAAAGCTGCGCATCCGCAGTTCCCAACCCTTAAACGGAGTGACGCCGCCCCAGCCCGCGCCTTGGACGTTGAGCGCCTTCCTTGCTGGCGAAACGCAGCGGGCCGTGTCGATGAACCTTGGACGCGCCTCGCCGGTGTTTCCGATTTCCGTGCGGGCGAAGAACCAGACCATGTATTCGCTGTTTCGGGGTCTCCGGCGCGGCCAACATCGCCATCGGGCGCAACGGGCAGTTGTTCGGCTGGGAATATATCGACGAATTTTGCTCTCGGGGCAGGGCGTCGACCGCCGCGGCGGGTCTCGACCGCTGGGCCGACGCGATCACGGAAATCGCCGCCGCCGCGAAGACGCATGGCAAGGGCTTCGCCTATCTGATCTCGCCATCGAAACCCGCGCACCTCCCGCAATATCTGCCGCTCGGGCTGACATGCCCGGCGCTGGCGCGGGGCGGGCCGCAAGACAAGCTCGCTCCGTTTCGCGCGGCGCTGGAGCAGCGAGGCGCGCCCTATGTCGACGGCGCGGGATTAATGGACGCCGAGCGGATGAACTACGCAATCGATCTTTTTCCGCGCGGCGGGACGCATTGGAATCTGCTTGGCGCCGCATTGACCCTGCGCGACATATCCCGCGCATTCGAGGCGAGCCCTGGCGGCTCGCCCGTCGGGCGCTTCGAGTTCGACTGGCGCGAGGACGATTTCGCCAAGGGAACCGACCGCGATCTGCTCGATCTGCTCAACCTCTATTGGCCGGCGGATCATTATCCGACCGCCATCGTCGAGGGTCGCGGGAAGGGCGGGGCATGTCCGCGAACGCCGCATATTTTGATGGTGGGCGATAGTTTCATGCGCGAACTCATCGTCGTTTCGGCGCAAACGCCCTGTCCGCCGACGATCGACTATTGGTTTTACATGCGCGACGATCGCGGCGGCTTCATCCTGGCGCGCTTTGTCACGGCGCCGGGCGAAATCGGCAATGGCGCCCGCCTTACCGCCGACCTCGCCGAATTGCCGCGAAGCTTGTTGGACGCCGACGCCGTGGTGCTGGAGGAAAACGAGCACAACATCGGCGAAACCAAACAGGTCGGCAATTTGCTGGAGGCGGCGCGGGCGGCTCAAGCCGCTCCCGCGGTTTCCTCCCGCCAATAGCCCGCCGCGCGGGCGACGCGCGCGTATTCGGCCCGCACTTCATGTGGTCCATATTCCCGCTCCAGCCGCCGCACGATGAAATGTCCGCGCGCGAGAGTTTGGAAGTGTTCGGTGAAAGCGAGATTGATCACGGCGCCGCTGATCGCGCCGATAACGGGGGCGGCTTGCGCCGCCGTCTTCTGCGAGACGACGACGCCAAAACGCCCCGAGATCATGCCGATCAAACGGACGAGCGCGGGCGCCGACTCGGAGGCGACGCCGCTTTGGGCGACATAGGCCGCCGCGTCGGACACCGACTTGGCGAACAGGCCGCGCAGCGCGAGATAGCCGCCCTCCATGACTTTTTCGTCCTCGCCATGTCCGCCGAGCGCGAACACTTCGAGACAGGCCATCGCCGCCGCCGGATCGGAAAGATCTTCCCCTTCCGCGCGGGCGATGTCCGCGATGGCGCGCAGCATGATCGTTGTTGAAATCGGCAGTTCGACCGGCAGGCTGGCGAGGCCGAGCGCGCCGCCGAGCGCGCCCGAAACCATCGCCAGCTGGCGGTGGCGCAGCCGCGTGTCGGCGACGGGCTTCCCCTTGAGACTGGCGAGCGCGACGTTCATCGCGCCAAACAGCGCCCTTCGCGCCGCGATCGCGCTGACCTGCTGGAGTTTCGCCGGCATGACTCGACCGGCGAAGCCGATCTGGCGGCCGGCGAGATGCGCGAGCTTCTTGGCGAAGCTGGTTTTCTCCAACGCGGCGACGGCGGCCTCCAGCGCGGCGCTGTCGGCTTTGTTCATGCGATTCGTCGGAACGGGCAGGGGATAGGTCACGGGCGCTGTTCCACAAGGGCCGAATTTGGCTCATCCGATAAGATCGGGCGTCGGAAGCGCGCTTGCAAGAGGGGCGCGCCGGCTCCGGTCGTCGGCAAATATTGATCGGGCAGGGGGAGGTGCGATCGAACGCCGCTCGCTTGATGCGGCCAAGCCGGAGCCTCGGCCCTCGCGACCGGGGTTTTTCGCGCCGCTCGCGCCGGGTGATCGCGCTGTTGGCGCGGCTTTTGATTTTAGAAGGGCCGCCAATTCAAAATTGTGAAACTTGTCCTTCGATTTCATGAACGCCGCCCATGGCGTCTTGTCCATGGAATTATTGGAGTTGCGGCGCCATTGAACCATCAAGCGCCCGTCAAGCATAGCGCATGGAATATTCAAGAATATCTCATGGTAACTTCATATAAGTCTCATTCAAACCTCACATGTAAATGCTAGAACTCCGCGTCGATGTGGCGAACATCGTGATAGACGAAGGAGAGACTCCATGAGCGACAATGTATCGAATAGCGCCGACAAAGCGGTTGCCGAAAAGCCCGAAAAGTGGACTGGCAAAATCGCCGGAGCCGGCGTCGGCTTCGTGCTCGGCGGGGCGATTGGCTACGTGCTGCTCGGCTACGGCGGAGTTTTTTTCGCCGGCGTCGTGTGCGCCCTGCTTGGCGGCGCGCTTGGCGCGGCCTTCGACTGAGTTTGCAACCCTCGACCGAGTTCGTGCGCGTTGCGTGGCCCGCGTGAATTTTTGAGCGCGGAAGCGTTCAAAAGGGGCCCCACGGTTCTTTGTTGCGTCGCCCTTACAACGCGTTGCGTCGCCTTACAACTGCCGCTTGTGTGGCGACTCCGCGCGGCGCGCGGAGTTTTTTTTTGCCAGTTTTCCGGACGTCGATCGATTTTTTTCGAGGAACTTTCCGCGTCAACGCGCGGCGCGCGATTTTTGATAACACGTTAACGCGATAACGTGTTATCAATGCTCAATGGCGCGCATGGCGCGCGCCATTGCGTTCGGCGCAAATCCCCGAGGTCAACATTGATGAGCGACGCCGCCAACAGAGCTGGAACTGGCCAGCTGATCGGGGTGCGAATGCAGCCCGACGAACTCGCCGCGATCGACAGCTATCGTCGCGATCTACCGGGCGTCCCGAGCCGCCCCGAGGCCATGCGACGGCTGTGCGTCCAGGCGCTGGACCCGCGCGCCGACAATTCCGGCGCCAGCCCCGCGCCCGCTGCGAGAGATTGTCCGGGACTTTTTCGACGCCGATCCATCGAGAGTTGGAATCTTCCTTCGCGGCCGCGACGAAGACACGACGCCCGCCGAAGCGGTCGAAATCAGCTTTTCTCCAGAGGACGACACGAGCTTCTCGATCCTGCAACGCGCGGCGCGCGACGTGCTCGAAGCATACCGGCGCTTCGCCAAGGCGGGCGATCCGGCCGCGCGGGAATTATGCGCGCGAATGCGCACAATTCTCGACGACAAGGCCATCGCCGACCAGGACCAATATTTGACGACTTTCGCGAAAGGTTCGAGACGCGCGAGCCGGCGCTGATAGGGATTGAAAGATCATCTGGCTCCGCGCGGCGATTTGGCGCCTAGCCGGAGGCCAAGGATGCGCGCCCCACCGGCGGGACATCGCCCGCGGAATGCTAGAGCATATGTCGGCACGGCGGCCAGAAACGCAAATTATGCGCGCAAATGGAAAATGCTCTCGAAAAACCCTCCGCCACCCGGCGAAGGCCAGGGAGGCCTTATTGCGCCGCAAAGATTTTGCGCGCCGGGTAGACGCCAACAGTAAACCCTTTGACCGCCAGCGAGCCGATCAACGAAGCGCCAGCGCTTCGCGCCGTCCGGTATGATCCACAATCGCAGCCCGCCGCCGTCGGAAAGCTCGCCGAGTTGAGCGCGGGGCTTGGCCGTCGGATTTCCATATCGGTTAGGGGCATGTTGGCATCTGATTTGTCGGCGGCCACGGCATACCATCAAATATACCAACGATTTTCGCGGATACCAACAAACCGCCCCGGACGCCTTCGGAAGCTAATCCGAGGCTAACCTATTGTTTTTCAGTGATTTCTGGACGTTTCTGGACGCCGTTGGACGGCGATTTGGTGCCCCTGGCCGGAGTTGAACCAGCACTCCTTGCGGAACTCGATTTTGAGTTCAGCGCGTCTACCAATTCCGCCACAGGGGCGCGGACCGGCGTGGGGCCGGCGCGCGGCGCGGATATTAGCTTTGAAAAAGCCCCCGTCAACCCATCGTCAAGTGAAGATGCGTAATGTTCGCCGGCGCGCCGGCCTATCTTCGCGACGCGGCCGGTGCTAACGGTGGAAAATGTTCAAAAAACTCTATGACTGGACCATGCGGCTCGCTTCGAGCCCTCACGCGCCGCTGGCGCTCGCCGCCATAGCTTTCGCGGAAAGTTCGTTCTTTCCCGTGCCGCCCGATACGATTCTGGTGCCGATGTCGCTGGCCGAGCCAAAAAAGGCATGGCGCTACGCCGCCATCTGCACGGTCGCCTCGGTCGCGGGCGGAGCGCTCGGCTATGCGCTGGGCGCGCTGTTCTACGACACGGCGGGCCAATGGCTGATCCATCTTTACGGCTATGAGTTGAAGATGGACGCCATGCGCGAGTTCTACGCGAAATGGGGCGCGATTTTCATTCTGGTGAAGGGGCTGACGCCGATCCCGTTCAAGCTCGTGACGATCTTCTCGGGGCTGTTCGCCTATAATTTCCCGCTGTTCATGCTGCTTGCGACGATCACCCGCGGCGCGCGCTTCTTCCTGCTCGCCGCCGCGCTCAATCATTTCGGCGACCCGATCCGCGCTAAAGCTCGAACAGCATTTCGGCCTGTTCATGGGATCGCTCGCGGCGATAGTGGTCGGCGGCTTCGTGGTCGCCGCGAAGCTGTTTTGACTCGTCCGCTGCACAGCGTTCTTGCGCGAAAATATTTCGCGCGCGACCGCGCTGGTCGTGCTCGTCGTCGCGGCGGGGACGATCGCGGGCGCCTGGATTTTCGAATCCATGGGCTACATCCCTTGCGAACTCTGCCTCCTGGGCCGCGTTCCCTATTATGTCGGCATTTTTCTCGCGGCGCTGACGGCGCTCGCGGCGCATTGGGGCAGGGCGGGGCTCGCGCGATTTGGATTGGCCCTGCTGGCGCTGGTGTTTTTGGCTGGCGCGGGAATCGCCGTCTATCATTCGGGCGTTGAGTTCCACCTCTGGCCTGGCCCGACCGAATGCACGGGCGCGCTGACGGGAGCACTGTCGCCCGAGGATTTCATGGCGCAGCTGAAACGGGTGAAGCCCGTGCGCTGCGACGAACCGGCGCTGCTCGTGTTCGGGCTTAGTCTCGCTGTCTGGGAGGCGGTGGTTTGCCTGGGATTGTCCGGGCTCGCCGCCTGGGGCTGGAGACGCGCGGCGAGGGGGTAAATTGTCGCGGAAAGGCGCGCCGCTGGCGATATTCCGCGCTCTCTCATTAAAAAGCCGCCGGCCTCAGCTTAAAGAGCTCTCGGGCTTAGCGTCTTCCTCGAATTGCAAAATCATCACCGCGCGTGCTTGATCGCCGGGGGGACCCAGCGGCCGTCTAGCGCTTCGGGCCTGGGCGCGTAAAGTCGCATGGTGATGCTCTCGCCTCCCGACGCGGGCGAGGGCAGCCAGTTCGATTCCAGTTCGGCGCCGGGACTGGTGTTTTGGATGTATAGGTCGAGCGAACCGTCCGCATTGTATTTCAGCGCGTCGCGATCGCCGATCGCGAAGCGGTTTAGCGGGTTCGAGACCTGAAAGCCCTTTTCGTCATAGAGCGTGATGGACCAGAACGCCCCGACCGGCGGCAACTCACTCTTGGAAAAATGCAGCACATATTTCTTCGCGCCGTCGAGCGGCTTGCCTTCGTTGTCGGCGAGATTGAACGGATAGATCGCGTCCTCCGGCTGGTTCGCGCCAAGCCCAACGAGGGCGACAATCGCCCGTTTGAGATAATAATCGCCATAGACGCCCATCGTGTCGGTATTCATTTGCCAGCCGTTGGCGACGCGCGCCAGCGTCGGCGTCTTCCCCTTCATATAAGCGAGCCCGTCGACGCTGGCTTTTTCCAGCGCCCGCTGGACGGCTGGATCGGCCTTGTCCAGGTCGAAGCTCTTGCCGGGCTCGATGCCGATGCGCTTCAGGCGCGCGACCTGCGACCAGTCGGTGACATGCGGCGGATTGACCTTCAACAATTCGGCGGCATAGGCGAAAAACTTGCCCGCCGGCATGTTGTTGACCTGATCGAGCGGCGGCGTCTTCATATCCAGATTGGGGTCGATTTTCGCCGTCGCGGGCTTCGCCGCCTTGCCGAAACGCGAAAGCGGCGCGAGTTTATAGCCGTCCTGCACCTCGTGTACGGCGTCGTAATCCTTTGGCCCATTGGTCTGCGTGCGGCCGATGAGCCAGACATAGGGCGTCGGCGCCTCGATCTTTTCGACGCCGCCCGGCAGCCGGCCTTTCCAGTTCGGCGGAACAATGGCGAAATTGCCGGCGCTCGTGCCGCTGACGCGCTTGCCGGGGACGGCGAACACATCCGTCCACATGTCGAGCAGCGGCAGCAGATAATAGCGGCCCTTGGTGTCGGGCGCCGTGAGGATGATCGGCTCCTTCGTCAGATCAAGCCAGGCGACGGAGTAGAGCGTGTCGAAATTCGGCCGCACCACGTCGTGGAAGTCGGCGGGCGGAAAGGTCCGCGCATGGGAGAATTCATTCGCGGGACCGGCCCCGATCCTCTTTCCTGCTTCGACATTGGTCATGATCTTCCGCGTCACGTCCATGATGACGAGCGGGTAGAGATAGACATAAGCCTCCTTGCCGATCTCATAGGCTTCTTGTTCGCCGACCGCCTCCAAGGCGCGAACGCCCGTGGCCGTCCCGGCCGAGCCCAGCGCCAGAAGGGCTATGCCGATGATGACGTCCGACACGCGTTTCTTCACTTTGGCCCCCGTGATTGTCGCCATTGGCGGATTAAAGGCGTTTGCGTCGTGGCCACGGTCGGCGGCGCTCATCCCGCCGCCAGCCGCGCCCGCGCCCTCAGCTTCTCGGTCTCGCTCTTAAGCTGCCCGCAGGCGGCCAAAATATCGCGCCCGCGCGGCGTACGGACGGGGCTGGCGTAGCCGGCGTTGAACACAATGTCGGAAAAACGCTCGATCGTCTCCCAGTCCGAGCACTCGTAAGGCGCGCCGGGCCAGGGGTTGAATGGAATGAGATTGATCTTGGCCGGGACGCCCTTGAGCAGCCGCACCAGTTCGCGCGCCTCGGCGGGCGAGTCGTTGACGCCCTTCAGCATCACATATTCGAAGGTGATGCGCCGCGCGTTGGAGGCGCCGGGGTAGCCGCGGCACGCTTGAAGCAACTCCTTGATCGGATATTTCTTGTTGAGCGGAACCAGCTCATCGCGAAGCTCGTCGCGCACGGCGTGCAGCGAAATCGCCAGCATCGGCCCGCATTCGCCGCCGAGCCGCTCGATTTGCGGCACGACGCCGGAGGTCGAGACGGTGATGCGGCGCTTAGAGACCGACAGCCCGTCGCCATCGGCCATCGCGTCGACCGCCGCCATGACATTTTCGAGATTATAGAGCGGCTCGCCCATGCCCATGAACACGATGTTCGAGACCGCGCGCACGCCTTCGCCTGATGGCACGAGGCCGTCGGTCGGCCGCGCCAGCCCCGGAAAATCGCCGAGCCGGCGCCGCGCGACCATGATCTGGCCGATAATCTCCTGCGCGGTCAGGTTGCGCACCAGTTTTTGCGTGCCGGTGTGGCAGAAGCTGCAATTGAGCGTGCAGCCGACCTGCGAGGAGACGCATAACGTGCCCCGGTCGCTTTCGGGGATATAGACGCATTCGATCTCGGCGGGCTTTTCGTTTTGACGGGCGGGCGAAAGCCGCAGCAGCCATTTGCGCGTGCCATCGCTCGAGACCTGCTCCTCGACGATTTCCGGCAAATCGAGCGAAAAAGCCACGTCCAGCCGCGCGCGCATGGTCTTGGAAATGTTGAGCATGGAGCCGAAATCATCGGCGCCGCGAAAGTAAATCCAATGCCAAAGCTGCGCCACGCGCATTCTTATCTCGCGGTCGGGCAATTCCAGCCGGCGCAAGGCGTCGGCGAGCTCGGCGCGGGTGAGCCCGGCGAGCGAGGGTCTGCCGGAAAAGGCGAGCGGCGCCGGGGCGGCCAGCAGGGTGGAATTGGGCATTTGGACCTCGAGGTTATGGGCGGCACTATAACATGGCGCGGCGCCTTTTGGCATCGCCACGCGAACCGAAAGTTTAACCTAAGAGCATCTGCGCCCCCCCTCCCTCCCCCCCCCCCACGGCGCGGCTGCGGCAAAGCGACAGCTGAAGAGTCAATTGATTGCTAACCATGCGATTATGTTGATGTTTATTCCGTTCATTTTAAGTAGTAACCTTCGTGAAGAATATAGCCGCGCACGCGTAAATAATTCTTAACAAAATGCCGCCAACCCATGGAGAGTCTCGTGCAACATACGGCGCTCGAACAACACCATTCAGACTGGGAATTCGTGTCTCTCGACGCCAAACGACAGGCCCTACAGCCTGCCGGCCATGCCGAAACTAAGCATTATCATAAATATAAACGCAGCCATGTTGGTTGCAATCCTAACGGTGGTGTTCACGGTCATGAACCATCATAAATTGATCGAAACAATAATAACGTTTTCCAATCTCATGTTATGTTTTACATTTGGAGCGATCGTGTCCATTTTGTCGTGTATATTTGATTATAAAGCGAGAGCGATCTACAGCTCGGGCGCGTCGAAAAAGCTTCTTCTTGTAGATGTCGCTGAAATATACGATGTATGTGCTTTTATGATTTTTGCCGCGTCCTTGATGATATTCGTTTGGGGTTCTTATTTAACGTTTTATCTTGTTCGCGGCGCTTTCTTTTGAGCTTGTATCCCCATCAAGAATTTGCGAGTCGCGCCGCGGCTCGCAATTCATTGACAATGAAGTGGATAGTCAAAATGCCGAGTATCCGGTCTCCGTAATGCCGGATACCAGTCCACGAGCACGAATCTCGCGCGCTCCGGCGAGCCAGGACCTGACGACGGAGACAAGCGGCGCCGGAATAGCCAGCACGGGAAGAGGACATTTGGCTCAAGGTCGCGGGCGGCAGTGTAGCGTGGGAAGCGGCGGCCCGTAGGGGTAAGATTTCGCAAGCGGGATCGATTTGAATATCATCTTCTCGATTCGGCAAGAATTACGGCGCATCCGCTGGGTGAATGAGTTCATCTTGCAAAGAGGCGCGGGGCTGGGCTGGCGCATCTATTCCTATCATGGGCGCAAAGCCGTCCGGATTAAACTTCAACAAAATATATTTTAGCCTGAATCGCGGCCAATATCGGCCATAATTACAATTCCTTAATAAGGCTATCCCTCGGGTGATGGGTTTGCAAAAGCCCTCGAGCATGGCTCATGTCGCTTGGCTCGGTAGTTTCGAGGTGGAAAAGCGACGGTTTACGAACTTTCGAGGCGGAAAGCGCGCTCGTTACGACGTGTGTTCTGGATGGTCCGGCTCGGAAACTCAATCCGGAGTTTTAGTGTGAGCGTATATAGTGAGCAGCAAAGGCTAATGGCCGAGTTCGAGAATCGTGAAAAGCGCCCTCGCGGCGCGCCGAGCGGCGCCCAAGACGAAAATAGCGCTCTGGCGGAACTTTCCCGATTCGTTGACGCGCAAAAAAACCGAGGTGAACAGGGTCGCGAACGACGAGAGCGGCCTTCCGCGGAGATTCGACGTGAACGTTCGAATCCTGCCGAACGCGCCGGTTCTCAAGCGCGCAAGCGCTACGTCGACGATGATTTCGCCCCGATCGAAGCCGCGTCGGCGCGGGAAAGCGGCTTTCGAAACAGAAATGCTGGGTCCGCCCCGCGTGACGAGGAGTTGGACTACCGCGCCGTTAACATCGGTTACGGGGGCTCCGCGCGACGCCGTTTGTTCTATTTTACGGCGTTGATTATCGTCATTGGCTTTGCCGGACTAGCGGCAAGCTCGGTTTCTTGGCCAAAGCTTTCGAACCCGACCGAGACCACTTTGATCGGACGCGAGATTAGAGGAGCCAGACCGCAACCGGACGAAATGGCGGAGGCCGACCGTCCCGCTCAAAACGCTTCCGTTTTCGACGCACAGCCCGCCGACGTCTCGTCCGACGATCGCGCCGCCTCATCCGCGCCAGTCGGCATTCCGGCGTCCGCGGCGTCGATCCCGTCGCCGGAAACGACGCCGAGCGCGCCGCCGGCGCAGGAGCCCGCTGGCGCCAAACATGACGATCCCGGCTATGTCTTGGCGCCGATCGAAGAAGGCGCGACGAGGCCAAAACTATTGTTCGACCAAGCGCCGCCGCTAAATTTGAACTCGAGTTCAGAGCCTTCGCCGTCGACAGTCGGCAAGGTCGAAAAGGCCGGCGACGTCGGGAGCGCCAGCGATGTCGAGAATGTTACCAGGGTCGAGAAAGAGGCCAAGTCCAGGGTCAACGAATCGACCAGCAACTGTCTTGTCAAAGTGGATGGACGTGTTCTTATCAACCATTCGTGCCAGGTTTCTTCGACAAAACAGCGAGTGACTTTTGAATTCGCCGAGAAACCTTTGACGATCTCCCATGACCACGGGAGAACATGGCTGGCGACCTTGGGAAGCCAGGAATTGGGCAAGGTTTACAAAACCGGATCATGCTGGGGAAGCAAACGAGCCTACATATGCGAACACCACAAATAGGAGAACGTCGGCCTCCATGCGGAGCTTCGGCCTGACGCCAAGCGGAACGCCTATTTCGGGCGTTGGGCGGCAATGCAAACCCGCTCGCCGAATCTTTCTCTGGCGCCGAACGCCTTTCTTTGAATATGACGGCCTTTAACTCTAGATTTCAAACTCCTCTGTCCGAGTTCCCCACATGCGCGCGGCGCTGCCCAAGATTTTGATCGCCACTTTCGGATCGCTCGGCGATCTTTATCCCTTCGTCGCGCTGGGGCAGGCGCTGCAGCGGGAGGGCTTCGCGGTCGTCATCGCGACCTCCGAAACCTATCGCGATTTGATCATCGAGGAAGGCCTGGGCTTCGTCGCCATTCGTCCAGATGTGGAGGAGGCGACGGAGCGGCTCGGGATGGATCTCGGCGAGATCGCGCGGCGGATGAGCACGGACAACGGCTTTTTGTTCCAGCGGCTGATTTTTCCGTACCTTCACGAGGCTTTTGAGCAGCTTTGCGCGGCGAGCGAGGGCGCCGTGGCCGTGGTCGCGCATTCCATCGCCTTCGCCGCCCATGCGGTCGCGGAAAAGCGCGGGCTGCCGTTGTTCGTCGTCACGCTTTCGCCGATGATGCTTTACTCGGCCTATGATCCGCCGCTGGGCACGCGCGCGCCCTTCGTCGCCGCTCCGCGCCGGACGCTTGCGCTGGCCTACAACCGCGCGCTGCTTCGCGCCTTCGCCTGGGGCGCCGCGCTTTGGGCGGCGCCTTTGAGAAAGTTTCGGCGCGAGGTCGGCCTGCCGCGCCGCGGCGGCTTCGACCTGTTCGCCGGCGCGGCGCCTGGAGTCAAAACCATCGCGCTGCACTCGAAGCTGCTGGCGCCGCCACGGCCCGATCACTCTCCAGATATTTTGATCGCCGGCCAGATTTTTTACGACCGCGGGCCGCCGCCTGAAGAACAAGAGGCGCGCGCGCTGGATGAGTTTCTGGCGTCGGGACCGCCGCCGGTCGTGTTCTCGCTCGGCAGTTTCGTCGCGCAAGGCGGCGGCGATTATTATCGCGCTTGCATGGCGGCGGCGAGCAACATCGGTTTACGCGCGGTCGTGCTCGCCCGCGGCGACGACGTGGCGCGCCTGCGCGAAGGCGCGCCCGCTGGCGCTTTTGTCGCGACCTATGTGCCTCACGCCGAGCTGTTTCCGCGCGCCTGTCTCGTCGTCCATCACGGTGGCGTCGGCACCAGCGCGCAGGCGCTGCGGGCCGGCAAGCCGCAACTCGTGACGCCGTTTCTCGCCGATCAACCCGATAACGCGGCGCGTCTCGTTCGTCTTGGACTCGCGAGAACGTTCGACGGGCGAACGATCTCGGCGGAAAAGCTGGCGCGGGAGCTGCGGATTTTGCTGAAGACGCCGGACTATGC
>CAVZKF010000010.1:0-210085 GCA_963775775.1 uncultured Alphaproteobacteria bacterium
TGAAGAACGGGCGAAGCCGCCCGAATCGCCGCAACGAGAGAAGAACAGCATGACGACGAGCCCCAATCCGGCGAGTAGTTGGAAGCGCGTGGTCGTCAAGCTGTCGGGCGAGGCTTTGATGGGCGATGGCCAACACGGCCTCGACGCGCCAACTCTGGCGCGCATCGCCCGCGATCTCGCGTCGGCCGCCGCCACGGGGATCGAAATCGCCGTCGTCGTCGGCGGCGGCAATTTTTTTCGCGGCATTCAGGGCGCCGACAAGGGCATAGAACGGGCGCGCGCCAACTCCATCGGCATGCTCGCCACGGTCATGAACGGCCTCGCATTGGAGCAGGCGATCGAGGCGCAAGGTCGGCAGGCGCGCGCCTTGTCGGCCGTCCCCATGCCTTCGCTTTGCGAGTCCTATTCTCGCCGCGCGGCCTTGCACCATTTGGCCAAGGGCAGGGTGGTGATCGCGGCGGGGGGCACCGGCAACCCGTTTTTCACGACCGACACGGGCGCCGCGCTGCGCGCCGCCGAACTTTCCGCCGACGCGGTGCTCAAGGCGACCCAGGTCGACGGGGTCTACACCGCCGACCCGAAGCGCGACCCCGCGGCGCGGCGTTACGAGGCCTTGACCCACGATAAAGCCATCGAACAAAATCTCGCGATCATGGACACGGCCGCGTTCGCGCTAGCCCGCGAGAATAAGATCCCGATCGTCGTCTTCTCGATTCGCGAGGAGGGGGCGATCACCGCGACGCTAGGCGGCCTGGGCCGAGCCACCTATATCGTTCCATGACCGACCCGCCGTCGTCGGCGGGCGCGGCGCGGACGGGGACTCTCGAAGTTCGGGCCGCGGGAAAAACCCGAGCAACGACGAGCGAAGCTGCTATTATCCGTTCAAGAACTGAAACCCGAAGATAGACAGGTTGCGACCAATATGAGTCAGACTTTCGATATCGCCGATTTGAAGCGCCGCATGCAGGGCGCGCTCGCCACCCTGAAGCATGAGTTCGGCGGACTGCGAACCGGCCGCGCCTCGGCCTCGCTGGTCGAGCCCGTGCATGTCGACGCCTACGGGCAATCCACGCCGCTCAATCAGGTAGCCACCATCAGCGTGCCCGAGGCTCGCCTTATTTCCGTTCAGGTGTGGGACAAAGCTCTCGTCGGCGCCGTCGAGCGGGCGATTCGCGACGCCAATTTGGGACTGAGCCCCAATGTGGAGGGGCAGACGCTGCGGATTCGCACGCCCGAGCTGAACGAGCAGCGCCGCAAGGAGTTGGTCAAGGTCGCTCACAAATATGCCGAGGAGGCCCGCGTCTCCGTGCGCCACGTTCGCCGCGATGGCATCGATATTTTAAAGAAGCTATTGAAAGATCACGCTATACCGGAAGACGACGAAAAACGTCACGAGGCCGAGGTGCAAAAGGCCACCGACGAATTGGTTCGCGAGATCGACAGCGCGCTCGCGGCCAAGGAAAAGGAAATTATGCAGGTGTGAATTGCGTGTAATATGCGGCGGCTGGCGTCAATCGCGAATTTCGGCCTCATTTGGCGGCAATAGCGGGGGAGATGTCATGGACCATGACTTGGAATGGTGAAATGGCGGATGGCGATGTTTTGGACCTCATAGGCGCCGTGAAGGACGCGGGAGCCGTTTTGCGTCGCGTCCCGCGCCATGTCGCTTTGATCATGGACGGCAACGGCCGTTGGGCGTCCCAGCGCGGGCTGCCGCGATTCGAGGGCCATCGACGCGGCGTGGAAGCCTTGAGGCGGGCCGTGCGCGCGGCGATCGAGCTGCGGATCGAATATTTGACTGTTTATTCCTTCTCGGTCGAAAATTGGTCTCGCCCGCGCGAGGAAGTGCAGGCGCTTCTTGGCCTGTTGCATCGTTTTATCCGCAAGGATCTAGCTGAACTCGACGCCAACAACGTGCGAGTGCTGGTGATTGGCGCGCGTTCCGATCTTCCGCCCGATGTCGCGGAACTTCTGCTCGAGGCCGAGCGCGACACCAAGGAAAACACCGGCCTTACGCTCGTGGTGGCCTTCAATTACGGCGCCAGACAGGAAATCGCCGCCGCGGCGCGCGCGCTCGCGCAGGAGGTTCTCGAGGGGCGGCTTTCCCTGGGCGAGATCGACGCCGGGGCGATAGCCTCGCGGCTGCATACGGCGGATATTCCCGATCCTGATCTCATCATCAGGACGTCCGGCGAGCAGAGACTATCGAACTTCTTGCTTTGGCAGGCGGCTTACGCCGAATTCGTGTTCTTGCCGATCAACTGGCCCGATTTCGACAAGACCGCGTTCGAGGCGGCGATCAACGACTATTCGAATCGGGACCGTCGCTTCGGGCAACTCGGCTCCGTCGCGTGCAGCGCGAAAACCGCTTCATGAACGAGACCGGTCGCGACCTAGGCGGCGCCTCGGCTCCGGTCGCTCGCGAGGGAGGCGACGCGCAAGCTTCGAAGGCGAAGTCGGGCGGATTTGGCGATCTTGGTCCACGCGTGGCTTCCGCGGTCGTGTTGGCCGTGCTCGCGCTGGCGACGCTCGATCGTCGGCGGCCATATGTTCGTGCTGTTCTGGTTGATCGCCGCTTTCGCGATCAATTGGGAATGGCAGGCGCTGATAGGCGGCGAGCGGCGCCTCGCCCGCGTCGTGATCGGCGCGGTCGCCCTGTCGGCGGCGGCGGGCTTCACGCATGGCGGCGATACGATCCCGGGCGTGGTCGTTCTGGTGTTGCTCGCGGGCGTCGTGGCGATACTCGCCGGCCCCTCGCGCCGACTTTGGGCTTTCGCCGGCCTGATTTACGCGGGAGCGCTCGTGGTTTCGGTTTGCGCGCTGCGGGACTTCCCGGACCTCGGCCTGCTCGCCGTGGCGTGGTTGTTCGCGCTGGTTTGGGGCGCGGATGTTTTCGCTTACTTTGGCGGCCGCATGATTGGCGGACCCAAGCTATGGCCGCGCGTTTCCGCTGGAAAAACTTGGTCTGGAACGATAACGGGCGTGCTGAGCGGCGCGTTGCTGGGTCTCGCCGTCGTCCATTTCGGCGCGGCCGGACCGACCCGGAGCCCGCCCATTTTTCTGGCGAGCCTCGTCGCCGCCGCGCTCGCGCAAGTCGGCGATCTCTGCGAATCGATGGTGAAGCGACGCTTCGGCGTTAAGGATTTAAGCCAGTTGATTCCGGGACACGGGGGCGCGATGGATCGACTCGACGGCTTCATCTTCGCGAGCCTCTTCGCGGCCCTGCTAGGGGCTTTTCGCGGCTTGTCGTCGACGGCCGCCGGCGTCTTTTATTGGTAGGCGGAATATCATGGGTTCGAGCACTAGACCGGCCAGGGCGACGGCTTCGAGCGGCGGATCGCCTCGCCGCATCGTTCTTCTCGGCGCCACCGGCTCCATCGGAACCTCGACTCTAGATTTGGTCGAGCGCAATCCGGAAAGCTTCGTGGTGGTGGCGATCGCCGGCGGGCGCGACCATGCCGCCTTGGCGCGGATCGCGCTGGCCTTCAGGCCCGAATTCGTGGCGATTAGGGACGAGAGCGCCTATGCGCCGCTGAAGGAGGCCTTGGCCGGGACAAATATTCAGGTCGCCGCCGGACGCGAAGCCGTGATCGAGGCGGCGACGCGCGAGGCCGATCTCTTGGTTAGCGCCATCGTCGGCGCCGCCGGCGTCGAGCCGACCCACGCGGCGATCGAGGCCGGCCGCGACGTGGCGCTCGCCAATAAGGAATGTCTGGTCTGCGCCGGCGTCCCCTTCATGCGCGCGGCGCGCGAGGCCGGGGTGAGGCTGCTGCCGATGGACAGCGAGCACAACGCGATTTTTCAGGCCTTGGGCGGAGCGGATCCGGCGACGATCGAGCGCATGATCATCACCGCCTCCGGCGGACCGTTTCGAACCTGGGCCAAGGAAGACATCGAGAACGCGACCGTCGCCGAGGCGCTCAACCATCCCAATTGGTCGATGGGACCCAAAATCACGATCGATTCCGCGACAATGATGAACAAGGGCCTCGAATTGATCGAGGCCCATCACCTTTTCGGCGTTCCCGCTTCGAAGCTCGACGTTGTCGTTCATCCCCAATCGATCGTCCATGGTCTCGTATCCTTCGCCGACGGCGCCGTGACGGCGGGGATGGGCGCGCCCGACATGCGGGTGCCGATTTCCCATTGTCTTGGCTTTCCCGACCGTTTGGCGGCGCCGACGCCCCGCCTCGATTTGGCGGCGATCGGCTCCCTCACCTTCGAGCGTCCCGATTACGACCGTTTCCCCTCGCTCAGGCTGGCGTTGGACGCGCTCGCGGCGGGCGGGGGCCTGCCGACCGTGCTGAACGCCGCCAATGAAATCGCCGTCGAGGCGTTTCTGGCCGGCCGCATCGCATTTGGCGGCATCGCCCGGCACGTGGCGGAGGCTATCGACGCGGCGCTGGGGAACGGCTCCGCGAAAGAGCCCGCCACTGTGGCGGAAGCGCTCGGCGTTGACCATATTGTGAGAGAAAGGTCGCGGGCCATCTTGGCGGGGCGATAGGCTTCGGGCATGTTAACGCTTCAGTAACCAAGCGGGCCGCGAGCGGCCGGCGGCGCGGCGTAAGCGTGCAAGGAGCTTGAAGCATATGGATTTCCTCATGACCGTGATCAGCTACGTCTTGCCCTTCCTGGTTGTTCTGAGCGTCGTCGTGTTCGTGCACGAATACGGTCATTTCATCGTCGGGCGTTGGTGCGGCATCAGGGTGGACGCTTTTTCGCTCGGCTTCGGGCCTGAGCTTTGCGCCTTCGACGACAGAAAGGGAACGCGTTGGCGCATCGCCGCGATCCCGCTTGGCGGCTACGTTAAATTCCACGGGGACGCAAACGCCGCCAGCGGCGCCGACTCGTGGTCGGTGACGCGGATGTCCGAAGCCGAGCGCTCCGTGACCTTCTTCGCGCAACCGGTCTGGAAGCGCGCCGCGGTCGTTTTCGCCGGCCCTCTGTTCAATTTCTTGCTCGCCATCGGGATTTTCGTGGGCATATACGCCTATTTCGGGCAGCCCGTGATGGTTGACGGACAGGCGGTCGTGACGCCTCGAATTTCCGCCGTCCAACCGGGCGGCGCGGGCGCCGCGGCCGGTTTTCGCGCGGGCGACGTGGTGACGTCGGTCGACGGCGAACCCATCGAGAGTTTCTCGAAGTTTCAGAGGGTGATAGCGGCTTCCGCCGATAAGCTGCTGCATATCGCGGTTCTGCGCGACAAACAGGAAACGGTCCTTACCGCGACGCCGACGCTCACCGAAATCGAAGGGGCGAACGGAAAGGTGAAGGTCGGCAGGCTGGGCTTGAATTCAAGCGCGGACTTTCGCGACATGCTGATGCGGCCGTGCACTACTGTCGAAGCGGTTGGGCTGGGGCTCCGCGAGACTTGGAACATCGTCAAACAAACCGGACATTTCGTCGGGGGACTGCTGAGCGGTCGCGAAAACGCCAACCAGCTCTCGGGTCCCATCGGCATCGCGGAGGCTTCCGGCCAGATGGCCCGGCAAATTCCGACGCTTGGCGTCTGGCCGTTGGTCAATTTGATCGCGCTGCTCTCGGTGTCGGTTGGCCTGTTGAACCTGATGCCAGTCCCGCTTCTGGACGGCGGCCACCTTTTGTTCTTCGCCATCGAGGCGTTGCGTGGCCGCGCGCTCAATGAGCGGGTGCAGGAATACGCCTTCAGAATCGGCCTGGCGATGGTGTGTTCGCTAATGCTCTTCGCGACTTACAACGATCTGGCGCGGCATCTGCGCCTTTGATATGCCCGCGCCCGCGTCGGCCGCGCGCAATGGTTCGTCTGCGCTAAACTGTTGTAATCCAGCTTCGCCCGCTTGGTCTTCGCGACCGAGCGGGCGAAGCCGCGCGACGCCCAGGAGGAGGCGCCTCTCGCCCCCTTCGCCATGCGGAAAGATACGCGGCGAATTTTTAAGGGAACCCCTGCGGGCGCCGCCGGCGTTAACCTTCCATTGGCCACGATATGTGGCTTTCCGGTCACGGCTTCGACAAATTGCTGTTCTATTACTCCTTCGGCATTTGCAGCATTCGTTAAACCTTGTAGAAGGGATATACGGATCAGACAAAGGGCGCGCGTGCGACGCGCCATGTGCGAGAGGCCCGCGCCGCGCCCAGGGGCGGCGGAAGTTGCGACGAGGACCAGGATTACATGCTGTCGACCAGAGCTATTTTGAAGCGTCCCACTTTCGTAATGATGATCCTGGCCGCTCTCGTCGGATTCGCCGCGCCGGCCGCCGCGGACATCGAGGTCGTGGGAAACACGCACGGCGACGCCGACGCGATCCGGGCCTATTTCGCTGGCACCAGCGAGGCCGAGGTGCAGGCGGGGCTGGAGGCTTTAAAGTCCAGCGGGCGATTCTCGGAGGTTTCCGTCACCCGTCGGGGCGATCACGTCATCGTTCACGTTTCCGAGGGCAATCTGATCAATCGCGTCGCTTTCGAGGGCAACAGCAAGGTTAAGACGGAGACGCTGCAGACCGATATGCGCACCAAGGCGCATAGTTCGTTCAATCAGCAGGTGACCGAACAAGACGTGGCGCGACTGGTCGAGATTTACAGGCGCTCGGGGCGCGCGGCGGCCAAGGTTACATACCGCACCGTCGCTCTTCCCAACGGCCAGATCGACGTCGTCTTCACGATCGAAGAAGGCGATAAGACGGGCGTGAAGGAAATCAGATTTATCGGCAACGAGGTCTACTCCACCAGCAGGCTCGTTGGCCTGATGGAGACGACCGAGATGAATTTCCTGTCGTTTCTCAAGACCAGCGATGTGTATGACCCGGATCGCGTCGCGGCGGATCTTGAACTCGTGCGCCGCTTTTATCTGAAGAATGGCTACGCGGATTTTCACGTCATTAGCTCCGAAGCGAGATACGAGCCCGCCGAGGTCGGCTATATCCTCGAAATAAGGGTCGAGGAGGGGCCGCAATACACCATCTCCACGGTCGACGTTGAGTTGCATTTGCCGGACATCGACCCGGCCACGCTGCAGCCGCTGGTGCGCTTGTCGCCGGGCGACGTTTATAACGGCGACGCCGTGGAAAAGACGGTCGACGTGCTGACGCGCGAAATCGCGCGCAAAGGATACGCGTTCACGCAAGCGCGCCCGCGCGGTCAACGTAATCAGGCAAATCGGACGGTCGCGATCAATTTCGTCATCGACGAGGGGCCGCGCGTCTATGTCGAGAGAATCAATATTCACGGCAACAACAAGACCCGCGAATATGTGATCCGCCGCGAGTTCGAGATCGGCGAGGGCGACGCATACAATCGCGTGCTCATCGACCGCGCCGAGCGCCACCTCAATGGTCTCGGCTACTTCAAGAAGGTCAAGATCAGCAATGAGCCAGGGTCCGCCGCGGATCGGGTCGTGATCAACGTCGAAGTCGAGGAGCAGCCCACCGGCAGCTTCAACGTCTCCGGCGGCTACTCGACGACGGAAGGCTTCATCGGCGAGGTCTCGGTTTCCGACAGCAACTTCATGGGCCGCGGCGAGGCCGTTCGGCTTTCGGTCAACGAAGGGCAGCGTTCGCGCGGCGTGAACTTCAGTTTCACCGAGCCTTATTTCCTCGATCAGCGGATGTCCGGCGGGTTTGACATTTTCGCCAAAAAGAGCGACGCCTGGAATTACTCCTACTACAGCACGACTTCCTATGGAACGACGCTGCGGTTGGGCGTGCCGATCACCGAGGAAATCAGCCTGCAGCCTCACTATTCGGTCTACAACACGACGATTTCAATTCCGAACAACTCAAATACGCCTTACAACGACTGCCAAAACCCTATCCCGTTCTATACGCCGGGCTATGGCTACTGGCTGGCGCCGACGCCTTCGTCGCTCAATGTCGTCTATAACTGTGTGAGCAATGGCGAAGCCTCGCTCGCCATCAAGAATTCCGAGGGAGCGCGCTTGACGTTGTTGGCGGGCTACACGCTCGCGTTCAACAATCTCGATAATTTCAAGAACCCGAGGAACGGCGTATCGGCGACGTTCACCCAGGACGTGGCGGGACTGGGCGGAGATACGCGCTACATCCGCAGTTCGGGCGACATTCGTTACTTCCACGAGTTGCCCTATTTCAACGACATCGTTGGCATCGCGCGCGTACAAGGCGGTGATCTGACGGGGATCGCGGGCTACCAGCCGCGCGTGTTCGACAACTTCAATCTTGGCCCAAGCCTCGTGCGCGGCTTCGCGCCCGGCGGCCTCGGTCCGCGTGACATTTCCAACTGGACCAGCGAGAAGGGCAACTCGCTTGGCGGCACGGACTATATTGGCGGCACGCTCGAAGTTCAGTTCCCGATATGGGGCCTGCCAAAGGACATTGGCCTGCGCGGCGCGCTGTTCTCCGACGCCGGTTCGCTTTGGAACTACAGAGGGACGACGAATTTCAGCAAGGCGCTCTATGGCATTCCAAATCTTCCCTGCGTCTATCCTTATACGCCGCCAAACTATGGCCAGGGCACCTGTCTGATCACCTCGGGCAGTTCGTTCATGCTGCGATCGTCGGTTGGCGCGTCGATCTTGTGGCAATCGCCGCTTGGTCCGATCCGCTTCGATTACGCCGTGGCGACCACGAAGAGCTATTACGACGTGACGCAGCGCTTCCGGTTCACGGGCGGCACGAGCTTCTAAGTATGAATGCGTCGGGATGGGTTGACCGATCCCGACGCGGAAGGTCCCAACGGCGCGCTTTTCGTGGGCGGTGGCTGGCGGGAAACGGATGACTTGCCCGGCTCGCGTTATAATAAGTCCGCTTCGCCGCGACGCTTCGATTTTAGGGAAGCGTTTTGGCGCTTACGCGGCCTTCACCGTATATCCCGTGATTAACACGACCTTCGCGCCCTAAATCTCTCAAGTTTTTTCCTCGCGGCCGCGGACTGGCGCGCTTCCCCTTTCTTGGGCGTGATCTACACGCGAACATCGCTTCCCGTCGCGCCATAAAAATTTCCGTTCCGCTGTCCTTTTCGTGTTGGTTCCGTAATATTCGCATGACCGGCGTCGGCGGCTCCGACGATCTTTCGCGAGGCGTGAACTTTGACCGCCATAGGCTTTTTTCAGTCATCGCGCGCTCTATCGCTCGCCGAAGTCGCCACGGCGACAAATGCGGAGTTGCGTTGCGCGGCGCCGGGCGGCGGAGCGGACCTTCCCGGAATTACCGGCGGCGCCTCGCTGGAGGAGGCGAGGCCCGGCGATCTGACCTTTTACGAAAATGCCCGCTACGCTCCAGGCCTGCGGCTCTGCCGCGCCTCGGCTTGCTTTATCAAGGAGGTTGACGCGCGGCTTCTGCCGCCTGCGACCGCCGCTCTCGTCGTCGCGGAGCCGCAACGCGCGATGACGCTCGCGATGAGCCTTCTCTTTCCGCAAGCCTTGGCGCCTCGTTCGCTCTTTGGCGCGTCGGGGGTGTCCCCCGGGGCCTTCGTACATCCGACCGCGAGACTGGAAGCGGATGTCGTCGTGGATCCCGGCGCTTCGATCGGGCCGCTCGCCGAAATAGGCGCTGGCGCGATCATCGGTCCGCACGCGGCGATTGGGCCTGGCGTCAGAATCGGGCGCGGCTGCCGCATCGGCGCGCATGTCAGCATTATGCACGCCTTGATTGGCGATCGCGTCATCATTCATCCGGGCGCGCGACTGGGACAGGACGGATTTGGTTTCGTGCTCGACGCGAAAGGCAGTAAGAAGACGCCGCAAATTGGGCGGGTGATCGTTCAGGACGATGTGGAGATCGGCGCCAATACGACGATCGACCGCGGCGCGCTGCGCGACACGATCATCGGCGAGGGCGCGAAGATCGACAATCTCGTGCAAATCGGCCACAACGTGACGGTCGGACGCGGCTGCGTGATCGTCGCGCAGGCTGGCGTCGCCGGCTCCAGCGAGATCGGTGATTTCGCGCGGATTGGCGGACAGGCGGCGATCGGCGGGCATCTGACGATCGGCGAAGGCGCCGGCGTCGCGGCGAAATCCGGGGTCATGCGCGACGTGCCGGCGGGCGCGCGTCATGGCGGGGCTCCGGCGCGGCCAATTCGCCAGTTTTTGCGCGGAGAGGCGCTGTTGGCGCGACTGGGGCGCCGCGCGTCGCGAGGGCGCGCCAACGAGAGTTGAGCGCAAGGACGCAAAGAACGTCTGGCGCCGCAGGGAGAGAAAGATGAATGACGCCATCGCGGGCGCGACGCTCGAAACCTTGGATATTATCCGCATCCTCGACTATCTGCCGCACCGTTACCCCTTTCTTTTGATCGATCGCATCGTCGATATTCGCGGCGACGAATTTTGCATCGGCATAAAGAATGTGACGATCAACGAGCCGCAATTTCAGGGGCATTTTCCATTAGCCCCGGTAATGCCGGGGGTGTTGATGATCGAGGCGATGGCGCAGACGGCGGGGGTCATCGCGATGCACGCGCAACGCGCGGTCGAGCGCCCCAAGAGCGTCTATTTCGTCACGATCGACAAGGCTAAGTTCCGCAAGCCGGTCGGACCTGGCGATCGTATCGAATTCCATATGACGAAGACCGCGCAAAGGCGCACCATCTATTGGTATGAAGGCCGCGCGATGGTGGATGGCGCGTTGGTTTGCGAGGCGCAAATCAGCGCGATGGTTGGGGCGTGAAGGCATGCGCGGGACTTTTTCATGACTGCATGGCGTTCCCGCCATTCAATCAGGACCTAGAAGCGTGACCGCTCGCGCGCACCCCTCCGCCATTATCGAGGCGGGCGCTCGCCTTGGCTCCAATGTCGTCGTTGGACCGTTCTGCCATATCGGGCCGGGCGTCGAGCTTCGCGACGGGGTGGAACTTGCTTCTCACGTCGTCGTCATGGGCGAGACGCGCGTCGGATCGGGAACCAAAATCTTTCCCTTCGCGTCGATCGGCGCGCCTTCGCAGGATTTGAAGGCGGGCGGCGGGGGCGGACGGCTCATCGTCGGTTCCGATTGCATCATTCGCGAAGGCGTCACGATCAACGCAGGCGGAAGCGGCGAGGGCGACGAAACGTGCGTCGGAGCTCGCTGCGCTTTACTCGCCTATTGCCATGTGGCGCATGATTGCCGCCTCGGCGAAAGCGTGATCCTTTCCAATAATGTGCTGCTCGGCGGTCACGTACAACTCGGAGACCACGCGATGATCGGCGGCGCCAGCGCCGTGCATCAATTCGCGCGCATCGGCGCGCACGCCTTCGTGGCGGGACTCTCGGGCGTCGAGGGCGATGTGCTTCCCTTCACGATCGCGAGCGGCAACCGCGCGCATTTGTTTGGCCTCAATCTGGTTGGACTGCGCCGCCGCGGATTTTCGCCGGAACGGATAGCCAAGCTGCGCGCGGCCTATCGGCTGCTGTTCGAGCGAGAGGCGCTGTCCGAGCCGTCGCCGCTCGCCACGCGCGTCGAGGCGCTCTCCAAGCTGGACGAAGGCGACGCGGACGTAGCGCTAATCGTCGAATTCTTGCGCGCGCCGTCGAGCAGGCCGCTTTGCGCGCCGCGCGCGGGCAGGGCGCCGTGACGCGGATATTCGTCGTCGCGGGCGAAGCCTCGGGGGATCATCTCGGCGCGCTGCTGATGCGCGCGCTTCGCGCGGCGGAGCCGGGCATCCTTATCGCGGGCGTTGGTGGGGAGGAAATGTCGCGCGAGGGGCTCGCCAGTCTCTTTCCGCTCTCCGACCTCGCGGTGATGGGGCTCATCCCGGTCCTCGCCCGATTGCCTCGGTTGCTGGCGCGTTTGGACGAGACCACGCGGGCGGTCCTCGCCGACCCGCCCGATTGTCTCGTGTTGATCGACGCGCAGGATTTCACGCATCGCGTCGCGCGCCGCGTGCGGTCGCGGGCGCCGCGAATTCCGATCGTCCGCTATGTCAGCCCGACCGTCTGGGCCTGGCGGCCGTGGCGGGCGCGGATGATGCGGAACTCCATCGACCATGTGCTGGCGGTTCTGCCCTTCGAGCCCGACGCTCTCGCGCGGCTCGGCGGTCCGCCCTGCGATTATGTGGGGCATCCATTGATCGAGCATATCGACGCCATCGCGCCGAGCGCCCCCGCTGGCGATCGGCGCGATGGGCCGCTGCTGATTTTGCCCGGTTCGCGCCACGCCGAAGTCCGGCGCATGATGCCGGTCTTTGGCGCGGCGGCGGCGTTGCTCGCTCGCGCGCATCCGGGCCTCGACATCGCGATTCCCGTCGCCTCGAACGTGGAAGCCTTGGTGAAGGAAGAAGCCTCGCATTGGCGCGTCGCGCCGCGGCTGCTGTCGCAGGACGAGAAGTTCCCCGCTTTTCGCGCCGCGAGAGCCACGTTGGTCACCTCGGGCGCCGCGACGCTGGAACTCGCTTTGGCCGATGTTCCCATGGCCGTCGCCTATAAGGTCTCGCCGGTCGAGCGACAGCTGAAATTCTTGATCACGGTCGATTGTTTCAGCCTGCCCAATCTGATCGTGGGGAATCGCGTGGTCCCCGAATTTTTCCAAGGGGAGGCGACGCCGCAAGCTCTGGCCGACGCGATTGGCCCGCTCCTTGTCGGCGGGCCGGCTCGCGAGGCGCAGCAAGCCGCCTTCGCGACCTTGCGCGCCAAAATCCTGGCGGGCGGCGCCGCTCCCAGCGCGCGCGCGGCGGAGATCGTTCTGCGCCATGCGAGACGCGGCCAAATGTCGCGCCGGTGAACTGGTCGTAATAATGCTTGGCGCCGGCCAATTTTGAATTATTCTAAGTAGCGACGCCTTTGACGCGCCGCGCGGCGGGAGCGGGCGTCTTAGGATCATAAATTCCATCAAGGAGCACAAGGCAATGGCTACGCTCAAGGGCAGCAAAACCGAGGAAAACCTGAAGGCGGCTTTCGCCGGAGAATCGCAGGCGAACCGTCGTTATCTCTACTTCGCTCAAAAGGCGGACGTGGAGGGTTACAACGATGTGGCCGCCGTTTTCCGCTCCACGGCGGAAGGCGAGACCGGCCATGCGCATGGCCATCTCGAATTTCTCGAAGTCGTCGGCGATCCGGCCACGGGCCTGCCGATCGGCAAGACCTCCGACAACCTCAAGGCCGCCGTCGCCGGCGAGACGCATGAATATACGGATATGTATCCGGGCATGGCGCGTTCCGCGCGCGAGGAAGGCTTCGAGGAAATCGCCGATTGGTTCGAGACCCTGGCCAAGGCCGAGCGCTCGCACGCGGGCCGCTTCCAGCGCTCGCTCGACGAACTGAAGTAAGTCGCGTCCTCCCTCTTCCCGCGGGGCGGGAGGAGGGAGCCTCGCCTCGACGGGCGCTCATCATACCGAACATGGGTTTAAGATGCGGGAAGGCAGTTTGGACGCCCCGACGCGGCATCCGATCGATTGGCAAAACGCCGACTTTTACGATGAAGCCAAACTCGACGCCGAGATACGGCGCGTGTTTGACATTTGTCACACCTGCCGCCGCTGCTTCAACCTTTGCGATAGTTTTCCGCGGCTGTTCGACCTTATCGACGGCTCCAAGAGCGGCGAGCTCGACACCGTGGAGAGCAAGGATTTCAAGCCAGTCATCGACGCCTGCACGCTCTGCGACATGTGTTTCATGACGAAATGCCCCTATGTGCCGCCGCATGAATTCAACATCGATTTCCCGCATCTGATGCTGCGCCACCGCGCGGTCGAGGCGAAACGGGGAGCGGTGAGCTTCGCCGACCGTCAACTCGCGCAAACCGACGTGACCGGCGCGCTCGCGACAAAAATGCCGGCGCTCGCCAATTGGGCGACCGAACGTCGGCAACAAGTTTACCCGCGGACTCATGCGGAGGTTTTTCGGGATCAATCCGCAAGCGGCGCTGCCCAAATTCGCCGATGAGACGCTAGAGGCCGCGGCGGCCCGAAATCCGCCGAAACGCGACGAAGCCGCGCCCGCCAAGGGCCGCAAGGCGGTGCTCTACGCCACTTGCTATGGCGATTATAATGACACGTCGATCGGCCAGGCGGCGCTCGCCGTGCTGGCGAAGAACGGGGTCGAGACCAAAGTCATGCATCCGCATTGCTGCGGCATGCCGAAACTCGAACAGGGACTGATCGGCGAGGTCGCGGACGCCGCGAAACTCGTGGCCGCCGCATTCGCGCCGTATATCGATGAAGGCTACAACATTGTCGCGCTGGTTCCGTCTTGCGCCTTGATGCTGAAATTCGAATGGCCTTTGATTTTGCCGCGTGACGAAAGCATCAAGCGGCTCGCGGCGTCGACCTTCGATATCTCGGAATATGTCGTGAGCATCGCGCGCGACGAAGGGTTGGCGCCCGGCGTAAAGCCGATCGATGGCGGCGTCGCCTTCCATGTCTCCTGCCACTCACGGGCGCAGAACATCGGCCAGCGCGGCGCGGATCTGCTGCGCCTCGTGCCCGAAATGGACCTGACGGTCGTCGAGCGTTGTTCCGGCCACGGAGGGGCCTGGGGCTGCAAGGGCGCTAATTTCGACACCGCGCTGAAGGTGGGAAAGCCGGCCGCGCGCCAGATCTCCGGCGCCGGCAAGAAATATATGGTTTCGGAGTGCCCGCTCGCTGGAATGCACCTCGCACAGGGCGTCGAGCGGCTTGGCGACGACGCGCCAAAGCCGGAACTGATCGCCCACCCGATCGAACTGCTGGCGCGCGCCTATGGCGAGGCCGTTGGAGCGAAAGATGCCCGGTAAACACGAACTCGCGGCCGCCGATATTCTGCCTTGGGCTGAATATGCGAAGGCGCGGGCCGAACATCGAAGCCGGGTCGGCGCGATCAAGCGCAACCGACGGGTCGAGGTTGGTCCTTACGTGACTTTCTATTTCGAGAGTTTTGACACGATGTGGCTGCAGGTGCAGGAGATGCTGCACATCGAGAGGGGCGGCGCGGAGCAGTTGAAGGACGAACTCGCCGCTTATAATCCGCTGATCCCCAAGGGCCGCGAACTCGTCGCGACCTTCATGATCGAAATAGACGACCCGCTACGCCGCGCCCGCGTGCTGGCGGGACTCGGCGGCATCGAGCAGACCGCGTTTTTCCAGCTTGGGGCTTTGAAAATCCCGGCGCTGCCGGAGGCCGATCAAGACCGCACCACGGCGGAGGGCAAGGCTAGTTCGGTGCAGTTCGTGCACTTCCCGTTCACCGAAGCGCAGATCGCCGCCTTCCGCCAGCCCGGCGCGCAGGTGATCCTGGGCTTTTCGCATCCGGCCTATAGCCATATGGCGGTCGTGGCGGAGGCGACGCGGGCGGAACTTGCCGGAGACTTCGATTGAGCCGCGCGCCCGATTTTGACCTCGGGCGCCGCCGGCGACGTGTAGGAACGAGCGTCACCGCGCCAAAACGGGCGCGGCCGCGACAAGGCTTTGCTTGAAAGCCAACCACAGGTCGAACACCTGCGCGTTCGGCGGCAGATGCCGGCAAAGCGAGCCATGGCCCTCCTTGGGGTTGCTGTCCAGCGCGATGTGCCCGACGAGGAAATGTTTGAACGCCTGAAGCAATGGGCCATCCCAGCGCCGGGCCCGCAAAATCGAGCGAAATACTCTTTCGAGTCCGCCATCCTCATAGGTCGGCAGGCTTAACGCCCTGGTCGCGTCATCCGCGGCGCGGACCTTGCCGAGGTAGGCGGCGCCGATTGTCAGAAGGCGACGCCGGCGCATTTCGTCGACGGCCTCGAGATCCAGCGCTCTTCTCATGAATTCGTCGTGATCGACTCTCTCGCCAGCGCTCACGACGCCCGGGCAGGGCGAAAGATTGTCGGTGTCGCGCTCGCCCCGATCGAGTTCCTCCAAGCGCTTGTCGTCGGGATAGAGGCGGCGGGCGATCCCGACGTTTTCGCAAAATTGAACCGAGAAAAAGTAATAGGCCCATGCGACGTTCGATGAGTTCGTCCCGCGAGAGGGCGCTCCAATTCAGCGCGCATATTTCGTCGATTATTTGCGCGTAAGGCGTCGTTTCGCGGCTGGCTTCCGGCCGCGGCTCAAAGGGAAACTCGCGAGTCGTCTCGAGCAGTATTTGCGCCGATCTCATGGCGATACTCCTTTCAAGGAGATTTAGATTTGATGTTTATCGGTAATAAAATGTTTACATGGAGACATCTCGGCGCCAATCGACGAATGCCGTCAACCTTACTTGTTAAGCCACCTCGTTAAGCGGTGACCGCTCCGGCGCCTTTGGCGGGCGCCCGCGTCGCCATGCGCTCTTTTCGTCATGCTTCGACCGTGATAAGCGCTTGGGCCTCACGCTCGCGCGTCGCGGCGGCGGCGCCCCGTTTCGTTCCCGCCCCCTTGGCCTAGAGGAAAATAATGAGCCAGTCCGGTTTCTTCACCACCCCGCTCGCCAGCTCCGATCCCGATCTCGCCAAGGCGATTGAACTCGAACTCGGGCGGCAGCGTCACGAAATCGAGCTGATCGCCTCCGAGAATATTGTCTCGCGCGCCGTGTTGGAGGCCCAGGGCTCGGTTCTCACCAACAAATATGCCGAAGGCTATCCGGGCAAGCGCTATTACGGCGGCTGCCAATATGTCGACATCGCCGAGAATCTCGCGATCGAGCGGGCTAAACAGCTGTTTGGCTGCGGCTTCGCCAATGTGCAGCCCAATTCCGGTTCACAGGCCAACCAGTCCGTGTTCCTGGCGTTGCTGCAGCCGGGCGACACCTTCATGGGTCTCGATCTCGCCGCCGGCGGCCACCTTACGCATGGCTCGCCAGTGAATTTGTCGGGCCGCTGGTTCAAGCCGGTGAGCTACACCGTCCGCAAGGACGACAACCGGATCGACATGGAGCAGGTGGCCGCGCTCGCCGCGGAGCACAAGCCCAAATGCATCATCGCGGGCGGCTCCGGCTATTCGCGCATTTGGGATTTCCAGGCGTTCCGCAAGATCGCCGATAGCGTCGGGGCCTACTTCATGGTCGATATGGCGCATTTCGCCGGCCTCGTGGCCGCCGGCCTGCATCCGTCGCCGTTCCCGCACGCCCATGTCGTGACCACCACGACCCACAAAACCCTGCGCGGTCCGCGCGGCGGCATGGTGCTGACCAACGACGAAGACATCGCCAAGAAGATCAATTCGGCCGTATTCCCTGGTCTGCAAGGCGGACCGCTGATGCATGTCATCGCCGGCAAGGCGGTCGCCTTTGGCGAGGCGCTGAAGCCCGAGTTCAAGGCCTATCAGCAACAGGTGAAGGACAACGCCCGCGTGCTCGCCGAGACGCTGGTCGCCGCCGGGTTCGCCATTGTTTCGGGCGGCACCGACAACCATCTGATGCTGGTGGATCTTCGTCCGAAGAAAATCACGGGCAAGGCGGCGGAGGCGGCGCTGGGCCGCGCCCACATCACCTGCAACAAGAACGGCATTCCCTTCGACCCCGAGAAGCCCTTCGTCACGTCGGGCATTCGTCTGGGATCGCCTGCCGCGACCTCGCGCGGCTTTGGCGCCGCAGAGTTCAAGCAGGTCGGCGGCTTCATCGTGGAAGTGCTGGACGGCCTCGCCGCGAACGGCGAAGCCGGCAACGCCGCGACGGAAGCGGCGGTGAAGGAGAAGGTTCACGCGCTGACGGCGAAGTTCCCGATCTACTAAGCGGAATAGTCCCGCTTGCGCGCCCCCTTTTCCCCCAAGGGAAAGGGGGCGCTCTATAGGGCGAGGCAAGATGCGATGTCCTTATTGCGGCTCCGCCGACACGCAGGTGAAGGATTCGCGGCCCGCCGAAGACAATTCCTGCATCCGTCGGCGCCGCGTCTGTCCGGCCTGCGGCGGCAGGTTCACGACATTCGAGCGCGTGCAGCTGCGCGAACTCGTCGTCGTCAAGAAGTCCGGGCGGCGCGCGCCCTTCGACCGCGACAAGCTCATGCGTTCACTACAGATCGCGTTGCGCAAGCGCCCGGTTGATCCCGAGAGCGTCGAGTTGATGGTCAATGGCGTCGTGCGGCAGCTGGAGAGCAGCGGCGATGCGGAAGTCGAAAGCAGCCGCATTGGCGAGTTGGTGATCGAAGGCCTGCGGTCGCTCGATCCAGTGGCTTTCGTTCGCTTCGCCTCGGTTTATCGCGACTTTCGCGAGGCCAGGGACTTCAACGCGCTGGTCGACGAGCTTGTCGGCGAGGCGAAGGACTTCACGGGATCGCCAGACGCGCGCCGCGCGGGCGAAGAAAAGCCGAACCCAGGGAAGGCGAGCTAGGGCGCATGAGCGAAGGAGATCACGACGCGGACTACATGCGCGCGGCGCTGGCGCTGGGACGGCGCAATCTCGGCCGCGCCGCGCCCAATCCCGCGGTCGGCGCGCTAGTCGTGAGGAGCGGCGTGATCGTCGGGCGCGGCTTTACGGGAACAGGCGGTCGCCCTCACGCCGAAACGCTGGCTCTTTCGTCGGCGGGCGACGCGGCGCGCGGCGCGACGCTTTACGTGACGCTCGAGCCCTGCTCGCATCACGGCGAGACGCCGCCCTGCGTCGACGCCATCATCGCCAGCGGCGTCGCGCGCGTCGTCACGGCGATGGACGATCCCGATCCGCGCGTCGCGGGGCGCGGCCACGCGCTTTTGCGCGCGGCGGGGCTGGAAGTGGCGACGCATGTGCTGGAACGCGCGGCGCGCCGCGATCACCTCGGCCATTTGCTGCGGGTCACGGAGGGTCGCCCGATGGTGACGCTCAAACTCGCGCGGACTCCGGACGGCTACGCCGCCGGCGCGGCTCATGACCCGCGTCTGCATGTGACGGGACCGCTCGCCGACGCCCATACGCATATGCAGCGGGCGCTGCATGACGCGATCATGGTCGGCGCCGGCACGGCCCGCGAGGACGATCCCCTGATGACCGTGCGTCTGCCGGGCATGGAGGACGAGAAGCGGGTGAGGGTCGTGCTTGATGCGCGGCTTTCGCTGTCTCCGGGCTCGCGCTTCGGCGCGACGGCTCGCGCGGCGCCCACGCTGATCATCGTCGGAGGCGACGTTACCGAAGCGGCGATCAAGAGCTTTGTCGCCGCGACCGGCGCCGAGGTCGCCCGCGCGCCGACGGATTTGCTGGGGCGCGTCGCGCTTCCGGCGGCGCTTGGCGAATTGGCGCGGCGCGGCGTCACGCGCGTGTTCTGCGAAGGAGGGCCGCGCCTCGCGGAAAGTCTGATCACCGGCGGCTTCGCGGACGAGGTCATATTGCACACGGGCGCGCAACCCTTGGGCGGCGCGGGCCGTCTCGCGCTGAGGCCGGCGGCGAAAGCCGTGCTCGAAGACCCGCAATTCTATCGCCTCGTCGAGAGCGCGCGGCTCGGCGCCGACGAAATGACACGGCGCGAGAGGATCGCCTGAATGTTCACCGAAATCGTCACCGACATGGGCGAGGTCGTCTCCGTCGTGGAGCAAAGCGCCTTGCGGCGGCTCCGCATCGCCTGTGGCTATGACGCCGAGAGCATCGCGCTCGGCGCTTCTATCGCCTGTTCCGGAACATGCCTGACCGTCGTCGCGGTCGCCCGGGAGGACGGGCGGACAGTGTTCGATGTCGACGCGGCGGCGGAGACGCTCGCGCGCACGACCGTCGCGAACTGGTCGCAAGGGACGAAGATCAATCTGGAGCGCGCGCTCAAGATTGGCGACGAACTGGGCGGCCATATCGTCACCGGCCATGTCGACGGCTTAGCTCGGATTTTTTCGCGCGAGAATTTCGAGGGCATGGCGCGCTTCGTCATTGAGGCGCCGCGGGAACTCTCGCGCTTCGTCGCGCAAAAGGGCTCGGTGACGCTGGACGGGGTGTCGCTGACGGTGAACGAGGTCGAGGGCGACTGTTTTGGCGTGCTGATCATCCCGCATACGCTGAGCGTGACGACGATCGGCGCGCGCGCGGCGGGGGATTTGTTC
The DNA here is from genome assembly GCA_963775775.1 of uncultured Alphaproteobacteria bacterium. Lineage (GTDB taxonomy): Bacteria > Pseudomonadota > Alphaproteobacteria > Rhizobiales > Beijerinckiaceae > Methylocystis. The sequence goes on from CAVZKF010000010.1 coordinate 19,780, forward strand.
AATATCGAGGTCGATCTGATGGCGCGTTACGCTGCGAGATTGACGCAGGCGGACAAGTCGTAACGCGTCGTCGTCACATCGCGAATTTTCGCGGCGATGTTGAGGATGGCAATTGGGCGCTTCCGCCGAGGTTCGCGCTACGCGACGCGATGGTTTATAGCCATGCGATGCACAAAAGTGTATCGGTCGCGGAAGGAGCCCCGTAAATGGCAGGTTTTTCACGCGCCGACGATAACGCCGCGCCCGTGCCGGGCGCGAAGATTCTTGTCGTCACGGCGCGGTTCAATGACAATATCGTTTCGCTGCTGCGCGAGGGCGCTCTGGCGGCGCTCGAGCGGCTTGGCGCCAAGGCGACGCTGATCGAAGTTCCCGGCGCGCTGGAGATCGCGCCCGCCGTCGCGATCACCCTCGACGTCGCGCGAACATGCGGCTCGTCCTATGATGGGGTCGTCGCGCTTGGCTGCGTCATTCGCGGCGAAACCTATCATTTCGAGATCGTCGCCAATGAGAGCGCGCGGGCGCTCACCGATCTTTCCGTCTCAAACCGCCTGCCGCTCGGCAATGGAATCCTCACCGTGGAAAACGAACAACAGGCGATCGTCCGCGCCGATCCTAAACAGGGCGACAAGGGCGGCGACGCCGCGCTGGCGGCGCTCGCCCTGGTGCGCCTCGCGCGAAAATTGGGGGCGCGGGCATGAGCGTCGAACAACGCTCCAATGCGCGCCTCGCCGTCGTGCAGGCGCTCTATCAGATGGAAGTCGCGGGCAAGGGCCTCAACGACATTTTCGCCGAATTCGAGACTCATTGGATGGGCCGCGAAATCGAGGGCGAGCAATATAAGCCCGCCGAGGTCGGCTTCTTTCGCGAGATTCTGCAAGGCGTGCTCGACGAACAGGTCATGATCGACCGCGAGATCGACGCGGCCTTGCAGGGAGGCTGGCCGCTGGCGCGGATCGAGACCGTGATGCGCGCCATTTTGCGGGCGGGCGCCTATGAACTGCATAAGCGCAAGGATGTGCCGATGCGCGTCGTCATCAAGGAATATGTCGATGTCGCCGGCGCCTTTTTCGGGCCGACCGAGTCCGGCATGATCAACGCGGTGCTCGACCGTCTGGCGCGGCAGACGCGGCCCAAGGAAATGACGAAGGATTAACGCCGCGAGGGCCGGGGAATGGCGCGTCGCTTTTCCGAGGACGAACTTATCGCCACGCTGTTCGCGCCTCTCGCCGGCCCGGCGGCGCTTGCTCTTCGCGACGACGCCGCGCTGCTCCCACTCGGCAAGAACCCCTTGGTCGCGACGACCGACGCGCTGGTCGCCGGGGTGCATTTCTTCGAGGACGATCCGCCGGGGCTGATCGCCAAGAAGGCGCTGCGGGTCAATTTGTCCGACCTCGCCGCCAAGGGCGCCGAGCCCGTCGGCTTTCTGCTCGCCATCGCCCTGCCGCCGGACTGGACCAACGACTGGCTCGCGGCTTTCGCCGCGGGACTTGGCGAGGATGCGCTCGCCTATCGCTGCCCCTTGCTCGGCGGCGACACGGTTTCGACGCCGGGGCCGCTCACGCTCACCATCACCGCGCTCGGCGAAGCGCCAGACGGCTGCTTTGTGGCGCGAACCACGGGCCAAGCAGGCGACGCCGTCTATGTCAGCGGAACCATCGGCGACGCGGCGCTGGGTCTGCGACTGCGACGCGACGCGGCCCTGGCGCGTCGTCTGTCGGCGCCGGCGCGCGATCATCTGCTGGAGCGCTATCTCCTGCCACGTCCCCGACTCGCTCTTACGGCCGCGCTGCGTCTTTACGCGACCGCCGCGATGGACGTCTCCGACGGCCTCGTCGGAGACCTCGCCAAACTCGCGCGCGCCTCGAAACTCGGCGCGAAAATCGCGCTCGCGAGCGTGCCCCTTTCCGACGCGGCGCGTGAGGCGATCGCTCTCGACCCAAGCCTGTTGGAGGTCGCGCTGACCGGCGGCGACGATTACGAGATCCTCTGTTGCGCCGGCTCTGGCGGGGCTCAATTCGCCGCGGCGGCGCGGCGCTCGGGCGCGCCCTGCGCGAGCATTGGCGAACTAATTGCCGAAGACCGCGAGACGGTTTTTCTCGACGAGCAAGGAAAGGTGAAGAACTTCAACAGATTGTCGTTTAGTCATTTCTGACGCGCCGCGCCTCCCCGCCATTGCCGGAACTTGCCGTTTCTGGCAAAGGAAAGCCCCAAACTCGCAGCAGCCGCGATTCGGTTCGCGGTCGCGCGTCTTTCCGAGGCGCGGCGCCTTGACCGCAGCGATCCGACATGCCTAGCGACCGCTTATGCGCGGTCCAGAATGAGGGGGCGTATCCACCATGGTGTTGTTTCTAACGATTATCTTTGGGCTCTTGTCCATTGTCTACGGGGTGAAAACCTCGCAGGAGCTGCTCGCCGCGGACCCCGGCTCGCAAAAGATGCAGGAAATCTCGGGCGCCATCGCCGAGGGGGCGCAGGCCTATCTGAAGCGCCAATATACCACCATCGCCTATGTCGGCGGCGGCATTTTCGTGCTGCTTGTGGTCTTGCTTGGCTGGTGGGTGGCCTTCGGCTTCCTGCTCGGCGCGCTGCTGTCCGGCGCCGCCGGCTTCATCGGCATGAACGTCTCCGTGCGCGCCAATGTGCGCACCGCGCAGGCGGCGACCAAATCCCTGGCCGCTGGCCTCGACATCGCCTTTAAGGCGGGCGCCATCACCGGTCTGCTGGTGGCCGGCCTCGCACTGCTCGGCGTCGCGGTCTATTACGCCATTCTCACCTGGTTCGCCGGCTATACGGCCGCCGATCGCGTCGTCGTCGACGCGCTGGTGGGCCTTGGCTTCGGGGCGTCGCTGATCTCGATCTTCGCGCGTCTTGGCGGCGGCATCTTCACCAAGGGCGCCGATGTCGGCGCTGATCTCGTCGGCAAGGTCGAAGCCGGCATTCCCGAGGACGATCCGCGCAATCCGGCCACGATCGCCAACAATGTCGGCAACAATGTCGGAGATTGCGCCGGCATGGCGGCGGACTTGTTCGAAACCTACGCGGTCACCGTGGTCGCGACTATGGTGCTGGCCTCGATCTTTTTCGCTGGCCAGGCGGGGCTATCCTCGGCGGTCATCTATCCGCTGGCGATTGGCGGCCTGTCGATCGTCGCGTCGATCGCTGGCACCTATTTCGTCAAGCTCGGCAACGACAACTCCGAAATCAGCAAGACGTTCGGTCCCTATTTCACCAAGCTCGGCATCGACGATTCGATCATGGGCGCGCTGTATAAGGGGCTGATCGCCGCCGGCGTATTGTCGGTCGCCGGCCTGTTTCTCGCCACGACCTTCACGGTCGGCTGGGGCGAGATCGGCACCGTCAATGGCGAGGCGATCCATGGCTACGGGCTGTTTGTATCCGGTCTGCTCGGCTTGGTCGTGACCGGAGCCATCGTCTACATCACCGAATATTACACCGGCACGGGCAAGCCGCCGGTGGTGTCGATCGCTCAGGCCTCCGTGACGGGGCATGGCACCAATGTGATCCAGGGCCTCGCCGTCTCGTTGGAATCGACGGCGGCGCCGGCGCTGGTGATCGTGCTCGGCATTCTGCTGACCTATAATTTCGGCGGTCTCTATGGCACGGCGGTTGCGGTCACGACCATGCTGGGTCTCGCCGGCATGATCGTCGCGCTCGACGCCTTCGGCCCGGTGACCGACAACGCCGGCGGCATCGCCGAAATGGCGGGACTGCCGAAGGAAGTGCGCCAGTCCACCGACGCGCTGGACGCCGTGGGCAACACCACCAAGGCCGTGACCAAGGGCTATGCGATCGGTTCGGCGGGCCTCGGCGCGCTCGTGCTCTTCGCCGCCTACACCAATGACCTCAAGCACTTCGTCGACACCGGCGTGCCGTTCTTCAAGGGGATCGGCAAGGTCGATTTCGATCTCTCCAATCCTTACGTGGTCGCGGGCCTCATCTTCGGCGGCCTCATTCCTTACCTGTTCGGCGGCATCGCCATGACGGCGGTGGGCCGCGCGGCGGGTTCGGTGGTCGAGGAAGTGCGTCGCCAGTTCAAGGAGAAGCCGGGCATCATGGCCGGGACGGACCGTCCCGACTATGGCCGCGCGGTCGACATGCTGACGCAAGCGGCGATCAAGGAAATGATCATTCCTTCGCTGCTGCCGGTGCTGGCCCCGATCGTCGCCTTCTTGGTCGGATGGATACTCGGCGGCAAGGCTAACGCCTTCGCTATGCTCGGCGCGCTTCTGCTGGGCGTGATTGTCAACGGACTGTTCGTCGCCATCTCCATGACCTCGGGCGGCGGCGCCTGGGACAACGCCAAGAAATCGTTCGAGGACGGCTTTGTCGACAAGGATGGCGTGAAGCATCTTAAGGGCAGCGAGGCCCACAAGGCTTCGGTCACCGGCGACACAGTGGGCGACCCCTATAAGGACACCGCCGGCCCGGCCGTGAACCCGGCGATCAAGATCACCAATATCGTCGCGCTGCTGCTGCTCGCCGTCATGGCGCACTGAGGCGGGGCGGGATTTTGCCGAGAGGGCGGGGGAAACCCCGCCCTTTTTCGTAAGTGCGGCTACAAGTGGAGCGGAAGCGATTTCGCTAATCCATGAGGAGGGCGTTCCATGGCGAGGCGCAACCCGGAAGACGACACGGACGGCGTGTGGGAGTTCAAGCCGCATTGGGTGACGCTCGCGCGCCCCAGTTTGCTCGCCTTGCTGGGGCTCGCCTTATACAAATTCGGTCGCGATTTCGTGGAAAGCCGCGCGGGCATGCTCGAAGTAGACAGACTGCTGCGCGGGATCGAACCCGTGATCGGCGTCGACGGCGTGAAGCAATTGCTGAAATTCGCCGAACCCGCGAGCGTCGGCGCTGTCGTCCTTGTGTTCGGTCTGCCTCTATTCTGGGCGCTCGCCATGCGCGCGACGACGATCCTGCGCGTGGACGGCCAGCAAATCATCTGGCAAAGGGGCGTTTTCGCGCGCGACATAACCCAGGTCGAGATTGGCGAGGTCGTCGGCGTCAACGTCTACGAAACATTTATCGGCCGGATTCTCGGCTTCGGAACGGTCGACATCGAAACGCGCGGCAATGATCGGCTGGTCGCGCATATGATCGCGAATGCCCGCGGCTTCGCGGGTTTGGTGCTGGATTTCAAACATCGGCTGGCGACGCGGTAAACACGTCGATTGGCCTCTCGCGCGGCGGCCCGACCAGCCCTTTTGACGCATTCGAGCCTATTTTCGCATTGCGGCGCGATATGCTTATATAACCCGCATGACCCACCCATTTTTCGACCTCGGCAGCCATGGCTTCCTGCGCGTCGCGGTCGGGGCGCCGCGCGTGTTGGTCGCCGATCCCGCCGGCAACGCCGCCCAGACGATCGAGATGGCTCGGGAGGCGGCGGAGCGGGGGGCGTCAGTGGTCCTGTTCCCGGAACTGGGGATCAGCGCCTACGCCATCGACGATCTGTTGCAACAGGAGGCATTGCTAGCCGGCGTGGAGATGGCGCTGAAGGGCATCCTCGACGCCTCGCGCGCGCTAAACCTCCTGATCGTCGTCGGCGCTCCGCTGCGTCATCGCGAGCGGCTCTATAATTGCGCGGTCTTCGTTTTGCGCGGCCAAATCCTTGGCGTGACGCCCAAAACCTATCTGCCCAACTACCGCGAATTCTATGAGCGCCGCCATTTCGCCTCGGGCGCCTTTATCGCGAACGAGGAGATTCTTGTCGCGGGCCGCCCGGCGCCCTTTGGCTCCGATATTCTGCTCGTCGCGGAAGATGTTCGAAACTTCACGGTTCACGCCGAGATTTGCGAGGATCTTTGGGTTCCGATCCCGCCTTCGACGCGCGCCGCGATGGCGGGGGCGACCGTGCTGCTCAATCTTTCCGCGAGCAATGCGATCGTCGGCAAATCGGATCACAGACAGACGCTTTGCGCCGCCCATTCGTCGCGCTGCCTTTCCGCCTATCTCTATTCCGCGGCGGGGCAGGGGGAATCAACGACCGATCTCGCCTTCGACGGCGAGGCGATGATTTACGAAATGGGCGCCCCGCTCGCGAAGGCCCCGCGCTTTTCGAAGGAGCCGCAACTTGTCGTGACCGATATCGACTTAGGGAGGCTCGCCGCCGAGCGCCTACGTCAGGGAAGTTTCGGCGATTGCGCCGACATCGAACAGGGCGCGACGCAATTCCGGCGCGTCGTCTTCTCGCTTGAACCGCGATGCGGCGACCTCGGCCTGCTGCGCGCCGTGCCGCGCTTTCCCTTCGTGCCGGACGACGAGGCGCGGCTCGCCGAACTCTGCTTCGAGGCGGTCAATATCCAGGCGCATGGATTGCAACAAAGACTGCGCGCGTCGAAGTTCGAAAAGGTGGTGATCGGCGTCTCCGGCGGGCTCGAACTCGACGCATGCGTTGCTGGTCGCGGCGACGGCGATGGACACGCTCGGGCTCTCGCGCGAAAATATTCTGGCCTATACGCTGCCCGCCTTCGCGACGACGCAGCGCACCAAATCCAACGCCTGGGAGCTGATGCGGGCGCTGGGCGTCAGCGCGCGCGAAATCGACGTAACGCCCGCATGCCGACAGATGTTGAGCGACATTAATCATCCCGCGGCGCGAGGCGAGCCGGTCTACGACGCGACATTCGAAAATGTGCAGGCCGGCGCGCGCACGTCGCTGCTGTTTCGCCTGGCCAACCAGAACAACGCGCTGGTGCTCGGCACCGGCGATCTGTCGGAGCTGGCGCTCGGCTGGTGCACCTATGGCGTCGGCGATCAGATGTCGCACTACAACGTCAACGCCTCCGTGCCGAAGACGCTCATCCAGCATCTCATCAGATGGTGCGCGCGCGACGCGCGCTTTGGCGCCGAGACCGTCGCGGTCCTGCGGGACATTCTGGCCACGGAGATTTCGCCGGAGCTTGTTCCGGGCGACGGCGCGGCGGCGCAACGCACCGAGGATTTCGTGGGGCCCTACGCCTTGCAGGACTTCAATCTATTTTATGCGACGCGCTATGGATTCGCGCCGTCCAAGATCGCCTTTCTGGCGTTTCACGCATGGCGCGACGCGGGGGAAGGCGTTTGGCCATCCGCCCTGCCGGGCGACAAGCGCGTCGCCTATGATCTTCCCACGATCAAGCATTGGCTTGGCGTGTTCTCGCGCCGCTTCTTCGAGACCAGCCAATTCAAACGAAGCGCCATGCCGAACGGTCCCAAGGTGAGTTCCGGCGGTTCGCTGTCGCCGCGGGGCGATTGGCGCGCGCCGAGCAATTCCTCCGCCGCCGTCTGGCTCGCCGATCTGGACGCCGTTCCCTGACGTCGGCGGATTCGCGCGGCGCGAGAGTTTCCCCGGGCGAAGTGTTTATTTTCCATTGACATCGCTAATTCCGGAGCGTTACCGTCACGCCCATGGCGGTGTTCGCGGCAAAGCGTGGATGGAAAGCGGCGGGTTTCGGCGCGACGCTGTCATTTTGCCTGCTTTTTTTGCAATTGGCCGTCGCGATAGGATCGCCGTCAAGGCACGATTACGGCGCTGCATTCTCCAAGTCGGACAGCGCCGTCAGCATATGCGTGCGGCTCGACAATGACGCCAATAAGGCTCCGTCGCCGCAAGGTCATCCGCATAAGAATTGTATCGCATGCGCCTTTGGCCAGTTCGCTTCCTCGCAGGATGGCGTGGCTTTGGCCGCCAAGACCGGCGCGCCGTTTTTAGCCAGCGCTCCCGTATCGTCGCGTGGCGGGAGCATGGACCTAGCGGGCCTTCTCGCCGCGGGGTTCGCAAGCAGTTGGTCATCGCGCGCGCCTCCGATTTTTTCTTGACGCATATGGCGGCGGGCGGCGTCGCGCGAATTTCATTCTGACGCGCTATCGAGAAGCGCATCCAGTCCAACAATGGAAATCTTCGTGTATCAGAGAGCACTGGCGCTCATCGCGGCGCTATTGGCGGCTCATTGCGCTTGGAGAGCGATGAGCGGCGAAGATGTCTCAGCACCCAACGCGGTTTTGGCGAAGATCGCCGCGCTAGCGCCGGCGCGGCTCGTCGGTTTGCGGCTCGCCTTGCAGAGCTACGCGCTTGAAGCCACAGCTCGCGAAACACCCGAACATTCAATCAAGTCGCCGCGCGCAGGTTTCGACGCCTCCGATGTCTCGTCGCGGCGCGGCGGCGGGTTGACCATGGACGCCTCCTGGTCTCCGTGACCCAAGCCACGCATCGAATTAACCGAGAGAGAGTGTGTGAAAATGAAAATGACAGCCTATGTTTTCGTCGCGCTCCTGTTTACCGGCGCGGCTTACGCCAAAGAGAGCGACGACGCGTCCGCGGCGGCGAACAAGCCTTCGCCCGCGATCGGCGCGCAAAGCAAGGCGAAAGGCGAGAAATCCAAGGCCGACCATAAAGCCTATGCGCGCAGGGTCGCCGCCGAAATCAGGCGCCATTCGCCCGAGGCGACGGGCCTGCATGGTAATTTGAGCGTTCGCTTCACGATCGGCGCGTCCGGTCGGGTTGTGTCGCACAAGATCATCAGCGCCTCCGATCCCGCGCTAGGTTTGGAGGTCGACAAGATACTGGCCTCGGTTCACGTGCCGCCGCCGCCCGGCGGGTCGTTCACCGCCAATCAGCTATTTGTCTTCCATTAAGGCGTCGCGGCGGCGCGCCTCCGCAGACATGCCGGGGGTCGCGTCCGCTTCGATCGAAAGGAAACAAAATGAGTCTTATAACTCGTCCAATCGCGGGACTTTCGGCGCCGGCCAACATGGGCGCCGCTTACCGTCTGGTCTGGCGTTGGCATTTTTACGCCGGGCTCTTTTGTTTGCCCTTTATCGTGCTGCTTAGTCTTTCCGGCGCGGTCTATCTCTTCAAGCCGCAAATCGACGCCTTTCTTGACCGCGGCTTTGATCATCTCGCTCTAACGAGCGCTCCAAGGTCGCTCGACGACCAGGTGCAGGCCGCGCTCGCCGCCAATCCCGGCGCGCGGCTGAAGGCGCTGCAATTGCGCGACGATCCGACCGACGCGGCGCGCGTGCTGTTGACAACTCCCGAGGGGCGGGAATTGCGTGTCCTGGTTCGCCCCGACACATTGGCGATTATCGAGACGCAGGCGCAGAAGGGTCGGCTCACTCAGATCATGCATGATCTGCACGGCGAGTTGCTGGTCGGTGAGCCTGGCGCCATAGCCGTCGAGCTTGCCGGCGCCTGGGCCATCGTCATGGTGATCACGGGCCTATATTTATGGTGGCCACGTTCATCCCTCGGCTTCGCCGGCGTGCTCTATCCCAGGCTGTCCGCCGGGGGGCGCGTTTTGCTGCGCGACCTGCATGGAGTCACGGGCTTCTATTTATCCGTGTTCGCCCTGTTTTTCCTGATTTCCGCGCTACCCTGGACCAAGGTTTGGGGCGAGGGCTTCAAATATGTGCGCGGCCTTGGGCAAACTCGGCAAGTCCGACAGGATTGGACGACAGGGCCGGCAAGCGAGCAGGCGGTTCGAATGCAAAACTTCCGCGACGCGCCGCCCGCGCGCGGCGAGGTCGACGCTTCCGACGAACACGCCGAACACCGGATGGACGCGGGCGAGCATGCCGGACACATGGGGCATGGCGGCAAGCATGCGCCGATCGTCGGTTTCGACGAAATCGCGGCGCTGGTCGCGCCGCTAAAACTTGTCGACCCCGTGCTGATTTCACCGCCTTCGATGCGGAAGCCGAACTGGGTCGCGCGCTCGGACGCGCAAAATCGCACGCTGCGCGCGACATATGAGTTCGATCCTAAAGGCTTCGAGGAGGTCAAGCGGGAAACATTCGCCGATCGCGCCTTGATCGACCGCGTCGTGGGTATCGGAGTCGCCGCGCACGAAGGGCAACTCTTCGGCTGGTTCAACCAGTTGCTTGGTCTGTTGACCGCTATCGGCTACCTCGTTCTCGTCGTCTCGGCGACACTGATGTGGTGGCGGCGCCGTCCGCGAGGCGCGCTCGGCGCGCCGCCGGCGTTGTCCCAGCCGCCTCGCCTCGCGACATTCGTGGTGGGGCTTGTGGTCGCGCTTGGCGTCTTTTTGCCGACCCTAGGCGTTTCCCTGATCGTCGTGCTTCTCGCGGAGCGGGGCATTCGTCGCTTCGCGCCAGGCGCCAGCCATTGGCTGGGACTAGCGCCCGGCGCGCGAACACCACGGGGAGAAGTTGAACTCGCCTGAGTTTTCGCGCCAGCATTGGCGTCTTTATTCGAACAGGTCGTCGACGTACGCCGCGCCTTGGAAGAGCCTCCCCGCTCGAGCGCGGCGCGACATACGACCTCCCCGGCGGCTGGCCACGGCCGCCGGGGACCAATAGATTTCTCCGAGAGGTCGAAGACGTCTTGACGAAACCTGGCAAGGAGGCATACTTTTCTCCTTGCCAAGAGTGTTTTTATTTTGCGAAGAGGGCTTTTATTTTGATCCTGCGAAGCGGCACGCATGTGAAAGAAGGCGGCGCTTTTTTAGCGCTTGCGTCCGTTTGCGTCCTCGTGATGCAGATGCTTTTCGCCGGCGTCGCGCTCGCCAGCGGGCCGGGATCCGAGTCGGCGTCAGGCTTTGACCTCACTTGCATGCCGCGGGGCGATGCTGCTCCGTTGGGAGCGCCGATCGGGCCGAAATCTCATCAACACGGCGCATGCTGCGTTTTGCACTCGAGCGTGTTGTTCGCGCCTTCGGCTCGGGAGGTCGCAAACCGTGTCGAGCGGCTATCCAACGAAACGAGCGTTCCGTCGCAGCAATATCGTCTAGGAGCGTTGCGCGACGCGTCCGAACTCGGGCCTTTGTCGCCACGCGCTCCACCATTTCCAAACATCTAATTTCCTGTCCTTTCGAAGAGGCGGTCGCCCATTCCGCGAGAACGGGTTGTGCGCGGCCGGAACATAAGCCTCGTTCCGCAAGGACAAACCAAACGGAACTCGAGCCGACGCTTTACGCGTAGGCAGAATAGTTCCGCGGCAACCGAAAATTACAGCTTGTTTCCACGTGATCGCGTTCGCGCGCCGTGATGGAGGCATTCCCTCGTGACGCATTGGGCGGCGCATGGCGTCGCCGCGTCGGGCCCTAATTTTTTGAAATCGGAGAGATCACATGAGCATCAACGAAATCACCGGCGGCGCTGGCGCGACGACGGCCACGCAAGCGCCATTCAGTCTGAAGACATTGTGGATCGGGGCGGGCCTCGTGCTGGCCTTCGCGGTTCTGGCGAGACTTTACGAACAGCTTTTCGGGTTCAGCGACGGATTGGATTCGTTTTCACCCGAGTTTCAGATCTATTGGCGGAATCTGCTGATGGTCGCGATACCATCCTCGATTTTGGGAGCTGTCGGCGTCGCTGGCTATTTGTGGCGCACCCGCGACCGTCACCTCGACGCAATCACGCCGATTGAAGAGACGCGTCGATATTTCGTGCTCGTGCAATGGCTTGTCGTATTCGCGCTCGCGCTCTGTCTCGGCCTGAGCTTCTTCACGGAACAGACGGCGGTCTGGCATATGACCGCCGTGCGCGATTCCGATTTCACGCCCAGCAACATCGTCACTTTCTATATGTCCTATCCGCTATTCGCGATCTTGGGCTTCGGCTCCTACATTTACGCGATGACGCGGCTGCCGCGTTTCTCCAAGGGCGCATCGCTGCCCTTCGCCATTTTCGTGGTCGGCACTTTCATGGTGATCCCCAATATCGGCTTCAACGAATGGGGGCACACCGGCTTCTGGATGGACGAAGGCTTCGCCAGTCCGCTGCACTGGGGCTTCGCGTTTTTCGGCTGGATGGCGCTGGGTTGCTTTGGTGTGACGCTGCAAATCCTTGGCCGCTTGCGCGAACTTCTGGGTGAAGAAGGCGTGAAGGCGCTGGCGCGCAAAGGCTGAACCGAACCGCCCTCGCGCCGACGGGACGACGGCGCGGGGCCTAACCGACCGCCGAATGCTCGGCGCAACCCACTTCACGCGGATGGTCTCCCCTCGCGTGGAGTCCCCTAACTTCCCCGCTCGACGCACACTTGTCGGGCGGGGCTTTTTTGCAGACCCCGAGGAATTTGCTGGCGAGGCTCGATGTCAAGACAGCTGCGGCGTTAGTAAAACATCCTCCGCGCGCGTCACCGCGCCCAAAACCCTGTTTCCCTCGACGCGCACCGCGCCCGAGGCGACAAGGCGCAACGCCAGCGGATAGATCCTGTGCTCCTGCTCTAGCACGCGCGCGCCAAGGCTTTGCGGCGTGTCGTCGTCGAGGACGGGGACGGCGGCCTGCGCCACGATGGGGCCTTCGTCCATCTGGGGAACGACGAAATGCACAGTGCAGCCGTGAATTTTCACGCCATCCGCCAGCGCGCGCTCATGCGTGTGGAGGCCGCGGAAAGACGGGAGCAGGGCAGGGTGGATGTTCAGCATTCTGCCGCTCCAGGCGCCGATGAACCAGGGCGTCAACATTCGCATGAAGCCAGCGAGGCAAATGAAGTCGATGCGATATGTGTCGAGCAAAATCTGCATCGAACGCTCGAACTCCTCGCGTCCCGCGTAAATCTTGTGATCGACCGCCGCCGTCGCCAGTCCCATCTCCTTGGCGCGCGAGAGACCTGGGGCGTCCGGGCGGTTGGAGAGCACGAGGACGATTTCCGCCGGAAAATCAGGCGCTCGCGCGGCCTCTATCAGCGCGTTCATGTTCGAGCCGCGACCGGAAATCAGTATGGCCGTGCGCAAGCGCCTCACAGACGCAATGCTCCGTTCATGAGGACGCGCTCTTCTTCCGCCGCCTCGACGATTTCGCCAATTTTCATCGGGCTTTCACCCGCCGCGCGCAAAGCGGCCTCGGCCTCGTCGGCGCCCCGGCGCGAGGCGACGACGACCATGCCGACACCACAGTTAAAGGTGCGCAGCATCTCGGATTGCGCGAGCCCACCCTCTTGCGCCAGCCAGCGGAAGACGGAGGGGACGGAAAGCGCCGCGAGATCGAGCGTGACGCCAAGGCCCTTGGGCAAGACGCGCGGGAGATTATCGGGAAAGCCGCCGCCGGTGATGTGGGCGAGCGCCGCGATTTTGTCCGTTGCCTTGAGCGCCGCGAGCAAAGGCTTCACATAGATGCGCGTCGGCTCCAAAAGCGCCTCCGCGAGCCCGCGAGCCGGCTCGAATGGCGCGGGCGCGTTCCAGGCGAGGCCAGCGCGCGCCGTGATGCGGCGGACCAGCGAAAAGCCGTTGGAATGCACTCCCGATGAAGGCAGGCCGAATACAATGTCGCCCGCCGCCACCCGCCTCGGCAACAGCCCGGAGCGTTCGACGGCGCCGACGGCGAAGCCCGCGAGATCATAGTCGCCCTCGGCGTAAAGGCCCGGCATTTCAGCGGTCTCGCCACCAAGCAGGGCGCAGCCGGCGGTTTCGCAACCCCTCGCTATGCCCCTGACGACCGAGGCGGCGGCCTCCGGGGCCAATTTGCCGGTCGCGTAATAGTCTAAGAAAAACAAAGGCTCGGCGCCCTGCACGATGAGATCGTTGACGCACATCGCGACGAGGTCGACGCCGATCGTATCGTGGCGTCCCGACTCTATGGCGATTTTCACCTTGGTGCCGACGCCGTCATTGGCGGCGACCAGCAGCGGATCGACGAAGCCCGCCGCCTTGAGGTCGAACACGCCGCCAAAGCCGCCGATCTCCCCGTCGGCGCCGGGCCGGCGCGTCGCCCGAACGGCGGGACGAATGAGATCCACGAGTCTATTGCCGGCGTCTATGTCAACTCCGGCCTCGGCATAAGTGAGGCCGCTGGGCTTGTGCTGCATTTTATGGGATCTTTTCGGCTTTCGGAGGGACGAGCGGGCGGCGACCGACTATCCTTGGGTTATCTGGCGAATGCGGCCGCGGTGTCAAATGTTTCGCCAAGCCGAACGCCGGACGTATCGCGCGCGAGGGCTCGACGGCGGCGTCCCTTGTGCGGCGCCGCACAATTTGAAATGATGATTTGCCCATAAATGGCGGGCGGCGGTTGGGATTCGCCGAGACTGCCCAATCCAGCCATCCATGGTTAACGACAGCCGCTTTCGAAAGAGGATCGCCGCATGGCTTCGCCCGTTCCCGCTCCCAAGGATCTGCGCGCCGCGCTCGACGCCGGGGTGATCGACGCGCCGACCTATCGGCGACTGGTCGATTTTTTGGCGGCGCCGACGGTCGAAGCGCCGCCGCGCTTCGATTTCGTCAATTTGCTTTGGTATCTTGGGGCGTTGATCGTGCTCGGCGCGATGGGCCTGTTTTCGACCAACGCCTTTGGGCTCTGGGGCGCCAAGGCGCTGCTCGCCACATCCATCGGTTACGCGCTCATCTTCCTATTCGCCGGCGCCTATCTATGGAAGTGGCGCGGTCTGCGCACGCCGGGGGGACTTTTGATCGCGTGTGCGGTCGGCATGACGCCGCTGTTTGTCTACGCGGTTCAGTCGATGACGGGCCACGATCCGATTGACGCCGTTCCCTATCGGGATTTTTATGTCTGGATCAAGTCGAGTTGGCTTCCGATGGAGTCAGGGACGATCATCGCCGCTCTGCTTGCGCTGGCATTTTTTCCCTTCCCCTTTCTCGTCATGATCATAGCTTTCGCGCTGTGGTTCATGTCGATGGACCTGACGCCCTGGATCGCCGGCGTGGAGAGCTTCAGCTGGGACCAGCGCGCGACGGTCAGCATTGCTTTCGGCGCCATGATGCTGATCGTCGCCTGGGCCGTGGATCTGCGGCGCTGGCGCGGCGGCGATTTCGCCTTCTGGCTGCATCTTTTCGGCCTCATGGCTTTTTGGGGCGGCCTGACCGAGCAGCACAGCGGCGCGGAATTCGGCAAGGCGATCTATTGCCTCGTCAACGTCGTCCTGATTTTCCTGTCGCTGTTCCTAATGCGCCGGGCCTACGCCGTGTTCGGCGCGATTGGCGTGACGCTATATCTGGGTCATCTCGCCGACGAGGTGTTCCGTAATTCGATTCTTTTCCCCTTCGCGCTCTCGGCGCTCGGCCTCGCGATCATCGGAGCCGGATTGTTTTTCCATCGCTTCGGCGGGCGCATCGCGAGCGCCCTCGCGCGCGTGTTGCCGTCTTTCGCGCGAGAACTGCGTCCGGCCCATGCGCGCGAGGCGGCGTGACGCCAGCCGGCGCCGGTTCCTCCTCATATGTAATGATGGCGAACCGGACGCATCGACGCCGCCCATGTCCTGCGCTAGAGGACTGCGGTTAAGCGCCTCTCATGCGTTCGCCCGAAGGATTTATCCATGCGCCCGCGCCTCCTCGCCGCCCTCCTCGCAGCTCTCGCGCTTGCCGCGCCGCCCGCCTTCGCGGCCGAGACGCTGCGTCTCTCTCTGCAAGCGACGGGGACCACGGTTTGGGAGATGGCGGCGATTTCGAGCCTCCACCTCGATCGGGAGGCTGGGCTCGATCTCAAAATTACCGAGCTCGCTTCGACCGAGGCCGGCAAGATCGCGCTTCAGGGCGGCTCCGCCGACATCATCGTGTCCGACTGGCTGTGGGTAGCGCGCGAGCGCGCTGGCGGAGCCAGACTGACATTTTATCCCGCCTCGACCGGCATTGGCGCGGTGATGAGCAAGCATGCGACCATCAAGAGCGTGAAGGATCTCGCCGGCAAAAAACTCGGCGTGGCGGGCGGGGCGCTCGACAAGAGCTGGCTGCTGCTCAAGGCTTTCGCCTTGAGGGAGGGGGTCGATCTCGAAAAGACGGCGACGATCGTCTATGGCGCGCCGCCGCTGCTCGCCGAAAAGGCCGCGCAGGGTGAAATCGACGCCGTGCTGGAGTTCTGGACTTTCGCGCTCGACCTCGAGGCGCGCGGGTTCCACCGGGCGATTGAAATGACCGAGGTCGAGAACGCGCTCGGCGCGAAGCGCGATCCGATCGTCACCGGCTATGTCTTCGATGAAGGCTTCGCGAACGCGCATAGGGACGCGCTGGAGCGCTTCTTCACGATGATGAGGAAAGCCAGAGCTCTGATCGCCTCCAGCGACGAGACTTGGCGCGCGGCCGCCACGCGCATCGGCGCGAAGGACAAGGCGACGCTAGATCTCTACCGAAAGCGCTATATTGAAGGCGGCCCCACGGGAACGCTCGAAGAGCAAGAGGCGGACGCCTCGAAACTCTTCGCCGTGCTCGCCGAAATCGGCGGCGAAAAGCTGGTGGGGTCCGAAAAATCGCTCGATGCGGGCGTCTTTTATAAGCCCAGGGAAGCCCATTGATCCGGCTGGCGTCCTTCGCGGCGATGATTTTGCTATGGCAGGCGGCGGCGTTGTTTTCCGACCCGCGCCATTTGCCGGGGCCGGGGCCCGTCGCGCTGATCATGCTGGAGGAGGCGCGTTCCGGCGAACTCTTCGTCAATCTCGCGGCGACTCTGGCGCGCGTCGCCGCGAGTTTCGCTCTGGCCATGAGTCTTGGCTCGGCGCTTGGCTATCTGATGGGCCGCAACCGGCTCGCCGACAAGATCCTCGATCCGTGGCTTGTCGTGCTGCTCAATTTGCCAGCGCTTGTGGTGATCGTGCTCGCCTATATCTGGGCCGGACTGACGGAGGCGGCGGCGATCGGCGCCGTGGCGCTGAACAAATTGCCCGGCGCCGTGGTGGTGGCGCGCGAAGGCGCGCGCTCGCTCGATCCGGCGCTCGACGAGATGGCGACCGTCTTCCGCCTTCCGTTGGAGGCGCGGCTGCGCCACATCGTGCTGCCGCAGCTCGCGCCTTATCTCGCCGCCGCGACGCGCTCGGGATTGTCCCTGGTTTGGAAGATCGTGCTAATCGTCGAACTGCTGGGCCGCTCCAATGGCGTCGGCTTTAAGATCAATCTGGCATTTCAATTGTTCGACGTGCGCCTGCTGCTGGCCTACGCGTTGCCCTTCGTCGCGATCATGCTAGCCGTCGAAACCTTTGTCGTGCGGCCGTTCGAACGGCGCGTCTCGCGTTGGCGCTCCGATGCTGCTTGATGTCGCCATCGCGTCCAAGGACTACATTTCCGCCGACGCGCGGCCACGGCGCGCGTTGGAGGATTTGCGCCTGACGCTTGGACGTGGCGAGGCCGGCGCGGTGGTCGGCCCGTCCGGCTGCGGCAAAACCACATTGCTGCGCATCGTCGCCGGCCTCGACCAGGACTTCGCCGGCAGCGTCACGCTGCCCGATCACGGCCGGCTCGGCATGGTGTTTCAGGAGCCGCGCCTACTGCCCTGGCGGAGCGTCGCGGACAACATCCAGATCGCGGCGCCGCGGGCGAGCAGGGCGGAGATCGAGGCGCTGCTGGAAAGCTTGGGTCTTGCCGGGCACGCCGAGCATTTTCCGCGGCAATTGTCGCTTGGCCTCGCCCGTCGCGCGGCGCTCGCCCGCGCCTTGGCGATCAAGCCCGACCTTTTGTTGCTTGACGAACCGCTGGTGTCGCTCGACGCCGCGCTGGCGCTCGAACTGCGCGATCTGCTCGCGCGGCTGATCGACGAGTCTCATGTGACGACATTGATCGTCACGCACGACCTCCCCGAGGCGATCGCGCTCGCCGACAAAATCTTCATTTTATCGCCGCGCCCGGCGCGCGTCGCGGCCGTGCTCGACATAGCGACGCCGCGCCGGTTGATGACGCCGGGGGCGGCCGAAGCGCTGACGCTGAAGGCGAGGACGGCAATCGCCGCGCTACGCGAATAGGAAGCGGGGCGTGCTCACCATGCGACCGTCTCGCCGCGATAATCGAAGAAGCTCCCGCTGTTTTCGAGCCCGAGCCCGTCGATGGTGGCGATGATTCCGGCGACGCTTTCGGGCGCGGAGAGAGGCGCGTTGGGGCCGCCCATGTCCGTCCGCACCCAACCTGGATGCAGCGCGACGACTGTCACCCCCAGCGGCTTCAGCTCGATGGCGAGGCATTGCGCGAATTTGTCGAGCGCGGCTTTGGTCGCCGAATAGGTCGCGGTGGAAGGATCTACGGTCGCCATCGAGCCGAGCGCGCTGGACATCAGCGCGACGCGCGGATTCTTGGCGCGGCGCAGTTGCGGCAAAAAAGCCAGGGCCAGCCGCAGTGGTCCGAGCGTATTGACATTGAAGAGATCGAGCGCGGCGTCGAAATCCATGTCTAGCACCGATTGCGGCGAGGGCCCGAAGGCTCCGGCGTTCGCGACGAGCGCGTCGATTGGAGCGTCGATGGACTTGGCGGCGGCCTGAATAGCGTCATTGTCCCGCGTGTCGAACACCGCCGTATCGATTTTCGCATGTTGCGGAGCAAGCCGCGCGGCAAGCGCGTCGCGCGCCTCCTCGCTCCGTACTCCGGCGCTCACTCTGTCGCCGCGCGCCACGAGCTGGCGCGTCAGCTCCAAGCCAATGCCGCGGTTGGCGCCGGAAATAAACCAATGTTCGCTCATTTGACTCTCCGGGCCGCGACGCCAAGTCAAGGCCCCCTTGGCCGCGCTTCAGTCCCACGACGCCGCTGCATTTTTTGATTTTCCGCGGCTATTTGGCGGCCGACGCAGTTTCGTCGAACCAATCTCCGAGGTCAATTCCCCGTTAACAGGGAAGCTGCGCGACAGCGGCTTCGAAATCGCGCGCGGAACGGCGAAAACGGGCGGTTGGCGCGCGAAATTAAGATCCAGCTAGCTCGGGAGAGCGCGCAAACTGGCTTTAAGCAGGGACCTTCGATCGGCGTTGAGACCGACAAAGATATGGAAATCGCCGGGTTCGAGCACGGACTCGAATTTCTGGTCGAGGACGCGAAAGTTCTCGGCGGAAAGGGTAAAGGCGACGACCTTTGACTGGCAGGGATCCAGCGCGACTTTCGCCCAACCCTTCAGCTCCAATCGTGGACGCGCCGTTGTCGACACAAGATCGTGCATGAAGAGGAATATCGTTTCTTCAGTGGCCACATTGCCATTGTTGCTGGCGTCGACCTCCACTGTGATCCAATCTTGAAGGCGAAACTCCGATCGGTTCAGACGCAAATTCTTCAGCTCGACGCGGCTGAAAGAGAGCCCATGTCCGAATGGAAAAAGCGGCTCGACCGAAAGATCGAGATATTTGCTGGTGAAAGGATCGGCTGCGTCGGCCGGCCGGCCCGTCGGGCGCGACGAATAGAAGATTGGAATCTGACCTGTCTCGCGCGGCCAGCTTATAGGGAGGCGCGCGGTGGGGTTGAAACGCCCGGTAAGCACATCGGCGATCGCGTGTCCGGCCATATCGCCGAGGAACCAAGCGCCGACAACCGCGCGCGCCCTTTCGGCGAGCCAGGTAATCATCAGCGGACGGCCGGAAAAGAGGATAACAACCACGGGAACGCCCGTCGCGAGCACCAATTCGGCAAGCTCACGCTGACGCCCCGGCAGCTCCGGCGTCGCGCGGGACGCCGCTTCGCCGCTCATGCCGGCGCTTTCGCCAAGACAGAGCACGATGACTTCAGCTTCGGCGGACAATGCGCATGCCGCCGCGATCCCGCTCCCGTCGTCGCTGTCCACGTCCACGCCCGCGGCGAAGACAATCTCGCACTGGGGCAGGGCGGCCCTCAGACCCGCGAGGGTGGTCACGCAATCCTCCGCGCTTCCAGCCAAGGCCCAAGGTCCCCGCATTTCGGCCGGCGCGTCCGCGAGTGGGCCAATGACGGCGATGCGGCGCGAATTGGCGGGCAGCGGCAGAATGTCGCGATTGGCGAGAAGGGTGATCGACCGTCGGGCCGCGTCGGCGGCGAGCTCCGCCATCGTTTGCGCCGAGAATTCGGCTGGGGGGACGCGCCGATAGGGATCGTCGAACAGTCCAAGCTTTTGTTTCAATCTCAGGACGCGGCCCACGGCGGCGTCTATGTGCTCCAGTTCAACGAGCCCGCGCGCGAGAGCGTTTGGCAAGTAGTTGACATAGACGCCGCTCACCATGTCGATGTCGACGCTCGCCTTCAGCGCGAGCGCCGCCGCTTCGACGAGATCCGCGGCGACGCCATGTCGGGTCAATTCGGCGACGGCGTTGTAATCGCTGATGATAACCCCGTCGAATCCAAGTTTGCTTCGAAGATAGTCTCGCAATAAGCGGGCATGCGCGATCATCGGAATGCCGGCGACGTTATTGAACGCGGGCATGATCGCCGCGCAGCCGGCGCCGACCGCGGCTCGAAAGGGGGGCAGGTAGACTTCATGCAGCGTGCGTTCGGAAACGTCGACCGGCCCGTATTCGCGCCCCGCCTGAGCCGCGCCGCCCCCGCAGAAATGCTTAGCTGTCGCGGCGATCGACGGCGGCGCGGATAGATTCGCTCCTTGGAAACCGCGAATTTTCGCCTCGGCGAATTTCGCGCCGACGAAAGGATCCTCGCCCGGACCTTCGGCAATTCGTCCCCAGCGCGGGTCTCGCGCGATGTCCAGCATCGGCGCGAATGTCAGGGCGACGCCATCGTCCGCGGCCTCGATCGCCGCCGCGCGCGCCGTGCGTTCCCAAAGAATGGGATCGAACGCCGCCGCTTCGGCGAGCGGAATCGGGAAGATCGTCTTATGCCCATGCAATACGTCGAGGCCGAACAAGAGAGGGATGGCTAATCTCGTTTCCTCCAGCGCGATCTTCTGAAGGGCCGATGTCGCTTCCCGGCCCCATAGATTGAGCACGGAGCCAACATTCCCCGCGCGCAGATTTTCTCTCAGATCGCCGCCGGAGACCGGGCCCGTGATGGCCTGATCCGCCGTGACCATGTTGAGTTGGCCGATCTTTTCCGCGAGCGACATTTTCGGGACAAGCGAATCGATCAGGTCCATCGTGACATCCGCGGACAAGTAAGATCATCGAGGAGACCCCATGGCCTCGGGGCGCGAAGGGCGAGCCGTCCCAATGGACAAAGTTGTTTAACGATCAACCTTGCCGATCGGGCGCCCGGGTGATGTTATAGGCAGCGCGCGCAAATGGGTCGAGTGGCCATGGAAAACCGAATTGACGGAGGGACTCGGACCGACGCCTCGCGTCAGGCCGAGAGCGGTGGCGTTGTTCGCCATCTGAAGACGATGCTCGAAGTTTTCCGCAATTCCCGCCGGCGCGGGATATTGCTTTGGCTTGGAGTGGGGCTCGCGCTTATCGTGGGCGCCACTGTCTATTGGCAGATCAAACTCAACGCCTGGAGTCGACCGTTTTACGATGCGCTCTCGCGCAAGGATCTTTCGGCCTTCACCTCGCAGCTTCTCGTGTTCGTCGGCATCGCCGGGGCGCTGCTGATTTTGAACGTCGCCCAAACCTGGCTCAATCAAATGACGAAGGTGACCTTGCGCGCCGAATTGACGCGGGACTTGTTCGATCAATGGCTCACCCCCAGACGCGCCTTTCTTCTCGCGGGCGCCGGCGAGGTCGGGGTGAATCCGGACCAGCGCATTCACGAGGACGCCCGCCACCTCACCGAACTCTCGACCGATCTCTGCGTCGGCCTCTTTCAAGCCACGCTTCTTTTGGTGAGCTTCGTGGCCGTGCTTTGGTTCCTGTCGGCGGGAGTCGAGTTCGAATTTCAAGGAAGAAGCTTTGTCATTCCCGGCTATATGGTCTGGAGCGCGCTCTTTTATGCGGGCGTGGCCTCATGGGCGAGTTGGCGCGTCGGACGGCCGCTTGTTCAGCTCAACGCGGAACGTTACGCCCGCGAATCCGATCTGCGATTCGCGCTCGTGCATGTCAACGAGCATAGCGAGGGGATCGCGGTCCACCGCGGCGAGGAGGGCGAGAAAGGCCGCCTTCAGCACGCGCTTGACTCCCTGCTGGTCGTTCTTCGCGCCCTTGTCGGCTCGACAACGAGGTTGACCTGGGTCACGGCGGGTTATGGATGGTTCACGATCATCGCGCCGATCGTTGTGGCGTCCCCCGCCTACTTTATGGGAAATCTCTCTTTTGGCGGCATGCTGATGGCCGTCGGCGCGTTTGAGCAAGTGCAGCAGTCGCTGCGCTGGTTCGTGGACAACGTGGGCGTGATCGCGGATTGGCGCGCGACGCTGTTTCGCGTCGGCGGACTTCGTTGCGCCTTGATTGATATGGATAAGCTGGGAGATCACGCGAGCCGAATCGAACTCGCGTGGACCGGGGAAGACAAGCTCTGTTTTGAAGATCTTGGCGTCAGTTCACCCACCGGCTACACCACCTTGAATGAATCGCGCGTCGAGATCCTGCCTAGGGACCATGTTTTGATCCTTGGCGCCCCCGCATCGGGCAAGACAAGCTTGTTTCGCGCCATCGCCGGTCTATGGTCATGGGGAAAAGGCAAGATCACTCTGCCTCCGGCCGAGCACATCATGTTCATGCCGAAGCGCCCCTACATTCCCGGCGGCGCCTTGCGCGACGTCCTGGCCTATCCAGCTCCGTCGCGAAGTTTCACGACGCAGGAATTCGAAGCCGCTCTCGCGAGCGTGGGCCTTTCGTTTCTTTCTTGCTGGCTCGATCGCGAGGCGCGATGGGACAAGGAGTTGAGCGAGCCGGATCAGCAGGGCCTCGCCTTCGCGCGCGTGCTGCTTCACAAGCCGCGTTGGATCATCGTCGATGAAGCGATTGGCTCGCTCCGCCAGGAAACACGAGTAAAACTCTTCGATATCTTCGAGAAGGAGTTGGCGACAACGGCCGTCATTTATATCAGCGGATCGCAAGCCGAAGACAAGTTTTTCACACGCGTCCTCCGCCTGACCAAGAATCCGCTGGATCCGCGCATGTCGTCCGATGCGCGGCCTTTTGTCTCCGGAGCGGACAAATGAGAACATCGAATCTCATCGGCCGAGGCGCCCCCTTCTAGCTCGATCATTCACGCCCTCAGGACGAGCACGTTCCTCGATGAAGCCAGTCGCCGCGAACAAAGCCCGAAAAAAATCGCTCCTTTCGGACGCGGCGCTGCTTGATCTCGTGCAACGACAAACGTTCCTCTATTTTTGGGACGGGGCGCATAAAGCGAGCGGACTAGCGCGCGACCGCGTTGGTCTGGACGCCGAACCCGAGGACGATCTCATCGCAATCGGCGGTTCGGGTTTCGGCGTCATGGCCATGATCGTCGCGACGGAACGAGGATGGGTCGCGCGAGCGGAAGCAATCGGGCGACTGTCGTCGATGCTCGATCTCCTAGAGCGCGCGCCCTGTTATCATGGTCATTTCCCCCATTTCATGAACGGGCGCACCGGCGCCGCCATACCATTCATCCGTAAGGACGATGGCGGCGATCTCGTCGAAACTTCATACCTTTTTCAAGGCCTGTTGTGCGCGCGCCAATATTTCGACGGCGACGCCTCGGACGAGAAAGGACTATGCGATCGCATTACGCGCCTGTGGCTCGACGTGGAATGGAACTGGCATGTGCGCGAGGCGAGCAACGTGCTCACTTGGCATTGGAGCCCCAATAATGGATTCAGCCTTGCCCACGAAATTCGCGGCTGGAACGAATGCCTGCTGAGTTATGTTCTGGCCGCAGCGTCGCCGCGCCACCCAATTGATCCGTCGGCCTATCACGAGGGTTGGGCGCAAAGCCGAAACTTTCTGAACGACCATTCCTATTACGATGTCGAACTGCCGCTCGGCCCTCCTTATGGGGGGCCGCTTTATTTTTCTCAATACTCCTTCTGCGGATTGGATCCTCGCGGACTGGCCGACGATTACGCCGACTACTGGCTCCAGAATAGACGCCATGTCATGATCAACTATGAGCATTGCGTGCGCAATCCCGGGAGTCATAAGGGCTATGGCCCCTCCTGCTGGGGGCTTACGTCAAGTGACGATCCGGGGGGCTATCGTGAGCATGCGCCAGATCAAGACAATGGCGTGATTTCGCCGACCGCGGCCTTATCGAGTTTTCCATACGCGCCGGAGGCGGCGCTCCGGGCCTTGCGATATTTCTACGATGTGCTCGGCGATAGGATTTGGGGTCGCTTCGGCTTCGTGGACGCGTTCAGCGAGGATGCTGGGTGGGTCGCGCAAAACTATCTTGCGATCGACCAGGGGCCTATCGTCATCATGATCGAGAATTATCGCACGCGTCTGCTATGGGATTTGTTCATGAAAGACCCGGATGTGCGAGTTGGCCTGCGTCGCCTCGGGTTTCGAAGCCCGCATCTGAAACAGGATCAAACATGAGTTCGGCTCCCACCGCGAAGGAGAACGCGACCGGCGGCGAAACAGAATCGCTTCCCGATTGGATGAATCGGCAATACGCAATTTCCGCCGCCGCCATGCTCCGCGCCGTTTCCGCGACCGATCTTGTCAAGGAGCGTCGCGGTTTCGGCCAGACGATCAGGCCTTCACCTGGCTCGGTCCTGGCTTCGCCTGAGATTGCTTCCTATGACCCCGACCCGGATTATTTTTTCCACTGGCTGCGCAATTCAGCGCTCGTCATGGACGCCTTGCGGACGCTGATCGCGGATCGCGCATTCGGGCTCGAAGCTCTCCAACATCTCTCCAATTTCGTCGATTTCAGCTTGGCCCTTTGCAGGCTTGACGGCGAGGACTTTGTTAATCGTGGTGACTTTGGAGCGACGATTGATCCGGGGTCCCGCGTCCATGCGCGCTCGGCGGATGAGCTATCAAGAATCGTTGGCGATCGCGTGATCGGCGAACCGCGCTTTAACCCCGACGGAACGCTCAACGTCATCAAATGGGGACGCCCCCAGCATGACGGGCCCGCTCTGCGCGCGCTCACGCTGTTGCGCTTATGGCGCCATGACGCGTTGCGCGAACGCTTGAACCGTTCGTCCCTGTCGTCGCTTCTCGAGCAAGATCTCGACTTCACGCTCCATCACTTCCAAGAGCCCTGCTTCGATCTTTGGGAAGAAACTTTTGGCTATCATTATCACACGCGTCTCGTGCAATTCGCGGCTCTCAGCGATGGGGCGGAATGGATGGAAGAGACTGGCGATCCGGCGCGCGCTTCCGCGTGCCGGGCGGCGGCGCGGGAGCTTCGCGAACGGCTCGACGCCCATTTCGACGCAAGCGACGGCATATATGTCAGCCACGCGGTCGACGCCGCGGAAACGGCGAGTTTCACCGAGGCAAAGCGGTTGGATATAGCCATCGTCCTGGCCGCAATTCAGGCGGCGCGTCGGGATGGTCCGCACGGCGTCCTCGATCCAAGAGTTCTCGCCACGCTGGCTCGGCTCGAGGCGCTTTTTGCTCAGGCATACAAAATCAACCGCGAGCGCTCGGCGTCTTGCTCGCCCGCGATGGGGCGCTATGCTGACAACGTTTATTACAGCGGCGGCGCCTATTACTTTTCGACGCTCGGCGCGGCGCAATTTTACTTCTGCTTCGCCGAAGCTGTCGGCCGGGGCGCCTTGGTCCCCATTTCAATGAGCAACCGGACGTTGTTGGCGGACATGCTCGGGACGCCCCCGGAGGCGCTTGGGGCCACGTCACTCGAGGCGCGATACACGGAGTGCCTGTTCAATGCCCTGCTTGAACGCGGCGACATGTTCATGGCCATGGTGCGAACCCACACGCCCCCCTCGGGAGAGTTGTCCGAGCAATTCGATCAGACGAACGGGGCGCAAACTTCGGCGAAGAATCTCGCCTGGAGCCATGCCGCCTTCGTCACCGCCTTCGTCAGCAGGAAAGCGGCGGTCCATACGGCGTCAGGACAATAATCGCTCAACGCACGACAGTCTTCAAAGCTCAAGAGGTTTCGAGTGCACGGCGATCCAGACCAAGCTCTGTTGGGCGACATAGGTGGAACCCACGCGCGCTTCGCCCTCCTGCGGGACGATCGAATTGGCTCGATCGAGACACTTGCCGTGCGAGACTATGCGTGTTTCGCGGATTCGCTCGCCGCGTTTCTCTCGCGTCATCCCGAAGCGCGCGCCTTCGCTCGATTGTTTCTGGCGTGCGCCGGTCCCATCGAGAACGGGCGCTGCGAATTGACCAATAGCCACTGGGTCATCGACGCGGCGGACCTGCGCGCGAGTTTCAACCGCGCGACGGTTCGAGTGTGCAATGATTTCGAAGCCTTGGGCTGGTCCTTGCCTAGTCTCACGTCATCCGATCTTTTCACGATCGGAAATGGCGGCGTCGATCGGGCGGCTTCCATGGCGGTGCTTGGGCCGGGAACGGGCTTGGGCGTCGCGTGCCACGCGCTAAATCCGGCGGGCGAGATCGTCTTCGCGTCGGAAGGCGGCCATGCGACCTTGCCCGCGACTTGTCGGCGCGAGGACGCCATCATCGATCATCTTCGCGATCGTTTCGGTCACGTTTCGATCGAGCGTGTTCTTTCAGGTGACGGACTCGTCAATCTCTATGAGGCGATCACGGCGATCGATCATCTATCCGCCGGCCGAAAGTGCGCGGCGGACATCACCGCGGGCGCGATCGAGCGCGGTTGTCCCATATGCCGGGAGGCGCTCGATTTATTCTGCGCAATGCTCGGAAGCGTCGCGGGAGATGTGGCCCTCACTTTCGCCGCGAAAGGCGGCGTCTTTGTCGCCGGTGGAATTGCGCCGCGAATTGTTGAATATCTAAGGGACTCGCAATTTCGAACGCGTTTCGAAAGCAAGGGACGCTCTAAATCCTACCTCGCCAACATAGCCACCTCGGTGATCGTTCGTCGCGAGCCGGCTTTTCTGGGTTTGCAGAGACTGGCTAGGATGACGCCGGATCAATAGATTTG
Source organism: uncultured Alphaproteobacteria bacterium (assembly GCA_963775775.1). Taxonomy (GTDB): domain Bacteria; phylum Pseudomonadota; class Alphaproteobacteria; order Rhizobiales; family Beijerinckiaceae; genus Methylocystis. Next base: position 46,323 of record CAVZKF010000010.1, read on the forward strand.
CTCGTTGTCGCTTCACCAAAGGCGCGCGCGGTCTCTATCACGAGGCCCTCGTTGGCGCGCAGCTTCACTGCCGTTCCGATCCTTTCGGCTCGGCGGTCGCCATGTGTCGATATGGCGATCCGCTGCTCGCCGGCGGCTGGCTTGGACCAAATTCGCGGTAGTCCGGAAAAATTGAGCACGACGATGATTGAAAATTCGTCCTTGCCCCGTTTGTAGGCGAGGATAGACGAGTTCTTGCGAGAGAAGACTCCACTCGCCCTCCTTCAGCGCGGCGCTCCGCCGGCGATAATGGAGGAGACTTCGCACGAGAGAGAGAATTGATGTCTCGTCGCGACGCATCAACTCGACATTGCGTGTTTCGAAATCGGGCGTGAGCGGGAGCCATGGCGTGTGCGTCGAAAAGCCCGCGAAAGGCGAGGCGTCCCACTGCATCGGCGTTCGCGACGGATCGCGCCCAAGACTGGGGTCGCGCTTTCCACACGGGTCCTGGATGCGATCGGGCGGGATCTCGACATGTCCGACGCCAAGCTCGTCGCCATAATAGAGCGTAGGCGTTCCGCGTAGGGTCAAGAGCAGCATGGCCGCGACGCGCGCCTGCTCCTGTCCGACGCGCGCCGCCGCGCGCGGCCTGTCATGATTGCTGAGCACCCAGTTCGGCCACGCGCCTTCCGGCAGCGCGGTCTCATATCTTTCGATCAAAGCGGCGATGTCCGGCGCCGTCCAAGCCACTGACAAAAGGTGGAAGTTGAACGGCAGATGCAGCCCCATGAGGTTCTCGCCGTAGTAGGCGACGAGCCTCTCGATCGGCAGATAAATTTCGCCGATCAACACCCGGTCATCGAATTCGTCGACCACCTTGCGAAAGCCGGCTATCACATCATGCGCCTCTGGCTGGTCTGTCGAATAGGTCGGCGACAGACGGCAAATTTCCGATTCTCCCGGCGTCCAGGCTGGATTGAGCGGATTGTCGCGAAACGCCGCATCCTTGATAACATCCGAGACCACGTCAACCCGAAAGCCGTCGACGCCGCGCCGCAACCAAAAACGCAACACATCGTGCATCGCGGCGCGAACATCGGGATTTCTCCAATTGAGATCCGGCTGTTCCGCGAGAAAGGCATGGTGGTAATACTGGCCCGTCGCCGCATCCCAGGTCCATGCGGAACCGCCGAAATTGCTCAGCCAATTATTCGGAGGTCCGCCATCGGCGGCGGCGTCCCGCCAGATGTACCAGTCGCGCTTTTCGCTGGAGCGTGATCGGCGGCTGTCGATGAACCATGGATGGATAATCGACGTGTGATTGGGAACGAAGTCAAGGATGACCCTGACGCCACGCCCGTGCGCCTCGTCGACGAGACGATCGAAACACTCGAGCGACCCGAAAATCGGATCGACTTCGCGGTAGTCCGCGACGTCATAACCGAAGTCATGCATGGGCGACGGGTAGATCGGCGAAATCCAGATCGCATCCACGCCAAGCCAGACGAGATAGTCCAGTCGTCGCCGGACTCCCTCGAGGTCGCCTACGCCGTCGCCGTTGGAGTCCTGAAAGGAGCGCGGGTAGATTTGGTAGATCGCCCCGACCCGCCACCAAGAATTCGACATGATGCAAACCGCCAAGCAATAAAAGCGGCCCCGCGCCGCGAGACCGCCGCGATGATGGAATCTTCTCATATCAACTTATTGAAGGACGAGCGCCAACAGAATTATCTCTGGGCGGTCGGGTTCAATTGGGGCGGTTCACGCCTTCGCCGCCCCCAAAAGTCGACAATGGGCCTTCACCATCCAAAAAAGGGCAAAGGCACCGGCACGGGCACCGGCACGACAGGATAGCCATACCCGTAGCCATACCCGTAGTAAGCCGGCCGGCCGTAATAGTATCGAGGCCCGTACCCGTATCCACGGCGGTAGTATCGGCCGTAATAACGGCGATAGTAGATTTGCTCCGCGGCCGACGGCGGTTTGATGACCGATGGGCTCGACATGTTTATTGGTCCCGCGGCGGCGTCGCCCGCGATTGCAGTCGCCGCGACCGCGCCAAACACGGCGGCCATGACGCTTAATCTGATTTTCTTATACATTGCCATCTCCCTTTTTCGTGTTCCAGACGGGCCGAGCATACTTTCCTCGGCGCGCTTCTCAAAATCCCCGTAGCCGGCGCGGCGGGCACAAGATTAGTTCCGAGGCTTGCCGCGGATCATTTCGATGACGCCTGAAAAGTCGGAGCCGCCCTCGCCAGACGCGACATACAACGCATAAAGCTGCGCCGCCATGGCGCCGAGCGGCGTCGAGGCGCCGACGCCAGCGGCGGCCTCCTGGGCGAGCTTCAAATCCTTTAACATAAGCGCCGCCATGAAGCCCGGCTTGTAGCCATCGTTCGCCGGCGAAGCGGGCGTCAGCCCCGGGGCGGGACAATAGCTCGTCAGCGACCAGGATTGTCCCGAGGAAACACTGGCCGCGTCGAACAAGGCTTGATGGGAAAGGCCGAGTTTTTCCGCCAGGGCGAAGGCTTCGCCGGTGACGATCATGGTGACGCCGAGCATCATGTTGTTGCAGATTTTCGTCGCCTGTCCGAGACCGGGGCCGCCGCAATAGAGGACGGTCTTGCCCATCGCTTCCAGGATAGGCTTGGCGGCCGCGAAGGCGGCCGCGTCTCCGCCGCACATAAAGGTCAGCGTTCCCGCTTTGGCGCCCGCGACGCCGCCAGAGACGGGGGCGTCGACCGAGCGCGCGCCCGCGACGCGCGCCATGTCATGCGCCTGGCGCGCGCTGTCGATATCGATGGTGGAGCAGTCGATGAAAAGCGCGCCCTCGGTCGCGTGGTCCGGCCGAGGGGGCGGGGGTCCTCCGGACGCCCCATGCGGCAGCAGGTCGGTCCAAACGGAAAGCACATGCGCGCCAGCGGGCAGCATGGTGATGACCACGTTGGCGCCGGCCATCGCCTCTCGCGCCGAAGCCGCGACCTTAACGCCGGCCTTGGCGGCGCTATCGCGAAGATCGGGCCGCAGATCGAAGCCGCGCGGGTCGTAGCCGGCCCGCGCGAGATTGGCGGCCATGGGCCCACCCATATTACCAAGGCCGATGAAGGCGATGCGCGTCATCCTTCTCCTCCTGCCTCGTCCTCCGGCGCGGAACTCGCGCCGCGGTCTATGACATCGTAGGCATGACAAAGCTCGCCGCGTCCGTTCCATCGCTTGACCAGCGGGAGGTCACTGTCTTGGTTTTCGTGTAAAAGCGCATCGCGTCTGGACCATGCTGGTTGAGATCGCCAAAGATCGAGCGCTTCCACCCGCCGAAGGTGTGATAGGCGAGCGGCGTCGGGATCGGCACGTTCACGCCAACCATCCCGACCTGAACCCTGGAGGCGAAATCGCGCGCGGTCGCGCCGTCTCGCGTGAAGATCGCGACGCCATTTCCGTATTCGTGATTATTGGCGAGGGTTAAGGCGTCGTCGTAATTGGCGACGCGCAGCACGCAGAGCACCGGGCCGAAGATTTCTTCTCGATAGACGCGCATATGCGGCTTCACGCCATCGAATAGGCAGCCGCCCATATAGAAGCCGTTTTCATAGTCATGCATCTTGAAGTCGCGGCCGTCGACGAGAAGCTTCGCGCCTTCATCCAGCCCAAGCGCCACATAGCTCTTAACCTTGTCGAGATGCGCTTTCGTCACCAACGGGCCGAAGTCGACGGTTTCATCCGTCGAGGGGCCGATCTTCAGATTTTTCACGCGCGGGACGAGGCGCTTCACCAATTCATCGGCCGTCGCCTCGGCGACCGGGACCGCGACCGAGATTGCCATGCAACGCTCGCCCGCCGAGCCATAGCCGGCGCCCAGCAGCGCGTCCACCGCTTGATCAATGTTGGCGTCGGGCATGACGATCATGTGGTTCTTGGCGCCGCCGAAACATTGCGCGCGCTTGCCTGCGGCGGCGGCGCGCGCGTAAACATATTGAGCGACGGGCGTGGAGCCCACGAAGCCGACAGCCTTGATGTCGGGATCGTCGAGCAGCGCGTCCACGGCTTCCTTGTCGCCATTGACGACATTAAGAACGCCCGCCGGGAGCCCGGCCTCGATCATGAGCTCGGCCAGCCGCAGCGGCACGCCGGGATCGCGCTCGGAGGGTTTCAAGACGAAGGCGTTGCCGCAGGCGATGGCTGGGCCGAACTTCCACATCGGGATCATGGCCGGAAAATTGAAGGGCGTGACGCCCGCGACGACGCCGAGCGGTTGGCGCATCGAATAAATGTCAATTCCAGGCCCGGCCGCGTCGCTGAATTCGCCTTTGATCAGATGCGGAACGCCGATCGCGAATTCGACCGCCTCGACGCCGCGCTGGATGTCGCCCTTGGCGTCGGGAATCGTCTTGCCATGCTCTCGCGACAGCAGTTCGGCCAGCGGGTCCATCTCGCGGGCGACGAGTTCGAGGAACTTCATCAAGACGCGGGCGCGGCGCTGCGGATTGGTCGCGGCCCACGCCGGTTGGGCGGCGGCGGCGTTGACGACCGCAGCGCGTGTTTCCTCCTTGGAGGCGAGCGGCACGCGCGAGATCGTCCTCCCGGTCATCGGCTCGAAGCCCTCGACAAAGCGTCCAGACGCGCCTTTCACATGTCGACCGCCGATGAAATGGTTGAGTTCGTCCATATGCGCCCTCCTATTGGACGTCGGTTTGACGCGACGGATGCGCGGCTCGGAAGGCGGGTAGATCCGCGCAGGCCGCCTCCACCGCGAGAATGCGCGGAAGATGATCGAGCGGCGTCTCGAATCGCCTCGCGCCGTAAAGTTGCGGAATAAGGCAGACGTCCGCCAGCGTCACCGCCGCGCCAAAGCAGAATGGACCCTCCGGCGACCCCGACGGTTGGATCAGCTTTTCCACCGCCTCCAGCCCGCTCCGCAGCCAATGGCGCCGCCACGCGTCAACGCCTGCCTGGGGCGTGTCTAGTCTAGTTTCAAGATAGTGGACGACGCGCGGATTGTTGAGCGGGTGAATGTCGCAAGCGATCGCCAGCGCGACCGCCCGCGCTCGCGCCGCCAGCGCCGGGTCCACGGGGATAAGTCGAGGTTCCGGCTGCAGCGTTTCGAGATATTCAACAATCGCCAGCGACTGCGTGAGCACGGTCCCGTCCTCAAGCTCGAGCGCGGGCACGAGCGCTTGAGGATTCCTGGCGAGATAGGCTGGCCGCGATTGCTCGCCTTGAAGCAAATTCACTTGGCGGTGCTCGACGGCGAGTCCCTTTATCTCCAGCGCGATCCGCACCCGATAGGCGGCCGAGGAGCGGAAATAGTCATAGAGGATCATCGCTCGCCTCGTTGCGTCAAAACCAAGTCGAAATTATCACGCCCAGCGCTCTAAATAGGGCTCGAATCGCGCGCGGCGCGCCATATATTTCAGTCTATTCGAAGGGGGCTCGCAAAAGGAGGATTACCTCATGGTGCGGTTAAGGCGCGAGGCCCGGCCGGCGAACATTTCGGACGAAAACCCGATGGGCACGGATGGATTCGAATTTGTCGAATTCGCCCATCCCGACCCGCGAAAGCTCGGCGCGCTGTTCGAATTGATGGGTTTCTCCGCCGTGTCTCGCCACCGCTCGAAAAATGTCGCGCTCTATCGCCAAGGCGACGTGAATTATGTGCTCAACGCCGAGCCCGACAGTTTCGCCGCCGACTTCGCCAAACGTCACGGTCCCTGCGCCTGCGCCATGGGATTTCGCGTGGCGGACGCGGCGGACGCCTTTCGGCGCGCGCTCGCCAAGGGCGCGAAGCCGGTTCCGACGCATATTGGCCCGATGGAGCTCAATATTCCCGCGATCGAGGGCGTTGGCGGCGCGTTGATCTATCTCGTCGATCGCTATGGCGACAAGGGGTCGATCTGGGATGTCGATTTTCGTTGGACCGGGGAACGCGACCCCAAGCCCAAGGGCGCGGGGCTGACCGTGATCGACCATCTCACCCACAATGTTAACCGCGGGCGCATGGACGCCGTGGCGGACTGGTATCAATGGATTTTCAACTTCCACCAAATTCGTTACTTCGATATCGAGGGCAGGTTCACCGGACTGCATTCGCGCGCCATGACGAGCCCCTGCGGCAAGATTCGCATCCCGATCAACGAAAGCGCCGACGAAGACAGCCAGATCGAGGAGTTTCTCCACGCCTATCGGGGCGAAGGAATCCAGCACGTCGCCTGCGCATGTCGCGACATTTACGCGACCGTGGCGAAGCTGCGGGAAGACGGATTGGAATTCATGCCGAAGCCGGAGGACTCCTACTACGCCAGGATCGACGAACGCATCCCCGATCATGGAGAATCCGTCGAGCGCCTGCATGAGCTCGGTATATTAATTGACGGCGCCGCGAGAGGCGCGAACGAACCGGCCAAGACGTTGTTGCAGATTTTTTCCAAGACCTTGCTCGGCCCGATCTTCTTCGAATTCATCCAGAGAAAGGGCGACGAAGGATTTGGCGAAGGTAATTTTCGCGCGCTGTTCGAAACGATTGAAGAGGACCAGCTCCGACGCGGCGTGTTGCAACAAGCGTCGGAGTGACGCCGATGGCGAAGCCGCCGCGTTATATGTCAGGTTTTGGCAACGAGTTCGAAACCGAAGCGCTGCCCGGCGCATTGCCCGTGGGCCAGAACTCGCCGCAAAGCTGCGCTTACGGCCTGTACGCCGAGCAGCTTTCCGGCACAAGCTTCACGGCGCCGCGCGGCGTCAATCAGCGTTCCTGGCTTTATCGCATCCGTCCCTCGGTGTTGCACGCGCGAAACTTTTCCGCGGCCGATGCGTCCATGTGGAAGACGGCGCTTGGCTCGCGCGAGGCGGCGGCGAGCTTTGGTCATTACCGCTGGAGCGCGGTTCCTATTCCTAGCGAGAAGCTCACCTTCATCGCGGGCGTTCGCACCATAACGACGGCCGGCGACGCCGACATGCGATCGGGAATGTCGGCGAATATTTACTTTGCGACGCAATCAATGGTCGACGAGTATTTTTACGACGCCGATGGCGAGCTTCTCGTGGTTCCGGAGCGGGGCGCCCTCACATTTTTCACCGAATTCGGCCGTATCGACATTGCTCCCGGCGAAATCTGCGTTTTGCCGCGCGGCGTCAAATTCAAGGTCGCGCTCATTGATGGCCCCGCGCGCGGCTTTCTCTGCGAGAATTATGGCGCGTCCTTCACTTTGCCGAACCGCGGCGCGATCGGCGCCAATTGTCTCGCCAATGCGCGCGATTTCAAAACGCCGGTCGCGGCTTTGGAGGACAACGAAGCACCGTGCGCGATGATGGTGAAATGGGGCGGAGAATTTTATCGTTGCGAGATCGGCCATTCGCCGCTCGACGTCGTGGCCTGGCATGGAAACTATGCGCCCTATAAGTATGACTTGCGCAATTTCGCGCCGGTTGGGGCGCTGTTGTTCGATCATCCCGATCCCTCGATCTTCACGGTGCTGACCGCGCCATCGGGCGAGGCCGGGGTCGCCAATGTCGACTTCGTGATATTCTCGGAGCGTTGGCTGGTCGCGGAACACACGTTTCGCCCGCCCTGGTATCACGTGAATATAATGAGCGAGTTCATGGGGCTGATCCTTGGCCAATATGACGCCAAGCCAAGGGGCTTCGCGCCGGGCGGGATGTCTTTGCACAATGCGATGACGCCGCATGGACCGGACGCGGAAGCCTTTGATCGCGCCACGTGCGCCGAGCTAAACCCGGAAAGGCTCTCGGACACGCTGGCCTTCATGTTCGAATCGCGGTTGCCGCAACATCTCACCGCCTATGCGGCCGAGCTCGCGACGCTGCAGAAAGACTATGCCGATTGCTGGTCAGGCCTTCGCAAACGCTTTAACGGTGCGCCGTAGGGTTAGCCAAACATGAAACTGGCCTCGTTGAAACAGGGCCGGGATGGACGGCTCGTCGTCGTGTCGCGCGATCTGGCTCGCGCGGCGGATGCGAGCGACATCGCGGCGACGATGCAGGCGGCTCTCGACGATTGGGCGAACGCCCAGCCAAGGCTCGCCGAGCTCGCCGCAAAGCTGGAGGCGGGATCGGTAGCGGATTTTGCGTTTCACGCCGGGGATTGCGCCGCGCCTTTGCCGCGCGCCTATCAGTGGATCGACGGTTCGGCCTATGTCAATCACGTCGAGCTGGTGCGCAAGTCGCGGGGCGCGACGATGCCGCCGTCGTTCTGGACGGACCCGTTGATGTATCAGGGCGGCTCCGACAGTTTTCTGGGTCCGCGCGACGATATTCCGTTGCTGGACGAGCGGTTCGGTCCTGACCTCGAGGCCGAGATCGCCGTGGTGACCGACGACGTTCCGATGGGCGTCGATCCATTGAGCGCGCGCGCTCACATCAAGCTCGTGATGCTGGTTAACGATGTGACCCTGCGCGGTCTCGTTGCCGATGAACTCGCTAAGGGTTTCGGCTTTTTCCAATCGAAGCCATCCTCGGCTTTTTCGCCGGTGGCCGCGACGCCCGACGAACTTGGCGCCGCTTGGAGCGAGGCCAAGCTGTCGCTGCCGCTGTGCTCTTACGTCAACGGGGCGCCGCTTGGCCGCCCTGACGCCGGCGTCGATATGACTTTCGATTTTGGCCAGTTGATCGCCCATGCGGCGCGCACGCGGGCGCTCACGGCGGGCTCGATCGTGGGGTCCGGCACGGTCTCGAACCGCGCCGCCGACGGGTCGCCCGGCAAGCCGATCCTTGAAGGAGGCGTCGGCTATTCCTGCCTCGTCGAACAAATCGTCGTGGAGAAACTGCTGCTCGGCCAGGCGCGCACCGGCTTTTTGAAGGCGGGGGATCAAATCCGCATCGAAATGTTGGACGCCGACGGACGTTCAATTTTCGGAGCGATCGAACAACGCGTCGCGCTCGGGCTTGTAGCTCACCGCGGACCCTTGGCGCGAAAATAGTGAAAATCGCCTTTCGCGAGGATGCGATCTTCCGGGGCGAGCTCGTGCGCCTCAAGGTCCAGCGCCGTCCGCAGATCTTCGTATAGCGGCTCGAAATCCTGGTCGCAGTCCCGGAGGAGTTGTTCGAAGCTCTCGATCACGAAATAGGTTTGCTGGAAATCGCTGATGATATATTTTGTCCGCATCACCCGTCGCAGATCGAACAGCACTCGATTGGGCGAGCTGTCTTCCAGCGAAAAGACCGTTTCCGCGGGAGACGACATGATGCCGGCTCCGAAGATCCGCATTCCCCGCTCGGTCCGCACCAAGCCAAACTCCACCGTGTACCAGTAAAGACGCGCGAGGTTGTGCAGCTGTCCCCGACCCAGGGCGCGTCGACCCGCCTTGCCATAGGCTTCAAGGAAACGCGCATAGACCGGGTTAGCCAGCAGCGGCACATGACCAAAGACATCATGGAAGACATCCGGTTCCTGGAGGTAATCGAGTTCCGCTTCCGGACGAATGAAAGCTCCCGCGGGAAAGCGTCGGTTGGCCAGATGCTCGAAGAAAGCGTCGTCGGGAATAAGGCCGGCGACCGCGACAACGCGCCAGCCGGTCATCGCCGCCAGCCGTTCGCTCAAGTCCGAGAAATCGGGAATCCCCCCGCGCGACAATTCGAGCCTCGCCTTGGCGTCGAGAAACTCATCACACGCGCGTCCCGGAAGCAGCTTCGTCTGGCGCGCGAAAAGACGATTCCAGCGATCATGCTCTTGCCCGGAATAAGACCGCCAATTCTGCTCGATCGTCCAGTCCGCCGCGCGAGGAACATCAGCGTAACAATTCTTGGGCGGTCGCGGCGAATGCTTGTTCATCCGGCTCTCCCACGGCCACGGGCCCCGAGCGGCCCGGGCCTTTAAGTGGCTCATCAAATATGGGGTTTTTGGCGCGAAAAACTATTCGTCGCGCGAACTTTCAAGCGTCGCGCGCGAAAGTTTCGCCTCGAAGCCCTTGCCGTCTCGCCGCGCCGCGCCAGCTTTTGGTCGTTGAAAGATGAAAGGTGAAGCGCGGCCATGACTGAGATCTGGAGGCCAGAGTTGACGCGCCGGCGGGAATGTCTCCTAACTGGTTTCGCGCGAGGAGCCGCCGACACCGCGAGCTACGCCGAGGCGTTCGATTACACCGGCCTGCATCGCTGGAGCCTCGCGCGGCGCGAGGCCTTCTGGTCGCGAGTTTGGGAGTTTTGCGGCGTCATCGGCGAGAGGGGCGCGCGCACGCTTGTCGATGGCGGCAAGATGCCGGGCGCGCGGTGGTTTCCCGACGCGCGCCTGAATTTCGCGGAAAACCTGCTGCGTCCTCGCCCGGACGAAGAGGTCGCCATTGTGTTCCAAGGCGAGCAGAGGTCCCGGCGAACGCTGTCCTTCGCGCAAGTTCGAACAGAGGTCGCCGCGCTGGCCGCGCATTTGCGCGCGTTGGGCGTCGCGCCTGGCGATCGCGTCGCCGCCTATACGCATAACGGACCGGAGGCCGTCATCGGCATGCTAGCGACTGCCAGCATCGGCGCGGTCTGGGCGTCCTGTTCGGCGGATTTTGGCGCGCGCGGCGTTCTGGAGCGCTTCGGTCAGATCAAGCCGAAGGTGCTGATTGTCTGCGACGGCTATTATTACAAGGGCCAAAAAATCGAGCGGCTGGACAATGCGCGCGAGATCGCTGGCGAATTGCCAAGCGTCGAAGAGACTCTCATCATTCCTTACATCGACGCGGCGGCGCCGTTGGCGGGATTCGCCAACGCTCGCCTGTGGCCGCGGGCGATCCAAAGCCATGAGGGCGCGCGGCTGACGTTTGAAGCGCTTCCATTCGACCACCCACTTTACATTATGTTTTCATCGGGAACGACTGGCGCGCCGAAGTGCATCGTGCACGGCGCCGGCGGAACGCTCCTGCAACATCTCAAGGAACATCAGTTGCAGTGCGATGTGCGGCCGGGCGACCGCGTATTTTACGCCACCACCACGGGATGGATGATGTGGAACTGGCTGGTTTCGGCCCTCGCCAGCCGCGCGACGATCCTGCTCTACGACGGCTTTCCGATGGACAAAAATGGCGCGGCTTTGTTCGATTTGGCGAGTGGGGAGCGCGCAACCCTGTTCGGCGTATCCGCCGGCTTTCTCAAGACGGTCGAGAAGCTGGGCGCGCGCCCCAGGGAAACTCATGATCTTGGCCATTTACGCCTGATCACGTCCACGGGCTCGCCGTTGTCTCCCGAGAGCTTCGATTATGTCTATCGGGACGTGAAAGCCAATGTGCAGTTGGCTTCGATCAGTGGCGGAACCGACATCGTCTCGTGCTTTGTGTTAGGCAATCCATGGAGCGCCGTGCATCGCGGCGAGATCCAGGGCGCCGGGCTTGGCATGGCGGTGGAGGTTTGGGATCCGGACGGGCGGCGTCTGTTCGGCGAACAAGGCGAGTTGGTTTGCACAAGGGCATTTCCGGCGATGCCAGTAGGCTTTTGGAACGATCCGGGCGGTGAAAAATATCGCGCCGCCTATTTCTCTCAATATCCAGGAGTCTGGGGGCATGGCGATTACGCGACGCAAACGGCGAATGGCGGCTTCGTCATCCATGGCCGTTCCGACGCCACGCTCAATCCGCAAGGCGTGCGGATCGGCACGGCGGATATTTATCGGATTGTCGAGACGTTTCCTGAGGTGGAGGAGGCCTTGGCGGTGGCGCAAGGCTGGGAAGGCGGCGAGCGCATTGTGCTGTTCGTAAAGCTAGGGGCAGACCATCGTCTCCACGACGCTTTGATCGACCGCATTAAACATAAGCTTAAGGAAGAGGCTTCGCCGCGACATGTGCCGGCGATGATTGTTGAAGCGCCGGAACTGCCGCATACGCGATCGGGCAAATTGGTCGAACTCGCGGTTCGCGACGTCATTAACGGACGCCCCGTCAAGAATCGAGAGGCGCTCGCCAATCCCGACTCCCTCGCCTTCTTTTCCAATCTGCCGGCGGTAACGATGGCCGCCGCGCGCGCGACGCCTCAGCCTTGAAACGAAACGCGACGGACAAATATATCGCCTATGCCGGCGCCTTTAGCGGAGGGCGTGCGCTATGCGTCACTGGACCCCGGTTCTGGATTTCGATCTCGGCGAGACGACGGAATTGCTGCGTCGCGAGGTCGAGCAATTCGCGTCAAAGGAAATCGCGCCTCGGGCGGCGAAGATCAACGTCGACAACGCATTTCCGACCGATCTTTGGCGCAAGATGGGCAGTCTGGGGTTGCTCGGGGTCACGATTCCCGAAGAATATGGCGGCTCCAACCTGGGCTATCTCGAGCATGTCGTCGTTATGGAGGAGATCAGCCGGGCCTCCGCCTCGGTGGGTCTTTCCTACGGCGCTCACTCCAATCTTTGCGTCAATCAAATCCATCGCAATGGCACGGCGGAGCAGAAGCTACGATATCTGCCAAAACTGATTTCCGGCGAACATGTCGGCGCGCTCGCGATGTCGGAGCCTAGCGCCGGCTCGGACATCGTAAACATGCAGATGCGGGCGGAGCGACGCGGCGATCACTACGTCCTCGATGGCGACAAGATGTGGGTCACCAACGGGCCGGACGCGCATGTCGTGATTGTCTACGCCAAGACCACTCCGACCGCCGGCTCGCATGGAATCACGGCCTTCATTGTCCAAAGCGACTTCGAGGGATTTCGCACGACGCCGAAACTCGACAAGCTGGGGATGCGCGGGTCCAACACCTGCGAACTCGTGTTCGAAAATTGCATCATTCCGGCGGAGAATGTGTTGGGATGGCCAGAGCGCGGGGTGAATGTTTTGATGAGCGGGCTCGATTTCGAACGCACTGTGCTCGCGGGCGGCCCGCTCGGCATCATGCGCGCCTGCATGGATGTGGTCTTGCCCTATGTCCACGATCGTAAGCAGTTCGGACGCTCGATCGGCGAATTCGAAATCATGCAAGGCAAGCTGGCCGACATGTACACGGCGATGAGCGCGGCGAGGGCCTATGTCTATGCGGTGGCGAAAGCCTGCGACAATGGACGCGCGTCGCGCAAGGATGCCGCCGGCGCGATCCTGTTCGCGGCCGAAAGGGCCACCGCCATGGCGCTCGAAGCCATCCAATGCCTGGGCGGCAATGGCTACATGAACGAATACCCGACCGGACGATTGCTGCGCGACGCCAAGCTTTACGAGATCGGCGCCGGCACAAGTGAGATCCGCCGCATGTTGATTGGGCGCGAACTTTTCGAGGAGAGCGCGTGAGTTTTGAACGAGGCCGCCTGGGTAAGACTACGAGAACAATTCGATGTCCATTCTCGAAACGTCGATTGATGCGCGCTCGCGTGAATACGCCGACAACCGCGAAGCGATGGTTGAACGGGTCGACGAGCTGCGTGAAGTTTCGCGGATGTTGTGCAATGGCGGCGGCGAGGAAGCGCGCGCGCGACATCTGGCCCGCGGCAAGATGCTTCCACGCGAGCGTATTTCGGCGCTGATCGATCCGCTTTCGCCTTTTCTCGAGATAGGCCAATTCGCCGCCCATGGCATGTATGACGGGCGGATCGCTTGCGCGGGGGTGATCGCGGGAATAGGACGCATCTCGGGACGCGAATGCATGATCGTCGCCAATGACGCGACCGTGAAGGGCGGCGCTTATTTTCCGATGACGGTAAAAAAGCATTTGCGCGCCCAGGAAATCGCGGCGGAAAACCGTTTACCCTGCATTTATCTGGTCGATTCCGGCGGCGCCAATTTGCCAACTCAAGACGAGGTGTTTCCGGATCGCGATCATTTTGGGCGCATTTTCTATAACCAGGCCATGCTGTCGGCGCGGGGCGTCGCCCAGATCGCGGTGGTCATGGGCTCATGCACGGCCGGCGGCGCCTATGTTCCGGCGATGTGCGACGAGGCGATCATCGTGCGCGGGCAGGGGACAATTTTTCTTGGCGGCCCGCCACTTGTCGCCGCCGCGACCGGCGAAGTCGTCACGGCCGAGGAACTGGGCGGCGCCGACGTGCATTGCCGACGCTCGGGCGTCGCGGATCATCTCGCCGAGAACGACGCGCACGCGCTTGGCCTGACGCGTGAATTGATCACGGATCTCGAGCGGCGATGTCCCGCCTCCATTGCGTCGCGAAAGCCGGCGCCGCCACGTTATGAGATCGACGAATTGCTGGGGTTGATTCCTGCGGATTCGCATAAGCCTTTCGATATTAGAGAGGTGATCGCTCGTATCGTCGATGAAAGCGCTTTCGATGAATTCAAACCGCTCTATGGCGCCACATTGGTGACGGGCTTCGCTCATATCTGGGGTTACCCCGTGGGCATTTTCGCCAACAACGGAATCTTGTTTAGCGAAAGCGCACAGAAGGGCGCGCATTTCATGCAAATTTGCGCAAAAAGACGCATGCCGGCGATTTTCTTGCAAAACACCACCGGCTTCATGGTTGGAGCCAAATATGAAGCCGCTGGGATCGCCAAGGACGGCGCCAAGATGGTGACGGCGGTGGCTACGGCCGCCGTGCCTAAATTCACCGTCATCATTGGCGGCAGCTTTGGCGCCGGCAATTATGCGATGTGCGGACGCGCTTATTCGCCACGATTTCTATGGATGTGGCCGAACGCGCGCATCAGCGTGATGGGCGGCGAACAGGCCGCTAGCGTGCTTTCTCGCGTTCGGCGCGACGCGCTCACGGCGCGCGGCGAGAGCTGGACGCATGACGAGGAAGAAACGTTCAAGGCGCCAATCCGCGAGCAATATGAGCGGCAGGGGAACCCTCTCTATTCCAGCGCGCGACTTTGGGACGACGGCGTCATCAATCCCGTCGACACGCGCCGCGTGCTTGGTCTCTGTCTTTCGGCGAGCGCGAACGCGCCCATCGAGGAAACGCGATTCGGATTATTTCGCATGTGAGCGTGGACCGATGGATTTATTGGAAACGATCGACGAACGCGGCGTCGCGACATTGACGCTGAACCGCCCCGAGCGCCACAACGCTTTCGACGGAAAATTGGTCGCGCATCTAACGGATGCTTTGCGCTGGTTGGACGCGCGAGCCGACGTTCGCGTCGTCCTCATCCGCGGCAATGGACCGAGCTTTTCCGCCGGCGCCGACGTCGAATGGCTGAAGCGCATGGCCGCTGCTTCGTTCGAGGAAAACCTCGCTGACGCTGGGGCGCTCGCCGAATTAATGCACGGGCTCGACCGTCTTTCGAAGCCGACCATCGCCTTCGTTCACGGCGCGGCCTATGGCGGCGGGGTGGGTCTCGCCGCCTGTTGCGACATTGCGATCGCGACCGAGCGCGCCAGCTTTTGCCTTAGCGAGGCGAAGCTCGGGATCATTCCCGCGGTGATCGGACCTTTCGTCATCCGGGCGATCGGGGCGCGACAGGCGCGGCGCTATGCGTTGACCGCCGAAGTTATTTTCGCGCGGACCGCGCGTGAGATCGGCCTGGTTCATGAGGCGGCGAGCGAAGAGGAAGCGCCCGCCTTGCGCGAAAAAATCGTCGCGGCGTTGTTGCGCTGCGCGCCCGGCGCGCAGGCAGAGGCCAAGTCCCTCGTCTCTTTTTGCCAAGCCCGCGCGATCGACGGCGAGCTGGCGCGCGAGACTGCCCGGCTGATAGCGGAGCTGCGCGCCTCGCCCGAGGGGCGCGAAGGCATTGAAGCCTTTATCGAAAAGCGTTCGCCGTCCTGGAAAGGCTCGAATGTTTGAAAGACTGCTGGTCGCCAATCGCGGCGAGATCGCCTGCCGCATCATCAGAACCGCCAAGCTGCTGGGAATAACGACGATCGCCGTCTATTCGCGGGCCGACGCGGACGCGCTGCATGTCGAACTGGCGGATGAAGCCTGGCTTATCGGTCCAGCGCCGGCACGCGAGAGCTATCTGTCCATAGATACAATCATCGAAATCGCGCGGCGCTCGGGCGCGCAGGCCGTGCATCCCGGATATGGTTTTCTTTCGGAGAACGCGCAATTTTCGGAAAGCTGCGCGCGAGCGGGCTTGATCTTCGTCGGACCGCCGGCGTCCGCCATGCGGCTGATGGGCTCGAAGGCCTCCGCGAAGGCGCTGATGGAGCGAGCGGGCGTGCCGGTCGCGCCGGGCTATCACGGCGATGCCAAGGATGTGGCGACACTGAGCGAGGCGGCCGCGCGCATCGGCTTTCCCGTGCTGATCAAGGCCTCGAGCGGCGGCGGCGGGCGTGGAATGCGGGTCGTGCGCGAGGCGGGAGCATTGCCGGAGGCCATCGCCGGAGCAAAGCGGGAAGCGCAAGCCTCGTTTGGCGACGACCGCTTGCTGATAGAAAAATATTTGAGTTGGCCAAGACACGTCGAAATCCAGATATTCGCCGACACGCATGGCGGCTGCGTTTCCTTCCTGGAGCGCGACTGCTCGATGCAACGGCGCCATCAGAAAATTCTCGAGGAGACGCCCGCGCCAAATTTTTCGCCTGAACTGCGCCGCGCGATGCGGCAGGCCGCCGTGGAGGCGGCGCGGGCGGTCGGCTACATCGGCGCGGGAACGGTTGAATTTCTGGTTCAAAACGAAAGTTTCTTCTTTCTGGAAATGAACACGCGGCTCCAGGTGGAGCACCCGGTCACCGAGATGATCGCGGGGCAAGACCTCGTCGAATGGCAGTTGCGTGTCGCTTCCGGCGAGCGGTTGCCGCTCACCGAGGGCGAGCTGCGGATGCGCGGCTGCGCGATGGAGGCGCGGATCTGCGCCGAGGATCCCGCCCGCGACTTCATGCCTTCGGTCGGCGCAATCGCGCATCTGCGGTCGCCGCGCGAAAGCGGGCCCGTCCGCGTCGACACAGGCGTGCGGCGCGGCAACCGCGTCACACATTATTATGATTCGCTGCTGGCGAAGCTGATCGTATGGGGCGTGGATCGCGCCGAGGCGATGCAGCGGCTGCGCGTAGCGTTAGACAGCTTTGAGCTTGTTGGGGTTTCGACCAATCTCGATCTGCTGCGCGCCCTTGTCGCTGATCCGAAATTTCAGCGCGGTGAATATGACACGGGATTCGTCGAAGCCGAAGCGGCGCGATTGGCGATGCCGGCGGCGCCGACACGGAACCAGGAGGCGATCATTCTGACGGCCGCCACAGCCGCATGGCTTGCCGATCAGCGGAGACTGGACGAGGCCAGCGCGGCCGAGCGCGGCGATCCATGGTCACCCTGGGCGATGGGTGATGGATGGCGCATCGATGGGGCCGGTCATCACGACATCGAATTCGACCTTAACGCGCGAAGGCTGCGCGCGAAGATTCATCCCCTCGCGGCGGGAGGCTTTCGCCTCGAAACGCCCTGGCTTTCCGCTGATGTCGAAGCAGGGGAGCATGACGGGAGAATGCGGCTTCGCATCGATGGCGCGGCGCGCGAAGTCGGGCTCGTCAGGCGCGGCGAGGAGATAGTGGTGATTCTGTCCGGCCGCAATTACGCGCTGACGCCCGTCGATCCGCTGAAGCCGCCCGCGCGAGCGGCCGACCTGGATCAGCAGTTGCGCGCGCCGCTGCCGGCCAGGGTGACGCGCATCTTCGTCGCGCAAGGAGAGAAAGTGAAAAAGGGAGCGCCGCTCATCAATCTCGAAGTAATGAAAATGGAAGTCGCATTGAAAGCGCCGCGAGACGGCCAAATCGAGAGTATTCTCTGCGCGGAGGGAGAATGGATGGCGGAAGGCGCGAAACTGGCGGCCTTGGTCGAGGAAGAAGCCGCATGACGCTGCCGTCGCGCCTGCGCATTGTCGAGGTTGGCCCCCGCGACGGTCTCCAGAACGAAGCCGCGCTCCTTTCCGTCGACGCCAAGGTCGCCTTCATCGACATGTTGGCGCGGGCGGGTCTGATCTCCATCGAGGCGGGAAGTTTCGTGTCGCCGAAGGCCGCGCCGCAAATGGCGTCGAGCGGCGAGGTGTTGGAGAAATTGCATGGGCGCGCCGACCTTCGACTGTCGGTCCTCGTCGCCAATCCGCGCGGATTGGAGGCGGCGTTCAAAGCGGGGGCCAAGGAGATCGCCGTCTTCGCCGCCGCGTCGGAGACGTTCTCTCGACACAACATCAATTGCTCCATCGCCGAGAGTCTCGCGCGTTTCAAGGTTATGGTCGAGGAGGCGGCGCGCCGAGAGATTTGGGCGCGGGGCTATGTCTCCTGCGCGCTCGGATGCCCTTATGAGGGAGCCGTCGCGCCAGTGCAGGTCGCGGCCGTCGCGCGAGAGCTGCGCGCCATCGGATGCGCGGAAGTTTCGCTGGGCGACACGATCGGCGTCGGGACGCCGCTGGAGGCGCGACGATTGGTGGAGATGGTCGCGCGCGAAATCGGACTGGAACGTGTCGCCGTCCATTTCCACGACACTTATGGTCAGGCGCTCGCCAATATTTTCGCTTGTCTCGAAGCGGGCGTCGCTGTCGTCGACAGTTCCGTGGCGGGTCTCGGCGGCTGTCCTTATGCTCCGGGCGCCAGCGGCAATGTCGCGACTGAGGACGTGATTTACATGTTGAACGGTCTGGGCGTCGAAACAGGGGTCGAACTCGGCCCGTTGCTTGAGGCGGGCGCATATATTTCGCGGCTTCTCAATCGCTGTCCCGCCAGCGCTGTCGCGCGGGCCTTCGCGGCCAAGCGGCGCTCGCCATAAACGCGGCGCTTGTCATGACGCGGCCGCGCCCCAGATTCCCTGATTGGCGGAAACGGGTGCGGCGATGTTTTCGACGTTTGGATTGAGCGACGAACAACTCGCGATGCGCGAAATGGCTTTAGGCTTTGCGCGCGAGAAACTCGCGCCGCGGGCGCTGGAGTGGGACAGGGAGAAATATTTCCCCGTCGAGACCTTACGCGAGGCGGCGGCGCTCGGGATGGCGGCGATGGGCGCGCGCGAGGAGTTTGGCGGCTCGGGCCTTTCCCGCTTCGACGCCGTTCTGGTTTTCGAAGCCTTGGCGACGGGCTGCCCGAGCATCGCGGCCTATCTTTCCGTGCACAACATGTGCGCCTGGATGGTGGACGCCTTCGGCTCCGAGGCGCAGCGGCGAGCCTGGCTTCCTCGTCTTGCCTCGATGGAGGTCTTGTCGAGCTACTGTCTCACTGAACCCAGTTGCGGCTCCGACGCGAGCGCGTTGCGAACGAAAGCCGAACGACGCGGCGACCGGTTTGTCGTGAATGGCGAGAAGCAATTCATCTCAGGGGCGGGCGCCGGGGCGAGGGACCATCTCTATCTGGTGATGGCGCGAACCGGCGGAGATGGTCCGGGCGGAATATCGGCCTTGCTCGTCGAAGGCGGAACGCCCGGACTGACTTTCGGCACCTTGGAGAGAAAGATGGGCTGGAACGCGCAGCCGACGCGCGCGGTAAGTTTCGAGAATTGTCCCGTGCCTGTCCAAAACCTGCTCGGAGCGGAAGGGCAGGGCTTCAAGATCGCGATGGCGGGATTGGACGGCGGCCGCCTCAACATCGGCGCCTGTTCGCTCGGCGGCGGACAGGCGGCGCTCGACAAAACTGTTCGCTATCTGCGCGAGCGCAAGGCTTTCGGCCGCTCGCTCGACGAGTTTCAGGCGTTGCAATTTCGCCTCGCCGACATGGCCACGGAACTCGAAGCAGCGCGCGCGCTGCTTTGGCGGGCGGCGGCGGCGCTGGGCGCGGGCGCGGCGGGCGCCGCGACGCTTTGCGCCATGGCCAAGCGCGTCGCCACCGACGCGGGATTCGCCGTCGCCAATGACGCGCTGCAATTGCATGGCGGTTATGGCTATCTATGCGACTATGGGATCGAGAAGATCGTCCGCGATTTGCGGGTGCATCAAATTCTCGAAGGCGCCAATGAAATCATGCGCGTCATCGTCGCGCGGGACATATTGGGAGCATCGCGGCGACATGAGTGAACCCGAGCTGCTCATATCGCGCATCGGTCATTTGGGGTCGATCCATTTGAACCGCCCGAAGGCGCTCAACAGCTTGACCCTCGGCATGGTGCGAATATTCGCGCTCGCGCTGGACGAGTTTGGATTGGACGCGAGCATCCACGCCGTTCTGGTGACAGGAGAGGGCGAGCGCGGGCTTTGCGCGGGCGGCGATATTCGC
Source organism: uncultured Alphaproteobacteria bacterium (assembly GCA_963775775.1). Classification (GTDB taxonomy): domain Bacteria; phylum Pseudomonadota; class Alphaproteobacteria; order Rhizobiales; family Beijerinckiaceae; genus Methylocystis. Next base: position 66,287 of record CAVZKF010000010.1, read on the forward strand.
GCGCTTTACGATTTGCCGGGCGCCGAGCGCGATTCGTTCAAGGCGTTTTGGCGCGAGGAATATGAGCTGAACGCGCGCATCGCGTCGTTTCCAAAACCCTATGTCGCGGTAATGGATGGCGTCGTCATGGGCGGCGGCGTTGGAATTTCGGCGCATGGAAATCGCCGCGTCGCGACCGAGCGCACGCGTCTCGCAATGCCGGAGACCGGCATCGGCTTTATCCCGGATGTCGGCGGCTCCTGGCTGCTGACGCGCGATGGTGGCGCTGGCGTGTACATGGCGCTTTCCGGCGCCAGCGTGACCGCGGCGGATGCGATCCACGTTGGCCTCGCCGACCTCATGATCAATTCCGCCGATATTCCGCGACTACGGCAAAGCCTGGCGGAGATCGGCGGTGCCGAGGAGGTCGACTTGGTCTTGTCCGACTTGGCGCGCGCGCCAGATGAAGGCGTGTTGGAGAGACATAAGCCGCTGCTCGACGCCGCGATGGCGCATGATCGCGTCGAGGACATCATCGCCGCGCTCGAGGGTTGCGACTGTGAGTTCGCGCGGCGGGCCGCCAGGGAACTCGAGCAAAAATCGCCGACCAGCCTGCGGCTCACGCATGAGCTGTTGAAGCGCGCTTCGCGCGCCGAGAGCTTGCAAAGCTGCCTCGTCAATGAATTTCGCGTCGCCTGTCGCCTGCTCCGCTCCCATGATCTTTTCGAGGGCATTCGCGCCGCGATCGTCGACAAGGACCGGAGGCCTCGCTGGTCTCCGGCCACGCTGGCGGAGGTCGAGGACGAAACCATCGCCGCGATGCTGCGAGGGGACGGCGAAGCCGAGCCGGTTTTCCGGCCGTGGCCGGCCGCCGCCTGGCGCGGTTGGCGGGCTCGCCTTGAGGCGGATGGCGCCTTGCGCATGGAGGAAGGGGCTTAACGATGAGCGCGGTGGACCCAGTAGTCATCCTCGGCGCCGCGCGCACGCCCATGGGCGCCTTTCTCGGCGCGCTGAAGGACGCGACGGCGCCCCAACTTGGCGCCCGCGCCATCGAAGCGGCCGTGTCGCGCGCGGGCATTCCGGTCGACGTGATCGACGAAGTTGTCATGGGCTGTGTCCTCCCCGCGGGACTGGGACAAGCGCCGGCGCGGCAGGCGGCGTTGGGCGCCAAACTGCTGGAGGCGACGGGTTGCGTCACGGTCAACAAAATGTGCGGCTCCGGCATGAAGGCGATCATGCTCGGGCATGACGCCCTGCGCGCGGGGAGCGCGCGGGCTGTCGTCGCGGGCGGCATGGAGAGCATGAGCAACGCCCCATATCTGCTCGACCGCGCCCGATCCGGCTACCGCATGGGGCACGGCAAGCTCGTCGATCACATGTTTTTGGACGGGCTCGAAGACGCCTACGACAAGGGCCGTTTGATGGGTTGCTTCGCCGAGGATTGCGCGACGAGCCATCAATTCACGCGGCAAATGCAGGACGACTATGCGCGCGCCTCCCTGACGCGCGCTCGGCGCGCCATCGCCGAAGGCGATTTCGAGGCCGAGATCGTCCCGGTGACGCTTGGCGGCAAAACTGATCGCACGATCGCCGTCGATGAAAACCCCGGCCGCGCGCATCTCGACGATATCGGGAAGTTGCGGCCGGCGTTCCGCGCGGACGGCTCGGTCACCGCCGCGAACTCCAGTTCGATTTCCGACGGCGCCGCCGCTTTGGCCCTGACAACCCTTGCGCAAGCCGAGCGCCTGGCGCTTTCGCCTTTGGCGAGGATTGTCGGCCACGCTACTCACGCCGGACCGCCAAGCGAGTTTCCGACCGCGCCGATCGGCGCGATTGAAAAGCTGATGGAGCGGGTCGGATGGACGCTAGCGGACGTCGACCTGTTCGAAATCAATGAAGCCTTCGCCGTCGTCGCAATGGCGGCGATGCGCGCGCTCGATCTTTCGCACGACAAGGTGAATGTTCATGGCGGCGCTTGCGCGCTCGGTCATCCCATCGGCGCATCCGGGGCGCGCATTGTCGTCACATTGATCGCCGCGCTGCGCAAATACGATCTTCGCAGAGGCGTCGCCGCGCTTTGCATCGGGGGCGGCGAGGCGACGGCGATCGCGATCGAACGAATCCGTTAACGCTGGCGCGGAATTCTCGGCTTAAATTTCGTCACAAAATTTGCGCGGCGCACGATGACTTCACGCCTCGGCGCGCTACCTCCAATGTGATTGACAGCGCGGAGACAGAGCTTCCGGGGAAGCAGATGAGCGTAAGCTTTCGGATCGATTGTTTGCGGTTTCTTTCGCCTTCGGGCGAGTTGAGCGAAACGGCTGGGGCAATCGCGCGCGATGCCGATCTGTTGGGCCGCTTCTACCGTGCGATGATGCGAGCGCGCATTTTCGATGGCAAGGCGATCGCATTGCAGCGCACCGGAAAATTGGGGACTTTTGCGTCCGCGCTCGGCCAGGAGGCGGTCGGCGTCGGAGTAGCGTCCGCCATGCTGCCTCGCGACGTGCTCGTGCCGTCCTATCGCGACCACGCGGCGCAATTGCTGCGCGGAATGACCATGGTTGAAAATCTGCTCTATTGGGGCGGCGACGAGCGCGGAAGCGATTTCGCCGTTCCCCGCGCGGACTTTCCCATTTGCATTCCCGTCGGCACGCAGGTCGCTCATGCGGTTGGAGCCGCCTACGCTTTCCTTTTGCGTAAAGAAGATCGGGTCGCGGTCTGTTTCGTCGGGGACGGCGGGAGCGGCAATGGCGCCTTCTACGAGGCGCTGAACATGGCGGGCGTATGGAAAGCGCCTGTCGTCATCGTCATCAACAACAATCGTTGGGCGATTTCGACGCCTCGGGAACGCGAATGCGCCGCGGAAACTCTCGCGCAAAAGGCGATTGGCGCGGGCGTCGAGGGACTTCAAGTCGACGGCAACGACGTGATCGCGGTCTATGAGGCCGCGCGTCAAGCGATAGAGAAAGCGCGCAAGGGCGGCGGCCCGACGCTGATCGAAGCGCTGACTTTCCGTTTGGGCGACCACACGACGGCCGACGACGCTACACGCTACCGCGATCCGCAAGTCGTGCAGCAAGAATGGGCGCGCGAGCCAATCGGTCGGCTGCGAACCTATCTCGCCGGCAAAGGATTCTGGACAAAGGATCGGGAGGACGCCCTGCTGAAGCAATGCGCCGCGGAGGTCGAACAAGCAGTGGCGGCCTATCTCGCCACGCCCGCCCAGCGAAACGATTCCATGTTCGACCATCTTTACGCGGCGCTGCCTTCCGCGATGCAAAGCCAGCTCGAGGAGGCGCGGCGCTTCGCGCCCGGCGATGGACCGCGGGAGGCCGTCCGCGCCGCTTCATCATCGGGGGCGGGGGATGGCTGAACTGACGTTGGTCGAGGCGGTCAATCTGGCGCTCGCGCATGAAATGGAGCGTGATCCCGATGTGCTGCTGCTTGGCGAAGACATCGGGGTCAACGGCGGCGTGTTTCGCGCGACCAACGGTCTCATCGCGCGCTTTGGCCGAGAGCGGGTCATCGACACGCCGCTCGCCGAAGGCGCCATCGCCGGCGTGGCGGTCGGCATGGCGGCCATGGGATTAAAGCCCGTCGCCGAAATTCAATTCTCGGGATTCATTTATCCATGCATCGACCAGATGATCAATCACGCCTCGCGGCTGCGCCATCGCACGCGCGGTCGGCTGACCTGCCCGATGGTGTTGCGCTCGCCCTGCGGCGCGGGCATTCATGCGCCGGAGCATCATTCCGAGAGTCCCGAGGCGATGTTCGCGCATATGCCGGGGCTGCGCGTGGTGGCGCCTTCCTCGCCAGCCCGCGCCTATGGCCTGTTGCTGGCCGCGATCCGAGACCCCGATCCGGTCGTGTTCCTGGAGCCGACGCGGCTGTATCGGCTGTTTCGCCAGGAAGTTATTGACGATGGCGAAGCGCTGCCGCTCGACGCGTGCTTCGTGTCGCGCGAAGGCCGCGACGCGACGGTCGTCGCATGGGGCGCGATGCTGCACGAGGTCATGACGGCGGCGGAGCTTCTGGAACAAGAGAGCATCGAGATCGAAGTAATCGACGCGGCGACATTAAAGCCGCTCGACTTCGAGACGATCCTGCGATCGGTCGAGAAGACGGGGCGTTGCGTCATTGCGCATGAAGCGCCGCGAACCTGCGGTCTTGGCGCGGAGATCGCGGCGCAGATCGGCGAACGCGCGCTTTATTCCCTGCTTGCGCCGGTCAAGCGTGTCACCGGCTATGACGTGGTTGTGCCGCTGTCTCGTCTTGAGATGCAATATATGCCCAGCGTCGCGCGAATTGCCGACGCGGTGCGAAAGGTCATGGAGGGGTGATGAAGATTTTCCGACTCCCGGACCTCGGCGAGGGTTTGCAGGAAGCCGAAGTCGTCGAATGGCGCGTGCAATCCGGCCAGACCGTGGCGGTCGATGATCCTTTGCTGGCGGTGGAGACCGCGAAGGCCGTGGTCGAGATTCCCTCGCCGCACGCGGCGCGCATAGAGCGGCTGTTCGCCAAGGTTGGCGAAATTGTCCATATCGGATCGCCGCTGGTCGGGTTCGATGGCGCGGGCGAGGAAGACGAGGGCGCGGGCTCCATCGTCGGCGCCGTCGCGACCGGAACGCAAGTGATGCGCGAGGCGCCGAGTTCCCTCGAACATGCGGGCGCGGGCATTCGCGCCATGCCCGCCGTCAGGGCCTTGGCGCGCAAGCTCGGAGTCGATCTGGCCATCGTCACGCCATCGGGCGCCGATGGGGTGATTACGTCCGCCGATGTGGAGCGAGTCGCGCGCGTTCTGGCCGAATCCGGGCCCGCCGAACCATTGCGCGGCTTCCGTCGCGCGATGGCCCAAAACATGGCGCTCGCGCGATCCGAGGTCGCCGCGGCGACGATCATGGATGACGCCGACATCGGGAGTTGGTCCAAGGACGCCGACACGACAATCCGGCTGATCCGCGCTCTTGTCGCGGGCTGCCGCGCCGAGCCGTCGCTCAACGCCTGGTTCGAAAGCCAGACAATGGCGCGCCGCGTGCTCGGCAAAATCGACCTCGGTGTCGCCGTCGATTTGCCGGAAGGCTTGTTCGTGCCGGTTTTGCGCGATGTCGGCAATCGCGACGCGGCCGATTTGCGCGCCGGACTCGACCGAATGCGCGCGGACATGGCGGCGCGCCGCATGCTTCCAGAAGAGCTGCGGGGCGCCACGATCACTCTGTCCAATTTCGGGATGATCGCCGGCAAATATGCCGCGCCCGTCGTCCTGCCGCCCACGGTCGCTATTCTGGGCGCCGGCCGCATTCGAATGGACGTCGTGGCGTTCGAAGGCGCGCCCGCCATTCGCCGTATTCTTCCCTTGAGTTTGACTTTCGATCACAGGGTCGTGTCGGGCGGCGAGGCGGGACGGTTTCTCGCCGCGGCGTTGAAGGAGTTGGCCAAGCCGGAATAAGAACATTAAACGAACGGGCCGCTGCTTGCCGGTAACAGCCGGGCTCCATGACCCGCCCGGCTGTGATGCGGTAAAACCCGCCGGCGCAATTCAGTCGCTAAAAATCCAGCGGGCCGCGAAATAAGCCGCCGCTCCGACGATGACTATCACGAGCATGCCGACCGGGGTCGCGGCATAGCTGGTCAGTTCAAGAATTGCTCCCATGGTTGTCCTCCTTTTACGAGGCGCCCAAAACATCGATCCTTCGACGTCGCGCAATGCTTTAAATTGTCACAAACTATAACTCGTCAATGCTCCCCCGCGCGCCGCAATGGGGACCGCCGAAGCAAGCCCCAAGAGCATCGGCCTCCAAGAGCATCGGCTGCCGCCCGGCTCATGCCCTGCATTTGGCTCTGGGGTGGGCGGAAAGAAACAGCCGCAAGACGTGGAACACGTCCGCGGCCCGCTGCTCCGCTCCAAGGTCCATCAACCGCCAGAAATCGCCGATGATCAGGCAACACACGGCTTTCTCGCCCCGTTTAAGGTTAAACAGATAGCTTTTAAGCAAGGATGTATGTCGGGTCGAGGGGATGGCGCATAAAGGCAATTCATCCGGCGCAAGTCCAACGAAATCGGCGCACTCAGTCATGGTAATCATAGCGCATTCTCCACCCAAACACCCTCCGAGGGTATTTTGGCATATTAGAGTTTTATTTTTATGACGGCTTGAGAAATGCCTTAATAGCTCGGCATTGCTGCAGCGCACCTGAATTATGTTGCGTCGCGCTATGAATAAACCTTGAAAACATGGCGGAAGCGTGACCGTGACGTGGAAGCTCTTGAGGAAGGCGCCGCTTTTCTCTTCGCGGTCCGCGTGTGGGCGACGCATGTCGAGCAATATTTCAATATCGGTCAGGGCACGATAAGTTGAGGCGGCTATTTCTCTAACGGCGCGGGTGGATCATGAATACAGCCAATCTCCAGCTTGAAGGCGTTTACGCCGTATTGGCGGCTCTCTTCGGCGCCTTGCGGGACAAGGGAGTGTGCAGTGACCAAGAGATCGATCAACTTTTGGAGGGCGTCGAAAAAGCTTTAGCTTCGGATACGCAACGGCCCACCGAGTTGCGCGGCGCCAACGTTGACGCCATCTGTTTCCCGGCCCGGTTTCTGAGGCACGCGTTGCAAGCCTCTTCCGAGGGGAGGGATCTTTCTTTTGCGCAACTCGCCAGCCGGGTGGGGCAGACAAAACCCGATCATTGATGAGGGGCGCCGCCGCTCGGCGCCAGCGGTACGGGATTGCAGCCCGCGCGCAAGGGGCTTCCCGGGCTCTGGAGACCTCAAGGTCTCGGAAAAACGAGCCCGTCTAGCCTCCAAACTGGAAGAACAAAAACGCGCCAATCGCCGCCATGATGATCGTCACGAGGAGTGGCATGGCGAGTCCCTCGCCGCGAGGATAAATTTGCTCTGACATGTTCCTGCCCTCCGGAGAAGATCGCTCCGTGGAGCTACAACGCGCATAATTCGGCTCGGTTCCAAGATGGTGGCGCGCGCGGCGTGACCCGACCTCCATAGAAATCAAAGTCGTCAGGGTTGCATCACGCGCGGCCCGCTCAATTCTTGACGAGGCCGAGGATCGAAACCTTCGCTGTCGTTATCTCCGTCGGCCACAGGATTTCCGTGAGACCGGTCGCCGCGGCGACACGTTGACCCTGCGGCGTGGCGTAGGTGATGACCCCGCCGCCAACCGCGCCGCCGATTTTTCGCCCCAGAGTTTGCGGCCCGTATCCGCATCGAGCGCATAAAAATTGCCGCCCATGTCGCCAAAAAAGGCGACGCCGCCCGCTGTCGGCGCCACGCCGCTCTGGACGGGGTAGTTGGTCTTGGCCCGCCAGCGCCATTGACCGCTGTCCGCGTCGACCGCGTAGAGCCAGCCGGCCCATTGGAACACGGGATCGGCCTTGCCCCACATGTTGAAAGGATTGATGGAATTCCTCCCCGGACCAGGGACTGAAATTCGCCGCGCCCTCGGTCTTCCGCGTGGGTTCGACCCTGACGGTCGTGCACCATTGCACCTCGCCGACCAGGACGAGATTATTCCGTGGGTCGTAGGCCGGTCCGTTCCATTCGGCGCCGCCGATCGAGCCGGGGCAGAAATGCACGCTCTTCTCCGCGGAGAAAGGAACGTCGGCGTTCTCGACCGCCGTCACCGGGACCCGATAGAGTCGCTCCTTCGTGTCGAGGTCGAAGCCGTAAAGATGGCCGTCCTTCGGCGCGACGAGCATCAAGCGTTTGCCTGATGCGGTCGTGACGAGCGCCGGCGCGCTTGAGATGTCCCAGTCATGCCAGTCCTTGGGCATAAGCTTGAAATGGGTGCGATAAGCTCCAGTCCTGGCGTCGAGAACCACCACTGAATCCGTATAGAGATTGGCGCCGCCTCGCAGCGTCGCGGCGAAATCGGGCGCCGGATTGCCGCCTGGAACGTAGAGCAGCCCGGTCGCGGGATCGAGCGTGTAGGAGGTCCAGGTCGCGCCGCCCGAGATCGGCGAGCCGCCTGCCACATCCCAACTTGAGGTGTCGAGCGGCGAGACGCCCTGGGGACCGCGATTCGGATCCCCCGCCTGCTTGGGAACGAGATAGAACTCCCAGACGATCCGTCCGGTCGCCGCGTCAAGCGCATACATTCGGCCTTTCACGCCTTTGAAATCGCCTCCGGCGTTGCCGATGAAAACGAGATCGTTCCAGGCGATCGGCGCCGCGGGCGCGCTCTCGCTCTTCTTGGGGTCCGCGATCGCTGTTTCCCACAGCCGTTCGCCACTCTTGAAGTCATAGGCAAGCACCCGCCCGTCCTGCGTGCCGCGGAACACACGCCCGTCCAGATAGGCGACGCCGCGGTTGACCGCTTGCGGCGTCGCAGGCGCGTAGGTCTCATGCTTATGCCACTTTTCACGGCAGGTGACGGGGTCGACGGAATAGGTGTCATGGTCGGTCGCGAAAAGCAGCGCTCCATCCACCATCAGCAGGCCCGAGTTGAAGCCCGTGTCCTGGTGCGTGTCGTAGGTGCAGAGCACCTTGAGCCGGTCCGCGTTTTCGCGGTTAATCTCGTTTAGGGAGGAGAAGCGGTCGGAGGCGAGCGTTTTGTTGTAGCTTGGCCAGAGGCCATCATCCGGCGGCGAAGAGCGCTCGGCGGCCGTCACATTCGCGCCGTCAAAGCCCGGAGCGGTTTCGACCATCAACTTGCCCGCGGGCGCGTTGAGGTAGCGCAAATAATTAATCCCCATGGCCGCGATCGGAACGAAGGCGTTCCAATTCGCATAAATCGTCACCGCGGCCGCGGCGCTAGCGATCGCCGCGACGCCAAGCGCGAATATTGTCGCTCTCTTCATGGGGAAACTCCTCTCGCTCAGTGATGCTGGCGCGGCGGAAGCCCGCCGTATCCACGGTCTCTCAGTCGGCTTTACCCCCCTTGGTCAAATCTAGCGTCACCACCTCTCCGGGCGCGCGCTTGCGGTTGAGCCAATCGGGATGGCTCAGCGTCTTCTGAACGTCGAGCTTCCCATCTCCCCAGTTGCGCTCCATCGTAAAACGGGAGAACTCGTAATCCTTCGAGGCGCCTTCGCCCAGCGCGCGGCGATGGATCAAGTGCACGATGGTCGTCGAGTTTTCGTGCGCGGCTTCGTCCAGATCGCGCCATTCAGGGTCCTCGCGCAGCTCTCGCGGCAATCGGGGGCCTAGATGAGCCAATGATAGGCTTAGTTTATGCAGACGGCACATCAGGTCGGTGTTCATGCGGGTGCGCGAGGAATAGCGAATGTCCTTCTCGCGCTGGGTGATTTCGAGCAGCGTCCGCGGCAGCTCGCCGCGCGCGCTGAAGAGATCCATCTGGAACACCAGTATGTCCCGCGGCGGTCGCTCATAGTCGAGCACATACTGTAGTGGCGTGTTCGAGACGACGCCCCCGTCCCAATAATAATCGCCCTCGATCTCGATCATCGGAAGGCCCGGCGGCAGAGCGCCGCTGGCCATGACGTGATCCGGACCGATGCGCTCGCGCGTCGTGTCGAAATAACGGAAATTGCCGGTCTTCACGTTGACCGCGCCGATGCTGTAGCGCGTCGCGCCGGAATTGAGGAGGTCGAAATCGACGAGCGACAGCAACGTCTCGCGCAACGGGGCTGTGTCGTAAAAACTCAACCTCTCAGGCGAATAGGAAAAGCCGGGGAGCGCCGGCGGCATGCGAGGGCGAAAAAAGCCAGGCGCGCCAAAAGTGGCGGTGATCGCCGCGCTCGTATCGTCGAAAAGCTCAAGCACCACTTCTTGGCCGTTGAATGGCGCCGTGGTGATCGCGCTGGAGGTTTGGCGCCAAAACTTCGTCAGTTGCTCCACCCGGCGCTCGGGAGGGTTGCCGCAAATGATCGCGCCGTTGATCGCGCCGATTGAAATGCCGGCCACCCAGTCGATCCGCTGACCGGCGGCGAGCAAGGCGTCATAGGCGCCCGCCTGATAGGAGCCCAACGCGCCACCGCCCTGAAGCACGAGCGCTGATACCTCGACGCCGCTTCCACCCATGTCGCCTCCCCCGCCCGCAGGCACATGCTTTGCGGGGAAGATAAGAGGGAGCAAGAGGACATCAAGACTCGGAAGTCCAGACTTGCGCTGCAATTGACCGTGACGAAACGGCCGCCCGGTCTCAGGCGCCGTGCGATTCCTTTGCGCATGTCGCCCAGTTCGCCCCGCGACGGCGCCGCGGCTAGCCGACGCTATGCGATGGCAAGGCAATTGCTCGGATGGATAGTGACGAGACCCCGATTGGCCCAACGAAGCTGACTAGAATGCCGAGTTTGACAAGAGCGCCGCGAAGGCGCGTGTTTACGTTAGCGCGAAGCTTGTCCGTGGCGTGGCAAGAGGCGAGAGCCGTTGTCATCACCATCTCATTTGTGATTTACAGCTCTCCGCCGATTTCTACCATACCTGGTTTACTCATCGAAGCGGCGATAGCGCTGTCACCGTTACGGGAGCTGAATGGCGGTCATCACGAGATCGCGACGACGAGCCGCGTAACGTAAGCGTAACGCGGTCTTTCTATCTCCGAATGTGGAGGTCGCCGGTTTCTCGAAATGACGGCTGCTTTGCCCGCGCTTTTGATTCGGAGCTACTTTCCGCGTCGACCGGTTTGGATCGTTGGAGCTTTGGAGCGAAAGATGAGCGATTATGTCTGCTGCTGCGGTCAAGCGCATATCGTTGGTCGTCGGGGAGTGATTTCACTACTCATCCGCGCTGGGATCGGAGGGGTGATTTTTAATGCCGCGCCAGCTTTCGCCAAGGCGGTGCGATCGCCAACTCGCCCTGAGGATGAAAGCTTCATGCGCTTGGCGATCGCGGAGGCTGGCAAGGCCGATCTTCCCTTCGGCGCCGTCATCGTGCGCGACGGCAAGGTTTTTTCCACGGGCCGCAATCTCGGCAAAACAAACAATGATCCGACGGCGCACGCGGAGATGGTGGCTATACGCCAGTTTGTCGCCGAAAGGCCCGCCGCGGAACTTGAGGGCGCGACAATCTACACCTCGGGGGAACCTTGTCCCATGTGCATGAGCGCGATTTTGTGGTGCCGATTTAGCCGAATGGTCTATGCCGCATCTATCGATGAACTGGCGACGCGATTGGGGCAAATCATGTTGTCGAGCCGCAAAGTCGCCGATGCCGCGCCTTTTGCCAACATCGCCATAACGGGCGGCGTGCTCTCCGCTGAAGCCCTGGCTTTGTTCCGGCGGAATTAGAGTATTCCCCGCCTCACGCTTCCGTCATTGAGAGATCTCGATGAAGAGACCAAATCAGCGCTGCGATGCTCGGCCTAAACCCGGCGCCGCGTCTTGCCCGCGTCGAACATCGACTGATCCCACTGCATCTCTTGTTACTAAAGCGGGGTGTCAGGGGTCGAAATCGTCCGCCACATATGCGCTGAAGGGCTATTATCGAACCCTAGTCCCTCTTTCGGTTGTTTGATATGTCGACCGATAATATCCGTGAACTGCTCTATATCGACAAAATGGTTTGGATCAAATGAATAGAGGTCGTTCACTGTGATCAGCCGCGCCGACATATACCATTTGTGCTTACGACAATATTCATAGGCTGCCAGAATATAAGGAGGAGGCGTATAGTCCCGCCCAAAAATGAAATTGTATTGTTCAGGATATTCGTAACCCACGGACGGATCTGGGAAGAATCGTAATGCCTGATGGTATTTGATAGCGAAGCAGATCTTCTCCGAAACATATGGGGCAAAGAGCTGCGCGCCCCACCATCCATGGTCGGTCTTAATGAGCGCCTGTCCCAAATCATGTAACAGGCACGCCAAGACATCGTCTTCCGCCATACCCATATTCAACGCCCTGTCCGCGCTCTGAAGCGCATGTCTCGCAGGCGCGAACCGCGATTTGAAATAATCAAGCAGCGTCGGCTTTGGCGGCAGCGGCGGCAGTCGCCTGACGGTCCCGGACTCGTCGGGCGTCGGTTCGCCGAACGGGGTCGAGCCTCCGACGGCGAACAGGCTTCCGACGCCGCGCCGGAAGCTTCGGGTTTCGATTTTCTCTTCCAGTTCAGCTATGGTGGGAGCGCTGGCTTGGGCGTCCACTTGGATATCCACTTGGGCGTCCAGCTCTTTCGCCAGGTAATTCTCCAACGCCTCCGCACGGGCTTCATCGTCCATCGCCATTATGGCGTTCGGTCCGCCAATCGCCGCAATTACTTTTTTTCGTTCGATTTTCATCGCACCCTCCATGCGCTCAAAGCGGAGGTGAAGCGTAATTCTATCAGGTTTCCTGCCGTTTCGCAGCTCCGACGCCATTGTGACGTCCTTGCGAGAACTCAGGCCCGGCGGAAAGCCGCGCCGCCGCGGCGCATCCTGCTTCTTTGAAACTCGAATTTTTTTAAGCTCTCGAAGCGAGAACCGCGCTTCGAGCCAAGGTCCATATGCGCGAAATGGACCGTCGCGTTTTATGCGCGCCGGAATTATTCTTGAAGTCTGTCGCCACGCTGTTCCGGGAGAACAACATGCGCCTCGCCGTCATTACGTTTCCGCACAGCGTGGATGCCGATAAGGGCGCCGATGCGGGGCCCGACGCGTTATTAAAAGCTGGGCTGATGGACAGATTGCGCGAGAAGGGGCGCGAAGTGGTCGGGCCATTCCAGGTCGAATTGACCGCATATGAAGAGGCGGCGTATGGCGCTTGGAACCGGATCGGCTTCGCCAATGCGCGACTTGCGCAATCGATTTCAGAAGCAATGGGAGCGCGAGACTTTCCCCTCTTATTGGAAAGCAATTGTTACGCTGCGATTGGCGCCTTGGCCGGCCTGCGCATGTCTGCCAATTCTCCTTTGCGTCTCGGCATGGTCTGGATCGACGCTCATGGCGATTGCAACACGCCTGAAACGACGCTGAGCGGCATGCTCAGCGGAATGCCCGTCGCAATCGCCACAGGCCTATGTCTTCATCGCTTTCGCGAGCGGGCGGGGCTTGATTCTCCGATCGAACCGCGAGACGTCGTGATGGTATGCGTGCGCGCGAACGACCCTCTCGAGCAGGAGCTGATCGATCGGTCTGGCATGGATATCGTGCCGGTGTCGGATGTCAAAGGAGACTGCCGTCAGCTCGACGCCGCGATGAAGCGCCTGAGCGGGGACGCCGATCTCATCTATGTGCATTTTGACATAGACGCGCTTGATCGATCGGAGCTGGCTCTCGCACGGCTGGCCGAACCCAACGGACCAACCCGGGCGGAACTAGCCGCCGCGGTGAAAAGAATCATGAAGTTTCCCAAGATCGCCGCATTTGGGATCGCCGACATTAATCCGGAAAGAGATGTCGACGGTAAAATAGTGCAATCCGCGATTACTGTTATTCGAAGCGGCGTCGAGGGCCTCGCACTAGCGCGTGGCGCCGCTGTTTAGAACCACCGCGGCAACGCGGGTTCGATTGTGCCTTCGACGCCTCTCTCTTATGGAGAGTCAAGTGATCGTCTCATAGCTGGGTTGGACGAGCGAAGATGACCCACGCGTCGCAAATCGGCTGTCCGAGAGCTACGCCGGGCCTTCCAGAAAGAACCGCAGCATTTCACGTGACGCGTCGGGCCCATCGTTATCTGTGTGCGAACCTTCCGGGCTCCCCCCGGACCAGGCATGTCCCAATCCGTCGATGGCCCAGTGTTCTAATTGCGGAACCCCGCTCGCGGTCGTGGTCACGCTGCGCGCATAGGCGCGGCCGCCCATGAAGCCGTTGTATTGCGTCTCCCGTAAGGGGTCGGCGAGACCGGCGCGAGCGTCGGCAAGGATCATTTCGGCGTTCGACGGGTGTACTGTTTGATCCGACATGCCATGAAAAACAATGGTGCGAACATGGTCATTCGTCCCCCTGCGACGAGTCTTCCTTGGCGCCGACGCCACGGAACTCGTTCCGCCGCGCATGGCGGCGAATGCTGAAACCACGTCGGTGGCGGACCCATGAGCGAGGCCCGAGTGAACGCCTGTCGCGGCGTAAAGCTCGGGATAGGTGACGCTCATGATCGCGGCCATGGCGCCTCCGGCTGAAAGGCCCGCCACATAAACCCGCTTGGCGTCGATATTGAAATCCGTCATGATCGCGCGCGTAATCCCGGCGATAATGCTTGGTTCCCCAGCATCGCGCGTCTGGTCTTTGATACTGAACCAATTCCAGCATGCCGATTGATTGGCGTGCGTCGGTTGCCTCGGATAGGCGACGATGAAGCCGTGCTCTTCAGAGAGCCGGTTCATGCCGGTCCCCACCGCGAAATCGTCGGGGTTCTGCGTGCAGCCGTGGAGCATGATGACCAAAGGAAGCGTCCTGCCTTCCGCGTGGCTGGGGACGTAAATCTTGTAGTCTCTGGACCCCGCCTCGCAGGTGAAGGTTCGCGAGAGATAAACCGCTCCCCGCGGAACCAGCACCAACGGCGCTTTGCGCGGTTTCGCGAACGGCGCGGGGCCGTGGTCGAAGTTCGGAAGATTGGCTTGACGCAACAGCGTCAAGACTTCTCCCAGCGGCCTTTTCATTCGCCCGGTGGGAAGTTGTTCCGCGGTTGAATTGTGGAAGCCGGGGCTCGCGCTCCCCGCCTCTTGTCGAGACGGTTCGAACGCATCCGCGCTCTCGGCGGCGCCAATTGGCGGGGTGATCAATAGAGGGCTTTCGGCCGTCTGTTGGTCCGGCGAAAAATCGCGCCCTCGCCCCGATAGGGCGCGCTGGATCACCCGCGTCGCCTCAATGACGTTTTGCGCGCGCGCTAGTTTCGTGGCGTGACGCATGGCGGCGCTGAAGACCGTTTTCATGCTTGCATCCTCATGGGAAAGCCGATGCTCGGTTGATTACCCGATACGATCAGAGAGCACCGCCTTGACTGCTTTGCTGGCGTGGAGAGAACCGAGGACAGTGATCGATTCAATTGTCGAAAGCGCGAGTTCGGGCGTGACGTCTTCGGCGATTGTCGCGAGCCCGACGACCTGTATGCGCAGCTTGCCGCCCGCGGCCTTAACCGCCTCCAACTCTTCGCGGCTAAAGCGTCGCAACCCAAGTTCGAGCGTGTGCCTCGCGATCGATTGCTTGACGGCGTCCGCGTGAGCGGCGAACTGATTGCGGATCGCTGTCCTGATGAAGTCGGTGCGATTGGAATAGAAGCCCTCGCGCACCAACAAATCGATATGGCCGAGGTCAACGAATCCGACGTTGATTGTGATTTTCTCGCTCTCGCCCGGCTTGTCGCGCAGTCGGTGTATATCCCCAGCCATCTGCCGCCTCATTGCCATCCATACAGCTGGTATATGGATGGCAAATCTGGAAATAGCAACAAGAAAATTCGATGGAGGTCAGCTTGGGATGGCACGCCATGTGGCCGTCGGTTAGATCTTTCGGTGACGACAGTACAGCCTTGGCTACGCGGCTACTTCTTTGGAGCGCCCGAACGCCCGTCCCTTGGACGGGCTATGGCGACGCGGCAATCCAGGAGTCGCGCGTGACTCCTGGATCGCTTCGCTCGCAATGACGAGACAACGGTGCGTGCGCGTTTTACGTCTGACCCGGCTTGAGCCGATAAAAAATATGGTGTCCGATCACGTCCATCTTGGTCAGGGCGCGCGCCCAGCGCGGCTTGACGTAATTGGCGTGATAGTGGGTCGAGCGGCCCACGTCCGAAATATAGGTGCGGCCGGCCATGACCTCGTCGGCGACGCGGACGGCGTTGGCCCAGGCGTCGCGCTCGGTGATGCGCAGCGATTTGCCCTCGCAGGCGAAGGAGAACTGGCAGCCCTTGTAGTGATGGCGGTTCTGGTAGACGACGCCGCAGACATTGTTCGGGTAGAGCCCGCTGGAGACGCGGTTCAGCACGACCTGCGCCACGGCGGCTTGGCCCGCCTCGGGTTCGCTGCGCGCCTCGAAATAGACCGCTTCGGCGAGGCAGCGCTTCTCGCTGTCCATCTTATCCTGGTCGATCATCGACGCGTAATCCGGGCGCGCGTTGTTCGGGACGGCGGAGTTTTGCAGCGCCAGCGTCGCGCGCGGGAAGGAGGCGACCTCGATCGGCACGGCGTCGGGCTGCGCCGGCGTCGAGGAGCCGAGCGCGACGGCGCGCGGAACCTGAGGCGTCGCGCCGTGAGCGACGCGTTCCCGCGCGGCTTCGAGCGAGGCGGGGGTCGAGACGGAGCCGGCTTGCGCGGGCAGGGCGGCCGCGGCGCCCCTTTGCGTCGTCGTTTGCATGGCCGCGACCGGCGTGGGGAATTCCTGCGATTCCTCGTCGCCAGGCAAGGCGGCGCGCGGCGCGAGCATCACTTGCGTCGAAGCGCTGAAGACGCGGAACGCGAGATCGGCCGGCGCGACGCCATTGGTCGCGGCCGCGCCGCCCTGTCGTCGGCTGTCGAAAGAGGGACGCATCGCCACCACCGGGTCGCCCTTGTGCGAGCGGTCGATTTCCGGGAAATTGGTCGCGTTGGGCTTTAGATCGATATGCGGCTCGTTTTCGTCGGGCGGCGTGTGCAGATCGAAGGGGCCGCCCTCGGTCAGTCGCGCCAATTCCACTGGCGGGCGATCCTGGCCATGGAGATTCCCGGACAGCGCCGAGGCGAGCGACGGCTCGTCGAGCGTGAACGAGGCGCGGGTCGTCAAGGGCGCCTCGTTCCAACCATAGAGCGCGTCTTGTCCGGCCGAGGCCGTGAAGGAAACGAGAACGCCAACGCCGAGGCACCAGGGCGCGATAACGCCAACCGCCCAACCCGTATTCGACCGACGACGCATGCGCACAGCCCGACTTTGACGCCACGACACGCTCCGGGCGCCCCGCGCGCCGCGCGGTCGAGCCAGGGAACAGACACATTTTGGTTATCGCCCATTAGGCTTGCCGGTCTGTTACCCGCGGCCGCGCCGGCGCGTTCCAGAATGGCGCAGGGGCTGGCGGCCTTAGGCGCCGATCACATGCAGCGCGACCTCGCGGCGATGCGGCCGGCGCCGGTGCTCGACCAGAAACACGCCCTGCCAAACGCCGAGCATGAGCGCGCCGCCGATGATCGGCACCGAAAGATGCGTCTGCGTCAGCGCCGCGCGAATATGCGCGGGCATGTCGTCCGGCCCTTCGCTGTCATGCGCATAGAGCGTCGGGTTTTCCGGGGCGACGCGCGAAAGGAAATTCTCCAGATCGCTCAGGACGGAAGGATCGGCGTTTTCCTGGATCAGCAGCGACGCCGAGGTGTGGCGGCAGAAAAGCGTGAGCAGGCCGGTCCGCATGCCCTGGCCTTGCGCGAAGGACTCCGCGGCCGGGCCAATGGAATAAAAGCCCTGGCCTCGCGTGTCGATTTGCAGGGTCGTTGCGGCTTGGCGCATTGGTTTGCTCGCGTCTGGCGTCCAGGTTTCCGCGCGCCGCGACTTATGCAGCCGAAATCCAGCCGGGCAAGAATTTTCTATCTCGCGGCCCGCGTCGGGGCGGCGGAAGCAATGGATGAGACAAAAAAATTCTTGCTTTGGGCAATTGATCTATTAAGACACTAAACTAATAGACTAACGGAGCGGGCGGCGGCGGGGTCGATGGGCGCATCGCGCCCGACCCGCTTGGCTTCCGGCTCGTGGAGCATGATTGATGTCGCATTCCAACCTATTGGCGCGCTTCGCGATGGTTTTGGCCGCGGCCTTGCTGAGCGCGGCGCTCGTCGCCGGCTCGGCGCGGGCGGGCCAATCCCTGCTCAACGTCTCCTATGACCCCACGCGCGAATTGTATAAGGCCATCAACCCCGCCTTTATCGCCGATTGGAAGGCCAAGACCGGCGAAACCGTCCAGATTCAAACCTCGCATAATGGTTCCGGCGCCCAGGCGCGCGCGGTGATCGACGGGCTGAAGGCCGATGTCGTGACGCTGGGGCTCGCGGCCGACATCGACGCCATCGCCGCCAAGACCGCCAAGATACCGGCGGACTGGCAGCAACGCCTGCCGAATAACTCCACGCCCTACGCCTCGACCATCATCTTCCTCGTGCGCAAGGGCAATCCAAAGGGGATCAAGGATTGGGACGATCTCGCCAAGCCGGGCGTCGCCGTGGTGACGCCAAATCCCAAGACCTCGGGCGGCGCGCGCTGGAACTATCTCGCGGCCTGGGGTCATGGCCTCGCCAAATTCGACAATGACGAGGCGAAGACCAAGGCTTTCGTCAAGGCGATTTACCAGAACGCCCCGGTGCTCGACACGGGCGCGCGCGGCGCGACCATCACCTTCGCCCAGCGCGGCCTCGGCGACGTGCTGATCGCCTGGGAGAACGAAGCCTTTCTGGTCTTGCAGGAATTTGGGGCCGACAATTTCGACATAGTGGCGCCGCCGCGGTCCATTCTCGCCGAGCCGCCGGTCGCCGTCGTCGATGGCGTCGTCGACGCCAAGGGGACGCGCAAATTGGCGCAGGCCTATCTCGAATTTCTCTACACCCCGGCGGCGCAGGCGATCATCGCCAAGAATTTCTACCGTCCGGCGCATCCCGAGTTCGCCGCCAAGGAGGACGTGGCGCGTCTGCCGAAAATCGAGCTCTTCACCGTCGATCAAGTTTTCGGCGGCTGGGCGAAGGCGCAGAAAAAACATTTCGCCGACGGCGGGGTGTTCGACGAGATCCAAAAGAGAGAGCCGACCCAGTGAGCGAGCGAGCGCGCATCGAGCGGACGGGCCCCGGCCCGGGGACGCTCGGCCTCAAAAAGCCTTGGCGCTTGGCGGCGCCGAGCGTGCTTCCGGGCTTTTCGCTGACCTTCGGCTACACGCTGGCGTATCTTAGCCTGATCGTGCTGTTTCCGCTGTCGGTGTTGGTCTGGCGCGCCTCCAGCCTCGGCTTTGGCGGCCTTTACGCCGTCGCGACCGAGCCGCGCGTCGCGGCGGGCCTGTCCACCACCTTCTCGATCTCGCTCGCGGCGGCGGCGATCGACGTGGTGTTCGGCCTGATCGTCGCCTGGGTGTTGACCCGTTACGAGTTTCCGGGCCGCCGCTTTCTCGACGCGGTGGTCGATCTGCCCTTCGCTTTGCCGACGGCGGTCGCCGGCATTTCGCTCGCCTCGCTTTACGCGCCCAATGGCCTGTTCGGCGCGCCGCTGGCCATGCTCGGGATCAAGGTGGCGTTCACGCGGCTCGGCATTCTGGTGGCGCTGATCTTCGTCGGTCTGCCCTTCATCGTGCGCACCGTGCAGCCGATCATCGGCGAACTCGAGGTCGAGTTGGAAGAGGCTTCGGCGACGCTGGGCGCGACGCGCGCGCGGACCGTTTGGCGCGTGCTGCTGCCGCCGCTCGCGCCCGCCCTATTAACGGGCTTCGCCCTGGCCTTCGCGCGCGCGGTCGGCGAATATGGCTCGGTGATCTTCATCGCCGGCAATATCGCCTATGTCTCGGAAATCGCGCCGCTGCTGATCGTCGTGAAGCTCGAGCAATATGATTACGCCGGCGCGACCGGCATCGCGACGATCATGCTGGCGATCTCCTTTGGCGCGCTGCTGGCGATCAATCTGATCCAGGCGTGGAGCCGCCGGAGGTTCGGACATGTCTGAGGCCACGCCGGTGAGATCGCACACGAATGTGCGGACGGAAGCGCCCGCGACGCGTCTGGCGCTGATCCTCGTCGCCGTGGTGTTTTTGGCGCTGTTCCTGCTCGCGCCGCTCGGCGTCGTGTTCACCCAGGCGCTGCAAAAGGGCTTTGGCGCTTTCGCGAAGGCGCTAACGGACGACGACGCGGTGGCGGCGATCAAATTGACCTTGCTCGTCGCCGCGATCGCGGTGCCGGTCAATTTGCTGTTCGGCCTCGCGGCGTCGTGGTCGATCGCCAAATTTTCCTTTCCCGGCAAGAGCCTGCTGATCACGCTGATCGATCTGCCCTTCTCGGTGTCGCCGGTCGTCTCCGGTCTTGTCTATGTGCTGGTGTTCGGCTCGCAGGGCGTCTTCGGCGATTGGCTCGCCGCGCACGACATCGAGATCATCTTCGCCGTTCCCGGAATTGTGCTGGCGACGATATTCGTGACCTTCCCCTTCATCGCGCGCGAGCTAATTCCCTTGATGCAGGAGCAGGGAACGGTGGAGGAGGAGGCGGCGCTGACGCTTGGCGCCTCCGGCTTTCACACCTTCGTCGCGGTGACTCTGCCGAACATCAAATGGGGTCTGCTTTACGGCCTGCTGCTGTGCAACGCCCGCGCGATGGGCGAGTTCGGCGCCGTTTCCGTCGTTTCCGGCCATATTCGCGGTCTTACCAACACGATCCCTCTACAGGTGGAGATCCTGTACAATGAATATAATTCCGTCGCGGCCTTTTCTCTCGCGGCTCTTCTGGCCAGCCTGGCTCTCGTCACTCTCGGTCTCAAGACCTTCCTTGAATGGCGTCACGCCGACGCTCTCACGGGTCGCGGCGGCCGCCGCCACTGATGGCGCGCACGGCTTCGGCATCCGTATCGAGGGCGTCGAGCAGGATTTTGGCTCCTATCCGGCGCTGCGCGACGTTTCCCTCGACATAGCGCCCGGCGAGCTGGTCGCGCTGCTCGGCCCCTCGGGCTCCGGCAAGACGACGCTGCTGCGCGTCATCGCGGGGCTCAACACGCCCGACCGCGGCGCGGTGTATTTCGGCGACGTCAACGCGACCAATCTCTCCGTGCGGGAGCGGCGCGTCGGCTTCGTTTTCCAGAATTACGCGCTGTTCAAACATATGACCGTCGCCGACAACATCGCCTTCGGCCTCAAGGCGCGCCCGCGCCGCCTCGCGCCCTTCTCGCGGCGAAATTTCCGCGCGCGTGGCGGAGCTGCTCGAACTGGTGCAGCTCGAGGGGCTTGGAGGGCGCTATCCGGCGCAGCTTTCGGGCGGCCAGCGCCAGCGCGTGGCGCTCGCGCGCGCTCTCGCCATCGAGCCGCGGGTGCTGCTGCTCGACGAGCCCTTTGGCGCGCTCGACGCCCGCGTGCGCAAGGATTTGCGCCGCTGGCTGCGCGAAATCCACAAGAAGACCGGCCTCACCACGGTCTTCGTCACGCATGACCAGGACGAAGCGATGGAGCTCGCCGATCGCGTCGTCGTGCTGAACCAGGGCCGCATCGAGCAGGTCGGCGCGCCGGAGGAGCTTTACGACCATCCGGCCTCGCCCTTCGTGATTTCCTTTGTCGGCGAGGCCGTGGCGCTGCCCGTGAAGGTGGTCGACGGCCATGTGGAGTTCGGCGGGCGCGAATTGCATGTCGACACCCACGGTCTGCGCGACGGCGCGGCGCGGGTGTTCTTTCGCCCGGCGGACATCGCGATCGGCGGGCAGGGGGAGGGCGACCTCGAGGGGCGGGTCGAGAGCCTGCGCCGCACGGCTGGCGGCGTGCGCGCGACCATCGCCATCGACGGCTACGACCAGACGCTGGAAATCAACTCCGCGCTGTCGAGCGGCGCGAAGCTCGGCGGCAAGATTCCGCTGTCCTTCTCGAACGCGCGGATTTTCCCGTCCGACCCTATCAGCGACAGCGAATTCAAGGAGGCCGGCGACGGCATTTGAAGCTGGGCCCAAAAGAAAACGCCGGGCGTACATCCGGCCCGGCGCTTCGCGCCCCCGTCCGCGGTTCCGTTCGCTTCGGAAGGTGCGATGATTTAAATAGTGTTAAAACATGACTGTGGAATGACTTGTCTTCGCGGCTCAGCCAAAATTCGCGAGGCCGGGGAAAGTCTGCAACAGCCAGAACGACATGCTCTGAACGCCGCCGGTCAGAAAGGCTATTCCAGTCAGCACCAGCAGCGCGCCGACGATTTTCTCGACCTTGGCGAAGTGGCGCTTGAAGCGCGAGATAAAGCCGAGAAACGGCTCCATCGCCAGCGCCGCGCCGAGAAAAGGCACGCCGAGTCCCAGCGAATAGGCCGTCAGCAATTGCGCGCCGCGCCAGACCGTCTCCTCCGTGCTGGCGATCGCGAGGATCGCCGCGAGGATCGGGCCGATGCAGGGCGTCCAGCCGAAGGCGAAGGCGAGGCCCATCACATAGGCCCCGAGCAGCCCCATCGGCTTTTCGACCGTGGCGCGCTTCTCGCGATAGAGCAGCGGGATCTTCAGCCACCCGAGGAAGTGGACGCCCATCGCGATGATGATCGCGCCCGCGGCGTAGGACAGAATCTCCATATTGGCGCGCAGCGCCTGGCCAAAGAAGCTCGCGGTCGCGCCCAGCGCGGTGAACACCGTGCCGAAGCCGAATACGAAAAACAGCGAGGCCAAGAATATATCGCGCCGCGCCTTGGATCGGCTCTCGCTGGAGAGGTCTTCGAGCGTGACGCCGGCGATGAAGGTCAGATAGGGCGGCACCAGCGGCAGGACGCAAGGCGAGAGAAACGACAGCAGCCCCGCCGCCGCCGCCGCGGGAAAAGTCACGTCCGCCGCCATTCATCGCCCTCGCCATAGAGCGTTTTCCGTTCGAACGAATCGTTCGAACGATAAGAAGTCGCTCAAAATCAAAATGTTATAGCAAGCTCTTATCGAAAAAGTCTTTCAACTTTTTTAAGAGCTTGCTCCAGTGGTTTCGAAACTTGTGGCACAGCGAAGGCGCGCGGGCAATTGGCGTGTGTCATCTTGCAAGGCGACTGGCGAGACGGCGCGAGCCTTTGCGCCGCGCCGTCCTCTGCGGCCTACGATCGTCGGAGATCACTAATAATAGGGATATCCCCAACCCCAGAACGGGAAGGTCGCCACGGCCGCGGCAGTTCCGACCACCGCCGCCGCAGGATTGTAATAATACGGGTAATAACCGTAATAGTGGCGGTAATAGTAATGATGCACATAATGTGCGATGGTGGGATAATAATGCCTGTAATAATGCCGGTAGTAGATTGGCTGGACCGGTGACGCGGCGGCGATTTTCGCCTGATCGCCCATGCCGACGACGCCCGCGGCGGCCTGGGTCGGAGCGACCGAAGCCGCGATCATCGCGCACATAGCCGTGGCGGCGGCGGAGTTAATCAAGTTGCGCATCTCTACCTCCTCAAACCCGCGAGCACGCCAATAAGCTTTCATATGTTGAGCTTCGGCGTCTCGCCCGAAGTCTATTACTGAGCTAGATGCGGTGGTTTGCTCATCAAGACCCGAAGACGAGGAAATCAGCGGATTACCGAAATGTAATGCGCGCCGCGGATTGGAGAAAGCGTCCGCTAAAACCGGTCCGCCCGATACGGCGCCGGGTCCGTGAACGGCGTCTCTCCCGTCATCATCTCCGCGAGCAATCTCCCGCACACCGGTCCCAGCGTAAATCCATGATGCTGGTGGCCGAAATCGAACCACAGCCGCTCGTGGCGCGGGGCCTTGCCGACGATCGGCAGCATGTCCGGCAGGCAGGGCCGGCAGCCCATCCAGGGCTTTGTGTCGAGCCGTTCGCCGAGCGGAAACAGTTTTCGCGCGATCGGCTCGGTCTGTTCGATCTGCACGGGCGTTGGCGGCGCGTCGCGCCGCGCGAATTCGGCGCCGGTGGTCAGCCTAATGCCGCGCGTCATCGGCGCCAGCACATAGCCGTTGTCGGCGTCGAGCACGGGATGGGCGAGAATCGCGCCTTCGCGCGGCGCGTAGTGCATGTGATAGCCGCGCTTGAACGCGAGCGGGAAATCATAGCCCATCTCGCGAAAAATCAGGTCGGACCAGGGGCCGAGCGAGACGACGAGATCGCGGGCGTTGACGTGGCCCTCATGCGTGCCGACGCTCCAGCGCCCGTCCGCCGCCTCCTGCAGCGAATGGGCGTCGCCGGTGAAAAAGCGCCCGCCGCGCCGTTTGAACAGTTCGGCATAGGCTTGCGCGAGGCGGCTCGGATCGTCGACCGAGGCGGCGTCGAGGTAGTGCACGCCGCCGACCGCGCCGATCAAATACGGCTCGCGCTCCGCTAACGCCTCGGCGTCCAACGTGTCGATGTTGAGGCCGAAGTCCCGCAGCCTTTCCGCGTCGGCGGCGCCGGCGGCCATGGTTTTCTCCGAGCGATAGAGCTTGATCCAGCCGGTCTTGCGCAGGAGATCGCCGACGCGCGCCGCCTCGATCAGCGCCTCGTGCTCGATGAGGCAGCGCTGGATCAACGGCCGCAGCGCGGCGCTGCTTCTCGCGGCGCGATCCGGCGCGCTTTCCTTGAAATAGCGCCACAGCCAGGGCGCGACGCCGGGCAGCGCCGAGAGGTGATAATGCGCCTCGGGCAATAGGTTAAGCGCGTAAAGCACGAGCTTTTTCGGGTCGCGCGGAAAGAGATAGGGGAACATCGAGGCCCGCTCGATCAGCCCGGCGTTGCCGAAACTCGTCTCCAGCCCCGCCGCGCCGTGGCGGTCGATCAACACCACGTCACGCCCGCGCGCCTGAAGATGCAGCGCGGCCGAAACACCCACCATTCCGGCGCCGAGAATCGCCACATCCGCGCTATGCATGAAACTCTCCCAAGGCTTCGAATCCAAGCATCATAATGCCTTTATCGCCGCGCCGCGCCATGCGCGATCGCGGCGCTTTCGATATTTCACGTTCAATCGGTTATGCTTTCGTTAGGGAGCTTTGAGTCGCGGCATGGGCAAACCGACATTTTACGAATTTTTCGCCGGCGGCGGCATGGCGCGGGCGGGGCTCGGCTCCTCCTGGAAGTGCTTGTTCGCCAATGATTTCGACCGCAAGAAGGGCGAGACCTATCGCGCCAATTGGGGGTCTGACGCGCTGCTTGTCGGCGATGTGCGGACGCTGGAAACCAAGCAATTGCCGGGCCATGCCGATCTCATTTGGGCCTCGTTCCCGTGCCAGGATCTTTCGCTCGCCGGGGCCGGAGCCGGCCTCGCCGGCGAGCGCAGCGGGACTTTCTGGCCGTTTTTCGCCCTCGTGAAAAAACTTCGCGCCGAGGAGCGCGGCCCGAAACTGCTGGTTCTGGAGAATGTTTGCGGCGCGCTAACCTCGCATGGCGGCAAGGATTTTTCCGCCATCTGCGACGCGCTGGCGGGCGAGGGCTACAATTTCGGCGCGCTGGTCATCGACGCGGCGCTGTTTTTGCCGCAATCGCGTCCGAGACTGTTTATCGTCGCGGTCCGCGAGGATGTCGCGGTTCCCGGCGATTGATCGGGCAGGGGGCGCCTCGCCATTTTACACGCCTGGGTTGCTCGCCGCTCACGCGCATTTATGCGCACGAACGCGCATGAAATGGCGCTGGTGGCGCATCGCCGCGCCTCCAACGCGCAACCTCTCCCTGGCCGAAATTATCGAGGACGAGCCCACGGGAGTCGCCTGGCGTTCGCCCGAGGAGACCGCGGGGCTGATCGCCAAAATGAGCGAGATAAATCTCGCGCAAATCGCGGAGGCGAAAAAAGCCGGGCGCAAAATCGTCGGAACGGCGTACCGGCGCACCCGCTATACTTCAGCCGGCGAAAAAATACAGCGGGCCGAGGCGCGCTTCGACAATATAGCGGGGTGCCTGCGCACGCCGGCCGGCGGGTCGAGCCGGCAATTCGTGCTGATCGTCGAAAAAAATCGAGTGCGCTCGCGTCTTATTTCCGCGCGCGAAACGGCGCGGCTGATGGGGCTTCCCGACGATTATATTTTGCCGGAAAATTATAACGAGGCCTATCACTTAACGGGCGACGGCGTCGTCGTTCCCGCCGTGCGGCACATAGCGGCGCATTTGCTGGAGCCCTTGCTGCGCGGCGCGAGGCTGCGCGCGGCGGCGTGAGCGGCGAAGACCCAACAAAACGCTCCGCCACCATGCGGGCGGTGAAATCCCGCGACACGACTCCCGAACTGATCGTTCGCGCGCTGCTGCGGCGTTTCGCGCCGTCCTATCGGCTGCACCGCAAGGATTTGCCGGGAAATCCCGATATCGCCTACATCGGCAAGCGGCGCGCGATTTTCGTGCATGGCTGTTTTTGGCACGGCCATGATTGCCCGCGCGGCGCGCGAGCGCCAAAAGCCAACGCCGAATATTGGCGCGCCAAGATCGCCAGAAACCGCGCCCGCGACAAGGCCAACGCCGAAAAGCTTAGCGAACTGGGCTGGAGCGCGCTGACGGTCTGGGAGTGCGAACTTAAGGATTTGGGCGAGCTGGAGCGACGGCTGCGGGCTTTTTTGGCGTGAGGCGAAGGCGTTGGTTATTTTGAGGTTTCAGCAAAAGCGGGCCGAAAGGGGAGATTGCGTTCTTGTCGAGGTGTTAAACATATTCACGCCTCTAAAAATGCCAAATGACGTCACCTGAGACGATTGTAATGGCGTGCTTCGTCCCGTTGTCGAAGGCGGGCTTGTCGAGCGCGTGATAGAAAGCGATCTCGGGACGGATTTCGATCTGCGGCGAAAACCAATGTTGCCAGCCTAACGCCCAATTGTTGTAGCTTGTAGCGAAGCCGGTGCGCTGGCCGTTGACGTCGTCATAAAATTCTCCGCGCAAGGTGAGATTGTCCAACGGAGTGAATTTGTAGTTCAAGAACGCGACAACGCCCCAAACATGCGCCGTGCATTGCGTCAGGCCGCTTGGGCAATAGGCCTCATTGGGCCTATTCGTTGGAAGAAATTGTGAAAAGGGCGTCTTCCCGTAGCCTTGCGACACATCCGGGACGTTTCTTTGGTATGCGTAATAGGATTCGGCTGAAAGATGCCAGTCGTCATTGAACTTGTGATAAAAGGTTCCCCCATACCATTGGAGATTGTTGTAGCCCCACGTCCCGTTGTTGATACTGTTGGCGCAAAGATAGACGGCGTCGTCGGCCGTATCGCTTTGCCATTGTGCGCAGCCTGTCACGCTGGGGCGCGTCTCCGGGATCCTTGGGGCCGGTATATCCGGGAAGCCCGGTCAGTGGATTGGTCAGCGAGACCGATTGCGCATTCCACACGGCGGTGTCGGTGCCCATGGTCAGGCCAAGCTGCAGCATCCAATTCTTCGTGAGCTTCAAGGAGCTGATCGCTCCCGTGTTGGTGTAGTTATCGTATGCATAAAGCATCGAGTGGGAATACATATAGCTGTTGACCGCAAGCTGCGCCTCGATGTCCGGCACCGAAATAAAGCGGCCGAAACGCAGCGTCACTCCTTCCGCGATCCCTGGGAAGTAAAGATCGCCGTAGACCATCGGCATATCAAAGCCGACAAAGTGATTGTGATAGACCAGCTGATCGCTAAACGGGCCATAGCCTACGCTGTACCGGTAGTTCTCGCCGTATATGCCGCTGACGCGAAAACCCCAATCGATATGGTCCTGTTGCACCTCGTCCGGAACACGTTCAATGTAGACGACCGCTTGATCGAGCTGAATCAGATTTGGCGTATACATGTAAGCCGCCGGCGCGTTTCCGCCATAACCGGTCGTGGCCGTGCTGAGGTTGCCGCCCCCATTCACCCAGCCGTAAATCTGGATATGCAAATCCTCCAAGGTCTTGCCTAGCGGGCCCGGTCCGATCGCCTTCATCAAGGGACTGTCGACTGCGTTCGGTAATGAGGCCCCGATCGGGTTGAGCCCGCCGATAGGCCACTCCGTAAAGGGATAGGGCGGCGAATTCTCGGGTTGCGGCGGAAACGGCGCGGGGCGACGGCTCGGCGGCGCATTGGGCTCCGCTGGCGCTGACGCCAAGCCCCACTCATCGGCGTAAGCATTGTAAAGTCGCGTCAAGAAACCGAAATCGTCGGCGCCTGCCGCCGCATCCGCGCCCAACGCGCGCGGCGGCGTGACAAAAAGAAGAACCGTCGCCAGCGCGCCCAGACGCATCAAGCAAGGCCGCGTCACGGCGGCGGTTTTCCGCGGCTGAACTGGGATTGAGAGGCGTGTGCAAGCCATGACAACTCCCGAACAGGGGCGGATCACAAGCTCCTTTTCCTCCTGTTCGCGGGTCGCGTCTACTGTGAGGGGTCACAGGCGGTCTCTCGATTTGCCCGCGCGTTAGGCGGAAAACCGGAGCTTTCGCTAATTTTGCAGGCGCTTCCGGTCGGTTTTTCTTGATTTCCGCGCGCCAGCGCGTCAGGTCGGCGGCAAAAGTTCGAACTGACCCGCCGCCGAAGCGAAAGCCGTTTGTCCCGACCGGCGGTCTGCTACCGCCCGACCCAGATCTCCACGCGCCGGTTCTTGGCCGCCCCCGCTTCGCTGTCGTTGCAGGCCGAGGGCGCGAGGAAGGAGAATGATTTCACCGCTTGCGCGGGAACCTTTTGGCCGGCGCGCGTCAGCGCTTCGGCGACACGTTTCGCGCGATGTCGCGCGAGCCCCAGATTAGCGGCCCAGTCGCCATTCGCATCGGCGAAGCCGACGAGGTAAAACGGCTTGCCTGTAAGCGACGGCGACTTCAGGAAACGCGCGAGGCGCGCGACGTCCCCGACCGCCCTGTTGTCGAGGTCGGCGCTGCCTTCCTTAAATCGCAAGACGACGGACGAGCGCCGCGTCGCGCCGGTCAGTTTCGCGAACTCGGCGATCGCATTGGCGGGCGCGACTTTCCCCGCCGGCAAACCGCGCTTCGGATCGCCGGCGAAGGCGCTCGCCCATTGGCTCTGTTCGCTCTCGTCCTCGAACATCACGGATTGGTCGACGAACTCCGCTTCGTCGATGGTCGGCTGCGCCTCGTCGGAGAGCGCATAGCGCAAAAAATCCTTTGCGACGGGATCGGCGGGCGCGCCGATGGTGTAAAGATACAGACGGCGCGCGAGCGGATAGTCCTCGGTCTTGACCGAGAATTTCGACGCCTTGCCAATAATGCCGCAACTCGAACCGATGACCACCGCGGCGTTTTTGTTGACATAGGGCATGCCGACGAAGCCGATGGCGTCGACGTCGCGCGCCACTTCCTCGGAGAGCGCTTCGCTCAACTCGAATGCGCGCAGATGCGGCGAGATCTCCATTTGCGACGGGCGCCAGCACGAGCGACTTGAACGTGTCGAAAGTGCCCGATTTGTCGTCGCGGCGAAGGACTTTGATCATCCGATCGGCGCCGCCCAACTCGCTCCAATTAGTGATCTTGCCGGCATAGATTCCGGCGATTTGCGCCAGATCGAGCTTTTGAACCGGATTGGCCGCGTTGACGATGACCGGCCAGTCCGTCGAGCGCGAGAACATGCTCATTGCCGGGCGCGAGCGCATCCGCGTGGAATTTGTCGTCGAGCGCCTTGACTTCCTCCGGCTTCAGGCGGCGCGAGGCCATGCCGACGACCGCCTTGCCCTCGACCAGCGCCTTGGCGGCGGTGCCGGAGCCATGCGCCTTCAACTCTATCGTCGAGCGCGCGCCGCCGGTTTCGAAGGAGATTTCCTCCTCCTCCTTGTCGGTCAGTTTCGTCGTCGGCTTCGCGCCGAGACCATGCGCATAGGCCTCGATCAGCATCGGCATGAGCCGCTCGCCGATCGTGTTCGAGCCTTGCACGCCGAAACGCCCGGAGCCTCCGCCGTTCGGGGTCGCCGTCGTGGCGGCCGGCAACGGCGCGGGGCAGGGATCGACATTGATGCCCCTGACGGCGTTCGCCGGATATTCCAGCGGCTCCGTCGCCCCGCTCACATAAAGCAGGAATTTCCCGTCGCGCGTTTCGAACCGCGTCGCGCCGATCTTCGTGCCGTCGAGGAGGCAGAAGATCGTCGTATGCGGCTCGGCCGCGGCGCCTCGCGCGCATAGCGCCGCGAATGCCGCGGCGAGGAAGATCGGCGCGCCAAGGCGCAAAATATGGAGCATGGATTTCTTTCGGCGAAGCCGCGGCGCGGTGGGTTAGTCGGGGATTTTGTTGACGATGCGCATCGCGATCCCGTCGGGGCAATCGGGATAGATCATCGTGACCTCGCGCCCGGAATCCGCGAAGCGCCCGGAGGCTTTATAAACCTCGGAGTCGCCGACCGAGGCGCGGATCGGCGCCTTCGGCGTCGACCTCGCCGCGCCACTGATAGACGATTCCGCGATATTCATATCGCCATGCGACCTCGCGGTTCTTGATGTCCAGCATCACCGACGCGGGCTTGGCGCCGCACGCGGCTTGCGAGCGTCCGAGATAATGCCCGTCCGCTGGCGCGAGGGGGACGGGAGCCTCGAGGGCGTGGCGCGGGGCCTGAGCCGGTTCGCTGGCGCTCGCGCGTCCGTGGGCCTCGCCTTCTTTCAGAAGGCCATTGTTCGCCGGCTCGGAGGGGCCGGCGGCCGGCCTGGAGATCGCCTTGGGTGACGGCGCGCAGTCATATCCGGTCCAGCGGCACATAAGCCCCGGGGACATCGCAAAGGCGGCGAAGATGCTCAGAACAACGAAGCCGAGGACAATCCCGATCGTGCCCAGGTGGCGTTGCAACGTCGTGGCTCCCCGGCCAATCACCGGTGGTCTGGCGCGGTCCACCGGGACCAAGTCATGCGGGACAGAACTCACCTCGGATACTCCTACGCACGCAGCGTCGTTCCCGCCCGCCGGCCTCGTCCCCGGTCGCGTCATGCGGGAAATCGCGCGGCGCCTCTCGTGTTTGGCGTCCCGCAATATATCTAAATATTAATAGGATAGGAAAGTTGCATGACGCTTATGTGACATTACCGCGCGCGATAATCGGAGATTGTGGGTCTCGCTTGGGCGGCTCGCTTGACGGTCCATTAATTTTCCCCGGCGGGTGCAACCTTGCATGGGCGAGTTCGTTTCCAACACGAGCACGAGCCTGAAAGGAAGACCGGTATGACATGGGACGGCATCTCGCAGCCGGTCGCCGCGGTGTGGGCGCCGCTGCGCATGGGTCAGGTTTATGGCGCCAAGCTGATGGAGTTTGGCGCGGAGAACGTCAATTCCACGCTGGAATTCGTCGGAGAATTGTCGGGCGCGAAAACCCCGGCGGATTTCGTGGCGGCGGTCGGCAATGAAACGCGCCGGCGGTTGGATACGCTGACCGAACAGTTCGATGAACTGTCACGGCTGTTCGGCGCGACCAAGGCGGACGAAAAAGCGGCCAATGAAGCGGCTGATGACGTCGGCCTCGGAGATTAGCGGCGGGAGAGTTTCCCAAAGGAAACGCGCGACGCGAGGCTTCAGGGCTCGTCGCGCGAAATATTGCGCGCCAAATCGCCGAGCCGACGGATTTCCATTTTGCATATCTCGCGCGCCCGCCAGTCCCATTGGCGCGCGTAAGCGAGGCGAAGCCGCCGGCGCCAATCCTCGAGTTCGCGGCGCACGCGATGCGCGCGCGAGTTGGTTTCGAAACGGATGATTTTTGCCTCGGGCATGACGCCAATCCTCGCGCGGCTACCGTGCTGAAGCGAATTCGTCCTGTCGAAAACATATGGTGCGCCGCGGGCGCGGCGCCAGACCGGGCGGCGGCGTCACAATAAGACTCGCTCAATGACTTCAGGCGGCGCACGACTGACGCGCGCGAGCTCGCTGAAAGAAGGCCTAAAACGCGGTTGAAAGTCCTGGCCGAAAGAACCGGTCGAGAAGTGGCTTTTTACATCATATTTCGGGCAACTTTACGAAGCGCTTTTTCCTTGGATTTGCGCCCCGCCGCCGAACCCCCACGCGGCGATCATCACGACCGCCGCGGGTTTCGCCGCGCCTCAATCCTTCGCGCGCTCCACGTACGCGCCATCCTCCGTCTGGATCACGACGCGCGTGCCCGGCTGGATGTGCGGCGGCACCATGACGCGGGCGCCGTTGCTGAGCTTGGCCGGCTTGTAGGACGACGACGCCGTCTGGCCCTTCATCGCCGGCTCGGTCTCGGTGATTTCCAGCGTGACGCGCGGCGGGAAGCTGGATCGCCACGGCGTTGCCGTTGAACATGGAGAGGATGCAGACCATGTTCTCCTGCAGCCATTGCGCCTGGTCGCCGATGACGTCCTTGGATACGGTGACCTGCTCGAAATTCTCCTGGTTCATGAAGGTGTAGCCGTCGTCGTCGCCGTAGAGATAGGTGATAGTCCTGGTCCTCGACGAAGGCGCGTTCGACCTGCTCGGTGGTCTTGTAGCGGTCGGTGGTCTTCACGCCGTCGGAGATGCGGCGCATGTCGATCTGCGTCGTCGGCGTGCCCTTGCCGGGGAAAAAGCTCTCCGCGCTCAAGACGACATAAAGCTGGCCATCATCCCTCTCGAGAATATTGCCCTTGCGGATGTTGCTGGCGATAACTTTCACGGTTTTGTTTCCTCGTTGGATCGCTGGAAGCGATCCGTTCCTGGTCGTGATTAGGATTGGCGGCGCCGGCCCGTCCGGTCTATGAACGGGTCGAAATTCATGTGCGGGTTAAAACCACACTTCGCCCCTCGCGGCAAATCCTCGCCCCGAAAAATCGCGGATGACCCAACAATGACGCGCGCTTCGCCCTGGTGGGCCAAGGATGTTTACGCCGACCGCAAGCCCTTTCTCAAGGTCGCGGACGGCTTGCTCGGGGCGGCGATTCGGCAATTTTTCGCCCATGAGCGATTTGTCGAGGTGGAGACGGCCGCGCTGCAGGTCTCGGGCGGCAATGAAACGCATATTTCGCCCTTCGGCGTGGATTTGATCGGGCCGGGGGGCGACAAAAGCCGGCTTTATCTGCATTCCTCGCCGGAATTCGCCTGCAAAAAGCTGCTGGCGGCGGGCGAGGAGCGGATTTTCACCTTCGCTCATGTGTTCCGCAACCGCGAGCGCACGGCGCTGCACCATCCCGAATTCACCATGCTGGAGTGGTATCGCGCGCATGAGCCGGTCTCGCGGCTGATCGAGGATTGCGCCGACCTGCTGGCGGTCGCGGCCAAGGCGGCGGGGACGGACAACTTTGTTTGGCGGGATCGCGAGGCCGAGGCTTTCGAGGAGCCGGAAATCTTGACCGTGTGCGAGGCCTTCGACCGCCACGCCAATATCGACCTCGCCGCGCTGCTGGGCGACCGCGACGGGCTCGCTAGGGCCGCCGCGCGGGACGGCGTGAGCGTCGCGGCGGACGACACATGGTCGGACCTCTTCAGCAAGATACTTTCGGAGAAGGTCGAGCATCGGCTGGGGCGCGGGCGCGCGACGATCCTGACCGATTATCCCGTCAGCGAGGCGGCGCTGGCGCGCCCGAAGCCGGACGATCCGCGTTTCGCCGAGCGTTTCGAGCTTTATGTTTGCGGCGTCGAAATCGCCAATGGCTTTGGCGAATTGACCGACGCGAACGAGCAGCGCCGCCGTTTTGTCGAGGCGGGCGCCGCCCGCGCGCGCCTCTATGGCGAGGCTTGCCCGATCGACGAGGATTTTCTCGACGCGCTGGCGGTCATGCCGCCGGCGAGCGGCATAGCGCTCGGCTTCGACCGTCTGGTGATGCTGGCGGCCGGCGCGACGCGCATCGAGCAGGTGCTTGTGGACGCCGGTGGCGGAGCGCGGGACGTTGTTATGATTGGCCGCGCGGCCGAACGAGAAGGAGTTGCGAGCATGAAGATTGTCGTGATCGGAGCCTCGCGAGGCATTGGTCTTGAAGTCGTGAAGCAGGCGCTGGAGCGGGGACACGAGGTGACCGCGCTGCTGCGCGATCCCGCCAAATTGACGCTCGAACACGCGCGGCTGCATAAAGTCCAAGGGGACGTCGGCAAGCCGAAGGATGTGCGGACGGCTTTGACCGGACAGGACGCCGTTTGCACATGCGTCGGCGTCAATCCGACCCGCGAGCCGGTCGAGCTGTTTTCGCGCGGCGCGCGCAATGTGCTCGCCGCGCTTCAGGACGCGCCGGCGACGAAATACGTCGCGGTGACGGGCATTGGCGCCGGCGACAGCCGCGGCCATGGCGGATTCTTCTACGACAAGATTTTCCAGCCGCTGTTGCTTGGAACAATCTACGCCGACAAGGACCGCGAGGAGGAGCTTATCAAGGCCTCCGCCGCCGATTGGCTGATCGTTCGCCCCGCCCGTCTGACCAACGGCCCGCACACGGGAGTTTACCGAGCGATCACCGATCTTGCGGGAGTGACGGCGGGGAAAATCTCGCGCGCGGATGTCGCCGATTTCATTTTGAACCAGTTGGAGAGTCCCAGCCTGTTCAAGCAAGCGCCGCTGCTGAACTATTGACGCGGATGGGCGGAGGCTGGAAAGCGGGATGACGGGCAAAACGCTTTTGAGCGTGGACGACCTCGCGCGCGCCGGCTTGCTCACTCCCTCCGACGCGCTGCGCGCGGTCGCGGCGCGCTACAGCGTCGCGGTGACGCCGCAAATCGGCGGCGCTGATCGACCCCGCCGACGCGAACGACCCCATCGCGCGGCAGTTCCTGCCCGACGCGCGCGAACTGGTCACGCGAGCACAGTGGAACTCGCCGATCCCATCGGCGACGACGCGCACAGCCCCGTGCCGGGCCTCGTGCATCGCTACCGCGACCGCGTGCTGCTGAAGCTGCTGTCGGTCTGCCCGGTCTATTGCCGCTTCTGCTTTCGCCGCGAGACGGTGGGGCAGGGCAAGGGCGGCGTTTTGCCGGACGACGCGCTCGACGCGGCGCTAAAATATATCGCCGCGCGGCCGGAAATCTTCGAGGTGATCCTGACCGGCGGCGATCCGCTGGCGGCTTCTGCTCGCCGGCTGCGCGAGGTCGCGACACGGCTCGCCGCGATCACGCATGTGAAACTGCTGCGCGTGCATACGCGCGTCCCGACGGCCGCGCCGGGGCTAGTCACGCCAGAGCGGCTGGAGGCGCTGCGAGCAAGCGGCAAGGCGCTCTATGTCGCGCTGCATGTCAATCACCCGCGCGAACTCACGAGGGCGCGCGCGAGGCGATAGCGAGGCTGCGCGCGGCGGGCGCGGCGCTGCTGTCGCAAACCGTGCTGCTGAAAGGCGTCAATGATGACGCGGACACGCTGGAGGCGCTCATGCGCGCGCTCGTGTCGCTCGGCGTAAAACCCTATTATCTGCATCATCCCGATCTAGCGCCGGGCACCGCGCATTTTCGTCTGTCGCTGGCGCGCGGGCGCGAGATTTATGCCGAACTCGCGCGAAGAATCGGCGGCCACGCGCTGCCGCGATATGTGCTGGACCTCCCGGGCGGCTTCGGCAAAATCCCGGTCGAAGCGCCGCATGTTTTTCGCAGGCCGGATGGCGGCTGGCGGGCGGTGGACCGGTTTGGCGGAGAGCATGGGTATGAGGAGGGGTAGAGGCGTAACGCGAGCGCCAGCCAAAACTTAGCCGACATTTCTCGCCTTCCTCTCGCCGTTCTTGTCCGATAGTCCGCCCAAATTCGCCTCCAGCCGGATTTCTGCCCTTGCGCATCTCGCCTTTCCGCCTTCTCGCCTTCCTGGTCCTCGCGCTGTTCGCCTTCGCCGCGCGAGGCGACGAGGCCTCGACCTTCGTCATCGAAAAGCACAACAAGACTCTCGATCGGGCGCGAGCGACGTTGGACGAGGTGGAGACCGCGCTGGTCCATGCGAGCGCGAGCGAGGGCGAGTTGCGTCGGCTGCGCGATCGCGTCGAGCCGCTGCCGCTCGACCTGCAGAATGTGATCGACCGTCTGACGCCGCGTTTACAAGCGATTGACGCGAGGCTCCAGCAACTGGGCTCGCCGTCGCCCGACGCGAAGCCCGACGCTTCGGCTGCCGCGCCGACCGCGCCGGCCGCGCCCGCGCAGCCCGCGCTCAAACTCGCGCTCGCGCAAATCCCGAGCAAAGCCGCGCCGGCGAAGCCCGACGCCAAAGCCTCCTCCGCCGCGATCCAGGGCGCGACCCCGCCAGCGCGAAGCCGGTGGACCCGGACGCGGCCAGTTCCGCCACCGCCGTGCGTCAACGCGGAATGGGCCGAGCAGCGCAAGCTGTATGACGACATCGACGCCACGCTCAAACGCGCGCGCTCCCTGCAAATCGAGGCGCGGCAGACGCTCGTGGCGATCATCGCCCGCCAGCGGTCGCTGTTCGCGAAGACGCTGTTTTTGCGCAGCCGGCCGCTGTTTTCGCCGGCCTTGTGGAAGGACGCCCTGGCCGATGCGCCGCGCGTGGCGCGCGGCCGCGGCGGTCTTTTTCGAGGAGCGCGCCGCCAATTTCGCGAGCCGCGCGAACGGCGCGCACAAGGCCGAGTTGCTCGGCGTCGTCGTCTTAATTCTGCTTTCCATTCCGTTGTTGATGACGTTCGCGCGGCGCGTGGTGTCGCGCGCCCAAGGGGTCGCCGCGCCCGCGAAGTTGAAAAAGGCCGTCAGCGCGGCCTGGGCCGCGCTGGCGACGAGCGCCGCGCCGCTGGCCGCGATGATGGCGCTGGCCTCGACGCTCGATGGCTTCGACCTCACCGACGCCGCGTTGGAGCCAATTCTGACGCGCCTGTTCGAGGGCGTCGGGCGCGTCGCGGTGACCTATGGCGTCGCGCGGGCGCTGTTGGCGCCGCGCGCGCCGGGCTGGCGTCTCGTCGACCCCGGCGATCCGCTGGCCGGGCAGCTGACGCGGCTCGCCGTCGCCGTTGTCGCGACGATGGCGGGGGTGCGTCTGCTCGAGCAAATCGAGGAGACCGTGCAGGCGGGCCTTTCCGTCGCAATTCTTACGCGCGGGCTGGGGGCCTTGGCATGCGCCGCCCTCGTGGTCGCGACGCTGCGGAGCTTTCCGCGCGGCCGCGCGGGCGAGGCGAACGTCGGGCGCGACTGGCTCTCGTTGACGCGATTGCTCGGCTTCGCGGCCGCGGCGACGGTCGTCGCCGCCTGCGCGCTGGGCTATGTCACCTTCGCCAATTTCTTCATCGTTCAAGGCTGCTGGACCCTCGTCGTCGCCGGCGTTCTCTTGATCGTTCTGACGCTATCGCGCGCCGCCATAGAAAGGGTCTTGGCGCCGACCGGACGGTTCGGACTGGTGGCGTCGAGCACGCTCGGGGTCGAGCGCCAATCGCTGCGGCCGCTCGCGGCGCTGCTCTCGGGCGCGCTGACGCTGACCTGTTTCGGAGTAGCGGCGCTGCTCATTCTCGCGCCTTTCGGCGTCGAGTCCGCGATTTTCTCTCCGACCTGCAATCGTCCTTTTTGGCGGTCAAGATCGCCGACGTCACCATCTCGCCCTCGACCGCGTTCGTGGCGCTCGCTCTCTTCGCGATCACGCTCGCGGCGGCGCATGGCCTGCGGCGCTGGCTCGACGGCACCTTACTGCCGCTGACGCGGCTCGACATGGGGCTGCGCAATTCGATCGGCGCCAGCGTCGGCTACGCCGGCTTCATATTGGCGGTCTCCGTCGCGATGGAGCATCTCGGCCTTGGCTTCGAGAAGCTCGCCATCGTCGCCGGCGCGCTGTCGGTCGGCATCGGCTTCGGGCTGCAATCGATCGTCAATAATTTCGTGTCCGGCCTGATCCTGTTGTGGGAGCGGGCGATTCGCGTCGGCGACTGGGTGGTGGTCGGCGACGAGCAGGGCTATGTGAGGCGCATCAACGTGCGCTCGACCGAGATCGAAACCTTCGACCGCGCGACGATGATCTTGCCAAATTCCAATCTGGTCACGGGCGTCGTCAAGAATTGGCTGCGCGGCGACAAGGTCGGGCGCGTCAAGATCCTGCTCTCGCCGCATTCGGGCGTCGATCCCGAGCAGATCCGCGACATTATGCTGGCGGCGGCGCGCGCGCAGGACGGCGTGCTGCGCCTACCGGCGCCGCAGGTGATGTTTCTCGGGATGGAGGCCGCTCAGTTCCGCTTCGAGCTCTGGTGCTATCTCGAGGATGTCGAACAATCGTCGCGCGTGCGCAGCGATTTGCATTTCGACTTGCACAAAGGGCTCGCCGAAGCCGGCATAAAGATCGCCGCACCACCGACGCCGGCGCGCCCACCGTCGTGCAGTTTGAAGGATTTGAAAAGTTCGCCGTGGAGCAAAGACTGCTGGAAGCGGACGAAGAGGCGAAGCAAATCGGGAAGCGGGCGCGCAGTATCATAAATTGAACGTCAAGCCGCAGCCGCGCCCGCCGCTTGGCCACGCGCCAGGGATCGCGCCGGCATTTGTTGGCCGGTGTTCATCGTTTTTAAACCCTGGCGGCGCAAAACAGTCCGATGTTCACGCCCTCCGTTAAGCGTTTCGCCGCGCTCGCCTTTTGTCTTGCGCTGGCCAGTTGCGGCGCGCCGCCGCCACGCGAGACGCCGGCGCCCGCCGCCGTCGGGGAGCCGAGCCTTTATCGCTCGCTTTCGCGGGGCGGGGCGGAGGTCGACGCGGAGGCCGCGCGCGACATGATTTCGCAATATCGGCGCAATCACGGTGTTAGCGGACTGGCGCTCGACGCGGGGCTTCAAAGGGTCGCCCTGGAGCGGGCGCGGGCCATGGCGCGTCGCGGCGCGGTCGATTCGCGCTCCGCCGCGGGCTCGCGGCGGCTCTAAAGGCGGCGGGCGTTCGCGGCGACGGCGCGGCCATCGAAAATCTTTCCGCCGGCTACGACACGCTGGCCGAGGCGTTCTCCGGATGGCGTCAATCGCCGGCGCATAATGCGCGTATGCTGGACGCGCGCGCGCGCCGCATGGGTCTCGCCGCGGTCTATGCGCCGGGCTCGAAATTCAAGGTCTTTTGGGCGCTCGTGCTTGCGGATTGAAGAACATGGATCGATGGAGCGTGGCGGCTTCAGGCGCGCGCGCGGCGCTTGCGTTTCCCGCCGCCGCCACGACCGTCTCCGCGGCTCGGCGCGTCGGTCATCGAGGGCGAATACTCCTCGACGCGCATGTAGCGCACGCCCATGAAGAAGAGAATCCGGGCTCCGTCGCCCGCCGGGGCCGATTGTCGCGGCGGCCGCATTCGCGATTGCAAGGATATTATCTGCGCCATGGCCTGCGTCATCCCGAGAAGTTGCCGACAAATCACCCATCGGATGTCGAGAATCCATTAAGGAATGGGGAGGGTTAATGTTGCGTCAACAACCCTCGCCTACAATCTTGGAATGTTGAAGCGTCTTTGGATGGAGCGGGGAGGCCATGCTTTCCGGTGAGCGTAAGCGGCAGGGCGCGATCCGCGAGCTGTTGCAAAGGATTGTCGAGCAATTCGTCGTGCGCGAGGGCCGCGGTCAGACCGAACTGCGGCAATTCGAGCGGCTCGCCGGCGATCTGATCGACGTGACCGACAGCGAAATCGTCGCGACGATCGCGGAGCCGCTTTGCCGTCATCCCGACACGCCCCCCGCTTTGATCCGCCGCTTCTTTGATCGGGGCGGCGACTGCGCGCGCATCGCCTTCGAATTCGCGCCTTCGCCGCCGGTCGCGGATATTATCGCCAAGGCCGCGCACGGCTCGGCCGAACTCGC
The DNA here is from genome assembly GCA_963775775.1 of uncultured Alphaproteobacteria bacterium. Classification (GTDB taxonomy): domain Bacteria; phylum Pseudomonadota; class Alphaproteobacteria; order Rhizobiales; family Beijerinckiaceae; genus Methylocystis. Next base: position 105,255 of record CAVZKF010000010.1, read on the forward strand.
CGCCGCGATCGCGCGCCGCTGGGAACTGCCGCGCGAGGCCGTCGGCGCCTTGGCGGCGCGCGACGAGGGCGTCGTGCTCTATGCGCTCGCCGCCAATCGGCGAATTCGTCTCGACGCCGGCGCGCTGCACGCTCTGATGCATGTCGCGCGCGACGATCAGCAACTCGCGCGCTTGCTGCTCAACCGGGAGGACTTGGACGTCGATCCCGAGTCGCTGTTTCTCGCGGCGACGCGAGACGAACGAGGGCGGATCGTGTCGGCCGCGCGCCGGTCGGCGTTTGTCGACCGAATTGGCGATAGTTGGGCGCCCGGCGACGAGCAACTCGCCCCGCGGCTCGAAGCGCTGGCGGCCCGAGAGGAGCGCGACGCGATGATTTCGCTCGTCGCCAATGCGCTCGACGCGCGCAAGAGCCGCGTGCGCAAGATTTTTCTCGACGAGGGCGGAGAAGCCCTGGCGCTGACCTATGTCGCGCTTGGAATCGATCTCGCGACGGCGACGCGGCTGTTTTTGGCCAGCGGCAAGGCTTTCGCGCTCGATGTCGACCGCGTTCGCGCGCTGCGCGCGCTCGTGTCTTCGACGCCGAGGCGCGCGGCCGCGCGGATCGTCGCCGCGATCAACGGCGTCGGCCGCTTCGACCGCGAGCCGATCCGGCGCGTCGCCTGGCGCGAGGAGTTGTCGGCGCAAGCCGGCGCGCGGCGGCGCGGCGGCGCGGACCGCATGGCTCCGGGCGTCCCCCGCCTCGCCAATTCCGATAAAATTTAGGAAAGCCGCGCCTTACGCCGTAACGTCGATGAAGGCGCGGCCCTGGCGATCCTCGATCTCGACGATCCAAATGTCCGGATCGAAGGCGATCTCGCGTCGCAGGCGCTCCTCGACGTAAAGCGGATCGCGCCATTCCTCGGCGTGAAGTCTGGTGAACAGCCGCGCGACGCCCTCGGGCGGCTCCTCGCTTTGCGCGGCGGGGCCGAAAAGCGCGGCGGCGCCGTCAAGCCGGTCGACCTTCACGAATATCGCCCCGGCTTCGGCGGCGCCGCGCCGGCGCAGCATGGCGACGGCTCCTTGCGTCTCGGCCCGCCGGATTAGAGCGGCGACGAAGATATCCGACCGCAGGCGCATGAGGGGGCCTCGCATCCTTGCGTTGATAAGGCGCCGGCGGGGTCATACGGTTCGCGCCTGATCGCATCGCGGCGTTAAATCCGAATGAGTTGATCAAGCGCAAACGATATCACTTTGACGCGACGCCCGAACGCGCGCTGAGCAGCCGGAGGATCTTGGGGGATAATTCGCCCTTCACCGGCAGGCCGTTGGAGCGTTCGAACTTCTCGATCGCCTGGCGCGTCGTGCCGCCGTACACTCCGTCCTGATGCAGGGAGTAGCCGAGCTTGGCCAAGGCCCGCTGCGCGAAGATCACCGACTTGTTCTTGGGGTCTCTTTTGGGGTCGGCGCCGGCGGCGGCTTCGCTCTTGCGCGGCGCCGCGCTCCCCAGCAATTGAGCGATTGGATCGAAGCTCTTTTCCGCCGGCTTGGCCGCTTCGACTCGCGCCGGCTCTTGCCTTGGCGTTTCCGTCTTGGCGACGCTTGGCGGCGCGGAGCGCGGGCGGGAAGAGGGCGCCGCTTGGCTCTGCCGCGCGGAATCGGCCGGCGGCGCGTTCAGCGCGATGGTCGTGGCCGGACGCCGGCCCTCCTGCATGAACAGGGCGTTGAGCGGCACGCCGACGGCGACGAGGCCGGCGAAGCCGGTGAACAGCACGGAGCGAAAGTTGCCCTTCTCGCCGAAAACGCGCCGCAAAAACGGAGCGCGCTTGGCCGCGGCTGTCTTCGCGCGGCGCTTCGCATTGCCGGAGCGCTCGTCGCGCGAGGAAAAGTCGATGTTGGACACGGCGAGAGCTTCACGCAATTTTCTTCACCTTATCTTGATCTTGCCCGATGTCCTCGCCTTGCGGCGCGGCATGGCGGCGAGCGATGGTTTCGATCTTTGTCGTCGTCGCGCCTTGATCGCAGCTTCGGCCGTCGAGCGGCAAGCGCACCGTGACCGTCGTGCCCATCTTCAACGCGCTCTCGATGGCGATGGCGCCGCCGTGCAGTCCGACCAGTCCGCGCACCACCGAGAGACCAAGGCCCGTGCCCTCGTAGCTGCGATCATGCGACGAACTCGCCTGGAAGAAAGGATCTCCCAAGCGGGCGAGATCGTCGGCGCCGATGCCGATGCCGTTGTCGGAGACCGCGAGCACCAGCCAATTGCCCTCGGGGCGCAAGCGCACGGTCACCGTTCCCCGCGGCGGGGTGAATTTGACGGCGTTGGATAGAAGATTGAGCAGGATCTGCTTGCAGGCGCGCTTGTCCGCGACAACCTCCTCGACGTCGCCCCGGCAATCGCGTGCCAGCGTGACCTGGCCCTGATCGGCTTTGATCTGGATCATATCACAGCATTGCTCGACGAGCTTCAGCAAGGAGAATGGCTCGGGAAAAATCTGCATCGATCCCGATTCGATCTTCGACATATCGAGGATCATGCTCACGACTTCGTGCAGATGATTGCCGGAGTCGCGGATGATATTGGCGTATTCCCGGCGCTTTTCGGCTTCGCGCGGCTCAAGCTCCTCGCTGGCCAGCATTTCCGAAAAGCCGATGATCGCGTTGAGCGGGGTGCGAAGCTCGTGACTGACATTGGCGAGGAAGCGCGTTTTGCCAGCGATCGCGAGTTCGCTCTGGCGGCGGGCCGCCGCGATCTCTTCCTCGGCGCGGTGGGCCGCCGTGACATCCCTCAGGATGCAGAGCACGGGCGCTTCGATCTCTTGGGCGTCTTCCATCGTCGGCTCGATGTGACAGGTGCGCGCGTCGAAGTAATTGAACACCGGTTCGAGATAACCCCCGACGCGGTTCTCGATGTCGCCGATATGGAGGCGCAGCACGGCGTGGGCGGACGCGTTGGTCGTGATCGCGTCGGAGACGAGCTTGAGAAAGGCGGGGCGGTCGGCGACGTGCACGCGCCGGAAGAAGCCTCGGCCGAACAGGTCGCGAGTCTCCAGGCCGTAAGTCTTGTGCATGTCGCCGACGATCGAGGACACCGCGCCCGTGCGATCGAAGCGAACGACGATGTCGCCGATCGCGCTGGTGAGCAGCCGCAAATCGCGCGCGTTGCGCTGATCCGCCAACACGCGGGCATGGGCCATGAAAATCGCGCCGGCGGCCAGCGCGGCCATGTACATCATGAGCGGCGTGACGAAGAGCGCCACGTCGGCGCGCGCAGCGACGCCGGTGGGACCGTATGGGTTGCGGCTCACCTCCAGGGCGATCAGCGCGAGAATGGCGCCGACGACGGCCGTGACCATGCCGATTTCCAATGTCAGCGCGGCCTCGAGCAATGCGATGGTCAGGAGAGTAAGGCAGACGGCTTCGTAGCCCTCCGTCGAAGCGCCGATGCTCGCGGCGAGGGCGGCCCAGCCGAAGATCGAAACGCACTCCGCCAAGCGCAAATTGCCGGTCTGCTTGAGCACGACGATCGCGATCAGCGGCGTCAAGGCGAGGATAAACTGCGCCGCGTGCCGCGGGCTCGGGATGCCGTAAAGAAACAGAGAGATCGGCGAAAACGCCAGAACGCTCATGCCGACGGCGAGGCGCGCCGCCGCGAAAAACTTTTGACGCGCCAGTTCGATCGGATCGTTGCTGGCGCTTTTGTGCGTCAGGAGATCCAGCCACTCCGGCTCGTTGGAAGTGATTGCTGACATGTTACTCAAGGCGAGGCTCCCTAATTAGCATGAGCCTTTCAAATCGATGTTAAGTGACTGCTAAGGTCGCAGTCGCGAATCGCATTAACGGGCGGGAGCCGGCGTCGATCTTCGCTCATGGTTTGCAAGTAGTTGCCACTCATTACGCGCGCTCCGGGATGGTGGATTAACGATTGTGAAAGGATATGCCCGCAAAGCTCCGGCGCGAGCGCGGCTTGGGATCGAGTTCGTCACGACGAGGCCGGCGGCGCCGCGCTCGCGGGCCGCGGTTGGAGCTTGTCTTGGAGCTTGTCTTGGGCCTTCTTCTCAAAAGCGCGTTCGTGATCGTCCTGGTGTATTTCGCCCTGCATAAGGACGAAATCGTCGCCTCATTGGCCCGCGCGCGCGGCGGGAACGAGACGGCGACCGGCGGAGAGCGCCGCGCGGTCGGAGTCAAGGACGAGGCGCTGACCGCGCTTCAACGGGCCGCCGCGGCCAAGCTCGCCGGCGCCGCGCGCGAACATTGTCTCGCCAATCCCCGCGACTGTCTGACTTTGCTGAAAGCCGCGGGCGCGGACTCCTCCAAACACGGCGCCGGAGACCGCTGAGCGCTTCGGCTTATCCAAAGTCAATTCAATTTCGCCGGCGACATCGGGGCGCGCGCGCTTTGGCGACGATTTGGGCAAGGACTTGAGTTCGGCGAAAAGTTGGGCTCGGCGAGAACTTGAGCTCGGCGAGAAGAAGCTTCTGGCGTCGGATAGACAAAACGAATATGTATCATTTTTGTACAGCTGTTCCGCGTCCGATTCTCGGGACGAATTATTTCCGCCCGCGCGCTGTCGGGCCTAACGCTTAGGAGGCAGCCCTGTCGGACGATCACGAGCTTCCCCAGGACGCGCCGGCGTCCGCCGCGCCTGTCGTCAATGTCGGCGAATTGCAAGAGCAACTGAAGAGCGTCGCGGCCGAGCGCGACCGTCACGCATTCGAGAAATCGGAGATCGTCGCTAAGGCCAATGCGATCGCCCGAGATCGCGACGAATTGCGCCAGCTTCTCGCCTCGATCACAACGGAGCGCGACCGTTTCGCCGGCGAGGCCGCGGACGCGGCGCGCGCTCTCGCCGAAGCCGGCCGCCGGGCGGAGGAGTCCGCCAAGGAAATTCTTGGGCTGCGCCAAATAATCGAGACCACTCCATCCACCGAGCCCGCCGAGATTCTGTGGGCGCTGATCACGGAGCGGACCAAGGCTGGCGTCGCTTTCCTGCGCGGCAAGATCCCCGAGAATCATCCGGCGCTGGCGTGGTTCGACAAGACTGTCGAGATCGTGACGAAACTGGGTTGCCTCGCGGTCAAGGCGAGTGTCGCCCTGGTTCAATGGACGCGCGAAACGGGCTGGCCGCTCGCGAAGGAGCTAACGGCCAAGTTGGTGAGCGAAGTCGAGGCGCGCCTCGCCAAGAAATAAGGCGTCGTCACGGCGCGCGCGGAATCGCGCATCCGCGCGCGTTTTTTTGTCGTTTCAGGCGATTTGGCGCGCATTGTCGCGCGCCAGGCGACGCCGCTCTTCCCTTAGCGCCCGGGCGCTGCTATCCGAGCGGCCATGACCAGCCATGACATCGACAATATCCGCAATTTCTCCATCGTCGCCCACATCGATCACGGCAAATCGACGCTCGCCGACCGTTTGATCCAGCAGACCGGCACGGTCGCCGAGCGGGACATGGTCGAGCAGGTGCTCGAACTCAATGGACATCGAGCGCGAGCGCGGGATCACCATCAAGGCGCAGACGGTGCGTCTCGACTATAAGGCCAAGGACGGAAAGTCCTATATCCTCAATCTGATGGACACGCCTGGCCACGTCGATTTCGCCTATGAGGTGTCGCGTTCGCTGCATGCCTGCGAGGGCTCGCTGCTCGTCGTCGACGCCAGCCAGGGCGTCGAGGCGCAGACGCTCGCCAATGTCTATCAGGCGCTCGACGCTGGCCACGAAATCGTTCCTGTTCTCAATAAGATAGACCTGCCGGCGGCCGAGCCCGACCGCATCAAGCAGCAGATCGAGGATGTAATCGGCCTCGACGCCTCCGACGCCGTGCTGATCTCGGCCAAGACCGGGCTCGGCATCGGCGACGTGCTGGAGGCCATCGTCACGAGGCTGCCGCCGCCCAAGGGCGACGAGAGCGCGCCGCTCAAGGCGGGCCTGGTGGACAGCTGGTACGACGCCTATCTCGGCGTTGTCGTGCTCGTGCGCGTGTTTGACGGCGCGCTAAAAAAGGGCCAGAAAATCAAAATGATGGGCACGGACGCCCATTACGAGGTCGACAAGATCGGCGTGTTCAAGCCCAAAATGCAGGACGTGGCGCGGCTGGGGCCGGGCGAGATCGGCTTCATCACCGCGCAGATCAAGCAGGTGGCCGACACCAGGGTCGGCGACACCATCACCGATGAAAAGAAACCCTGCGCCGAGGCGCTGCCCGGCTACAAGCCGGCGCAGCCGGTGGTGTTCTGCGGGCTGTTTCCGGTCGACGCCGCCGATTTCGAGGATCTTCGCGCCGCGATCGGCAAGCTGCGGCTCAACGACGCGAGCTTTTCCTTCGAGATGGAATCCTCGGCGGCGCTGGGTTTTGGCTTTCGCTGCGGATTTTTGGGACTGCTGCACCTCGAGATCATCCAGGAGCGTCTGCGCCGTGAGTTCAACCTGGATCTTATCGCGACGGCGCCGTCGGTCGTTTACAAGATCAAGCTCACCAATGGCGAAGAGATCGAGCTGCACAATCCCGCCGACATGCCGGATGTGGTCAAGATCGCCGAAATTCAGGAGCCCTGGATCCGCGCGACGATCATGACTCCCGACGACTATCTCGGCGCCGTGCTAAAGCTCTGCCAGGACCGGCGCGGCATACAGGCCGACCTCAATTACGTCGGCAAGCGGGCGATGGCGATTTACGATCTGCCGCTGAACGAAGTGGTGTTCGACTTTTACGACCGCTTGAAATCCATCTCCAAGGGTTACGCCAGCTTCGACTACCACATCACCGATTATCGCGCCGGCGATCTCGTGAAGATGAGCATCCTCGTCAACGCCGAACCGGTCGACGCGCTGTCAATGCTTGTGCACCGCACAAGAGCCGAGGGGCGCGGCCGACAGATGGTGGAGAAGCTGAAGGAGTTGATCCCGCCGCATATGTTCCAGGTGCCGATCCAGGCGGCGATCGGCGGCAAGATCATCGCGCGCGAGACTGTGAGGGCGTTCCGCAAGGACGTGACGGCGAAGTGCTATGGCGGCGACGCGACGCGCAAACGGAAGCTGCTGGAAAAGCAAAAGGAAGGCAAGAAGAAAATGCGCCAGTTCGGGCGGGTGGAGATCCCGCAGGAGGCGTTTATCGCGGCGTTGAAGATGGAGGAGTAGGGCCGAGCCTTGCGTCCAAGCCAACGGCGAGACGGGCGACGGCGAACGAGCGGGTTTTCGACAATTGAAGGCGAGGGACGTCCAACTCGCCTTCAGTTCATTTAACTGAACGACGGTTATTCGATTGATCGGACAATCGTCATTGGATCGGTCTAAGTTACTGAATGCTATTCGATTCAAACGGCGCGCTGCTCGCGACGAGCATCGTTGCCGCGTCATCGCGATCGGCGAGCGGTCGTCTGGCTGGCTTTCGAGCCGCGCCCGGCCGCCGGTTTTGGCCGCGCCTCGGGGCCGCGGCGCCGGACACTGGCGAAGATTTAGTCACATATTGTTGGATTCATGCGCTGATTCTGCTTTTTGTCGCAATCTAAGCAGAATTTATGCGCTATCCTTATGACGCGCTGCAGCACGGAATGTCGCAGCCCGGAGGGTTGGGCGGTTTAGGTGAGACGCAGTCGGCTGGTCTTGGCTTGATCGAACAGCCTATAATTATGGAAATACGGCTGATTTGCATTTTATTGCGAGAGCGAAGTTTGGGATTGGGCTGGGGTTTGTCTCGGAATTTGGGTAGGCGATATACCTACCCAAATGGGCTAATAGACCCCTTCAATAGATTGTCATGCACTATCCTATCGAGTATTGTTTTTAGGTGCGCGAAGCTAAATTGTTAGGCCACGCTAAGCAGGGTCCGCCGTGGTCTTTTCAACGGTCGGGGCGGGGCCTGTTTAGGCGGCGACATCGGTGTTCGTCCAAAAAGCAACAACGGCGGCGGCGTCGGAGCCTTGGTTCGATTGAGCCATTCTTGATTCAGTCGAGCCGTGACTTCTTGGGGGCGTTAAGTCGCGACGAGACAGGGCGGTTGGGCGCTTTCGAGCGCCGCGAGCGTTACGTTAAGAAAAAGGACGAACAAGTTCCGTGCTGGGAGGCGGGGCGTCACCGATCGCGCGCAAATCCCTGGGAGCAATATAGGAGGACTAAGCATGAGTTCCACCACCGAGACAGCCGCGGGCGCGGCTGCTGGCACAGATACGGTTGTCGATCTGCGAGGCATGTGGATTGGCCTTGTGGTTCTGGATGTGTTCTATCTGATCGTGCGTATTTACGAGCAGGTTTTCGGCTGGCGCGCGGGTCTCGACTCGTTCGCTCCGGAGTTCCAGACCTACTGGCTGAGCATTCTGTGGACGGAGATTCCGCTTGAGCTGGTTTCGGGCATCGGCCTGGCCGGCTATCTGTGGAAGACCCGCGACCGCAACATCGACGCGGTTCAGCCGCGCGAGGAGATGCGCCGCATCGTGAACCTGGTTCAATGGCTGACGGTTTACGGCATCGCCATTTACTGGGGCGCTTCGTTCTTCACGGAGCAGGACGGCACCTGGCACATGACGGTGATTCGCGACACGGACTTCACGCCGTCGCACATCATCGAGTTCTACATGAGCTACCCGATCTATTCGGTTATCGCGGTTGGCGCGTTCTTCTATGCGAAGACCCGCATTCCGTTTTTTGCTCATGGCTACTCGCTGGCGTTCCTGATCGTGGCGATTGGCCCGTTCATGATCATCCCGAACGTCGGCCTGAATGAATGGGGCCACACCTTCTGGTTCATGGAAGAACTGTTCGTCGCTCCGCTGCATTGGGGCTTCGTGTTCTTCGGCTGGATGGCTCTTGGCGTGTTCGGCGTGGTTCTCCAGATCCTCGCCCGCATTCACGCTCTGGTCGGCAAGGAAGGCGTCGCTCTGCTGACGTAATATTCCTAACGAGCCGCGCGGCGGAACTGTCCGCGCGGCTTTGACGACGCCGACCGCTTTAGACCAAGCCCTTTACAGTTAAGGATCAGGCGCGATCGTTTCGCGAGGCGCCGGTTCCATGCTCGAAACAAGACGGCTCCCGCGAGGAGGGATGTTCTCGCGAGGCTTGCTTGAAGGTGGCGGTTTGGATGGGTCGCGCGCATTTGCCTAAAAAATCCGGCGAGTGAAAAGCCGGGGACTATCGTCAAGGACACCAAGGAGAAGAAAGATGTCTTCATCATCGAAGAGCGGGGGAGCGGTCGGTCCGTTCCATTCCGTCGCCGAGGCGGCGGGATGCGTTCAGACCGTCGACTGGTTGCTTCTGACACTGTTGTTTTTCGCCGTTCTCGGCGGCTATCACGTCCACTTCATGCTGACGGCGGGCGACTGGGACTTCTGGGTCGACTGGAAGGATCGTCGTATGTGGCCGACGGTTATTCCGATCCTGGGCGTGACGTTCTGCGCCGCGGCGCAGGCGTTTTTCTGGGTCAACTTCCGTCTTCCGTTTGGCGCGGTGTTCGCGGCTCTCGGCCTGCTGATCGGCGAGTGGATCAACCGCTACGTGAACTTCTGGGGTTGGACCTATTTCCCGATCTCGCTGGTGTTCCCGTCCGCTTTGATCGTTCCGGCGATTTGGCTCGACGTGATCCTGCTTCTTTCGGGCAGCTATGTGATCACGGCGGTTGTCGGTTCGCTGGGCTGGGGTCTGCTGTTCTATCCGAACAACTGGCCGGCGATCGCGGCGTTCCATCAGGCGACCGAGCAGCATGGGCAGCTTATGTCCCTCGCCGATCTGATCGGCCTGCACTTCGTGCGCACGTCGATGCCGGAATACATCCGCATGGTCGAGCGCGGCACGCTGCGCACCTTCGGTAAGGACGTCGTGCCGGTGGCCGCGTTCTTCTCGGGCTTCGTCTCGATGATGGTGTATTTCCTGTGGTGGTTCATGGGTCGTTGGTATTCGACGACCAAGGTCATCGACAAGATCTGATCGATATCGAGCAGGACCGGACGGGGCGGCGCGGTTTTCCGCGAGGAGAACGAGAAGCCGCCCCGGAGAAAATCGAGAACTCGGAAGATCGGGAACTCAGAAAGAACGAGAGCTCTTGGGAAGAAACAAGGGCTTGGGAAGACAAGCTGCGGCGACGTCGAAGGCGCATGTGTTGAAAGCGCATGTGTCGCGTTAGCCGCGAAGAGGAAGAAACTGGGAGGTTTGTTCATGAGAAACCTAGTCAAGCTGGCCGCCATGGGCGCGGCGGCTGTGATCGCGACGGTTGGAGCCATTGCTCCGGCCTCCGCGCACGGCGAGAAGTCGCAGCAGGCGTTTTTGCGGATGCGCACGCTGAACTGGTATGATGTGGCTTGGTCCAAGACGACGGTCAACGTCAACGAAGACATGGTGCTTTCGGGCAAGTTCCATGTGTTCTCGGCCTGGCCGCAGGCGGTTGCGAATCCGAAGTCGTCGTTCCTGAACGCCGGCGAGCCGGGTCCGGTTCTGGTGCGCACGGCTCAGTTCATCGGCGAGAACTTCGCTCCTCGCTCGGTGTCGCTGGTTCCGGGCAACGACTATGCGTTCCAGATCAACCTGCGCGGTCGTCGCGCCGGCCGCTGGCACGTCCATGCTCAGGTCAACGTCGAAGGCGGCGGCCCGATCATCGGACCCGGCCAGTGGATCGAGATCAAGGGCGACATGAAGGACTTCACCGATCCGGTGACGCTCCTCGACGGCACGACCGTCGACCTCGAGCATTATGGCATTGACCGCATTTATGCGTGGCATTTGCCTTGGCTGGCGGTTGGCGCGGCGTGGATCTTCTTCTGGTTCGTGCGCAAGGGCATCATCTCGTCCTATCTGACGGTGGCCGATGGCCGCGCCGATGAGGCCGTGACGGACGAGGACCGCCGCATTGGCGCGATCGTTCTCGCGCTGACGATCCTCGCGACGATCGTCGGTTACGCCGTGACCAACAGCACCTTCCCGCGCACCATCCCGCTTCAGGCTGGTTTGCAGAAGCCGCTGACCCCGATCACGACCGAAGGCACCGTCGGCGTCGGCAAGGAGCAGGTGACCGCCGACCTCCAGGGCGGCGTTTACAAGGTTCCGGGCCGCGAGATGAGCCTGAGCGTCAAGGTGAAGAACAACACCTCGGAGCCCTTGCGTCTTGGCGAATACACCGCGGCGGGTCTGCGCTTCCTGAACCCCGACGTGTTCACGACGAAGCCCGAGTTCCCCGACTATCTGCTCGCGGATCGCGGCCTTTCGACCGACGCGACTCCGATCGCGCCGGGCGAGACGAAGGAAATCCAGGTCAAGATCCAGGACGCGCGCTGGGATATCGAGCGTCTGTCCGACCTGGCCTACGACACCGACAGCCAAGTCGGCGGCCTGTTCTTCTTCTTCACGCCGAGCGGCCGTCGCTTCGCGGCTGAAATCGGCGGACCGGTCATTCCGAAGTTCGTCGCGGGCGACATGCCCTGATCGAACTTCTGATCAAAGCCTAAAACACAGCCGGCCGGACCAAAAGTCCGGCCGGTTTCTTTTCGCCAGCCCAAGCCCGAAAAAAAATCTGTCGCTCCACGATGCGATAAAGGCGCGGAAATGCTGGAGAAGGCCAATATCTCTGACGAATCTCATTGTTACACGCGGCGATTCGCCGCAAATAGGGCTTTCTCTTTTTCCTCGAAAATGTATTTGTTTTGGGCAAGAGTGGCTCGGACTCGCGATCGGGACGCCGATGGATCGGCGCGATCGGCGGCGCGCGGGAATCCTCCCGAGGGCCTTGCGTGTTCGATCCGACAGGCAATCGAAGGAAACGCAAAAAATGAAATGGCGAAACATCTTGTCCATGGTCTTCGGCGCGATCATGGCGGTCGCGGCGACCGGCGCGGTTAGAGCCGAAGGCGCCGGCGGCGCTGGTCCGGAGGCGATGAGCATGGGCAATATGTGCATGGTCATGTTTGGCTATGACATGATCCACATCACGTCCTATCTGCCCGGTCAGTCGCGCAATGAATATTGCGAGGAGATCCCTTCGACGGGCAAGGTGATCATGGTTTTCGACATAGAGAATCCGAAATTTCGGGACATGCCGATCGAGATCCGGATCATTCGTGATCCCTTGACGCCGTTGAATCTTGACAGCGACCTCGATCCTTTGACCGAAATTCATTTTCCGGCGCGGCTTTATAAGACGGGCACGCTGAGTTTTGAGCACGACTATACGCGGAACGGGCATTACATGGGCCTCGTGACGCTGACGAAGGACAATGGCGAGAAGGAAACGCAGACGTTCAAATTTTCGGTCGGCGCGACGCTGATGCAATGGGTGCCTTTCATTTTGGGCGGGGTGCTGATCGGATTGATGGTGCTGGCTTATTGGAAGCACAGCCATCCCGTGAAGCGGGTCGGAAGCGAGCCTGCCGCCTGAGCCCGCGAAGGCGCGCGACGCAACGAGAAAAAACATCCCAAGGGAGCTTACGAAGATGGGCGAGATCGACAGACGCGTTGTTTTGAAGCTTTCGGCGAGACTTTCGGTCGGGTTGGCGCTGGCGGCGGGATCGCTGTCGGGCGCGCCGGCCTTGGCGCATTCGTTTCTCGTGGACGCGACGCCTTCGTCGAAGGATCACGTCGCGACGCCGCCCAAGACGATCAAATTGCGCTTTGGCGGCGGCGTGGAGCCAGCCTATTCGAAGCTGACGATCGAAACGCCGGACGGCAAGGTGTTGGCGCAAGGCGCCGTCGGAAAGCCGGACACGCCGCGCGAGTTGAGCCTGGACGCGCCCGATCTTCCGCCGGCGCGCTATATCGTGCGGTATCGCGTGCTTTCGACCGACGGCCATATCGTCGAGGGCAACTACGAATTCACGGTGGACGCGAAGTAGTTTCGTTTGCGCGACAAGCGCTCGTTTTTGCCTTCGATGTCGCGCGCCAAGGGAATCGGAAAAGCCATGTAATGGCCGCGCGTGGCGCGGCGTGATCCGATCACGAAAATCGGAACGCCCCCGCCGCGCCGCGTCAACGTCGGAAGTCAGTCAAGATGGAATTGGCGTTTCTCCGCTTCTTCGAGAGCCTGCCGGCGGCTCTCGCGGTGGGCTTGTTGTTGTTGCCGCGGCTGATCGATGAGGACGGCGCCCGCTTCAAGCTCGTCATCGCCTTGTTCGCGTCCGTGCGCGCGATCCTCGGCTTTTTTCTGATCGCGGCGATCGCGCGTGAGATCATTCCCGCCGAGCGCGCGATCGATTACGCGACGCTCGCGACTTTTTGCTCCGCCACGGTGGTCGGCAAGGCCTGGATCGTCACGCAGCTGATCGCGCTGAGTTTCGCGGCGCTGACGATCGCGCGGCTCGCGGTGAAGTCGGACCTGCTCGACAAGGTTGCGCTCGGCGCCGGCGGTCTGGTGCTGGCGGTCACCTCGGTGACCGGCCATGCGATCGACGACAGCTTCGCGCTGTTCACGCAGGCGAGCTTTCTCATCCACACCTGCGCCGGCCTCACCTGGATCGGCGGCCTGCTCGGCCTGGTCTATTGGATGTTCACCGGGCGGAACAAGCCGCCCGAGGTCGCCGCGAAACTGGCCGAACGCTGGTCGCTGATCGCCAAGATCGCGATTGCCCTGGTGGTCGCGAGCGGCCTTGTGATGGCGTGGGAAAACGTCGGCAGCTTCGCCAATCTTCTGGCGACGCCCTATGGGCGCTGGCTGACGGTCAAGCTGGCCCTGTTCAGCGCGGCGATGCTCGCGGCGTTGGCGCTGGCGCGTTATATCAACCGCCGGCGCGCGGAAGAGTTCGACGTGGTCTGGTATGGCCGCGTCGGCTTCGGCGAGGCGGTCGCCGCCGTGGGGCTGTTGTTCATCGCGGGCTATATCTCGGTCAGCACGCCGGCCTCGCATGAAACCGATCTCTATTGGCCGCTGCCGTTCCGCCTCTCCTGGGCCGCGACCTGGGGTTATTGGGGCCTCAAGGTTCCAATGTGGAGCACGCCCTGGTGGCTTGGCGTTGGCGGCGTCGCGCTGCCCTTGCTCGGCGCGGCGCTGTGGTTGCTGCCGAAAGCGCGGCCCTGGCGCAGGCTGGCGACGCCTGTCGCGGTGGCGGCGGGCGTTCTGAGCGCCACGGCTTCATTTGGAACCCAGGCCTATCCCGACACCTATAATGATCCGACCGTCGACTACACCGCCGAGTCGATCGCCCGGGCGCAAAAAACCTTCGCCGAGAACTGCGTCGCCTGTCACGGCGTCGGCGGCGAGGGCAATGGCGAAATGGCCAAGGGCCTTTCGGTCGCGCCGGCCGATCTGACCGCGCCGCATGTCGGCACGCATACGATTGGCGATATTTTCCATTGGCTCACCTTCGGCGGCCAAAGCGGCGTCATGCCGAGCTTCAAGGATGCGCTCGACGTCGACGACCGCTGGGACATGATCAATTTCCTGCTGCTGCTGTCGAGCACGAACCAGTCGCGCTTCATGGGGCCGAGGGGCATGATCCAATGGCTGATCGCGCCGGATTTTTCGTTGGAGGATCCGGAAGACAAGATCAACCTTCTGTCAAATCTGCGGGGCGCGCCGACATTGCTTTCCTTCGCGCGCTGCGAGGCGCCCGGCGTCGACGAGAAGGCGGTGGAAGCGAGCCTCTCTATCGCGCATGACACGGCGAAGGCTGCGGGCGCCAATCAAGTGACGGTCTATCAGGGCGGTTGCCCTTCAAGCGTCATGGGACGCATGGCGGTGCATCCCAAGGCGGTCGAAAGCGCCTATTCGTTGATCAACCGCTATCCTAACGAACCGCCGACGAACGAGATCGCCGAGGCGCATTTCCTGATCGATCGCTCGGGCTATGTGCGCGCGCGCTTCCGGCATTTCGAGCCAGGCGACAACATGGCCGCCCAGCTGCGGGACCAAATCGCCATGATGGCCAAGGAGCCCTTCGTGGTGATCAGCCTCCACTCGCATTGACGCGGGGGAGATCGAGGGTCGGCGTTAAGCCGCGTTGCGCGGCGACGCCAAGAGCAAAGGGAGAAAACGGATGACGATCAAGCGGCGTGATCTACTGTTGTCTGGCGGCGCCCTGCTGTGCGGCGCGGCTGCCGGCGGACTTTTACCCTCGGGCTCGGCCAGGGCCCATGAGTATGAAATCGGCAAGCTGATTGTCGAGCACCCTTGGGTGCGCGCGCCTCTCGACGGCGACAACAAGGCTTATTTCTACGCCTTTATCCACAACGTCGGCGAGGCCGGCGACCGGCTGATCGGCGTCAAGGCGGAAAAATTCGGCAAGGTCGAGTTTCACGCCGACGCCAGGGAGGAAGGGCCGTCGCAGGGCATAGCGATCACGCCCAAACAGACCACCACCCTCGCGCCGGGCGGCGCCTATGTTCTGCTGCTCGACATCAAGAAACATCTCGAAGTCGGCTGGGGTCTCGAGATGACGCTAACCTTCGAGAAGGCTGGCGATGTCGTCATCGACGCGGCGATCGAAGCCCCCGACGCCGCTCACGCCCACGACGCCGACGCGCAAGCGAGATGGGAAAAGGCCCATAACAAGGACACGGCCGGCCCCGCCAGCGGCGCCCACACCGCACGATCATGACCACCAGCGATCATCACGACGCAGCGCCCGCGACGGGAACGACCGGGAAGTAACACGCGGAAAAACCCGCGCTAGAGCTTCGCTCCAGCGCGGGCCTTCGCCAAGGGGAGGCGAAATCTTTTCGTGGAAGCCCTCTAATTTGTCGGGGCGCTGTTACTTATCTCCGATCGAGACCAGACGGCCTGAAAAACCGGAGTCGTGATTGGCTGTCGTCTGTTTCAAGGGCTTTTGCGCGTCGATCGGCGAGGCGAAGCCCAACACGAAAGCGGCCAAACCCATGGCGACGACCAGCATGATCGACATCCGCAATTGTCTGCGCGCGCTTTCCGGGTCGAAACTCCGCGTGAAAGCCGGCTCAATTTGATTTTCGAACTTGTCCGCGAGCGACATTACTACCCCCTGGCGATACATTCTTGCCGTCCGCCACCCTCCCGCCTCTCGCGCTTTCATTTGCGCGCAAAGACCTCGATGCCAGCGCCGGCCTCTTAAGGTCATAAACACGCGAACCCAAGGAAAGTTGCATAAGGGTTCCAAATTTTAATTCTTGTTTAACTTTTTCTTCTAAAGAGCATCAAATTTGATGATTCGCCGCGCTGGAAGTTGCAACGCCTCGGCTTCGAAACCAAGTTGCGACGCACAATCATGAGCCGTCGACAAACGTCCGCGCCTTGGTCGCGATTTGCGCGCGAGGACGCCCCGGAGCCTGAAACATAGGCGTCACGGGCGGCGGCGGAGCGTAGGATTTTCATTGCTCCGGGCGCGATGGGCTTTTATGTTCCGGTTCAGCTATGTGCGGCGCACATACGCGGGCCGGCGGTTGCGTCCGGCTCGGGCGCCGCCCGACACCCGGAGATCCTCGACATGACCTTTCTCGCCAACGCCCTGTCGCGCGTAAAGCCTTCCGCCACGATCGCCGTGACGCAGAAGGCGCGCGATCTCAAGGCGCAGGGCAGGGAGGTGATCAGCCTCTCGGTCGGCGAGCCGGATTTCGATACGCCGAAACATATTTGCGAGGCCGCGAAGGCGGCGATCGACCGCGGCGAGACGCGTTACACGCCCGTGCTCGGCATTCCTCCGCTGCGTGAGGCGGTGGCCAAGAAGTTCAAGCGCGAAAACGGCCTCGACTACAAGGCGTCGGACACGATCGTCGCGACCGGCGGCAAGCACATTCTGTTCAACGCCTTTCTGGCGACGCTCAACCCCGGCGACGAGGTCATTGTTCCCGCGCCCTATTGGGTCAGCTATCCTGAAATGGTGGCGATCTGCGGCGGGACGGCCGTTTCGGTCGAGACGCGCATGGAGCATGGTTTTAAGCTTCAGCCGGAGGTGTTGGAACGGGCGATCACGCCCAGGACCAAATGGCTGGTGCTCAACTCGCCGTCCAACCCGTCGGGCGCGGCCTATGGCTTCGACGAGATGAAGAAAATCACCGACGTGCTGCTGCGCCATCCGCAAGTGCATGTGCTGACCGACGACATCTATGAGCATCTCGTCTATGGCGGGTTCAAATTCGTCACGCCGGCGCAGGTCGAGCCTAATCTTTACGACCGGACCTTGACGATGAACGGCGTCTCCAAGGCCTACGCCATGACCGGTTGGCGCATCGGCTACGCGGCGGGTCCGAGCGCGCTGATCAAGGCGATGGATTTGTTGCAGGGCCAGCAGACCTCGGGCGCCTGCTCGATCGCCCAGTGGGCGGCGGTCGAGGCGTTGGAGGGGCCGCAGGATCATCTGGCGACTTTCCGCGCGGCCTTCGAGGAGCGGCGCGATCTCGTCGTGTCCATGCTCAACCAAGCGAAATATCTGGACTGCCCGACGCCCGAGGGCGCGTTCTACGTCTTCCCGTCCTGCGCGGAGGCCATTGGCCGCAAGACCCCCGAGGGCAAGGTGATCGCCGACGACGCGGATTTCGTCACGGCGCTGCTGGAGGCGGAAGGCGTCGCCGTCGTGCAGGGGTCGGCCTTTGGCGCGGGGCCGAATTTTCGCGTGTCTTACGCCGCCTCGAACGCCTTGCTCGAGGACGCCTGCGGCAAGATCCAGCGATTTTGCGCCAGCCTGAACTGATCCAGCCGCTCTCGACGCGGCCGCTTAACGCCAAATTAGCGCTTCGCTGGTTTTAGTTAACGCGCGTGTGCGGTCCGCGGCGCCGCTCGCGCGCGTTCGCGTGAACAAACATCTCGAACACTGTGGATGGCGTCCTTTCGCTTGGAAGCGAAAGGACGCCATCCGCCTGTTTCCCAATCGAGGGCGAATATGTCCACGCAAGCGAATCCGACCGCCTTGTCGCCGCGCTCGCCTTCGCCGGGACTGTTCGGCGCCTTACCGAGCGAGCGTTCGCTTTGGGCCTTCGTCGGCTCCGTCGCGCTGATCGCTCTGTGGTTTCTGCGGCGCCGATATAATGGGTTGCTGCACGATTCGATGATCTACATGGGACGGGGCCTCGCCGATCTCGATCCGAGCGGCGTCGGAGCCGATTACTTCTTTCGGCTCGATGGACAGTCGTCCTTCAGCGTCTTCTCGAAGATCGTCGACGCGCTGATCCCCGTTTTCGGCTTGGCGCTTTCGGCGCAGCTGCTGACCGTGACCGCGCTCGTCCTGTGGCTCGCGGCCATGTCGGCTCTCGCCGTCCAGCTCGCGAGCGGGCGGCTGAAATGGGCGATTTTGATTTGCGTCGCCGCGGCGAGCGGCGCCTATGGCGGGCTTCCGCTGCAATATGCCGAGGCTTTCGCGACGCCGCGGCCTTTCGCCGAGGCGGGCGTGCTGGCGGCGCTCGCGGCGCTGCTCGCGGGATCGCGTCCACTCGCCGTTCTGTTTTTAGTCCTGGCGGCGCTGTTTCATCCGATCATGGCGCTGGCGGGCGCGGGCGCTGTCTATGTCTATTTATGTCTCGAAAATCGCCGCTGGATTTATCTTGGACTTTTTGGCGCCGCGGGCGTGATCGTCGCGGCGTCCCTCGGCCTGCCGCTGTTTTCGCGCCTCTTCGAGCGCTTCGACTGGAACTGGCTGATCGTCCTGCGCCTGCGCGCGTCCTTTTTGTTTCCGCTGCTGTGGCGGGAGCCCGCCTGGACGACGCTCGCCGTGCACGCGGCGACGCTGGGCTTCGCCGCGACGGCCGCGACGGCTCCGATCAGGCGCTTGTTTTGGTCGGTGATCGTCGCAAGTCTCGGCGGTCTGCTGCTCACCGTGGTTTTCGGAGATGTTTATCCGCTCGTGCTGATTGTGCAGGCGCAGCCGTGGCGAGCGATCTGGCTGTTGACGCTGTTCGGAACCATCGGCATGTGTTTTTGCGCCCAGCGCCTTTGGGTGGAGGGCGGCGCGAGCCGCGCGTCGCTCGCCTTGTTCGTGATCGCCTGGATCGGCGCCGAATCGGTGGAGAGCGCGCTGCTTTGCTTCGCGGCCATCGCGCTCCACGCCTTTCGCGCGAGCCTTTCCCCGCAAATCGCGAGGCTGTTGACCCTTTGCTGCGTCACGATCGCCGCGCTGACCGCGGCGGGCGAAATGGGCGCGCATGTCTACACGACCGTCGCCGCCTGGAAGGATTCGCAGGGCGGCTTGTTCGATCTCGTCGCGGCGTCGACGACGACCCTCATGCTTCGCACGCCCGTGACCGCGCTGGCCCTGGCTTGGGTGTTATCCGATTACCGCGTCCCGCGCCCGGCGCTCGTCGGCGCGGCGGCGGCCTTGACCGTTCTCGCTTTGACGACTTGGAACGGCGGTTCGGCGTTCAATCGGGCGCTCGCGACGAACGAGCATCCGCCGGAACTGGAGCGCATGGTCGCGTCGCGTCCGGGCGAAGTGTTGTGGGTCGGCGAGAGCCAAGCGCCCTGGGTCTGGCTGGGACGGCCCAATTGGGTGTCCTATCTGCATGGCGCCGGCAATGTGTTTTCGCGTCCGCTCACGATGATCTGGCGCGATCGCATACTCGCGCTGCTGGATGTCGGTTGGATCGAGCCGAGCGTGTTCACGCGCTGGATGTCGAACGCCTCTCCCGAAAAACCGCTGCCGGACTTCACCCGCGAGAAAATCGTCAGGATTTGCGCGCGGCCGGACGCGCCGGCGTGGATTCTCGGCGGCGTCGCTTCGCCGGACGCGCTGCCGGCGGGCGTCGTCGCGCGATTCTGGCGGTCTCCTCTCAAGCTGGTCGAGACCGCGGAGGATGGCGCCAAGGTTTCGCGCAAGATCCAGGATGTCGCGGTGATCGACTGCTCGCTTTACGCGGCGCGATAGGCGCGAGCGTTACGTCGGCTCGACAAAACTCTCCATCACCATCTTGCGGCCGGCCTTGTCGAAATCGACCGTGAGCTTGGAGCCGTCGGAACTCGTCACCGTGCCGGGGCCGAATTTGAGGTGCAGCACGCGCGCGCCCGGCGAAAAGCGCGACGTGGAAGTCGATTTCGCGAGCACTTGCCCCTCGATGACGGGCGCTTGTCTGGCGCGGGCCGGGCCCGCCGCGCGGCGCCTATTCCTTTTGCGCGCTCTGGGCGCGCTTCCAGCCGGGCGTCGTATAGCCCGAGCCATAGCTGTCGAGATTGGCGAAGCGCGAGACGCCGTAAGCGCCATATTGCGAAGCGCCCTTCGAACTCGACGACCTCGACATGCGCCGCAGGCAGATTGTCGATGAAGCGCGAGGGGCTCGTCGTCTGCCACAGACCCGTGAATGCGCCTGTTGGTCGCGAAGAAAATCCTCGCCCGCCGCTTGGCGCGGGTTATGCCGACATAGGCGAGGCGGCGCTCTTCCTCGAGGCCGGCGCGGCCATTGTCGTCGAGCGAGCGCTGGTGCGGAAACAGCCCTTCCTCCCAACCCGGGAGAAACACCGTCTCGAACTCCAGCCCCTTGGCGCCATGCAGCGTCATGATCGACACGCGCCGCGCGCCGGCGGCCTCGTCCGTCTCCATCACCAGCGACACATGCTCCAGAAATCCCGCGAGATCGGGAAACTGCTCCATCGCGCGCACGAGTTCCTTGAGGTTTTCGAGCCGCCCCGCCGCTTCCGGCGTTTTGTCCTGCCGCCACATCTCGGTATAGCCGAACTCGTCGAGCACGAGCTCCGCGAGTTCGTGATGCGGCTTCGCGTCGATCAGCCCCCGCCAGCGCTCGAAATCGCCGAGCAGGGCGCGCAGCGTCGCGCGCGGCTTCGCTTTAATCTCTTCGCTCTCGACCAGCACGCGCGCGGCCTGCATCATCGGGACGTTTTCGCGCCGCGCGAATTCGTGCAGCATTTGCAGCGTGGCGTCGCCGAGGCCGCGCTTTGGCGTATTGACGATGCGCTCGAAGGCGAGATCGTCGGCCGGCTGCGCGACGCAACGCAAATAGGCGAGGGCGTCGCGGATTTCGGCGCGCTCGTAGAAGCGCGGACCGCCGATGACGCGATAGGGCAGGCCGAGCGTAATGAAACGTTCCTCGAATTCGCGCATCTGAAACGAAGCGCGCACGAGAATGGCGATCTCTTCGAGATCATGTCCGCGCCGCTGCAATTGCTCGATCGCCTCGCCGATCGCGCGCGCTTCCTCCTCGCTGTCCCAGACGCCGGTCACGCTGGGCTTTTCGCCGTCGCCGCCGTCGGTGAACAACGTCTTGCCGAGCCGTCCCTCGTTGTGGGCGATCAGATGCGATGCGGCCGCGAGAATATGGCCGGTGGAGCGATAATTGCGCTCGAGGCGCACGGTTTTCGCGCCGGGAAAATCCTTTTCGAAGCGCAGTATGTTTTCGACCTCGGCGCCGCGCCAGCCATAGACGCTCTGATCGTCGTCGCCGACGCAGCACACGTTGCGCCGTCCTTGCGCGATCAGCCGCAGCCACAAATATTGCGCGGTGTTGGTGTCCTGATACTCGTCGACCAAAATATATTTGAAGCGTCGCTGATAATCGGCGAGAACGTCCGGGTTGTCACGAAACAGCCGCAGCGCCTCGAGCAACAGATCGCCGAAATCGACCGCGTTGAGGATTTTCAGACGCTCCTGATAGAGCGCGTAAAGCGCCGCGCCCTTGCCGTCGGCGAAATCATGCGCCTCTCCCGCCGGGACTTGCGCGGGCGTCAGGCCGCGGTTCTTCCAGCCGTCGATGCGAGCGGCGAGCGCGCGCGCCGGCCAACGCTTGTCGTCAATGTTCTCGGCCTTCAAAACCTGTTTGAGCAGGCGGATTTGATCGTCGGTGTCGAGAATGGTGAAATTGGATTTGAGGCCGACGAGTTCGGCGTGACGGCGCAGGATTTTCGCGCTGATCGCGTGAAAGGTGCCGAGCCATTGCATCGCCTCGGCGCCCTGGCCGACCAATGTCTCGACGCGCTCGCGCATCTCGCGCGACGCCTTATTGGTGAAGGTGACGGCGAGAATTTCCCATGCCCGCGCGAGGCCGAGGCTCAATATATGGGCGATGCGGGTGGTGAGCACGCGCGTCTTGCCCGTGCCGGCGCCGGCCAGCACCAGCACGGGCCCCTCAAGCGTCTCGACGGCGGCGCGCTGCTCGGGATTGAGCGCGTCGAGATAACGCGCGCCCCGCGCCAGCGCGCTGGCTTGGGCGGCGAGACCGCCGGGCGTCGGCTGGCGAGCGGGTTCGGGCGGGGGCGGGGACACTGCGTTACTCCAGGTGATTCCGCGAGAGTATATAGGAGAACGGATCGCGAATCACATTTGACGCAAGGCGTCCCACTTGCCCCCGCCTTATCGGCGAAGTAGCGTCCGCGAAGCCAGGATTTGGCTCTTTTTCAAGTAATTTCAATAGCGCGGATGTCGACGAACGCCCGAACGGGCTTACGGGAACTTTATATCGCCAAGCTTTTTCCCCATCGCGCGCTTACGCCCATCGGCGGTAAACCCTCGCCGCGGTCCACACATCGGATCGCGTCACCACGGGCGTGAAAATGTCCATTTCCTTGAATTTCGGCGAAACTCAGAAAACTCACAACTGGAATACAGGTTTGCAATTCATTGTTGGGCAGGATGAAACGGGCCGTTGGATTGTCGTGGAGAGCCATGGCCGCGGAGGAGGAATTTTCATTAATCGGCAGGCCGCTTTGAACTACGCGGCTTTCGAGTCGGGCCAGCGGTCGGACGAGGTGCGGTGTTCGAATGAACCATTGAGGCTTTGGAGCTAGCCCGTTGCAAACGCCTCCGTCAATCGCGCCGTCGCGGCCGCGATCCGATTGGTCGTCCAACTCCGCCGCCAGGGGTTCGTCCCGGTCGGCGACGGACATGAACGACACGACTTCCTCCAACAGGACAGGGATCTTTCCGGGGTCGCTGACGGCGCTGGCGACGCCCTTCGAGAATGACGACATCGCCGAGAAGGCGTTCGCCGATCTCGTCGCCTGGCAGATCGAGCAGGGCGGCGAAGGCCTGGTCGTTGGCGGCGTCATCGGGGAGGCGCCGACGCTTTCGCCAGCGGAAAAACGCCGTCTGATCGAGATAGCGGTCGAAACAGCGTCATGCCGCGTTCCGATTGTCGCGGCGACCGGAACGAACTGCACGCGGGAGACCATCGCGCTCGCCCAGGCGGCGGAGGCGGCCGGGGCGACGGCGGCTCTCATCGCGACGCCCTATTACAACAAGCCCAATCAGGAGGGGCTTTACCGGCATTTTCGCGAGATCGCCAACGCGGTCGGCATTCCTCTCATCCTGGAAAACGACCCGTCGAGGACTTGCGTGGACATTCGTCCGGAAACGCTGGCGAGGCTGGCGTCGATCCCGAATATCGTCGGCGTTGAAGACGTGGCTTGCGATCTTTCTCGCTTCTCGGTTCATTCGCTCTCTTCGGCCCCGAATTTCATCCGGTGGTCCGGGGATGATTCCGCCAGCCTCTTGTTCCGGATGGCCGGAGGTACATGCTCGGTGTCAATCGTGGCCAATGTCGTTCCGAGGCTTTGGGCCGACATGCAACGGGCGTGCGAGGCGGGAGATTGGAGCGGCGCCAAGTCAATTCAGACGCGGCTGAAGCCGTTGGTGGCGGCGCTTCAACTGGAGACGAATCCAGCGCCGGTCAAATATGCTCTCTCATTGGCGCATCCCTGGTTTAGCGCGACGATGAGATTGCCGCTCGCGCCTGTAAGTCAGCAGACGGCCCGCGCGATCGATTCGGTTTTGAAGGAGCTGAAGATCGTCGATTAGCGGCCAACTTTCAGCGGCCTCAATCGCCGGCTTGACGCGCGGGCGGCTCCATGTCGCGCTTAAAACGCTGCAACGCATACACCCGCAGCGCCGAGGAGAGATTCGCCGCGCCGCGTTCCGCGTCAACCCGCGCCACCAACCCCGCGAGCGAGCAGCCATCGGTCGCCGCGATGCGCTTCAGCGCGTCCCAAAAGGCCGCTTCCAGCGAAACGCTGGTGCGATGGCCGGCGATCACGAGCGAGTGTTTTTTGACCCCGGCGGCTGCGGTCATATGCTAGGCGTCTTCCTCGGGAGCGCCGCCTGGCGCGTCCCTTGGCGCGTCGCCGTTCTCCAGCCGATGCGCGTCGAGACGGGCGCGCGCCAGCCTGGTCTCGGCCTCGCTCAACTCGCGCTCGATCTTCGGGCGGCCAAAGGCGATGCGATTGGCGCCCGCCTTTTCCTCGCGGAGGCGCTTCTCGCGATCCTTGCGCGCGCGGCGGAGATTGATCACCTCGCCCATCGCGCCAGTTCCTCAAGTCTTTTTGCGGAAGGCGTCGATCGAAACGATCTTGTCGCCGGCGTCCTTCACCGGTTCCGCCGGCGGTTCGACCGGCGCGCTTTCGGTTTTGGCGGCGGCGGGCGGCGGCGCGGGCTCGAAAGCCGGCTCGGGGCGCACGAGGCTGGGTCCGGGCCGCCTGACCGGCGGCGCCTCGATCTCGTCGCGGTCGTCCTCGACGTTGAATTTGAGCCCGAACTCCACCGATGGATCGGAAAACATCGTGATCGACTCGTAAGGGATGTAAAGCGACTCCGGCACCGAGCGGAACGACAGCGTGACGGCGAAACCCAGATCGTCCACCAGCAAACCGGAATATTGATGCTGCAGGATGATCGTCATTTCCCCCGGCCATTGCTCGGCGAGCCGGCGCGAGATTCTGACGCCGGGCGCGTCGGTGCGGAAGGTGATCGTGAAATGATGCTCGCCGGGCAATTCGCCCAGCGCGGCGACTTCCCCCAAGACCTTGCGGACGACGCCGCGCATGGCGTCCTGTACGAGCAGATCGTATCGAATGAGCTGATTGTTCATGTCGTTGCGTACAATTCCAGCCGGGCCGCGCCTCACGATAACGCCGGCGTCCGCCGGAATGAAAGTGGAGGCTTCTGTTGCCAGGCGCCTCCTGACCCCGCCTAGAAGTGCAAACCCCTAGGACTTTGATCCCAGTACGGGCGCCGCATTACGCGGCGACAGCCACCGGAGCATAGTTGTCATTGGCAACTATAAGTTTTGACCCGATAACGGCGGTATCATGCCGAGCGAAAAATCTTCCTTTACGCCCTCGTCGATCCTATTTCGCCCCCGCCCCAAGCCGCGCGTCGTCTTTAGAAACACGGCTTCGGGTGGAGGCGCCGGGTACCGCCCCCGGGTCCGATAGGTTTATTACGAAGTTCGTTTATCGCCATAGCCGCCGCAAGCGCCGGCAAAATCAATATACGCGCTCCCACTACATTCCGAAAGGGCCGTCGGCGGGCGCCGACATAAAAACTGCAAGGAACCAGATTACACCGTTGTCGGTTGCGCGCCGACTTACCGCGCCGACTCACGGAGCCGTCTTCTGCTTCGAACACGCGGGGGGCGTTTGAACACAGGCGGCGCCGACGGTGGAGCAGGCGACGCTCCCGTCCGGCTGCTTCTTGCAGATCGTGCAGCCATCGGTCCATTCGAGACAGTTCGGCTTGTCGTCCGCGAAGGCGGCTATCGCTTTTGGCGCGACTAGCGGCGGCGGAATGTCCGCGCTGACCGGCGAGACGGCGGCGCAGAGCGACAGCATGAGGATTATGGCGCGAAACTTCATGATTGCCCGACCTTCTCTATTCCTTTAAGCGAAACCGGCGGCCTCCAGCGCGAGATGCGCCCTGTTCTGCAATCCGGCGTCGTCGCCCGCGACGATCCGCGCGGCGTTGTCGGCCAGCGCGTCGCACAGAGCCTCGACCCAAGGCTGCTCCGCCTTGGCGAAGTCCGATAGAACATAGGCGTGAACCAGCGCCTTGTCGCCGGGATGGCCGATGCCGAGACGAATTCGCTTATAGCCCGCGCCCATATGCGCTGATATCGAGCGCAGCCCGTTGTGGCCGGCGTCTCCGCCGCCAATCTTGATCCGCAGTTTGGCGGGCGCGAGGTCGAGCTCGTCGTGGAAGACGATGATTTCGTTCAAGCCGATCTTATGAAAACGCGCGGCTTCGCCGACCGACCGGCCAGACTCGTTCATATAGGTTTGCGGCTGGAGCAACAGGACGCGCTCGCCGCCGATCGTCCCTTCGCGCGAAAGGCCCTGAAATTTGGCGCGCGGCGCGGAAAAACCGTGCTTTCGGGCGATGGCTTCGATGGCCATGAAGCCGATGTTGTGACGGTTCTTGGCGTATTCCCGGCCAGGATTGCCAAGTCCGACAAAGAGCAGCATCGCCGACAACTCCAGGCGGCCCAAATGAAAATCGCGCCGCTCTGGCGCGAGGTTATACGGCGAAAAGGAGACCCTCTCCCGCATGGGGCGGGAGAGGGGCGTTTATCATTACTTCTTGCCGGCCGGAGCCTTGGCGGCGGGAGCCGCCTTGCCGGCCGCGCCCTTGCCAGCGGCCGCCGGGGCCGCGCCCGCCGCGGCCGGCTCTTCCGCCGCGACGAGCGGCGGGGTGATGCTGGCGACGGTGAAGTTCTTGTCCGGATTGGTCGGCCTGCTGCCCTGCGGCAGCGGGATCGCCGAAATATGCAGCGAATCGTTGAAGTCGAGTCCCGTCAGATCGGCCGTGATCGCCTCCGGAATATTGTCGGCGGGCACCCAAAGCTCGATCGAATGATAGACCACGTTGAGCGCGCCGCCGCGCTTGATGCCGGGCGCCGCTTCGTGATTGATGAAGTGCACGGGCACTTCGAGGCGCAGGCGCGAGCCGGGCTTCAAGCGCAGGAAGTCGACGTGAATCGGGTGGTCCTTGACGACGTCGAGCTGATAGTCGCGCGGAATGGCGCGCTCGGTCTTGCCGTCGACCTCGAGTTCGAAGATCGTCGTCAGGAAGTGCCCCGCGAAGATGAGCTTGGTCACGGTTCTGGTGTCGAGCGAGAGCGGCGTCGGCGCCTCTCCACCGCCATAGAGAACGGCGGGCGTGCGGCCTTCACGGCGTGTGCTGCGGGCGGCCCCCTTGCCTGTCCCACCGCGAACCGTGGCCGCGAGTTTTTTGGTCTCGGCCATTGTCTTGTCCTTTTGCAAAAGTAATGCGCGCCATTCGCCTCCAGGGGTGTCGGAAACACGGCGCGCGGGGCGATCTATAGGCGAGAGGCCAACGGGACGCAAGAATCGTTGGCATATTGCCAGGCGCCCCGCGACGGCTTAGGAAACGCATTTGCCGAAACAAAGAGGCGCCGCCTCGCCGCCATGATCGATACGAACGAGAAATCACCGGGCCGCGCGCCCAAGAAGGACATGACGGCGCTCTCCAACGCGTTGCGCGAGAATTTGCGGCGGCGCAAGGCGCGCGCGCCCGCGCCCGCGACATCTCGCGAAAACCCGCGGGAAAAAGGCGCGCCCTCGCTCGCCCAAGCGCCAGAAGACGAGGCTAAATGGACAAGATAAAGATTGTCGGCGGGAACAAGCTCAACGGCGTCATCCCGATCTCCGGCGCCAAGAACGCGGCGCTGCCGCTGATGATCGCCTCGCTGCTGACCAAGGACACGCTGACGCTCGAAAACATGCCGCTGCTGGCCGATGTGACGCAGCTCGAACGGATCTTGAGCAATCACGGCGTCGATGTCGCGATCGCCGGCAAGCGCGCCGGGGAGACCGCCGACTCCGGCCGCACCATGCATTTCACCGCGCGGGAAATCGTCGACACGACAGCGCCTTACGAGCTGGTTTCGCGGATGCGCGCGAGCTTCTGGGTGCTCGCGCCTTTGCTCGCGCGCATAGGCGAGGCGCGGGTGTCGTTGCCGGGCGGCTGCGCCATCGGCACGCGGCCGGTCGATCTGTTGCTGATGGCGATGGAGAAACTCGGCGCCAAAATCGACATAGAAAGCGGTTATGTCGTCGCCAGCGCCAAGGACGGGCTGCGCGGAGCGGAGATAGACTTCCCCAAGGTGACGGTCGGCGGCACCCACACGGCGTTGATGGCCGCCGCGCTGGCGCGCGGAACGACCGTGCTGCGCAACGCCGCGCGCGAACCGGAGATTGTCGATCTCGCGGACTGCCTCAACAAAATGGGCGCGCGTATATCCGGGGCGGGGGAGTCCACGATCGAGATCGAGGGCGTCGCCTCGCTGCATGGCGCGCGCCACGCCGTCCTGCCGGACCGCATCGAAGCCGGCACTTACGCGATGGCGGTGGCGATGACCGGCGGCGACGTTCTGCTCGCCGGCGCCAGGGCCAATTTGCTTCAGGCCGCGCTCGACGCGCTGACGAAGGCGGGCGTGGAGGTGAGCGAGAGCAATGAGGGCGTGCGGGTGATGCGCAACGGCTCGGGGATTTCGCCCGTCGACGTGACGACGGCGCCGTTTCCGGCTTTCCCGACCGATCTGCAGGCGCAGTTCATGGCGTTGATGACCCGGGCGTCGGGCGTCTCGCGCATCACCGAAACCATCTTCGAAAACCGCTTCATGCATGTGCAGGAGTTGGCGCGGCTCGGCGCGCATATAAAGCTCGATGGCGACAGCGCGATCGTGACGGGCGCGGATCGCCTCGAAGGCGCGCCCGTCATGGCGACGGATTTGCGCGCGTCGGTGTCGCTGGTGATCGCGGCGCTCGCCGCGCGCGGCGAGACGACGATCAATCGGGTTTATCACCTCGACCGCGGTTTCGAGCGCCTGGAGATCAAATTGCGCGGCTGCGGGGCGCAGATCGAGCGGGTGAGCGGGCAGGGGTGAGCCTTAAGAGGCCCGCTCGCGATCGAACAGCGCGCTCAAACGCCCGTCGGGGCCTCAATCCCGGCCGACAATCCGCGCCCGCGATCCGCGGAATGGCCTGGGCCACTGGGAGCCCTTTGCAACTCCGCGCGAGTTTCTGGGCGAAGATCCAGAAAATCGCCGTGCGCCGCGTCCGCGCGTCAACCGATTTTGGGGGTCTTGCGAGAGCGCGGCCAATTCGCGGCCGCGTCTTCGAACCCCTCGGAAAAGCCGCCTTCACCGAGGCGACGGGCCCAACCGATCGAGGTCGAGCACCGCGTAATTTCCTTTTTGGAACACGGCCGCGTCGTTCCAGAGTCCTAGAACATAGGGCTGTCCGCCGCCGATTTTGGACCGGAATTCGGCTAGATAATCCTTGAACGGCTGGAACAACGACAAGGAGTCGCCACTGGTAAAATTCCTCTTCAAGACCAAATACCTTATTCCATATTTTGTTCGCAAGAATTGCAGTGAGTTGGGACCGCTGTCGTACATGGCCGCCAATAACGCAAAACACCTTTGCTTGGTTTCCTCATAATATCCGGAATGGTGCGGGTAGAGCGAATTTACGAGAATAAAAACGCTACGACGGCTGCGCATCGGGACGCGATCTCCGTCGACCGGAGTTGCTGCGATGAGCGTGTCCTTCGGCAAGGCGCCAAGAAATGAATAAACTTCCGCGGGCATGGGGTCGGTTCCGCCTCTGTTAAAAAACACTCGCGCGGAGAAAACCAAAAGCCCAGCAACAGCTATAGCGGCAAGGCTGCTTCCTAAAACACGCTTGTTCAATATACCTAAGGCGCCAGCTTCAATCAGTCGTGGCGCCGACCAGTTAAAAATAGCTTCGAATATGAACGGAACGCAACAAAGAGTCAGCGCCTGCGATGGAAATACAAGGTACCTGCTCGGTTCGTACAGATGCAACAAAACTATGTTTGCGATAATATAATTAATGAGCGCCGAAATCGGTATAAAAACAACTTCTGGTCTTCTGACCTTTTGACGGCTGTCGTTCACGCCAACACAAAAGATCATAACCAAAAGAAGAATCCATAAAACGCCGGTTATGCCTTGGTCCAGCATCAAAACATCAACAATGATGTAATCCCACCAATTTTCCTGCAGAATGGGCCAAAAGCCCCCCGCGCGAAATTCGGGCATCTTCACGATTTGGCTGGACGAGTACACCGCGCCAGTAATCCGCGAAGAATGGAGCATATTATGTATTAATATGCCGCCAGTGGCCGCGATTAGCGATGCGAGTATCAGAGTTCCCTTGGGAACTGATTTTTCTTTAAAGAACCGATACATCACAACGAGCCCGATATATGCGCAGAGGCTGATGCTCGCAGGCGGATAGAATATGGCGCCAAGAATTATCGCTCCGCCCACCCAGCGCAAATCACCCCGTAGAGCCGATATGACCCCCAGGAGCACGATCGGTAGGGCGAAGCCGCGCGGAAGGCCGCCCGCTTCCCGGGCAATGAACATGAATGGCGGGAAAGTGGTGAACTGACAGAGAGAAACAAATATAACGTTTGCTATTCCTCCCCAAACTTTGCCGCCGGTAATTTGTCGCCCTAGAACGTAAGCTAGAAAGGTCGACAACCCAGCCAAGGCGAATCCCAGAAGCTTTCCGAGCAGCTCGACGTCCAAGAATTGGGATAGAGTTTTGAGTATCGCCTCATAGCCGAGTGGAAAATTAGTCATCCAGTAATTCTTATGGATGTCATTTGGAAACAAGTCTATGTCTTGAAAGCTATAAGCCCATGAAGTCCATTCGACCATATCATCGGTGAAAATCTCGCGCCGCAAAATTGATGACATAAAATAGGCGGAAAGAAAAATAGACGCGAAATAGAAAGCGAATAAGTGCGCATGCGTCAGGTTTGACCTGAGAAATCGTTCCAATCGGTCCGTATAGGGTTCCACTCGCGCGTCCATGGCAGGCTTTCACTAAGGATCAGTCATCGGTCCGCCCAGTTCTGTTCGAACCGCGGAGCGCTTCGAACGCGGCGTCTTTCGTGTGTTGGTCACCTCGATGGGCGAAACAATGGGCTTCGCAGCCCGATCGCACGCCAAATCAGCTTGTCGTTTCAGTCAATGTTGTTCCCGCCGCGTCTGGCAAACGCCCGTCCTGATCGCTGAATATCGCGTATTTCGCGAGTCCCATGCGTTGCAGTCTAAACTCGATCGAACTCTTCAGCACGCCCAATCCGTAAATGACGCTGCGCTGGAAATTGATCGATGAAGCTTCTGGAAAGTATTTTGTCGGGCAGGAGATTTCCCCAATCGTGAAGCCAAAATAGAGCGATTGCACGATCATCTGGTTGTCAAACACGAAATCATCCGAGCACTTCATGAGCGGCAGCTTTTCGAGCAACGTGCGGCTCCATGCTCGGTAACCGGTGTGATATTCGGATAGTTTATAGCCAACCAGCAAATTCTGAAAGAGAGTCAGGAAGCGGTTGGCGATGTATTTGTATAAGGGCATGCCTCCAGCCAACGCGCCGTTGCCGAGAATGCGCGAAGCAAGAACAGCGTCGAATTGTTCGGACGCTATCATCGAGGCCATCGCGGTGACGAGCTTGGGCGTGTATTGGTAGTCGGGATGCAGCATCACCACTATATCCGCGCCGCGCGCGAGCGCTGCGGTGTAGCAAGTCTTTTGGTTGCCGCCGTAGCCGCGGTTCTTGTTGTGCCGGAGCGTTTTGATGCCGAGCTGCTCGGCCAGTTCGGCGGTATTGTCCAGACTTGCATCGTCTATCAAAATCACGTCGTCAATAATATCGTGCGGCAGTTCGTCGTACGTCTGTTTCAGCGTCTTCGCGGCATTATAGGCGGGAAGAACAACGACGATTTTTTTATTCAAAAGCATTCTGCGCCCTTGTGTGAAGCGGCCACGCGCTGATTGCGGTCGAGAACCCATTACCCCCGGATCGCGCGAGGAATTTACGCGGGCTTAGCCGTTTGGACAAGACGCCTGATGCGCGAAAGGCCTTTAGACCTAACGCCTTGTCTGGAGATCTCGAGGCGCGGCCGATCGGTCAGGCGTCTGAACAGCGCGGAATTCATTTGGGTTTCTTGGATCGACGGGCTCGTTCGACGCGCGGCCGCCGCCCAGAAAAGTCCTTGTTTCAATTTCGGTTACTCGCGCCGACGCATCCGAAAATTTCGAGACGATCAATGCGAATCATCGGTTGGACTCAAAACGGGCGTTTCGCGAATCGAAAAAGTCAGCCCCTTTTTGACGGACGAGGTGGCGGCTTGTCCAACGTCTCAGCGTTCGCCGTCGCGCGGGCGCCGCCGGCGAATGTTTTCATTGGGGCGATTCGTTTCCCCGCCGCTCGCTATTTGGACGCCGCGCGCCGCTCGAGCGCGGCGAGGGCCGCCTTCGCCGTGTCGTGGGCGTGTTTCTCCGTTCCAGCGACGACGCCTTTTTGCACCGGCAAACTCTTGCCAGCGGCGTGAATCTCCCACTGCCACATGGCGCCACGTCCCGAGCCGCCGCGCGAGCGCAGGGTGATCGTATGTTTGCTTTCCGTTTCCGCGATGTTTGTCATGCGTCTTTATCGCACGCGCCGACGCGCCGCGCCATCAAGAATGAATTCGCGGCGCGATCGGTTTCGCCGCGTTCATTCCCTGGTCAGCTTCCCTGTGGTTATGTCTTGCTTGTTATGTCGTGGCGGCCCCTGAATTGTCATGGCGTTCTTTGAATCAAAGCTGCGAGAGGCGACGATGGCTCCTGGACCCGACCCCTTTTCGGCGATGACGGCGTTTAACCGCTTCGGTCTTGGCGCCAAGCCTGGCGATCTCGCGTTGGCGGCGAGCGACCCGCGCGGGTTTCTGCTCGAAGAGATCCGCGCGCAAGGCGCGGGGCTAATCCCGGCGGAAGGATTGTCGTCGACGCCGCGGGCGCTGCAGATGTTCTTCGCCGAGCAGCAGCAATTGCGCGTCGCGCGCGAAACCGCGGCGGCCATGGCGGCGCCGCTCGCCATGGCCAGCGCCAACGCAAGCCCGACGGACGCCAAGGCCACGGACCCCAAGGCGGCGGACGCGAAACCCGCGGACCCGAAGCCATCTGAGGCCAAACCCAAGCCGCAGGAGCCGCCGGTCGAGCAGAAGCTGTTTCGCGCCGAGGCGATGGCGCGCTTTAACGCGCAACTCAAGGCGGGGGCTGGCCTCGTCGAGCGGCTGGTGGCCTTCTGGTCTAATCACTTCGCGGTGTCAGTCGCCAAGGGCCAGGGTCTTCGGGCGACCGCCGGCGCCTTCGAGCGCGAGGCGATCCGTCCGCATGTGCTCGGTAAATTTTCCGACCTGTTGATCGCCGTCGAGTCTCATCCGGCGATGATCTTATATCTCGACAATCAGCGCTCGATAGGCCCGGGCTCCAACGCTGGCCGCTTCGACGGCAAGGGGCTTAATGAAAATCTCGCGCGCGAAATTCTCGAATTGCATACGCTCGGCGTCGACGGCGGCTATGCTCAGCCAGAACGTCACGGCGCTGGCGCGTATCATCACGGGCTGGAGCTTCGCGGAAGCCGGCAGCGAAACCGGCGAACCCGGAGCGTTCCTGTTCAAGGCCAATTGGCACGAGCCCGGGGTGCATAATCTGCTCGGCAGGAACTATCCGCAGACGGGTCGCCTGCAAGGCGAGGCGGCGTTGCGCGATCTCGCGCGTCATCCCGCGACGGCGCGCCATATCGCGACGAAGCTCGCGCGCCATTTCGTCGCCGACGCGCCGCCGCCAGATCTCGTCGACGCGCTGACAAAAGCCTTTCGCGACAGCGACGGCGATCTCGCCGTGGTGAGCGCGGCCCTCGTCACGCATGACCGCGCCTGGAGCGCGCCGCCGACCAAGATACGCGACCCGAACGAATTCGTGATCGCGGCGATGCGCGCGACGGCCTTCACGCCCAATGATCCCGGCCAGATTTTGGGCGTGATGAATTCGCTCGGCATGCCGCTATGGCAGCCGGCGGGGCCGAACGGCTATGCCGACACGACGGCGGTCTGGGCCTCGCCCGAACAAATGAAGCTGCGGCTGGACGTCTCTTGGCAGATGGCGCAACGGGCGCGCGACTATGGCGCGCCGCTCGGCGTGCTGGACTCGGTCTGCGGCCTTGCCGCCTCGCGCGAGACGCGCGACGCCCTTTTGCACGCGGAATCGCGCCCGCAGGCGCTGGCGCTGCTGTTCATGTCGCCCGAATTCCAGAGGAGATAGTCATGAGGCTTCTCGTTCCCGCGCCGATCCTCTCGCGCCGCGCGGCGCTGCGGGGACTATCGGTCTCCTTCGCCGCCGCCTTCACGCCGGGGCCGTCGAGCGCCGCCGGCGCGCGCGATCCGCGCGTCGTGGTGATCATTTTGCGCGGCGCGCTCGATGGTCTGACGGCGGTCGCGCCGATTGGCGATTCCGATTACGCGCTGCTGCATGGCGCGCTGGCGCTGCCGGCGGTTGGCGAGCACGCCGGTCTTCCGCTCGACGGCTTTTTCGCGCTCAATCCGGCGATGCCCGTTTTCGCCCGCCTCTATAAGGAGAAGCGCGCGCTGGTCGCCCACGCCGTCGCCACCAACTACCGCGACCGCTCGCATTTCGACGGGCAAGACGTGCTGGAGAGCGGCTATCCCGGGCCAAACCGCACCGACAGCGGCTGGCTCAACCGCGCGATCGCTCTGCTGCCGGCGGCGGTCGGGGCGCCCACGCGGGGGCTTGGAGTCGGCGTGACCGCGCCGCTGGTGATGCGCGGGCCGGCGCCGGTGCTCGGCTGGGCGCCTCAGGGACTCCCCAATGCCGGCGACGCCCTGGCGATGCGCGCGCTCGACCTTTACGCCCATCGCGATCCGGCGCTTGGCGCCGCCTTGCAGGCCGGCCTCGACACCGAGAAAATGGCGACGGAAGGCGGCATGAGCGAAGAGGCCAAGAAGAACAAGGGCGGCATGGATTCTCCCGGCGGCATGCGCCAGGCGGCCGCCGGCGCGGCTAGGCTGCTCGCGGCGCCTGAAGGGCCGCGCGTCGCGGCGCTGGCCTTCGACGGCTGGGACACGCATCAGAACGAGGGCGCCGGGACCGGTCAATTGGCGAATAGGCTTTCCGGGCTCGACGGAGCCTTCGAGGAGTTCGAAAAGGGCCTTGGCGAGCGCTGGAAGGACACCACCATCGTCGCGATCACTGAATTCGGCCGCACGGCGCGCATAAACGGCACCAATGGCTCGGACCACGGGACGGGTACGGTGGCTTTCCTCGCCGGCGGCGCCGTGGCGGGGGGACGCGTCGTCGCCAATTGGCCGGGCCTGAAAGCGAACCAGCTCTATCAGGGCCGCGACCTCGCGCCGACGACGGATCTGCGCGCCTTTTTGAAGGGCGTGCTCGCCGACCAATTGGGGATTTCGGCGCAGGCATTGGGCGAAAAGGTGTTCCCGGAGTCCGTCGGGGCGCCGCCGATGCGGGGATTGGTGCAAGCTTAAGCGGCCGAGGCGAAGCGAGGAGGATCGACGATGCAGGTTCGGCCCTATCTTTTCCTTGGCGGACGCGCCGACGAGGCGATCGCCTTCTACGAAAAAGCGCTCGGCGGGAGATTGCTCCAGCGGCTGCTCTACAAGGACAGCCCCGACAACCCGACGACCAATACCGCTCCGGCTGAGAACGTCATGCACGCGAGCCTGCGAATTGGCGACTCGACCGTTTTGCTGTCCGACGGACATGGCGCCGAAGGCGCGCGTTTCCAGGGATTTTCGCTCACGCTTTCCATTGCCGACGACGCCGAGGTCGATCGCCGGCGCGCGGCGCTGAGCGAGGGCGGGAGCGTCATGCAAGCCCCGACGAAGACGTTTTTTTCGCCGCGCTTCGCGATGGCCACGGACCGCTTCGGGGTCTTGTGGATTATTTTGGTGGATCAGTGAAGCGGGCCCGACAAAAATCCGGCGCCGCCACGCTCGGGTTGGAAAATTTGCGAGAAGCTCTTATAAGGAAGCGTTCGAGCATGAAGCCTCGGGTGCGGTTTCGCGGGCGTAGTTCAGTGGTAGAACGACAGCTTCCCAAGCTGTATGTCGTGGGTTCGATTCCCATCGCCCGCTCCAATTAAATCAATATGTTAATGCTGTTTGCATGATCGAAATCTTCCCAAGAATCGGGATTGGGCAGATGCAAAATAGATCGAGCCCGTTTGGCCCACTTTCAAGCGGCCGCGCCGGGGCAGGTGCGAATCGGAAGTTCGGAGAAAACATCCGGCGATCGATTCGAGGGCGGAGGGTTGCTGTTCCCTCCGAGAGCGCGGGTTCGGGCGAGGTTGGCAAGACCAGGTCGTCGACAAGATAAGCCGTCCCAATATCGGGGCCTCGCTGGGCGGCAGAATTGCGCCACCTCATTTTTTGGCGGCGTGGGGCTTCTCAGCCGCCGGAGTGGAAGGCGTCTCGGCTTTGTCGGCGAAGGTCGCTCCGAACACATAGATGATCGCGGTTTTTACATCCATTCCATGTGGTGTGAGCGCTAGATTGTAGCATCGGAGCGGGTAGCCGATGTCGGACTTCCTGCCGCTTGCGTGTTCGCGCGCCTTCACTTCCGCAAGAATAGCATCTCTCTTGGCGTCGTCGAAACCCATGTTGACAAGGTTTCGCTTATTCAAAAAGATATCTGCGGCGTAATTGTCCACCATCTCGACCGTCGGCAGTTCGAAATCGCATGTTCTGTCCAAAACGCCGACGCTGAGGAGGCGCACCACCGTGTCTGGCCGCAAAGCAGAAATATCCTGCGCGATAGCCATTTTGTCGGCCCCATGCAAATGCTGAAATAGATCGGTTCGGACATTCTTTTGGATGGCGCCCGCGCTGAATTCCAGACTGACCGAACCTATTTGCGCCTTCGAAAGCCGGTCGCCAAGCTGTCCGATCCCATAAGCAATGTCGTCATACTTAAGAACCAGGAGCAGCGGCGCGCCCAGGCCGACGGCGACGGCAATGGCGACAGCCAGATACCTTTTCGCGGTTGCCCAAAAATCCAAATAATTGTTCGGTTCCATTATCCGTACCCCCAACCAAGGCAGATGTGAAACGAAATTCGCCAGACGGCCGGAGTCAAAATCAAACATGGCGCTATTTGGCGCTGTCGACAAGTCGGAGCTTTTCACGCCTCCGCATTTCCACCCCGTTCAGCACGCTTATGCGCAACCGGGAGCTGATGGATCGACGCTTCCGGCGAGCGTATCGCTTCGCCCTCGCTCGCATCGCAAGAGAACGCGCCTTCCGACCTTTGCCTTCCCCGCTCGCGGAGAAGGGCGAGCGGCGTCGGATTTGAACAAGCCCGTCGCCACCGAGCGCTCATTGCGTCAGCCGCGCCTGCGCCACCGCCTGAAGAAACAACTTCTGTATGCCCGCCGTGATTTCCTCGGGCGAGCTTGCGAAGGTGAAGAAGCCCGGCGAAGCGCATTGCTGCATCGCCGGAGAAAGATTCGGCTGGGCGTCGTTGACCTTGAAGTCCTCGCTATTGGCGTAGTTCGTCGGGTTGGCGAAGGGCGGATAGGGAATTTGCATCACGGCGACGGTGACGCCGCGCGTTTTCAACACGTCGCACACGCTTGGGTCCATCGCGCGGATCAACACGGTCTGGCCCTTGGGCGTCGGATAGGTCGTCACATCCAACCATTGGCCCGTCGCGGTGACGTAATATTGGCTGTCCTCCATGCCGTCCGAGACGAAGAACACGAAGGGCAGCGTGTTCGATGAGGTGGAGCCATTGCCGACCGAGACGATCTTGGCGTTGATGTCGTTGAAGATGTTTTCGATATGCGTGCCGCCGGCGCCGATCGGAAATGTGTCGGCGGGCGAGTTGGAGGTGACCCGGTAATTCGGGTTGAACGAAGACGCGAACACGCTGTCGTTACCGGTGTCGAGCAGGCCGCCGAAGCTCGTCGAACCCGTGCTTGCATTATAGTTGATTACGCTCGCCACGGAATAGGCGTCGCCGGTGAGATCGGAGGTGAGATCGACATAGGTGTTGGCGTGGGTGATGAAGGGATAGACGCCCATGCGATATTGATGGGGCAGCGTCTGCGTCTGTTGCGCCTCGCTCATCAGCGCGGCGACGCCGGCGCCCACCGCGTCGATGCGCAATTGGATGTCGTTGGCTCGCGCGGTGTTGTAGCTCTTAGAGCCGGTGAAATGGCAGGCGAAAAAGCAACCGGAGTCATCGGGATTGATCGCCGCGAGCGCGGACTGACCCGCGGGCGTCGACGGCAGGCCCATGGAGGCCGACACATCGAGCAGCAAATAGAAATCGAGATATTTTCCCATGGTCAGCGACGCCGTGGCCGAGCCTTGCAGGGCCAGTGTGTCGACGCCCGCGAGGCGGCCGAAATTGGACGCGACGGCGGCGTTGTACGACGCTGTCGCGCTGATGGTCTGCCCGCTGATCGTCACCGTCACGGATGGCGCGCCCGTCAGATTGGGGCCGTTGCGGCCCGCCTGCGCCAGGAACAGCTTTCCGCCCTGCGCCTCGCCGTCGGCGATGGCTTGCGGGTCGGGATTGGGATTGCTGCTCCCGAGGTTGATGATCGTCGCTTGAGCCGTCTTGATCGCGGCGAGCGCGGCGGCGTCGGCGGCGGCGTCGAGACGCGCCTTGACGGTCTGTGTCACCGCGAAATCGGCGGCGACGCCGGCGGCGAGCATGAGCGGGATCATCGAGAATCCCATGATGATAGCCACCGAGCCGCGTGCATTGGCGGCGAAGGATTTGCGCGGCTTGTCGGAGAGTTTGGATTTCATGATCAAAATCCTTGGCAAGTCGTGACGAGATTGTCGCCGCCGGCGACGCTGTATTGCAGATATGCGTTTCCAGTGGTGTAGCGCGGCTGCATATAGGCCGACCGTCGTATCGTGATCGCGGGGACCATGCTCGCGCCAAACAGCGGCGTGTAATTGAACGCGACGTCGACGACGATCAAGGGCACGGGTCCGAAGGTGTCGGCGGGCAGCGTCGTCGGCGAGGAGCTCTGCGTGTCGGGCGCCGATTGCAGCAACACGCCGCAGGGGCGCGAGAGGCTCTTGGAGCCGCTGCTCCAGGCGACTTGCGCCTTGTATTTGCAGTTCGTCGAGCAGTTCGGATTGGTCGGGCTGAACACGATACTGCTCATCGATAAAGCGATGTCGTCGCTCCAGGCGACGCCCTTGCGCGCGCTGTCGGCGAGGACGGCCGGGAACAGCACCACCGTCGAATCTTGCGCGAAGGTCACGTCGACTGGCGTGACCAGTGTGTCCTGTGAGAGTTGCTCGGCGATGGAGCTGGCGGTGATCTCCAGCCGGCGCGTCATCGAGACGTAACGGTCGAGCTCGAAAAATCCCAGCAGGGCGAGCACCAGAAACGGCAGCGCCACCGCGAATTCGAGCATGGCCAGACCGCCTTGCGCCTTTTTGAACGTGTCGAGTGTTTTCAACATGGTCAGCACCCCGCCGCGCCCGTGATCGTGAAGGGCTCGTTCTTGAATGTCGCCGTCGATTGCAGCATCCGCACGGGATAGCCGTTGTAAGTCGCGGCCGAGGCGGTGAGATAACTGGTCGTCAGCAACGGCAGCGGGTAGACGACGTCGATGACGACGTATGAGGCGTTAGCGCCGACGCAGTAACTGTTCTTCGTATTGTCGAGCGCGGGCGTCACGAGGCCGGTTCCCGACGCATTGATGAACTGCGTATAGGGGGAGGGCGCGGTCAGCGAGGTCGGCTCCGCGAAGACCGAGACGTTCACGAACACGTCGTTGCAATTCATTGTCGATGGCAGTTTGGGGCACAGTATCTGATCGCGGAATTCTTGGGCGGTCAGCGGCTGGCCGTTGACCTGCGTGTTTTGCACGACGCCGGTCATGATCAGCCGCGCCGTCGACTGCACGGCGGCGTCCATG
This sequence comes from uncultured Alphaproteobacteria bacterium, assembly GCA_963775775.1. Lineage (GTDB taxonomy): Bacteria > Pseudomonadota > Alphaproteobacteria > Rhizobiales > Beijerinckiaceae > Methylocystis. The sequence goes on from CAVZKF010000010.1 coordinate 144,619, forward strand.
CGCGCTTGCGTGAAATTGCCCCAGCCGATCTCGATGATGCCGAGGATCGTGAAAAACAGCGGCAGCGAAACGATGGCGAATTCGACCGCCGCCGAAGCGCGCCTGTCGGAGGCGAAACGGCCGAAGGCGCGCGGAGCGCCGCGAGACGCATGATGACGTCGGGTGTGGTTTGAGGATTGTGGCTGCATGATCGACCTCGAAGTCGCGCTAGGCTGTGTCGAATTGGCACTTTCTAGGGCGTGAGGATGTTCATGCTTCCTTAACGAATCCTTCCCGCGATATTCGAAACTGCTGGCGATTTGTGGATAAATTGTCGGCGGTTAGGGTTAGGGTTAATTTAACCATGCGGCGAGAGCCCCGGATTTGTTGAGTTCTTGCGCGGCGCGCGGCGCGCGATGGCGCGTGGATCAGGGGTGCCCCGGCGCCCGCTCGCCAGATCGCCCGTCGTTAAAAACGGGTTAAGTCGAGGCGCATCCAACTCCTCCGCTGACGCTGGCGCCGCGGCCGTCCCGCGCTACCATTCAGTTGGATCGCTTGATTGGAGTTTGGGACCGATGGAAAACATGGATTCTTCAAAGAGGCGTCTCGCGTCCAGCCTATGGCTCATCTACACCCTCGCGACCATTGTCGGTTCGCTCGTGGTTCTGGCGATGTATGTCAGCGCATACGACAACACCGGGGTGACGGAGCGATTGCAAGCGATGGGCGCTTTCACGCGAACGGCGATGCAGCTTCTCTCTTTCCCGCTCGGATTTCCGCTCGGCGCCGCGGCGGACCCTTTCCTTGAACGGCGCTTTGGTTGCGCGGCCTCGGACGAACCATGCGCGACCTTCATCGATTGGTGGACGCATTTCGCCGCCATTCTCGTTCAAATCGTTATTTTCCACAGGCTTATCCGGCGGCTGCGTCCAGCGAACAGCCTGAACTGAACCAATTCGGGGCCGGCGACCGTCGGCTCTCAAGCCGCTGCGCCTCGCCGAAAACGGTGGCCTCGACGGGACGCGGGGGAAGGCGCTCCGAACGGATGCTCCTCGCCGAGGGCGCGCGGTGGGGGGCATTATTTTGACCTGATTAAATCAGCGCGCCATCACCCTCGAGTGCATCTCCTCGCAATGGCCGAGAAGGTTCTTGCGCGCGTCCACGAACAGCTTCAGCGGCGTGTCGATCTTGAAGAAATGAATATTGGCGATGAAGCCGTAAAGCCCCGCATCGGCGCTGGTGGGTGTTGGACCAAAGAGGAAGCCGCGGTCGGGCGTCATTTCCGCGAGCGCGCCGAGATCGGCGAGCCCGCGCGCATAAACGTCGCCCGGCGCGTAGCGGCCGACGCCCTGATAGAAGTAACGCTGAAAATTATATTCCCGCGCTTTTTCGAGCATGTCGGGGGTCAGCGCGGCATGCGTCTTCAGCATCTCGTCGCGAAACAGCGGCCAGAACGCGTCGTCGCGCCAACGCGAATAGGACATCACCCAATAAAGGTCATCGAGCAGGCGCCGCAGCAGCAGGTCGATGCGAAGTTGCTCGCGCGACAGGTCCCCGTCGATCGTCAACTGGTTTCGCCGCGTGAGATGGGCGATGATATGATCGCTGTCGCCGATGATTTCGCCATCGTCGTCGATAAAGGGCAGTTGCCCGCGCGGCGCGGCTTTCGTGTCGACGATGTGGACGTGGCGGAACTCCAGCCCGCAAAGCTTCAAAAAAGCGAAGACCTTGAGGCCATAGGGATTGTTATCGGCGACGCCGAACAGTTCGGGGTAGGAGAAAAGTGTCAGCATGGTCTCTTCCCTCTTGGCGGCGCAAGCCGACATTATTTCATTATTATCAAGAAGCCCGAATGGGCGTCTTGATGTCGCATAAAGCTTAGATCGGCGAACGAGGAATCCATTCCTCAATAATGCGGGGGCGGCGGCTCCGAGGCGTCGCGCGGCGCCGTAACACTCTGAATTTCGTCAAGCAATTTGCCGACTTGCCGCTCCAGAGCGTCGATCTTGCGCCACTGCGCCATGATCGCGTCGTTCAGTTCGGCAATTATCCTGTCCTGATGCGCGACCAGCGTTTCCAGTGCGTCGAGGCGGGAAGAATTTGCATGTTCATGGCTCATGTTAAACTCCATTACACGTTAACGTCCTTAGGAGTCGACGAGGGCAGGGCGGATGGAGACGGCGCTCCGCGCGATTGGCGGGTCCCACGCGATCCCGCCATTCTCCTTCCCCGAGGCGAAATAAGAGCCACGTATCATTTGTTCGCAGGAGACATCGATGGATGACGTTGGGATTGATGCGGTCCGCGCGCTGTTGAGCGCCAAGCCTCGACCGGTTGGTTGGGAGGAGCGGCGTGAACGGATCGACGAGGTCGGTTCGGTTTGGCCCGCGGCCGGCGATGTGACGCTGGAATCGGTCGATCTCGGCGGACTGCGCGGCGAATGGTCCATCGCGCCGGGAACCGACGCGTCGCGCGTCCTGCTGTTTTTTCACGGCGGCGGCTATTGCTCGGGGTCCATCCTTAGTCACCGCCGCATGGTCACGGAGGCAGGCCGGGCGGCGCGCGCGCGGACGCTCGCCGTCGGTTATCGTCTGGCGCCCGAACACCCATTTCCGGCGGCCTATGATGACGCGCTGGCGGCTTGGCGCTTCCTGAGAGAGCAAGGTTTCGCGGCGAACCGCATCGCCGTGGGGGGAGACAGCGCCGGCGGCGGACTGACCGTCGCGCTCATCAACCGGCTGCGCGAGGCCGGCGAGATTGTTCCCGGTTGCGCATGGCTCGCGTCGCCATGGACGGATCTGACCATGTCGGGCGAAACGCTCGCCACGAAGGATGCGGTGGACCCGCTCATCCATAAGGGCTACCTTGAGGAACTGGCGAACGCCTATCTTCCAAGCGGAATGGACGCAAGAGACCCGCGGGTTTCCCCGCTTTACTCGGATTTGAAGGGCTTCCCGCCGACCTTGATCCAGGTTGGATCCGATGAAACTCTTCTCTCCGACGCCGCGAGATTCGCCACCGCCGCAGGCGCCGCCGATGTTTCCGTGACGTTGGAGATCTGGCCGCATATGATTCATGCATGGGCGCTATGGAACGCGCGTCTTGCCGACGGTCGCGCGGCGCTCGCTCGAGCGGGAGCCTTCATTCGCGACCATATCTGAGACATTTGTCACGGCTATCGACTGGCGTCCGAACGGGGGCCGCGCCGGTTGGCGAAGGAGCCAGTTCGCGTCGTGAGCCACGAGGAGGGGAATAGCTTTGATTCTCCATTACGCGCTTCCCCGCGACGCGACCGCGAAACTCTCCCCAAGAAATCGACACGCCAAAAGATCAACGCGCTAAGAAATCGACATTGCCAGCCTCCGACAATGGCGCGATAGTCGAGCGGGCGGGAAAGCGTCGGGGGATAAGGCGATGACTTTGTCCTTGTTGGAAAAGGGATTCGACTACGTAGATTATCTCAATGGCGGCTATGAGAACGCCAACTCGCTCGCCGCTCTTGTCGCCACGGGGGCCAATTCGATCGAAACCTCGATAGAATATGGAATCGACCCACAGACCAACACGGTCTACGCCGACCAACTGTTCACCGACAATCTGGCGGCCTATGGCGCGACGATAGCGAAGGCCGTCTCCATGGGCCTCTCGGTCACGGTCCGACCGCTGATCGACTTCGTAAATCCGACTTATCTGGCGGGCACGCCATACAGCTTCGGCGAATGGCGCAGCTATTTCAATCCAGGACCGGCGGGTTCGGCCGGCGCCAACGCCTTCTTCGCCAGCTACGAGCAGATGCTTTTGCAATATGCGCAGGTGGGCGTCGCCAATGGCGCGACCACGCTGTGCATCGGGACCGAACTCGATCAGATCACCGGCCCTGCCTACAAGCCCTATTGGGACGCGATCATCAGCGCGCTGCACACCCAATTTCCGACGTTGAAGCTCACCTATTCGGCCGATTGGAACGACGACCTTTCGCCCTGGGCCTTCGCCGGAACCGGCTTGCCGCTCGGCACCGGCAATCTCGCGACGCAGGTGAGTTTCGCCAGCGAACTCGATTCCCTCGGCATCGACGTTTACGCGCCGCTCTCCAACGCCGCCAATCCGACCTTGGCGCAACTGATCGCCGGATGGACGCAGACGCCGACGGTTTTGGCGACGCTCGCGGTCACCCATGGCGCCTCGCTAATCAGCTATTTCGAAAGCGTCGCCGCAGCGGTCGGGAAGCCGCTGATCTTCAGCGAAATTGGCTACGAGGACGCGACCGACGCGGCCTCCTCGCCGGCCGGCTCCTCCACCAATGTGGTCGACCCGGCCTTGCAGGCCGAACTCTATCAGGCTTTCTTCCAGGCTTGGCAACAGGCGGGAAACTCCTCGCTAACCGGCGTCTATTTTTGGAACTGGGATCCGAATTCCGCGGAGGTTGGGCCCGGCCAGCCCGCCAATTTCAGCCCTCAGGGCCTGCCGGCGCAAGGCGTCGTGACCAGTTGGTTCAGCCCTCCGAGCGCGACCGCCGCGACCGATGATGGCGCTGTCGAAGTTGGAGTTGGCCATGTCGTCACGATCACCCTGAAAACCGGCGAGGCAGAGACCGTCGCGGGCGTCCCCACGTTGCAACTGAACGACGGCGACGTGGCGACCTACGTCGGCGGCTCGGGGACCAATACGCTGCAATTTTCCTACGTCGTCCAGCCGGGCGACGCCGCCTCCGATCTGCAAGTGACAGGGCTCAATCTCTCGAACGGCGCGACGATCCAGGACTCCTATGGCAACATCCTGCCGAACAATGTGGCGGCGGATTTGGGGCTGCAGGTCATAACGGTCGTCGCCAATCTCCAGTCTAGCGAGGATCATCTCGTCTATTTGCTGTATCAGGCGAGCTTCGACCGCATTCCCGACTACGCCGGCTTCGAATATTGGGCCGGCCAGGCCGACGCGCGGCAATTGAGCGCGCTCCAGCTCGCCGACATATTCATGGCGGCGCCGGAATTCGCCGCAAAATTCGGCGCGAATCCCAGCAACGACGCTTACGTGACCGAGCTTTACACCAATGTGCTGGGACGGACGCCCGACGCGGCGGGCCTCGCCTATTGGGAAGCCCAGGCCAACGCGGGCACGCCGCGCGACCAGCTGCTGGTCGCTTTCGCGACCTCCGCCGAAAACCTCCAGACCACCGCGCCACATACCGCGCACGGCTACTGGGTGAGCTAATGGTTGAAATCTGACACTTGGACCCTGTGTTAGGTTTTGAGCGGGGAGGATGGCGGGGGTCAGCAGTGCGCCATAGGCGGAAGTTAGTGAGTCTCGCGTTTGACCTGGAATTAGCCGGCAGGCGCCTAATTTTACTGTATGACAAATTTTGCCGCTGGATTTTTCGTTGGCAACACGGACATCGGAAAAGCAGTTGCAGCAAGGCGCGCGCAAAGGCGCTTTGCCCGGCGCTCTCTGACCCGTTACAACTCGCTCGAGAATCCACGGGCTGTCCCGTATCGGGAATTCCGGAACGAGACAGGGACACCCCGTGTCTGAATCAGGGGCGGTGGACTCGGGCTATGCTCCCGCGAACACAGCGTTGACGCTGCGTAGAGACTTCCCGTTTAACAGAATGGGGCTTTAATAACTCGCCGTTTTAGCTCGTCTTGTCGCAGACAGTTTGAAATTCAGATATTCTGAGTCCGCGCTCAAAAAGTTCTTCGTTATAGAACCACCGGTTCGCACCATAGCGTAAGCTATCTTTCTGCAAGAGTTGGCCATGAATCAGTAGGTTGTGGTCGTCGGCCCCCATCCCGTACCAGCTATAGTCCCGATGGTTGGGATTCGCGACCAAATATAACCGCGTATATTGATCGGCGTTGTTATATTTTTCCCCGCTTTCTTCGACATGGACGACCTTGAGATCAAACGGGATTTTGCGTCCCTCGTTGAATGTGATGCTCACCATAACCGTATCAGGTCGATCAGCGGCCACGATGCGATTGTTGGTTGGCCCTACAGGCTCGCATTTGAAAGACTGGGCCGATCCGAGAAATTCAGGTCCATTCTCTTTCGGTTTAAGCGATTGCGCCGACGCCTGGGACACCACCAATCCAACGACTAAACTTGCGAGCGGAAGCTTAAGCATGTCATCCTCCCCTCAGTAATACGTATCGTGGGACACGTCACACGACATAACGAATATTATAGTAAATAGTTCCGCAAAAGCAAAATATTTTGTATTCAAGATAGCAAAACTCGATGTTGCGCGAGCGAGAGTTTTGAGCGGTAAAACTTTACTTTCCATGAAATTCCTGCTGCTATAGGTCGCGTGCGCTGCGGAATATGGTTTAAGGGCCAGATGAATAAAGCAAGGAAGAGGTCGGTAATTTCCTTTGGTGCGGAAATCCGATCGTGAATTTCGCCGTGGGCGATCGTGGCGCGATCGAGCTCGGACTGGCCGCGCGCCTCGCCTATAAGTTCAACAAGAATTTATCGTTTGGGTTCGAGTCTTATGCCGATTTCGGCCAGATCGGACATTTCCTGCCGCCGTAGCAACGGCCGCATAACCTGTTCGCCGTCACCGATTTCAAAGTCGGGGACTTCGACATAGATTTTGGCGTCGGACGCGGCTTCACGTCAGGCTCGGATAGACTTGATGGATGATTTGTTTTTGCTGAGCGATCGCCAGATGGCGCGCATCTCTCCGTTTTTTCCGCTGGCGCATGGCGTGCGCGTCGATGATCGGCGCGTCGTCAGCGGCATCGTCTATGTGATCGCAACGGCTTGCAATGGAAGGACGCGCCAAAGGCTACGGGCCGCACAAGACGCTCTACAATCGCTTCATGCGCTGGAGCGGCTCGGCGTCTTTGATCGCATTTTCGCGGCGCTCGCGGCCAGGGGCCACGGCCGGAGCGCATCATGATCAACTCGACGCATCTGAAAGCGCACCGCACGGCGGCGAGCTTCTAAAAAAGGGGCTGTTCCCGTCGTATCGGGCGCAAGAAAGGCGGCCTGAACTCCAAGCTCCATGTCGTCTGCGACGCCGCGGGCAAACCGGTCGTCATGCTGCTGACCGAAGGCCAGATGAGCGATCACAAGGGCGCGCGGCTGATGCTCGACGCCCTACCGAAGGCGATAACAGATTGCCGACCGCGGCTATGACAGCACTAGTTTTCAAGGGGATTGTCGGTTATTCCTTCCCCGTGTCGAAGGAGTCTTCAGGTCTCGCACACTGGCCGCAGACGGTTTTCCGAAGCTCGTCTATGGGCCAATGGCGGTCTAACGGCGACCGCTTGCGCCGTTCCATGTCGCGGGAGCCAAGCGTTAGATTTCGACTACTAAATTCTCGCCGGCGGCGCGGTGACGCGACTGGCGGCGGCGACGCGGCTGTGGCAATCTCCGGCGCCATTCGCGCGGGGCGGCCGTCCGCCGGGGGACGAAAACCGCGCGACCGTCACCGTTGCAAGGCGTCCCGGCGCCCAACCCACCGCATGCCGACTTGAGTCTTGAAGCCAAAGCCATCGAGCGGATGATCCAACCGTCCCGGCTCGCCGCGCCGCGGCGGGGACGGTTCGTGTTCGTTTTGGGGATCTGTCTGGCGGTCCACGCGGCGATTTTCGCGCTGCTGGTGATCCTTGACGCCATCTTGCTCGCGCGCGAGACGCGGACCCAGGAAACGCCGGTCGAGGTAATCGTCGAACCGCCGCCAGCGCCCCCGCCGCCACAGCCCAAGCCAGAGCCGCAAGCCAAGGAAGAGAAGCCCGCGGAAAAGCCGCAGGAAAAGCCCAAGGCCAAGCAACAGCAGCAGCCTTACGAAGAACCGGCGACCGACGCGCCGCGCACGGAAAGCCCGGAGAAGATCAACCGGCCGGCGCAAGACAAGGAGACCAAGGCGTTTCGCAAGGCGCCGCCGTCCGATCAGACCGCGCAAAAGCCGTCGCCCGAGAAGCAACCAAGTCCGGCCGCGGGCGCCGCGCCCGAAGTCTCGCCGGAGCCTCCGGCCCTGAAACAGGCCGAGGACAAGCCCGACGCCGAGGTGACCGAGAGAGCGGAGATCAGTCGCGACAAGCCCGACGAGAAGGATCCCCGGGCGCAGTCGCAAGGCGAGATGAAGAAGGGCGCCAAATCCCTCGCCGACCAGCTCGCGAATCCCGAGCCCGTTCCCTATTACCAGTTCAGCGGCGCGGCCAAGGCGGCGCCGATCACCGGCGGCACGGCCAACACGACCTATCTCTCGACCTTGTGGGGCCTGATCGTGCCAGGCATGCGCGTGCCGGAGCGCATCAAGGAGAATCACCTTCGCGGCGATGGCGTTCTGGTGTTTAACGTCGACATAAAGGGCAATCTCACGCATGCCGCGATCCAGCGGTCCAGCGGCCTCGCGGATCTCGACGCGGAGGCTCTCGCAGCGGTGCGCCGCGCGGCGCCGTTTCCGCCGCCGCCGAGGGGTTTGACCTATTCGATCAGCTTCTCCTTCACCAGCAGGTGAGGCGCGTCCGTTCAACTATCCGCGCGTAAAGCGTCGCGACATTGGGAACAAGACAGACCATGAGCTCGGCCAAACTCTTCACCCCATTTCGCGTCGGCGGATTCGAACTCGCCAATCGCATCGTCATCGCGCCAATGTGTCAATATTCGGCCGAGGACGGCCGCATGACCGACTGGCATTTGATCCATTTGGGCCAGCTCGCGCTTTCCGGCGCCGCCTTGCTGACCATCGAGGCGACCGCCGTCCTGCCCGAGGGCAGGATCACTTACGCCGATGTCGGCCTCTGGTCCGACGAGACCGAGGCGGCGATGGGGCGCGTCCTTTCGAGCATAAGGCGATATTCGGACATGCCTTTCGCGATTCAGCTCGCGCATGCCGGACGCAAGGCCTCCACCGAGGTTCCCTGGAAGGGCGGCGCACACATCGCCGCCAATGGCGCGACGGGATGGCGGACGGTCGCGCCTTCCGCGATTCCGTTCCTGCCTAACGAAACTCCGCCGGTAGCGCTGGACCGCGACGGGATGGCGCGTATCCGCGACGCCTTCGCGCAAGCGGCGCGGCGCGCGGCGCGGCTGGACATAGCGGCGGTGCAGATTCACGCCGCCCACGGCTATCTGCTGCATCAGTTTCTGTCGCCGCTGTCGAATGCCCGCGACGACGAATATGGCGGCGCGCTGGAGAACCGCATGCGTTTTCCGCTGGAGGTGTTCGACGCGGTTCGCGCCAGCTTTCCCGCCGAGCGCCCGGTCGGCGTGCGCGTTTCGGGCACGGATTGGGCCGAAGGCGGCTGGGACATCGGCCAGACGATGGAATTCGCCAGGGCGCTCGAAGCGCGGGGATGCTCGGTCGTTCACGTCTCGAGCGGAGGGCTGACGGCCGATCAAAAGATTCCGGTCGGGCCGAGCTATCAGGTTCCGCTGGCCCGCGCGGTCAAGGCCGCGACCAAAATGCCGGTTGTCGCCGTCGGCTTGATCGTCGATTTCGAGCAAGCCGAGGCCATCGTCTCGACCGGCGACGCCGATTTGATCGCGCTCGCCAGGGCGATGCTTTTCAATCCGCGCTGGCCCTGGCACGCGGCCGCGCATTTTGGCGCCAGCGTCAAGGCGCCGAAGCAATATCTGCGCTCGCAGCCGCGGCGATATCCGCATCTCTTCGACGAATAGTCGTCCGCGACATGCTATGATTGTCGGCGAACGCGGAACTTGATGGAGGCTGGCGATGGCGGCGACTTCGACGCAAATCATGCTGGATGCGCCTGCGCCGGATTTTCGCCTTCCGGCGACCGACGGCAGGGTCTACGCGCTGGGCGACATAGCGGGCGATAACGGAACGGTGATCGCCTTCATCTGCAATCACTGTCCCTATGTCCTGGCGGTGATCGACCGGCTTGTCGCCGACGCGCGCGCGCTCAAGCTGGAGGGCGTCGGCTTCGCCTGCATCTGCTCGAACGACGCCGAGGCCTATCCCGACAATTCCTTCGACAAGATGAAGGAATTCGCGAAGGCGCATGGCTTCCTCTTTCCCTATTTGCACGACGAGACGCAGCAAGTGGCGCGTGCCTATGGCGCGGTCTGCACGCCAGATTTCTTCGGCTATGATCGCGCGCGCAAGCTCAAATACCGGGGCCGGTCTGGACGAGGGCCGCACGACGCCGCCGCCCGCCGGCGCGAGGCGAGAGCTTGTCGAGGCGATGCGCGCCATCGCCGCGACGGGCATGGCGCCACTGGAGCAAATTCCGTCGATCGGCTGTTCGATCAAATGGAAGGCGTCGCGCGGCGGATAGATTCGAGGGCAAAGCCTTTCGGGAGCGCCGGCGTCGCGACGCTTTGTCCAGTGGCGCGGGCGCCGCGCGCGTGCGATGCGTTTGTATCCGCGACAGGATTTCCAAGGAGGCGCATGGGCGACGAAATCGCGAGCCGCCGGCTTTGGCGCCGAAGATTTCTCATCGTTCGCGCGCCGCCTCGCGGACGAGACGGAGCTCGCGCGCGCCATGTTCGCGCAAGCGCGTTTTTCGCGTGGGGGATTTTCGCTTGGCTTCGAGATCGAGGCCTGGATCGTCGATCACAATTTCTTTCCCGCGCCGATCAATCAGCGCCTGCTCGAAGCGCTGGGCAATCCGCTGGTCGTTCCCGAGCTTTCGCGCTTTAATGTCGAACTGAACAGCGAACCATTGGCGCTTGGGGCGGATACGCTCGACCGCGCGGAAGTGGCGCTGTCACGGCTTTGGGGCCAATGCAACGCCGTCGCTCATGGGCTCGGCGCCAATATGGTGATGATCGGCACGCTGCCGACGATCCGCGACGAGGATTTGACGCTCGCCAATATTTCACCGCTCAATCGCTATTACGCATTGAACAAGGAGGTGCTGCGCCTGCGGCGCGGGCGTCCGCTGCGCGTCGATATCGAGGGCCGCGACCATCTCGTCTGCGAACATCGCGACGTGATGCTGGAGGCGGCGACGACGTCCTTTCAAATTCATTTGCAGGTTCCCGCCGATCTCGCCGCGCGTCTACTACAACGCCTCGGTCGCGGCCTCCGGCCCGTTGCTCGCCGCCTGCGGCAACTCGCCCTTGCTGTTCGGCAAGCGCCTGTGGGAGGAGACGCGCATTCCGCTGTTCGAACAGGCGGTGGACGTGCCGGGCGTCCATGTCGGGCCCCGCCGCGTGAGCATGGGATCGAGTTATCTCGAACGCTCCTGCCTCGAAATTTTCGAGGAGAATCTGCGCGACCATCCGCCGCTTTTGCCGATCTCCTTCGACGAAGCGCCGGAGGCGTTGCGTCATTTGCGCCTGCATAACGGCACGATCTGGCGCTGGAATCGTCCGCTCGTCGGCTTTGACGCCGATGGCGCGCCGCATCTTCGCATCGAGCACCGCATACTGCCGGCCGGCCCCACCATCGCCGACATGATGGCCAACACCGCGCTGTATCTGGGGCTCATACGCCATCTCGTCGACCTCGGCGGCAACGGCGCGGGCGGCCTCGCCTTCGCGGACGCGGCGACGAATTTTTACGCCGCGGCGCGCCAGGGTCTCGCCGCCGAATTGATCTGGCCGGGCGAGGGCAAAATCACGGCCGAGCGCCTATTGCTCGAGCGGCTGCTGCCGGCGGCGCGGAGCGCCCTGCCGCGATTTGGCCTCGACCGAAACCAGGGTCGCCGGCTAGATATCGTCGAGGCGCGCGTGCGTTCGGGGCGAACCGGCGCGGCGTGGCAGCGCGAGGCCTTCGCGGCGCATGGCGGCAACGTCCTTCCCCTCATGGCCGATTATTGCGAAAGACAACGCGCCGGCGCGCCGGCGCATGAATGGGATCCGTGAGAGCAAAAGTGAGCGACGAGATTTGCGCCGTCTTCGACCATGTTCCGCAAGGCTTCCTGGATTGTCCGGCGGCGAGGCTCGCCGATGTTCTGCCGGGGCCGACGTTGCTCGATCTTCCGGGCCGCGATCCCCGGCCGCTATTCGTCTCGGCGCTGCTGCACGGCAATGAGGACAGCGGGCTTGTCGCCGCGCAGGAGGCGCTGCGGCGCTGGTCGTCGCGGGAATTGCCGCGCGCCCTGCTGTTGTTCGTTGGCAATGTGCGGGCCGCCGCCCAAAATCTGCGCACATTGCCCGGTCAGCATGACTTCAACCGCGTCTGGCCGGGGACCGCGACGCCTGACGCGCCCGAGGCGCGCATGGCGCGATGGGTCTATGATTACGTGGCGCGGCGGCGGCCCTTCGCCAGCCTCGACATCCACAACAACACGGGCTTCAACCCGCATTATGCTTGCGTGACGCGCCTCGAGCCCCAATTCGTCGCGCTCGCCCAGCTGTTTTCGCGCATCGTCGTGAATTTCGAGCGTCCGCTCGGCGTGCAGGCCCGCGCCTTCGCGAATCTATGTCCGGCGATCACCGTCGAATGCGGTAAGACCGGGGGCGGCTCTGGTTCCACCCATGCCGCCCAGTTGATCGAGGCGGCGCTTTCGATCGCGGATTTGCCCGACCATCCGCCGGCGCCGCGGGACGTCGATTTGCTGCGCACCTTCGCCATTGTGAAAACCCCGCCGGGCGCCAGCTTCTCCTTCGATGGCTCGCCCGCCGATTTTCAATTCCGTTCGGACATCGACCGATTGAACTTCAGCGATCTTGCCGTCCGGCGAGAGTTTTGGAAGGCTTGGCGCGGCCGGCGCGCGACTGGAACTCGCGCCGGGAGACGGCGGCCACGCGCCGCGGGAGTATTTCGACTATTCTGGCGGCGAGATGAGGCTGCGTCCAAGGCGCGACGCCCGCCATGCTGACGCAGGACCCCAACGCGATCCGTCTGGACTGCCTGTGCTACCTCATGCACCGGATCGGCATGGACGGGCGGCGGCCTGTAGGCGCTCAGTGCAATCTGAATTCGGCGTCCACCATCGAAATTTCGGCGGGGCGAATGAGCCTCGCATGCGCCACCAACACCGAGTGAAGCTTGCCGTCCAGACTCCTCGACCAGAAGTGGAGAAACTTGTGCAGCTCGGGGAAGTCCGGATGCAGGTCGTATTCCTGCCAGACATAGGATTGAACGATCGCCGGATAGTCGGGAAGACGATAGAAGATATTCGCGGTCGTGAGCCCATAGCCCTCGATCATTCGACAGAAATCGCGCGACGCCATCGGAGCTCTCCTTCATTATCTGAATCAATGGAGCGACTGACGTCTCAAGCAAGCCATATGCCACTTAATCTTTTAATAACAGGGTTGGCAGCAGTATCGCGCGAGTGCTGATTAATGCGGGAAGTCCCGCCGCGCCCGAACCTAGGACATGCGCCGATCCGCGAAATAAGCGCGTTTGGCTTGCGAGGGCGTCAGATAGAAGCGCTCGCCTTTCCTGTAGGCCGCGTTTTCCGCGATGACTTCGAACTCGTACATGTCCGAGGCCGGCCGCCGCGCCTGATCGTCTCGGCCGAGGGCGCGCCGCGAAGCAGGACGCTTCTCGGCAAGTGGTTGGAGTTGACGCAATTCTCCGACAACTCCAGAACGCCATTCGCGCTGTTCATCGTCGCCTCCTCGTTCCCTTGCGTCGAAGCTATTTAAAGCGCGGCGAGCGGCGAAAATCCAATTGTCGTTTGCGATGCAATGATGCATTTTATGCATCATGGAGCTGCAATGGATCGACGATTTCCTCGCTTTGTGCCAGACGCGCAATTTCACGCGCGCGGCGGAGGCGCGTTGCACGACGCAATCCGCTTATAGCCGTCGAATGCGGCGGCTTGAGGAATGGCTCGGCGCGCCGCTGTTTTATCGCGAGCGGCGCCCGGTGGATCTCACGCCCGCCGGAGAGCAGTTCCTGACGCGCGCGCATCGGCTGCGCGAGGACATTTTCGACGCGCGCCGCGCGGTGTTGAGCGCGTCCAGCCATTTCAAGAAATCGCTGCGCATTTACACGACCAACACGCTCGCCGCGTCATTCCTCTCGACGTGGCTGGCGGAAAACAAATTGGAGAATTATTCGCTGATCGTCGCGTCGATTTCCGGCTGTCTGGAGGCGGTCAGGCGCGGGCACGCCGACATGGGCCTGATCCCGCATTTTGGCGGCGACGAAGCCTTGGCGGGGTTGACGACGCTGGAAATTGGGCGGGATCGCCTAATGCTCGTGGCCGGCGCGACGCAACGGCGCCCGGTGGCCTTGGTCCAGAAGAAACTGCGCGGCCCCGTGATGGTCTATACGCCCGGCACGACTTATGGCGCGCAAATCGCCGCCATGCTGGAGCGGCATCGGAATCCAAATTCAGGAATCGCCCGTCTGCGAGAGCGCCTCGGCGGAGGCTTTGCTCGCGCAGGTCAAGGCGGGACTGGGATCGGCGTGGATTCCCGAAATCCTGTTGCGCGGCGGCGAGACGAAACGATGCGCGGCGCCGGATTTCTTCGATATTCCCTATGAAATACTGCTGATCAAACCGCGGTGACGCGGCCGCGCGCCGGGCTCACATCGCCGGTCGCGAGATGCCGGCGCGCCAGCGCGATGTCGGAACGGGAGGGCAGGCCGGCCTCATTGCCGAGATGTTGAACCTTATGCGACGAGGCGGCGTTGGCGAATTCGAAATGCTCGCGCCAGGGCGCCGTCGGGTCATCCAGAAAGGACGCGCAATAGGCGCCATGGAACACGTCGCCCGCGCCCGAGGTGTCGACGACTTTTTCGGCCGGCACATGCACCGCCGGCAAGTTTTGCGTGTCTCCATTCAAGTCGTACCAGAGCAGTCCCTTTTCGCCATTGGTGACGCCGCCGACGCGGCAGCCCTTCTCCTTGAGAAAGGCCAGCATCTCCAATTCCGACAGCGACATCTGGCGGCACAAATCCTTCGCGACGATCGCCACGTCGACAAAGTTCAGTAACTCCAGCAGGCCGGGGCGCAAGGCGCCGCCGTCGAGCGACACCAGCACGCCTTTTTCGCGCGCGGCCTTGGCGTAATAGAGCGCGGCGTCGCCCATATGGCCGTCGAGATGCAGCAGTCTAGTGCTGGTAAGATCGAGGCGCGGGAAGGACTGGAGATAAGTGTCGTCGCGGGCGCGAAGTATCGCGCGCTGGCCGTGGTGGGGAAACACGAAGGACAGCGAGCTTCGCGCCACGCGGCGCGAGTGGACGCGCAGCCCATAGGTCGCCGCCATATCCAAGAACATATGCGCGAGCCAGTCGCGCGCGACGGGGATCAGCAGATCGGGCGATTGGCCGAGCTTGGCGCAGGCGAAGGCCGCCGTCGCCGAATTGCCGCCAAAGGACACCGCATAGTCCTTCGCGACGGTCTTTTCGTCGCCGTGGGGCAGGGCGTCGGCGATCATGCTGACGTCGATATAGGCGTGACCGATGAACAGCGCGTCCAAGGCTTCGCTCCGCGATAGACCGCTCCCCGGCGGCCGGGGAATTTAGACGGAAAAACTGACGCCGCAGCCGCAGGAGGACGAAGCGTTGGGATTTTCGACGCGAAAGGCCTGGCCCATCAGATCGTCGACGAAATCGATGCGGGCGCCTTGCAGATAGGCCAGCGACGTCTCGTCCACGACGAGTTGCGCGGCGCCCTGTTCGAGCAAAAGATCATTGGCGCCCGGCGCGGGGTCCACGGCGAAGGAATATTTGAAACCCGAGCAGCCGCCGCCGTCGACGCCGACGCCGAAACACCGCGCCGGGCGCTTCGTTGGCGAGAATGCCCGCGATTTGCCGAGCCGCCGCTTCCGCTGAGTTCGACTCGGGTCGTCGTCTGTGCGCCGCTCATGTGTCTTGTTCCTTTCCGGCCGCTGGATCGCGCGAAAATATCGCGGGCGCTTCGCCGCCCGCGTCAAATTACGTTTATCATAGGCGCGCCTCGATGGTCTTTCAATGACGGGAGTTTTTCCTTGGCTATCCGCCCGCCTCTGGCGCCTTACGCCTGCGATGCGACGCGCTCGCGCGGGCGGCTCATCGAGGAGGCGCCGTCGCGCACGCGCAGCGAGTTTCAGCGCGACCGCGACCGGATTCTGCATTCGACCGCCTTTCGCCGCCTCGCCCATAAGACGCAGGTGTTCGTTCCGCTCGACGGCGATCATTTTCGCACGCGGCTGACCCACACCATCGAGGTCGGGCAGATCGCGCGGGCGTTGGCGCGGGCGCTGGCGCTCGACGAAGACCTCGCCGAGGCGGTGGCGCTAGCCCATGATCTCGGCCACACGCCCTTTGGCCACGCGGGGGAGGGCGCGCTGACCGACTGCATGGCGGATTTCGGCGGCTTCGACCACAACGCCCAGGCCTTGCGCGTCGTGACGAAGCTGGAGCGCCGTTATGCGCGCTACGACGGGCTGGATCTCTCCTGGGAGACCCTGGAAGGGCTGGTCAAACACAATGGTCCGCCGGCGGGGCCGGCGGCAAAGCGGCGGATCGACCCCTATATTCTCGAATTCGACGCGCTGTTTCCGCTGGAGCTGACGCTGTTTTCCAGCGCCGAGGCGCAGGCGGCGGCGGTCGCCGACGACATCGCCTATAACGCTCACGACATCGACGACGGGCTGCGCGCCGGCCTGTTCGAACTGGAGGACATCGCCGGCGTCGGTTTCACCGGCGGGCTGCTGGCCGAAGTCGCCGCTCTCTATCCGGGTCTCGAACGGCAAAGGGTGATCCACGAACTGACGCGCCGCGTCATCACCCGCTTCGTCGAGGACGCGATCGACGAGTCGCGGGCGCGGATCGCCCGCGCCGCGCCGAAAAGCGCGCAAGACATCCGCGAGCAGGCGCCGCGCTGGTGGGGTTTTCGCCAGCCATGGCGCAAGCCGAGCGCGAGGTGAAGCAATTTTTGTTCGAGCATATGTATCGCCACGCGAAAGTCATGAGCGTCTGGGAGCAGGCGCGCGAGGCGATTTCATTCCTGTTTCCCGCCTTCATGGCGAACCCGCGCCTGATGCCGCGCGAATGGGCCGAACTCGCCGAAAAAGGCGGAGCTGGAGACGCGCGCGCGCGTCGTCGCGGATTATATCGCCGGCATGACCGACCGCTATGCGCTCGGCGAATATCGGCGGCTGTCGGGCAGGGCGGTGGAGCTTTGACCCTTTGCCGGCGCGCCCCGCCGTTTCCGGCGCCTTAACCGGCATAGAGCTAGGCTGACGACGCAGCGCGCAGGCGGCTCGCGACAAGGAACGTCGAGACAATGCACACCATACTGGCTCAGGCGAAAAGCGGCGGCTGGCTGACGGCGGAGCGGATGCGCTTCTACTGCCTGTTGCTGCTGGCGGCCTCGGTCGTCTCGATCGGCGCGATGCTCGCGCAAACGCACGACCGGATGCGGCCGGACCACAACCAGCTCGGCACGGATTTTTCGCAGGTCTGGGTGGCCGGCGGCGAAGTTTTGCGCGGGCGTTCCGAAGAGCCCTTCGACATCGCGCGCCACATCGCCGAGCAGCGCGCCGAATTTGGCCCCGAGGCGGCGGTCTATGGCTGGCACTATCCGCCCTATTTCCTCGGGCCGGCGGCGCTGCTGGCGCGTCTGCCCTATCTTCAGGCGTTGCTGCTTTGGCAGGCGTCGACGCTCACCGCCTATCTTGCGATGATCGCCGCCGTCGCGCGCCGCGAGGGCCTGCGCGTCCCGCTGATGCTGCTCGCGGCGCTGGCCTTTCCGGCCGCCCTGATCAATCTCGAACATGGCCAGAACGGCTTTCTCACCGCGGCGCTGCTGGGCGGCGGCTTTCTGGCGCTGGAGCGCCGCCCGCTGCTCGCCGGCGCGCTGTTCGCGCTGCTCGCCTATAAGCCGCAATTCGCGCTGGTCCTCCCACTGGCGCTGATCCTCGATCGGCGCTGGCGCGCGCTCGCCGCCGCCGCCGCGACGCTGGCGCTGATGACGCTGCTCAGCGTCGCCGCGTTTGGCGCCCAAAGCTGGCAGGCGTTCTTCGACGGGCTCGACTTCACCCGGCGGATCGTCGTCGAGCAGGGCGCGGCGGGGTTTGCAAAAATCCAGAGCATATTCGCCGGCGTGCGGCTGATCGGTGGCGATGTCGCGACGGCCTACGCGATTCAGACGACGGCGACGCTCGCGGTGATCGCCGCGCTGGCGCGGCTGTGGCGCTCGAACGCCGATCCGCGCGCCAAAATCGCCGCGACGCTGGTCGCGACGCTGCTCACGACGCCTTATTGTCTCGACTACGACATGATGGCGCTGGCGCCGGCGCTGGCGCTGCTCGTCGCGCTGGGGCGCGACAAAGGCTTCGAGCCGTTCGAGAAGTCCATCCTGGCGCTGGCCTTCATCGCGCCGCTAATGGCGCGGCCGATCGCCACGGCGCTTCCGCTGCCGTTCGGCGCGCTGGCGACGATGCTGCTGTTCGTCTCGATCGCTCGGCGCGCCTGGACGGCGAGCGGTCTAGTGTGCTTTCGAGCGAAGCAGATTCCGGTTTGCGTGAAGAAAGCCGGACAAATCAATGGAATTCAGAGTTTTTCCGGTCCAAACTGAAACGGAACCACTCTCTGGCGAGGCTGGGCTAATGCGTCCCCGGCGCCAGTTTAACGCCGCGCCGCTCTTGGTTCACATAGGAGATGATCGCGGTCATCTTCGGATCGTCGGCGGCGAGCGGCTTGCCCTCCAGCGGATTCTTCAGGCACCAGTTCACCATCTCGAACAGCTGCGCGACCTTGCCCAATTGCTTTTGGAATTTCGGGTAGGTCTCGGGATGCGTGTTGGCGGCGTTGGGATGGCATTGCCCGCAGGCGACGCCATTGGTTCCGAGCGCGCCGCTGGTCCACAGCGCGCGGCCCTCGGCGACGACGGACAGATATTCCTTTTCCCAGCGGTCGGTGTCGGCCTTGGTGAATTCATCCGCCCGCGCGTTCAGCGCGGAGAGCGAAAATCCGATGGCGAGGACGGCGAGGGTGCGACGCATCGTCGGCTCCTGATCAAAAATGGGTTTGTGGGGGACGGCGATTGGTCGGGTCCTGAAAGGCGAGATCGACCGGCCTTCCTTGTTTGTGATCGAAGGCGACGGTGCGCGGATCGTTGTCCCAAAGCTGGTAGCGCGCCGCGACGCGCCCGGAGTTCACGTCGATCAACTGCCAGCCGGTCGCGTCGCGCTCGAAGAAGGGGTCGCCGCGGTTCATCGGCACGGTGAGCACGGGCAGATGGCTTTCCGCCTGCGCGTAGCTCTGCGGATAGGGCCAGGGCCAGGCCGTCGCCATCACCGAATTGAAGGAGATGTTGCCGATCTGGTTGTACTGAATCTGATGCACGTGGCCGTAGATCACGTTGACGGAATTGAAGGGCTGCAGCAACGCCTGCACCTCTTCGGCGTCGTCGGTCCAGAAATTCCAGCCCTTGTAGATTTTTTGCAGCGGCGAATGCGAGAACACGACGATCGGCGTCTCGTGGGAGATTTTCGCGAGGTCTTCCTTGAGCCAAGCGCGCTGCTTTTCGCCGACCATGAACGGCGAGCCGTTGGGATTGTCCAGACCGGCCATCTCCTGCATGCGTTGCTCGGCGGACGGCCAGCGATGGAAGGTCCATTCGTCGGTCGTCAGGATCGAGTTCAGAACGACGAAATGCACGCCCTTATGGTCGAAGCTGTAATATTGCGGGCCGTAGAGCTTGCTCCAATATTCGCCAAGGTCGAGGTAATAGTCGTGCTCGCCCATGACGCAATGCAGCTTGGGCGAGAGATGGGAGAGAATCTCCGCGCCGTGATCGAGTTCGTCCTTCTTGCCGAGCTGCGCGAGGTCGCCGCCGAACATGACGAAATCCGATTCCGGCTGGACCAGATTGGCTTCCGCCACCGCGCGCTTAAGGCCCATGTCCCAGTTGCGCACGAAGCTCGCGCCCTTGATCTGCTGGATGTGCGCGTCGGAAATATAGGTGAAGGTGAAGTCGTCGCGCGTGCCGCCGAAGGCGAGGCGCACCATGCTGATGGGAAGCGTCGTCAGCGTTCCGACGGCGCCGGCCGCGCCCGCCGCCATCACGCTTCGTCTCGTGATCAATTTGCTCATGGATTTGATCCTCCCGCTCGCGCGTTTGTTTCGCGGCGCATCTTTTTGTTTTTCGAACCGGCTTCGAGGATGCGGCGCCGGCTCATGGCGCCGCGTCGCCTTCCTTCGTCTTGGCGTTGACATAGGCGGGGCTCGTCAATGTCTCCATGAAGGCCACGAGATCGTCCATTTGCTGGTCGGAGAGATTCAAGGGACGAATGCCGCCCGAGAGATAGGGGTTGATCGGAAGGGATCGCCGGCGCTCTTGCCGCCGTCGTTATAATGCTTGACGACATCCCTCAGCGTCTTGAGCGAGCCGTCGTGCATATAGGGGCCGGTCACCGCTATGTTGCGCAGCGTCGAGGTCTTGAAGGCGCCGATTTCGTCGAAATGCGTCGTCACCGCGAAACGGCCGAGATCCGAGGTCTTGGGGTCCGACAAAACCGCCTTGTCGACCGAGGCGCCGGCGGCCTTGGCCTTCAGGAACTCCGCCGCCAGCCTTGGCGTGTCGGCCTGGATCTTGTTGATGCCGACGCCGATGTTGTGGAACCGATTGTCGGTGAACAGGGCCTGGTCTTGCTCGATCACATGGCAGGAGACGCAGCGCCCCTGGCCGACGAACACCTCGAAGCCGCGCTTCGCCGCGTCGTTGATCGCCGTGGCGTCATGGTGGAAATACCAGCGGTCGAACGGCGAATTGCCAGAGATCAGCGTGCGCTCATAGCTGCCGATGGCCTTTTTCACATGCTCCATCGTGATCCCGGCGCCGGTCGCGTTGAAGACTTTCTTGAACGCTTCGACGTAAGCCGGGTCCTCGCGCACGACCTTGAGGATGGGCTCGAAGGATGTCAGGCCCATTTCGATAGGGTTGAGCGGGGGATTTTGCGACTGATCCTCGAGCGAAGTGGCGCGTCCATCCCAAAACAGCAGATGGAAATAGGCCGAGTTGACGACCGTCGGCGCGTTGCGCGTTCCGAACTGGCCGCGGATGCCGCGCGAGGTCTTGCGCGGGCCGTCGGTGAAGGCCTTTTCGTTGGCGTGGCAGGTGCTGCAACTGACCGTCCCGTCGCCCGAGAAGCGGGCGTCGTGGAAGAGCTTGTCGCCCAGCGCGATTTTCTCGGGCGTTTGCGGATTGTCGGCGGGGATCGGAACGGGGGGCAAACCGAGCGGCTCCGCGGCGCTTCGCCCCGCGGCGACGGCGGTAAAACCGACAAGCGCCATGAGAAGCGCTCCCCACTGCATGCGCTTGGTCATCCTCGCCCCTCCGCTTGGCCGAGGGCGGATTGCTCCGCCTCGTTTTTTGACTGATGGCGCCTGATATTGCTCCAGGTCGCTCCTTGTCCGCGTCGACGGCTATCCTGCCTTGCTTTAGCAATCCTGGCAAGCATTGTTCGCAACGAGTGAAGAGTTGCGGCGATATGAAACCGAATAAGCCGCGCATGAAATTGTGCGACGCAATATCCTCGGCGGAAACGCCACCGGGAATATTTAGTGCGGGCGTCGGTCCGCCGGAGCGCCGCTGGGTGGAAGCTGCCAGACGCTTAAGTCAGGCTTATGACAGACGAAGCTGTATTTAAAACAAAATTCCTACATTGACAGCGTATGCTTGACTTTGCCGTCGCGCTTTCTCTGTGTTACTTGGCTGGCGCGGCCGTCGCGGCTCGCGGCGCACAACCCACGTCAATCATCTTGGCGGAAAATCTTCTAGGAGAAACACATGTCACGGTCATGGATCGCGTCGTTGAGCGCGATTTTCCTATTTCCTCTCGCGGCCGCCGCGAGCGATCTGCAGCATGACGCCGCGGCCGTCTTCCAGCCGATCGAGTCTTCCCTCGTCGCGGCGCAAGTGAAAAACAACGAGGTCACGCCCGCCAAGGTCGAATTGGGCCGCAAGCTGTTTTTCGAGCCGCGTCTTTCGAAGAGCCAGCTGCTCAGCTGCGCGACCTGCCACAATCTGAGCACCGGCGGCGTCGACGCCGGCCCGACCTCCGTCGGTCACGGCTGGCAAAAAGGTCCGCGCCGCGCGCCGACCGTGTTGAACGCGGTATTCAACGTCGCGCAGTTCTGGGACGGCCGCGCCGAGGATCTCAAGGCGCAGGCCAAGGGACCGGTGCAGGCGAGCGTCGAGATGAACAACACGCCGGCCGCCGTCGAGGCGACGCTGCGCAGCATTCCCGCCTATGTCGCCGAATTCCAAAAGGCTTTCCCGAACGACCCGGCGCCGGTGTCCTTCGACAACATGGCGAAGTCGATCGAGGCCTTCGAGACGACGCTGATCACGCCGAACGCGCGCTTCGACCATTTTCTCAAGGGCGACGCCAGCGCGCTCAGCGACCTGGAGAAGACGGGCCTGCGGCTCTTTATCGATAAGGGCTGCGCCGGCTGTCACGGCGGCGTGAACCTTGGCGGCGCGGCTTATTTCCCGTTCGGCGTCGCGCAAAGCCCCAGCGAGTTGATCCGACCCGCCGCCGACAAGGGGCGTAGCGCGGTCACCAAAAGCGGCTCTGACGATTTCGTGTTTCGCGCGGCTCCGCTCCGCAATGTCGCGTTGCGGGCGCCGTATTTCCACACCGGACAGGTCTGGACTTTGGAGGAGGCCGTCAATCTGATGGCGGCGGATCAGCTCAACGAGACGCTGACGCCCGATCAAACGGGCGCGATCGTCGCCTTCCTCGGCGCGCTTACCGGCGATCAGCCAAGGATCGAATATCCGATCCTGCCGCCGCGCGGCAAGGACACGCCGCATCCTCAATATTGAGGCCTTGAATAGTTCGCGCGTTCAACTCGCCTTGCGGGTCGAACGCGCCGCCGCGGCCCGCGACTCTTCGCGCGGCTTAGTCCTGCATCTTCCCGGCGTGGTGCTCGGCGCGAATGCGGCGCACCGTTCCGGTGAAAGAGTGATAGACGACCGTCTCGGTCGTGATCATGCTTCCGCCGAAATCGACGCCGGCGACGAGCGGGCCATCGGTGACGCCGGTCGCGCAGACGATCGCATCGCCGCTGACGAGATCGCGCATATCGTATTTTTTGTGCGGATCCGAGATCCCCATCATGGCGGCTCGCGCGATTTTGGCGTGCGTGTCGAGCACGAGGCGCCCCTGCATTTGTCCGCCCACGCAGCGTAGCGCTCCCGCCGCCAAGACGCCTTCCGGCGCTCCGCCCCGGCCAAGATACATATCGACGCCCGTTTGCGCCGGGTGCGTGGTGAAGATGACGCCGGCCACGTCGCCGTCGGAAATCAGCCGCACGCTGGCTCCCGCCCGGCGGCATTTGGCGATCAGTTCTGCATGGCGCGGACGCTCGAGAATGCAGACGACGATGTCGCTGTCGTTGACGTTCTTGGCGCGCGCCAGCGCCGCGATGTTTTCGCCGGGCTCCCGGTCGAGGTCGACAAGGCCCTGCGGATAGCCGGGACCAATGGCGATTTTGTCCATGTAGACGTCGGGCGCGTGGAGCAGGGAGCCGGCGTTCGCTATCGCGACGACGGAAATCGCGCCGGGCATGTCCTTCGCGCAGAGCGTCGCGCCCTCCAGGGGCGCGACGGCGAGGTCGAGCAGCGGACCTTCGCCTTCGCCGATTTCCTCGCCGACGAACATCGCGGCGGCGTGCTCGTCCTCGCCGATGACGACGCGTCCGCGAAATGGCAGCCGCTCCATTTCCGCGCGCATGGCGAGCGCCGCGGCCTCGTCGGCGGCCATTTCGTCGCCGCGTCCGCGCAGGCGCGCCGCCGCGACGGCCGCGCGTTCGGTGACGCGCGCGAGGGCCAACGCCAGGAAGCGTTCGATGGATTTTTCGTCGACGATCGGCGTCAGCGGCAAGGGCTTTCCTTCCGACGTGGCGCTATTCGCGCTCGATGCGGATGACCTGCGCGGGCGCGTCGATGACGCCGTCGGCGTAGATCGCGTCAAGCGCCTCGCGCACCAGATATTCGCTCGTCGCGTGGGTGATCAGGATCACGCTGCGCAGCGCGTCGGCGGCCCGTCCCTTGGGCCGCGCGGTCCGAGCTTCGACGCCCGCCGCCGTGTTGCATGATGCTTTCGAGCGAGATGCCGCGCTCCGCCATGCGCGTCGCTATGCCCGCGAAGGCCCCGGGAACGTCGGGCACGGAGAGGCGGATGTAATAGCCGCCTTCGTGGTGGCGCGTCGGCGCGCGGCGCAGTTCGCCGAGCGCGGCGGTGGGCACGCCGAACGGCGCGGAGCGCACGCCCTTCGCGATGTCGGCGATGTCGGCGACAACAGCCGAGGCCGTCGCCTCGCCGCCGGCGCCGGGGCCGACCAGCGTGAGTTCGTGCACGGCGTCCGCGTCGATGGTGACGGCGTTGAGCACGCCCATCACCTCGGCGATCGGGGTGGTCTTGCGCACCATGGTCGGATGCACGCGCTGTTCGACGCCCTCGGCGGTTCGCTGCGCGACACCGAGCAGCTTGATGCGAAAGCCGAGCTCGCCGGCCGCCGCTATGTCGGCGAGCGACACGCGCTCTATGCCTTCGATCTCGATCGCCTCGGGCGCGATCCGCACGCCGAACGCCAGCGAGGTGAGAATGGAGAGCTTATGCGCGGTGTCGAAGCCGCCGATGTCGAAGGTCGGATCGGCTTCGGCGTAGCCGAGCTTCTGCGCTTCGGCGAGACATTCCTCGAACGACAATTGCTCGCGCTCCATGCGCGAGAGGATGTAATTGCAGGTGCCGTTGAGGATGCCGTAAACGCGCTCGATCGAATTGCCGGCGAGGCCCTCGCGCAGCGTCTTGACGATGGGAATGCCGCCGGCGACCGAAGCCTCGAAGGCGAGCGCCACATGTTTTTCCTCGGCCAGCGCGGCGAGTTCCAGGCCATGCGCGGCGAGCAGCGCCTTATTGGCGGTGACGACGGATTTGCCGTGCGCCAGCGCCGTCTCGACGCTGACCCGCGCCGGCCCTTCGGCGCCGCCGATCAACTCGACGAACAGGTCGATCTTGGGCGAGGCGGCGAGCGCGACCGGATCGGCGAAAAATTCGCAGCCGGCCAGATCGGCGTCGCGCTCCTTGCCGGGGTCGCGCGCCGAGACCGCCGTGACGACGATTTTGCGCCCCGTGCGCGAGGCGAGAGCGTCCGCCTGGCGCGCCAGCAGGCGCGTGACGGCCGCGCCAACCGTTCCAACCCCGGCGACGCCGACGCGCAAACTATCGGACATGGCGACCTTTCGTGAAGAAAACAGGCGACTCGCGCCGGGACCGGCTCAGCCTTTGTAGGACTTGTGCCCGATTCCGCCCGAAGGATCAAGAATCGCGCGCGAAACGCCCCGCGCGGCGTGAAGCGCGACGGTCGGTCGCGGTGGTTTGCGGCCTGAAACGTCGACTTGACCGCTCGCACGGCTTGTTTTCGGGAGATCGCGGATTAGGTTTAGCCCGATGGCGTGGCTTGGCTTGCGTCATTCCTTTGGCGTCCCGAGGGCGGCGGGGGCGCGTTGAAGAAAAAATGGAGGGCTGGTATGCGCAATTTATTGAATTTGAGACGCAAGGGAGCCGCGCAAGCGCTTTGTGGGGCGATTCTCTTGGCGACGTTCGCTCCAGGCGTCGCCTCGGCGGGCGAAAGGGCGGGCGCGCTGCAATGCCATTTTCCGGCAACAACATCACGGTCATCGTCGAAAATCAGACGTTGGACTGCGTTTTTCAAGGCGACGACGAACGCGCGGCTCCCGCGCATTACGTCGGCACGCTGACCAAGGTCGGGGCCAATCTGACCATTAATGGCCCCGGCGACATCGTTTGGCTGGTCGCGGCGGCGACCGGGCATGTCGGGCCGGGCGCGCTCGCGGGCGATTACGCCGGTCCCGAAACCACGGTCAAGGCTGGCGTGGGCGGAGGCGGCGCCTTGCTGGTCGGCGGCTCCGACAACACGGTTTCCTTGCAGCCTCTGGAAGTCGAGGGCGGCCCGGGTCGTCGGCCTCACCGCCGGGATCGAGAGGCTGACGCTCGCCTACGTTCCCGATCAGCCGCCGCCGCCCTTCAGGCATCGTCATCTCATCACGAAGTAAACGGTTCGCATCGGCGCGGGAGCGGCGGCTCGGCCGCCTCCCGCGCCGAGCGCGCTCTGTTTTGGCGCGATTTGGAACGGCCCGAGCAGTCGCCGCGAGACCGCTATTGACCCAAACCGGTCGCTCCTTTCGGCCCTGCCCAAGCTGCAAAATCGGCGACCAGTTCCGCACCGGAGTTTCGCAGAGAAAATACCATGAATCTTCAATGGCTTGTACTTTGAACGAAATTCTTGATTTATGCTCAAGCCACTATCCTGTCCTTCCTAAGCAAATCCGCCAAGACAATTTGGCTACACTCATGCTTTCTTATCACCAAGGCCGAGGACGTGGCGGACGCGCGCGATTTTTGGTCACATCCAAGCCGATTGGAACCGAACGTAAGCTGTGGCGTTATATAAATATGAATTTTTTGTAAATTTCGGAATCCGGGCGTTCGCGACTCATCGGGGGCTTACCGTAAGTGTAAAGGACTTTGATCATGGCATACGGAAACGTGCATATTGACGGAGCTTTTGCATCGTCAACTTCAATCACGAGCGAAGGCATAGAGGACGGAAACGTTAATGACGGTGTCGTTGGGAAACAAAGCCCTCATGGGATGGATGTCGTGCTTATCGAAAAGCGAGCACTTCTACGAGAATGCCTTGCGCGTAACATTAGCACAGGCCTTTCGTGCGCTGTAGCCTCATTCGAGAATATTGGTAGTTGGCAGGCTTCGGTCGATATCCGTGCGTCGCTCATCATATTTAGCGGAGAAGGCTACGATCGCGACGATATCCGTCAACTTAGTGAAAAAGGCAGCGGCCATTTCGTAGTTATTCTCTCGGATGCGCCGGACTTCGATAATATCACGGAGAATATCACGTGCGGCGTTCGTGGATATATTCCCACCAACACATCGTTGAACGTGACCATCGCAGCGTTGCGGATTGTGCTTGCTGGGGGTGTTTTCGTGCCTGCAGACTGCTTTTTGAATACCCGTTCGGCCCCCAACGCTTGGCCGAGTGGCGGACAAGAAATTCGAGGGTTCTCCCCGCGTGAGAACGCCGTGGCCAACGCCATTGGGGAAGGCAAAACCAACAAAATTATCGCGTTCGAGTTGGGTATCAGCGAAAGCACCGTAAAGGTGCATGTTCACAATATTATGAAGAAGATGCACGTTAAGAATAGAACGGAAGCAGCCATAAACATTCGTGCGCAAACAAATGGAACAGCCCCCATTATTTCGATCCCGAATGCCGAGACGGGCGCTGCTGTCGCCCCGTCCCCGCAGCTCAAGGCGTTGAATGACCCCAACCAGACCTATCGCT
Organism: uncultured Alphaproteobacteria bacterium; assembly: GCA_963775775.1. Classification (GTDB taxonomy): domain Bacteria; phylum Pseudomonadota; class Alphaproteobacteria; order Rhizobiales; family Beijerinckiaceae; genus Methylocystis. The sequence continues at coordinate 171,803 of CAVZKF010000010.1, forward strand.
TTCAAACATGAAATTGTTTCGCCGAGCTCATATGCGTCAGTTTTTGCAGGCGTATCAATAATAACAAATGCATCATAGTCATTATTGCATTAATTCAGTAAACCTTCCGCGTCGCCAAACGGCACAACTTTGTATCTCTTGAATTGATGTGATTGGCGTGCTCGCCATCCATCAGGACTAAAAACGTCGATTTTTAATCAAAAAGATGGCAATTTTAAAATATTTGTTTAGGCCTGACTTCAATCGAATGGGCGATTGACCCGCGAGCATCATGCCAATATGTTTAACACGGCAGCATGCACCAGGCCTCTCAAGCGCCAAAAGGAGCGCTCCTCTCTTAATTAACTGGCGTTATGTGGGCATGGGGGGCTTCAGTTTGCGACCAATTATTGTCATTGGCGAGATTTCGTACTTTACGGAGTCTCTAGCGCGCGTATTCAGCGACGAATTATTGTGCTCCGCGCATCTCTTTAATGGCATAGATAACTGGAGGTGTTCCCCGTATACACAAACCACCGCATTTATAGTCGTCGACACGACTGCTCGCTCGGACCTATCCAATTGCAATGAAATAGTTTCGCAGCTCAAGCGCTTGGGTGATGATTCGCCCACAATTGTGATATCGGATGTGGATTGCCCCGTTAACGTCGCGAAGAGCTTTGCTTGTGGGGCGCGTGGTTATATTCCCACCAGCGCGACATTGGATGAAACTTTGGCCGCGATCCGACTCGTCCTTTCTGGCGGCGTTTTCGCCCCGGCAGGTATTGTTCCGCCTGACCCGCGCCGAGGAAAGGACGCTTCATAGGCATAGGCCTTTGTTGGTGGGCTCCGCAAAGGCTCCGCGTTTGAGACTGCGCACGATGTCATCGAAATGGGTCGCATCTGGCAAAACCATTACGTTAGCGCCGATTTCTGAAGCGCCAAGCGCATGAAGCGCTTTGTGATCGCTCTCCCGCGCGCTAACCAAAATGAACTGGGCGCCGGAACCCGACGAAGCCTTTTGCCAACTGTCGATGTCCGGAAAGGAAAACACCGGACAGCCGAACTCCTTGCTAAGGCAAAGCGCCAAGGATTCTCTGATCAGGGCGCGCTTTTCAATGACGATGATTGGCGCTGAATGGTTGCCTTCAGGCGAAGGCAGTAAAGCACGCTGTTTCATTTTAACGAGCCTCCAACGCAACGATACGCAGATCGGTTTCGTCGCGGGCGCTTGGGGCATCTTCGCCGAGCTCGGTGATTAAATCACGGATCTTCAGGCGACGCTGTCACCAGAAAGCCACACTCTCTAAAAATCGTTAAAAATCGGCAATGCGCAGCTTGGCGACGTCACCGATAATCAGCGACTTCCGAGGAAAAGAGCGCGTAAGTAAGAATTAACCACGTGCGATCTTCGAAACTTTTTCTCCATTTTTCTCCAAGTCGAATGGAGGCGGCGGCAAATATCACCAAATTTGGTGCGCCGAATATGATTTTACAAACCCCGATAGCTGGCCAATACGCCGTCCTTCCCGCTCGGCGGAAATCCGCTTCTGGCGCGTAACCGACTTCGACAACGTCCCCGCTCAGAGCCTGAAACAGGGTTCCAAGAGTCGGATTTTGACGATTGATGGAATAGATTGGGGTTCTCCGCGATGTGGAACTGTGATTCTCGGCGTATATCGAATCGACGCGGAGGCTTCCATGGGCGCGCCTTATTCGCTGACCTGCGTGAGCGTGTGATTGCGGCAGTGGATGGCGGCCTTGGCGTTTGAAGCGTCGGCGGCGGTCTTGCCGGGTCAGTGTTCTTATATTTACAAGGCTCTCGGTCGCCGTCGCGCCACGGGCGAGACGACCGCGCGCGCCTCCGGTCGCGGCCGGCGCAAAAGCTCGCGCCTTTCGAAGCGGCCTTGCGGGCGCGGGTGGCCGAGGAGCGCGACATCACACTGGTCGAACTGCAAAACTGGTTCCTGGCCGAACATGCGACGAAGGTCAGCGTCGGCTGCCTGTGGAAGCAGTTGCGCCGGCTTGGGCTGAGCAAAAAAAGTGGCAAAGCCGCGGCAAGCGCGCGCATGCGGGTTCGCAGCGGGCCGGGATTGGCGAGCATGACTTTAATCGAACCAGTGTTTTCGAAACCGCATCGACTAAAATGACGCGTCTTTACGGCCGCTGTCCACGCGGCGAACGGCTCGTGTCGATGTCCGTTCGGTCATTGGAAGACGACGACTTTCGTCGGCGCGTTGCGCCATGATCAAATCACGGCGCCTTGCGTGTTCGACGGACCGATGAACGGCGAAACATTTCGCGCGTGGGTGGAGCAATTTCTCGCGCCGACACTGCATGAAGGCGACATCGTTGTCATGGACAATCTGTCGAGCCACAAGGTCGCCGGCGTCAAAGCGGCGATCGAAAAGACCGGGGCGAGACTGCGCTATTTGCCGCCCTACAGCCCCGATCTGAATCTGATCGAACAGTTCTTCGCCAAACTCAAGGCGCTGCTCCGAAAAGCCGCGGCGCGAACCCTCGAAGCGCTGATCGACGCCATCGCCGACGCGCTCACCAAATTCAAACCTCACGAGTGCGAAAATTACCTCGACAACTCAGGCTATCGCCACAGACCATGAAAATGTTCTCCGCCGCATAAGTGCGGGCGATAGCCTCAAGCGCGGCTTTCGAGACAGCGTAGGGGCCCCAATAGGGTTTCATGCGCGCGCGATGCGCCGCGCCCGAGGTGATGAACAGCGCGCGTCCGGCGCTTGAAGCCCGCAGCAAGGGGTCCAGCGAGCGGATCAACCGCCAATTGGCGGTGACGTTGACCGCCATCACCTTGTTCCAATCCTTCGGATCGGCATGGGCCAGCGGCGTGAGCGGCCCCAAAATCCCGCCATTTCCCACGAGAACGTCGAGCCGGCCGAAACGGTCGAACAAGGCGGCGCCGAGCCGGTCGAGCGCGTCGAAGTCGGCGAGGTCGCACGGGACCAGCGTCGCCTGGCCGCCCATCGCGCCGATCTCGTCGTCGAGTTCGTCGAGCGCGCCCTGCGTGCGGGCGAGCGCCACGACATGGGCCCCCCGCCGCGCGAGGGCGAGCGCCATGGCGCGGCCAATCCCGCGCGAGGCTCCGGTGACGAGCGCGATGCGGGCGGATGGGGAGGTCATGCGGTCACGAAATCCGGGGAGCCATGCGTTTTCTTCGTCGCCTCAACTCGCCTCCGCCAGCAGCGACAGCTGCGCGCGGTTCTCCGCCCCAAGATCGGTGAGGGCCGTCGGATAGTCGCCGGTGAAGCAATGATCGGTGAACTGCGGCGCCCGGTTGTTGCGCCCGGGCTCGCCCATCGCGCGATAAATGCCGTCGATGGACAGGAAGGCCAGCGAGTCGGAGCCGATCCAGGCCCGCATTTCCTCGAGACTGTGCGTCGCCGCGAGCAGCTTGTCCTTTTGCGGCGTGTCGATGCCGTAATAATCGGGATGGGTGATCGGCGGCGACGAGATCAGGAAATGCACCTCGGTCGCGCCGGCGTCGCGCATCATCTGCACGATTTTCACGGAGGTCGTCCCGCGCACGATGGAGTCGTCGATCAGAATGACCCGCTTGCCTTCGACGACAGAGCGGTTGGCGCTGTGCTTCAAGCGCACGCCGATCTCGCGCACCGATTGCGTCGGCTGGATGAAGGTTCTGCCGACATAATGGTTGCGGATGATGCCCAGTTCAAAGGGAATGCCCGCCTCGCGCGAATAGCCGAGCGCCGCCGGCACGCCGGAATCGGGGACCGGCACCACGACATCGGCGTCGATCTTGCGTTCGCGGGCGAGCTGCGCGCCCATCGCCTTGCGCACGTCGTAGACGGGGCGTCCATGCACGATGGAGTCGGGGCGCGCGAAATAAATATATTCGAAGATGCAGGGCCGCATCGCCTGCTTGGGAAACGGCTTTATGCTTTCGATTCCGTCTTCCGAGATCACCACGATCTCGCCGTTCTCGACATCGCGCACGAAGCGCGCGCCGAGAATGTCGAGCGCGCAGGTTTCGGAGGCCAGGATATATCTGCCTTCGAGTTCGCCGATCACCAAGGGGCGAATCCCCAGGGGGTCGCGCGCGCCGATCAGCTTGAGATTGGTCAGCGCGACCAGCGCATAGGCGCCCTCGATCTGCCGCACCGCCTCGATGAAGCGCTCGACCAGCTTGGTCTTGCGGCTGCGGGCGACGAGATGGAGAATGACCTCGGTGTCGGACGTGGATTGGAAGATCGCGCCCTCGCCGATGAGTTCGCGACGCAGCGTTTGCGCATTGGTCAGATTTCCGTTGTGGCCGACCGCGAAGCCACCGGAGTTCAGCTCGGCGAACAGCGGCTGGACATTGCGCAGGATCGTCTCGCCGGTCGTCGCGTATCGCACATGGCCGACCGCCGACGCGCCCGGCAGGCGCTTGATCGTGCTTTCCTTGGAAAAGTGATCGCCGACGAGGCCAAGTCGCCGCTCGGCGTGAAAACGCGAGCCGTCGAAGGAGACGATGCCCGCCGCCTCCTGTCCGCGATGCTGAAGCGCGTGCAGGCCGAGAGCGGTGCACACCGCGGCGTCGGGGTGGTCGAAAATGCCGAATACGCCGCAATATTCGCGCAGCCGGTCCTCGTCGGGACCGGTTGGAGACCGCGATTGTTCGTGGTCGACCTCGCCGTCGGGCGAACGATTCATCGCGAAAGTCCTCTCGTTGCGCGGCGCGCGCGCCTTGCGCCTCATCTGGTCTTGGTCGCCGGCTTCGCGCCGGAAAGCAGCGAATTCACCTTGTCCGGATCGCTAGGCTTGGCGCCGGCGGATTGAGCCGGCGCGGAGTCTTGCGGGGAAGCCTCGGTCTTCTTGTCCGCGGCCGGCTTGTCGTTGTCGCCCTCGGTTTCGGCCGGCGGCTCTTCGTTGACCGGCGCGCCCTTCTTGGGCTTCAGATTGGCGATCAGCGCGTCTACGTCCTGCGGGACGAGATCGCGCAGCTTGTCGCCGCCGGCTTCGAGGATAGGCTTCATCCGCGCGTTTTTCACCCATGTCGGCTGGTTCGCCTCGGGCGCGAGCCAGCCGTAAAAAGCAAAGGCGACGACCGCGAGAAGCAAACCGCGCACCGCGCCAAAAATGAACCCCAGCGTGCGGTCGAGCGCGCCGACTTTCGAATCCAGGATGAGATCCGATACCTTGACCGTGATGATGGAGACCACGATCAAGGCCACGAAAAACACCGCCGCGATGGCGACGCCCTGCGCGATATTCTCCTTGGGCACATGGGGGCGAATATAGGGGAGCGCAAGCGGATGAAAATAATAGGCGGCCGCGCCGGCCGCGACCCAGGAGAGAATCGCCAGCGTTTCGCGCGTAAATCCTCGCAGCAAGGCAAGCATCGCGGAAACCAGGACGATCGCGAGCACTGCAAGATCGAGATAAGACGGCATTCCAAGGCCTCCCGTTAGTCGTCCCGCGAGCCAAGCTCTCGCTCACGCGCTTTGCGCCCGCGAAGCGGGCCCGAGCGCCGCGTCGGAAAAACCAAAGTTTTCCGGAAACGGACGAATCGCGCTTACCCGCGGAGCGTCTCTGTTCGCCCGGCGGCGGAAAGACGCCTAGCGCATTTTTCGCCGGAACGAAACGCCTAAGCGGAAATTCGCGAAATCAGCACACGGCTTTTTGTGAGAAACTTCGGCGACATTGCGGCGCGAAACGGCCTTCGCCGCGAATTCGCGCTTGGCCTGGATCGACTCCGTTCCCGCGCGCGATCATCGCGCCCGGCGCGGTCGCTTCGGGCCGCGCGGCGCCGGTTTGGCCCGCGCGTTCTGTCTCGCCGGCCGACCGCCGCCAGCCGTCGCCGCGATCTCGAAACGCAGCGCGCCGGCGATGGGCGCCGCCTCGACCAGCCGAACCTCGATCACGTCGGCGAGGCGGTAGCTTTGGCCCGAGCGTTTCGACGTGAGGGAATGCGCGGCCTCGTCATAGGCGAAATAGTCCTGGCCCAGGGTCGCGGCCGGCACGAAGCCGTCGGCGCCGGTTTCGAGCAGCCGCACGAACAGACCCGAGCGCGTGACGCCGGAAATCCGCGCCGAAAAGCGCGCGCCGATCTGATCCGCGAGATGCGCGGCGATCAGGCGGTCGACGGTTTCGCGCTCGGCGGCCATCGCGCGGCGCTCGGCGGCGGAGATGCGCGCGGCGATTTCGGCGAGTTCGCCGACCCCGATGTCCGGCATCCCGCCGGGGCCGAGTTTAAGCGCGGCGATCAGCGCGCGATGCACGATGAGATCGGCGTAGCGGCGGATCGGCGAGGTGAAATGCGCGTAGCGGCGCAGGTTCAGGCCGAAATGGCCGTAATTTTCGTGCGTATATTCCGCCTGCGCCTGGGTGCGCAAGACGATTTCATTGACGAGGTTTTCCTGATCCAGCCCTTTGACGCGCGCGAGAATGGCGTTGAAATTGGCGGCGCGCACGGTCTGGCCCTTGGCGAATTTCACGCCGATCGTCGCCAGGAACTCCGACAGCGCGGAAAGTTTCTCGCGCGAAGGCTCGTCGTGGGCGCGGTAGATCAGTCTTTGCCGGTTTTCCTCCAGCGTTTCGGCGGCGGCGACATTGGCGAGGATCATGAATTCCTCGATCAGCCGATGCGCCTCCAATCGCGGCGGAATGACGACGCGGTCGAAGGCGCCGTCGGGCTTGAGCAGGATCTTGCGCTCGGGCAAATCGAGATCGAGCGGCGCGCGAACATGGCGCGCGTGTTTCGCCGCCTCATAGGCCGCCCATAGCGGGCGCAGCACGTTCTCCAGCAGCGGCGCCGTCGTCTCGTCCGGGCGTCCGTCTATCGCCGCCTGCGCCTGGGCGTAATTGAGCTTGGCGACGGAGCGCATCATGACGCGGTGAAAGCCGTGGCCGAGCTTGCGCCCGTGCTTGTCGAGCCGCAGCCGCACGGCCAGCGCCGGCCGGTCTTCAAGCGCGCGCAGCGAACACAGATCGTTGGAGATGCGCTCGGGCAGCATCGGCACGACACGGTCGGGAAAATACACCGAATTGCCGCGCTCCAGCGCGTCGCGGTCCAGCGCCGTATGCGGCCGGACATAATGAGCGACATCGGCGATGGCCACCGTCACGACGAAGCCTTCCGCGTTATCGGGCGCGGTATCCGGCGCCGCATGGACCGCGTCGTCGTGATCCTTGGCGTCGGGCGGGTCGATGGTGACGAGCGGCAGGTCGCGCCAGTCCTCGTGATGGGCGCCCTGCCGGAGCGCGTGGATTTTTTCCGCCTCGGCCAGCGCCTCGGGCCGGAACAGATCGGGGATGTCATGGGCGCGCAACGCGATCAGGCTGACCGCCTTTTCGCCCTTGACGGAGCCGAGACATTCGCGGACCCGGGCGCGGCCGGCGCCGAGCCGCGTCTTGCCGAGGAGATCGACGCTGACGAGATCGCCGTCGCGCGCCTCGCCCCAGTCTTCCTTGGCGACAACAAGATCGCGGCCGGCCTGCTTCTTGTCGATCGGCTCCAGCCGTCCGGCGCCGTTCTCCTCGATCCGCAGCACGCCGAGCAGACGATGGCGCGCCTTCGCCAGCAGCTTGATGACCCGTCCCGTGAATTGCGGATCGTTGGGGCCGGCGTCGCGGTCGGGCTCGGCGCGGGCCAGCGCGCGGTCGCCGACTCCCGGCAGCGGCTCGCCGGGCCTGGCTCTGCGCGGCGCGTGGATCAATATGCGCGGCGGCGGGCCGAATTCGTCCTCGTTCCATTCGACCGGCGCCGCGATCAACTCGCCGTCCGCGTCGCGCCCGATGATATCGACCAGCGCCACGGCGGGCAGGGCGCCGGGCTTGGCGAGGCGCTTGCCGCGCTTCTCTATCGCGCCTTCCGCGGCGAGTTCGCCGAGCAGCCGCTTCAACTCGATCTTGTCGGCGCCCTTGATCCCGAAGGCGCGCGCGATCTCGCGCTTGCCGATCTTGCCGGCTTGGCCGGACTTGCGCATCGCCTCTTTTTCGCGCGCCAGAAAGGCGAGAATGTCTTCGCGCGTGGGCGTCGGCGTGGGGCGGGGAGCGCTTGTTTGCTTCTTCGTCAATTCCGTTTCCGTTTGGCGCGGCGCTAGAAAGAGTTATGGCCGCGCGGGGCGGACTATACACGCGCGCCGGCCCGTGCGATACGCCGCCGCGAAGGGCATTGAAGCAATGGCCAAAGACAAATCCATCACGCTTTGCGCGGACGATTACGCCCTCTCCCATGGCGTCAGCGTCGGCATTCTGGAGGCGCTGCGGGCGGGGCGGCTGTCGGCCGTGTCCGCGCTGACCAACGGCCCGCGCTGGCCGGCGCTCGGGCGCGACCTCGCGCGCGGCGAGTTCGACGCCGATATCGGCCTGCATCTCAATCTGACGCTCGGCGCCCCGCTCGAGGCCATGCCGAAGTTCGCGCCGAAGGGCATATTTCCGTCGGTCTCGGAGGTGATCCGCCTCTCGGCGCGCCGCAAGCTGCCGATGGACGAAATCGGCGCGGAGATCGACCGCCAGCTCGACCGCTTCGAGGCGGTTATGCTGCGCCCGCCGGATTTCGTCGACGGCCACCAGCATGTGCAGGGGCTGCCGGGAATTCGCGGCGCGCTGCTCGACTCGCTGGAGCAGCGGCGCTTGCAAGGCCGGTGCTGGCTGCGCGACAGCGGCGATTCCTTGCACCGCATTTTATTGCGTGGCGCGCAGGTGAAAAAAGCCTTGGTGGTGAGAGGGCTGACCGCGGGCTTCCTCCGAGCCGCGCGCCGCGCCGGTTTCGCCACGAATATTGGTTTCGCCGGCTTTTCCGATTTCAATCCGGGCCATGATTACGCGAAGCAATTCGAAACTTATCTGCGCGCGCGCGGGCGACGCCATCTGATCATGTGCCACCCCGGCCATGTCGACGAAGACTTGCGCGCGCTCGACCCGGTGACGGTGACGCGCGAGCAGGAATTGGCGTTTTTGCTGTCGCCGCGTTTCGCGGAAATGCTGGAGCGGCGGGGGTTGAAGCTGAGCCGGCTTGGGGGCCGAACCGAGCATCGAGGCCGCGCGCGGACGCCGGACTTCACTTCTCGAACAGACTGACCAGACGACCGGTGAAAGCGGCGCCGTCGTCCAGCGTCGTCGCCTTCGGCGCTTGATGAATCGGCGTGGCGAAGCCCAAAACGAAGGCCCCGACCGCCATGGCGGCGACGATGGCGATCGACAGCCGAAACTGCCTGCGGGCGGCCGCGGGATCGATGACCGAGTAATAAGCGTTCGACATGTTTGCCTCCATCGCGTTCTTGATGGGAGCAACCTAGCGACGTCGCGGACACGAAAATGTGCGGCGGCGCACGTGACGAAAGGGTGGGGTGGCGCTCCGAATGATTTTGCCGCGGCACCGCGGGTCGAAAGAGATCGGCGAGCGCCTTTGGCAGGCGATCCTCAGGCAACTAGGGATTAAGGAATAATACCAGATCCTATGGGGGTGAGCCGCGGCCGAGGATCTGCGCGCGTTGATGGCTTGGTCGCGGGGCGAACCATGCGTTTGTTCGATGGTTCCTATTCCCAGCGAAGCTGACGAGGAGGCGCGCCGGGCGCATCGCGAACGCGGGGATTTGCTTGGCGCCCGCCGTTCTCTCCTGAGATGGAGCCGCGGTATTGTCAGACATCTCGGCGGATTTGGCCGCGTTCAGCGCAAAGCGCGAGGTCGTCGCGAAAACCCGCCGCGGGCCTTATCGCTCGACCGTTTCGTGACCTCTATCTTCCCGGCCCACCAACGGAATTTCATCGTGAACGGGCCCGATGACGCGCCGGCGCGTTGATTTATCGGGCGCAACGGCGCGGCCATGGCACAGCAATAGCTGAAGGGTCAATTCATTGCTAACCATGCGATTATGTTGATGTTTATTCCATTCATTTTAAGCAGTAACCTTCGTGAAGAATATAGCCGCGCCATGCGTAAATAATTCTTAATAGAACGCCGCCAACCCATGGAGAGTCTCGTGCAACATACGACGCTCGAACAACACCATGCCGATTCAGACTGGGATTCATGTCTATCGGCGCTAAACGACAGGCCCTACAGCCTGCCTGCCATGCCTAAACTAAGCATCATCATAAATATTAACGCAGCCATATTGGTTGCGATCCTAACGGTCGTATTCACGGTGATGAACCATCATAAATTGATTGAGACAATAATAACGTTTTCCAACCTTATGCTATGTTTTACATTTGGAGCAATGGTTGCTGTTTTATCGTGTCTATTTGACTACAAGGCGAGGGCGATCTACAGCTCTGGCGCGTCGAAAAAGCTTATTCTCGTGGATGTCGCTGAAATATACGATATATGCGCCTTTATGATTTTTGCCGCGTCATTGATGATATTTGTCTGGGGTTCTTATTTGACGTTTTATCTTGTTCGCGGCGCATTCTTTTGAGCCCATATCCGCCCTCGAAGAATTGCGAGTCGCGCCGCGGCTCGCGATTCATCGAGGATGAGCCGGCGCCTCAAAAACCTGGTATCCGCGATCCGTGATTCTGGATACGAGAGACTTTCGGATTTAGGTCGAACCGGAAAGTCGTTAAATTCCGTTGCCTTGTCGCGCTTTCCGAAGCAATGCCGGCGTCTGCTCGCGCCGAAGGCGCTCTGAGCCGCCCGCGATCATGAAGGTCGCGCGCTCGGGCTGATCCAACCGACGCAAATCCTTCCCTAACTTGGCGCGGGTGAGCCTGGTGAGCGGCGGTATGGCGTGGGAAGGAGCGGCTCGTAGGGGGAGAGTCCGCAAGTTGGGTCGGTTTGAATTGCTGCTTGTGGTTTCAAGAAGAATTACGAGGCGTCCGCCGGGTGGCTGGGTTCATCTTGCAAAGAGACGCGGGGCGCGACTTTCGCATCTATTTCTAGAATCGACTCAAAGCCGTCCTGATTAAGCTTCGACAAAATATATTTTAGCCCGCATCATGGCCAAGATCGGCCATAATTACGATTCCTTAATGATGCTAACCTTCGCGGTGATGGGTTTGCAAAAGCCCTCGAACACGGTCGTGTCGTCTGGATCGGTAGTTTCGAGGCGCGAACCTAGGCGAGCGACGGCTTAGGAACCTCCGGGGCGGAAACCGCGCTCGTGAAGAGGTGTCTCCACACCGGGTGTGCCGGCTCGGAAAATCAATCCGGAGTCATAGCGTGCGCGTAAATAGTGAGCAACGAAGGCTAATGGCCGAGTACGATAACCGTGAAAGGCGCCCTCGCGGCGCCCAGAGCCGCGCCAAAGGCGAAAACAACGCTCTTGCGGAGCTTTCCCGCTTCGTCGACGCGCAAAAAGGTCGCCGCGAGGAGAGTCGCGAACTACGCGGACGGCCTTCCGCGGAGATTCGGCGTGAGACTTCGTATCCGGCCGAACCCGCGGGTTCCCACGCGCGGAAGCGCGGCGGCGGCGCTCCTGACCCGATCGACGCGGCGTCGGCGCGGACAAATGATTCTCGAAACGGGGAAGCTTGGGCCGAGCCCCAAGAGGAGGGGTTGGACCTCCGCCCAGTTGACATCGGCGACCAGCCCCCCGCGCGGGGGCGTTCGCTCTATTCCGTCGCGCTGATTTTCGTCATCGGTGTTGTCGGACTGACAGCGAGCGTGGTTACTTGGCGAGTGCTGTCGAACCCGGCCGAGACCGAGCTGATCGGGCGCGGGACCAGGGAACCCAAACCGCAACCGGAAAGAATGGTGGACGCCGACCATCCCGCGGAAAACGGTTCCATTGCCGAAGCGCCGTCCGCTGACATCTCGCCGCAGGAGCGCGGCTCGGCGCCCGCGCCGGTCGGCATCCCCACATCTCCTCCGTCGATCCCATCGCCAGAAACAACGCCGACGCGGGCGCCCGCTGGCGCCAAACTTGGCGATCCCGGCTATGTCTTGGCGCCGATCGAGGAAGCCGCGACGAAACCGAAACTATTGTTCGACCAGGCGCCGCCGCTAAATCTGGACTCGAGTTCAGAGCCATCTCCAGAGCCTTCGAAAGTCGGCAAGGTCGATAAAGCCGGCGATGCCGAGAATCCCGGCGATGTCGAGAGCGTTAATAGGGTCGAGAAGGACTCCAACTCCAGGGCCAACGAATCAACCAGCAACTGTCTTGTAAAAGTGGATGGACGTATTCTTATCAACCGATCGTGCCACGTTTCTTGGACACAACAGCGGCGAGTGGCTTTTGAACTCGCCGAGAAGCCGTTGACGATCTCCTACGACCACGGGAGGGTATGGCTGGCGACCTTGGGAGGCCAGGAATTGGGCAAGGTTTACAAAACTGGATCATGTTGGGGGAGCAAACGAGTCTACGTATGCGAACACCACAAATAGGAGAGCCTCGGCCTTCGCGCGGAGTTTGGGCATGTCGCCAAATGGAACTCTTGTTTTGGGCGCGCGGCGGCAATGCGAATCCTCTCGCCCCGAATTTTTCTCTGGCGCCGAACGCCTTTCTTTGAAAATGGCGAAGTTTAACTATAGATTTCAAACTCCTCTTTCCGAGCTCCTCATATGCGCGCGGCGCTGCCCAAGATTCTGATCGCCACTTTCGGATCGCTCGGCGATCTTTATCCCTTCGTCGCGCTGGGGCAGGCGCTGCAGCGGGAGGGCTTCGCCGTCGTCGTCGCGACCTCGGAGACCTATCGAGATTTGATTATCGAGGAAGGCCTGGGCTTCGTCGCCATTCGTCCCGATGTCGAGGAGGCGACGCGGCGGCTCGGAATGGATCTTGGCGAGATCGCGCGACGGATGAGCGCGGACGACGGCTTTTTGTTTCAGCGGCTGATCTTTCCGTTCCTTCACGAGGCCTATGCGCAGCTTTACGCGGCGAGCGAGGGCGCCGTCGCCGTGGTCGCGCATTCCATCGCCTTCGCCGCCCATGCGGTCTCGGAAAAGCGCGGGCTGCCGCTGTTCGTCGTCACGCTTTCGCCGTTGATGCTTTACTCGGCCTATGATCCGCCGCTGGGCACGCGCGCGCCCTTCGTCGCCGCGCCGCGCCGTCCGCTCGCGCTGGCCTACAACCGTGCGCTGCTTCGCGCCTTCGCCTGGGGCGCCGCGCTTTGGGCGGCGCCTTTGAGAAAGTTTCGGCGCGAGGTCGGCCTGCCGCGTCGCGGCGGGTTCGACCTGTTCGCCGGCGCGGCGCCCGGAGTCAAAACCATCGCGCTGCACTCGAAGCTGCTGGCGCCGCCGCGGCCCGATCACTCGCCGGATATTCTGATCGCTGGTCAGATTTTTTACGACCGCGGGCCGCCGCCCGAGGAAGAGGAGACGCGCGCGCTGGACGGGTTTCTGGCGTCGGGACCGCCGCCCGTCGTGTTCACGCTCGGCAGTTTCGTCGCGCATGGAGGCGGCGATTATTATCGCGCCTGCATGGCGGCGGCGGCGAGCCTCGGTTTGCGCGCGGTCGTTCTCACACATGGCGACGACGTGGCGCGGCTGCGCGAAGGCGCGCCCGCTGACGCTTTTGTCGCGGCCTATGTGCCTCACGCCGAGTTGTTGCCGCGCGCCTGTCTCGTCGTCCATCACGGCGGCGTCGGCACCAGCGCGCAGGCGCTGCGGGCGGGCAAGCCGCAACTCGTGACGCCTTTTCTCGCCGATCAACCGGATAACGCGGCGCGCCTCGTTCGCCTTGGACTCGCGAGGACGTTCGACGGGCGGACAATCACGGCGGAAAAGCTCGCGCGGGAGCTACGGATATTGCTGGATGCGCCGGACTACGCGCGACGGGCGCGAGAGGCCGCCGGCGTGATCGCCAGCGAGGACGGCGCGGCGGTCGCCGCCGGCAAAATCGCTAAACTGATTGAACGTTCCTGACCAGCCGCTCGCCGCATGATAAGCGGCCCTTATCGCCGCATTCGCCAAAACGAATGGACCTCCTATTTCCTGTCCCTATGAACATGTTCGCGAGCGCCGGAGCATCGCCGCGCGAGGAGAGCGTCTTCCGGCGCCAGCAGAATAATGCGCAGGGAAAGGAAACTAAAATGGCGAAAATTGTTTGCGTGCTTTATGACGATCCGGTTGACGGCTATCCGAAAACCTACGCGCGGGATGACGTTCCGCAACCGAAGGTCTATCCGGACGGCCAGACCTTGCCGACGCCCAAGGCGATAGATTTCAAGCCCGGCACGCTTCTCGGCAGCGTCTCCGGCGAGCTCGGGCTACGCAAGTTTCTCGAGTTGAACGACCATCAACTGATCGTCACCTCCAGCAAGGACGGCGCGGACAGCGTTCTCGACCGCGAGCTGCATGACGCGGAGATCGTGATCTCGCAACCCTTCTGGCCGGCCTATATGACCGCCGAGCGCATCGCCAAGGCGAAGAAGCTCAAGCTCATCGTCACCGCCGGCATCGGTTCCGACCACACGGATCTGCAGGCGGCGATCAAGCACAACGTCACCGTCGCCGAAGTCACCTATTGCAACAGCAATGCGGTGGCCGAGCATGTGGTGATGTCGATCCTGGCGCTCGTGCGCAATTTCATCCCGGCGCACAACATCATCTTGAACGGCGGCTGGAACATCGCCGACGCGGTGTCGCGCTCTTACGATCTCGAAGCGATGCAGGTCGGCACGGTGGCGGCGGGGCGCATCGGCCTGCGCGTGTTGCGGCTCTTGAAACCTTTTGGCGTTGGACTGCACTACCTGGATCGCCATCGCTTGCCGGAGTCGGTGGAGAAGGAGCTGGACCTCACCTACCACTCCAATCTAGAGAGCTTGGCCAAGGTCAGCGACGTCGTGACGCTGAACTGCCCGCTGCATCCCGAAACCGAACACATGATCAACGAGAACACGCTGAAGTTCTTCAAGCGCGGCGCCTATCTCGTCAACACCGCGCGTGGGAAGCTCGTCGAGCGCGACGCGCTCGTGCGAGCGCTGGAGAGCGGCCATTTGGCCGGCTACGCGGGCGACGTTCTGGTTCCCGCAGCCGCCCGCGAAGGACCATCCTTGGCGGACAATGCCCAATCACGCGCTGACGCCGCACATCTCGGGCACGAGCCTCTCGGCGCAGACCCGCTATGCGGCGGGCGTGCGCGAGATTCTCGAAGCCTATTTCGACAACCGTCCGATCCGCAACGAATATCTCGTCGTGCAGGGCGGCAAGCTCGCGGGCGTCGGCGCACATTCCTACAGCGAAGGCGATGCGACGGGCGGCTCGGAAGAGGCCGCGCGCTTCACAAAGAAGAAAGAGCCCGTCTAAGGTCGACTTTCCAGAGCCGGCGCCGTCGTTCGGCGCCGGCTCTGGCGTCTGATCGATCGAACTGACGGCGCCGCCATGCGGAAGATTCTCGGCCTTTTGCACGGGAACGAAAGATGACGCGAGAACAATTGACCGAGAAGATTCTCGACATCAAACGAGAGAGAGGTTGGCCTTGGGCGCACATCGCGCGGGAAATCGGCGGCATGTCCGAAATTCTGATCGTCGGCGCCTTGCTCGGCCAGGGCAAACTCGTCAAGCCGCTGGCGCGAAAGGCGGCCGGATTGTTCGGTCTGACGGAGACCGAGGAGCGAATGTTGAACGAAACGCCGTATCGCGGAACGTCCATGCCGCCGACGGACCCGCTGATCTATCGGTTCTATGAACTGGTGATGGTGAATGGCCCGGCCTTGAAGGCCATCATCGAAGAAGAATTTGGCGACGGCATCATGTCCGCGATTGATTTCGACATGAACATCGAACGGCTGCCGAATCCCAAGGGGGATCGGGTCAAAATCGTTATGTCGGGAAAATTTCTGCCCTATAAGTATTACGGCGCGGCGGATGGAGGCCCTGAATACGGATTTAAGGAGCAGTAAGCACGGTCGAGAAATCGGCTGGAAATTTAAAGCGCCGCTCGTTCAACGGGATCCAGCATGTTCATTCGACAGCTCGACTATCTGGTGACCCTGGCGCGGGAGCGGCACTTCGCCCGCGCGGCGGAGGCCTGCAACGTCTCGCAGCCGGCGCTCTCCGGCGCGATACGCCACCTCGAAGAGGAGCTGGGCGTCAACATCGTCGAGCGCGGGCAGAGATTCGTCGGTTTCACCGAGGATGGCGAACGGATTTTAGGCTGGGCGCGTCAGGCCATCGCGGCCTGGGACGGCTTGCGGCAGGAAGCCTCGATCTCGCGCACGCGGCTTACCGGGACCCTGCGCTTCGGCGCGATCCCCACCGCCATGCCCATTGTTTCCCTGCTCACTGGGCCATATTGGGACGCTTATCCAGATATACGCCAAACCGTGCGGTCTCTGAGCAATGAGGAAATTATTCGCAGATTGGACGATTTCGAACTCGATATTGGCCTCACCTATCTCGAAGACCAGAAGCTGGAACGGTTTCGTGTCCTGCGCCTGTATCGGGAACAATATGTTCTTCTGGCGCGAGACGCCGCCTCGCTGAGCAATTGCGAGTTGATCTCGTGGCGAGACGCCGCCGCCCTGCCTTTGTGTCTATTGACGCGAAACATGCAGAACCGCCGGATCATCGACGCCGCTTTTCGCCGGGCCGACGTCGAACCGCGCGTGGTCGTCGAAACCGATTCCGTATTCGCCCTCTATTCCAATGTCCGCTGCGCCCAAATGTACAGCATTTTGCCGCATAGCCTTCTCGCCCTCTTCGAGATGCAGGAGGAGTTGACGGCCATTCCCTTAACGCCGGAATTAAATCGAGGGATTGGACTGGTGACTCTGGACAACGATCCCGCCTCGCCAATTGTTTCCGCGGTCTGGTCCATTTCCCAGCGGCTGGAACTTGGGACCCGGTTCAATTTTTTGGCGCGGCCCGCTTCGTAGTTCAATCCGGCCAGCCTCAATTCTGTTCACGAAGTCTCCCGCCCCGCCTTCAGCGCATCCGCCAGCCGTATTTGCGCCGAGCCCGGCTTTAGCGGCTTTTGCTGGCTCTCATGCGGCGCCCAGCCCGAGAGCCAGACGATCTCGAAGCTCGCGCGCACGCGCCCGTCGGGGTCGGAAAAATTCTCGGCGTAGATTTCCGCCGCGCGCAGAAACACCGAGCGCCGCAGCGGCTTGCGCGAGCGCGCCGTGAGCGCGTTGGCGGCGCCCATCGCCCGCAGCTCGTCGCACAGCGCGAACATTAAATCATAGCGCAGCGTGAAGGCGTCGGCGTCGGTCACCGGCAAGGCGAAGCCCGCGCGCTGCAGCAATCCGCCGAGATCGCGCACATCGACGAAAGGCGAGACGCGCGGACTGGCGCCGCCCAAGAGTTCGTCCTCGGCCCGCGCCAGCGCGCCGCGCAGTTCGATCAGGCTGGCGCCGCCGGCCAAGCAGGCCAGAAACAGCCCGTCTGGCGCGAGGCAGCGCCGCGCTTGCGCGAATACGCCGGGCAGATCGTTGACCCAGTGCAGCGCCATGCCCGACACGATCAAATCGAAACTTTCGGGCGCGAAGGGCAGTGCCTCCTCGTCGACGACGATCTTCGCGCCGGTCTCGCCGGCCGGCATAAGCGGCGCGGCGCGAAAGGGGTCGCGGCGTCCGCCGGCGGCGAGAATCTTCGCGAAATGCTCGGTCGGGGTCGCGAGATCGAGCGCGCGCCGAAAATCGCGGCGGATCGCGGCGAGGCGGTCTTCGAGATCCTCGGCGGCGCGTTGCATCAGAAAGTCCGGGGCGCCGCGCGCGATAGCCCTGGCGAGGCGCGCGCGCGCGAGTGACCGATCGAAGATAAGGGGAGGGGACGAGGAGGCCATGAGCCCTACATGAACCCTGACGCGCCTTGCTGGCAAGGCGCCGCAGGATGATCGTGTCCGGCGCGCGACACTTGCGTGTCCAATCGGCGACACTTTACCAAACCTTAGCGATATTTACTAACCGAACAAGTGATAAGTCTTCGACAAACTTACGGCAAAAGCTAGAATGATTCTTGTCTCGTTCTATTTTGGCCTGTTGGGGCCAAGCGTAAGGGTGAAGCCCATGGGCCAGTCGTTCCCGTCTCAGCGCGCCGTCGGCGGGCGCATATTAAATCTGTTGGCCGCCGGAGCCGTTGTTTGTTTTGGCGCGACCGCTTTGCCGCAAGCCGCGGCCGCGCGCAACATGGTTTCGTTTTCTCCCTCGGTGCGGCCTGGCACCATCGTCATCAGCGCGCGGCAGCGCAAACTGTTTCTCGTCGTGGGGCAGGGGGTGGCGATCAGCTATCCCGTCGCCGTGCCGAAATCCGGCAAGGAGTGGTCGGGCTACGCCGCCGTCAACGGCAAATATGTCAATCCCGACTGGTCGCCGCCGTCGATGGTCAAGCAAGACCATCCCGAATTGCCGAACTTTATTCACGGCGGTTCGCCGCACAATCCGATGGGCGTGCGCGCGCTGACGCTCGACCGCTATCAGGTGGCGATCCACGGCACCACGGCCAAAATGCGCGCCTCCATCGGCACGGCGGCCTCCTACGGCTGCATCCGGATGTTGAACGAGGACGTAGCCGATCTTTACGATCGCGTCAGCGTCGGCTCGCCGGTCATGATGGTCCCGTGACGAGGCGTGGCGCTCGCGTTTCGTGAGTGGCTCCGGGCGCGGCTCTAATCATAAGCCGCGCCCTTTTTCGCGTCGCGCCGACGCGCGCGTTCTGGCCGCCTTGGGGAAAAATCGGCCGACGACAATTGGTTGCGCATTGGTTGTCCAAAGCTTTTTGCGGCCGGCGGGAGCTCTTCGCTGTGGATGGCCGCGATGCAACTCTAGACCGGGCTCCGCAAATCTTTCACTGTCGCCGCCAATCGCGGTACAGTCGCGCCGGCAAATAACACCCTCGGAAAGGCCGTCGGATTCAGTCGGATCGAGTATAGTTCCAAGCGGTGATGATTCGAATTCGAAGTCGCGGGGCGTCTCGTTCGTGGTTGGGATTTTGCGTTAGGCGTCGCAGCGCCGTTTGTATGTCGCCGCGTTCCCGGGACAATCAACAAAGGTTAGCTCATGCTGATCGCAGCTGAAAAAGAAACAGATCGCTTGCAACATCCGGTCGACGTGGTCGAACAACTCGCCGCCACGAATGATTGGTCCTTCGACCGTGACGACGAGGACGAAATCTCGATTTCCGTGGCCGGAGGCTGGGCCGACTACCATGTCGCCTTCACCTGGCTCGCGGATCTCGAGACGCTTCACGTCAGTTGCGCCTTCGATCTCAAGGTTCCGGAGCGTCGCCACGCGGAAGTCTCGGCGCTGATCGCCGCGATCAACGAACAGCTCTGGGTCGGCCATTTCGATCTGTGGCCCAAGGAGGGCGTGGTGATGCACCGCCACGGTCTGCTGCTGAACGGCGGCGCGCAACCTTCCGGGTCGCAATGCGCCGCCTTGCTGGACAATGCGCTTTCGACCTGCGAGCGCTATTATCAGGCGTTCCAATTCGTGTTGTGGGCCGGCAAGGGCGCCAAGGAAGCGCTGGAGTCCGCCACATTCGAAACCAAGGGCGAGGCGTGAGCGATCCCGCGCCTTCAATCGCCATTGTCGGCGCGGGCAAAATGGGCTCCGCCCTGCTGGCGGGGCTCGGACGAGGCGAAAAGCTTGGCCGCGTTCTCGTCATCGAGCCCAATCCGGCGCCGGAAGTCGAGGAGTTGTGTCGCGAGAGAAATTTCGCGCTGCGCGCGTGCGTCGAATTCCTCCGACGCGCCTGTCGACGCGTTGGTTTTGGCGATCAAGCCCCAGATGCTGGAGGCCGCCGCGCCCGCTCTCGCGCCGTTGATTGGGGCGCATACGCTGGTTTTGTCCATTCTCGCCGGCAAGCGCGTCGCCGATCTTGCTTCGCGCCTGCCGGCGCGCGCCTTCGTTCGGGCCATGCCCAACACGCCGGCGGCGGTCGGCCACGGCGTCACCGGGGCTTATCCCAGCCCCGGCGTGGAGCCGAGACAGCGCTCCCTGGCGCAGGCGCTGTTGTCCGCCGTGGGGTCGGTCGAATGGATCGAGGCCGAGGAAATGATCGACGCGGTTACGGCGGTGTCGGGCTCCGGCCCCGCCTATGTGTTTTATCTCGCCGAATGTCTGGCGGCGGCGGGCGTCGCGGCGGGCCTGCCGGATGAACTCGCGGCGCGGCTGGCGCGCGCCACGGTCGAGGGGGCGGGGGAGTTGATGCGCCGCACGCCGGATGCGTCTCCCGGGCGGTTGCGTGAAAACGTGACCTCGCCCGGCGGCACGACGGCCGCGGCGCTTGGCGTGCTGATGGCCGAGGGCGGCCTCGAACCCTTGCTGAAGCGGGCGGTCGCGGCGGCCAAGCGGCGTGCCGCCGAGCTTTCCGGCTGAGGGCGGCGTTCGCCTCGGCGCGACCAATTTCAGGCGACGGACAATTTTCAAGTGAAGACTTGGCCCGGACGCCCTTCGGCCATACATAGCGAGGGCGAAAGTCACAGGAGCGGCGACATGACCACCGGCGAGACACATACATCGGGCGAAGCGCATCGGCCATCCGGCGAAGCTCATCGGCGCGCGGCGAAGCCAGCGGGCGGGACGCGCGACGCGATCGTCGACGCCCTGCTGCGGCTCGCGGCGCGGCGCGACTTCGCCGAGACCACCATCACCGACATCGCGCGCGAAGCGGGCGTGTCGCTGGCCGACTTCCGCGACGCCTTCCCCTCCAAGGGCGCGGTGCTCGGGGCTTTTTTGCGTCGGATCGATCGCGAGGTGCTCGACAATCTACCAACCGAGCATGACGCCGAGCCCTCGCGCGAGCGGCTTTATCATGTGCTGGCGCGGCGTCTGGAGGCGTTGGAGCCTTATCGCGACGCCGTGGCGAGCATTGTCGAATGGTCGTCGAAAGATCCGCTGGCGGCGTCCGCGCTCAATCGCGAAGTCGTCAACTCGATGCGCTTCATGCTGGAGGCGGCGGACATCGAGAGCGACGGTCCCGTCGGCGCGCTAAAGCTGCAAGGTCTGGCCTACGCCTGGAAGCGGGTGCTGGAAGCCTGGCGCGAGGATCGGACCGGCGAGCATTCCCATGCGCTGACGGCGCTCGACCGGGAGCTGGATCGGGGCGAAAAATTCATCGACCGGGCCGAAGACCTCGCGCGCGTGACGGGGCCGTTCCGCTCGCTGGCGCATCGCCTGTTCGATGGTTTCCGCCATCGCTCCGGCCGCGGGCATGAGCGCCGCGAAGACGACCACGACGAACACGGGCATCCTCACGCCAGCGCGTGAGGCCGCTCACACCGGCAGCGTCACCGTGGCCCGCAGTCCGCCCAGTTCGCTGCGCGCCAGCATCAGGTCGCCGCCGTGCGTGCGGGCGATGTCGCGGGCGATGGCGAGGCCGAGGCCGGAATTGCCGTGGTCCTGGTTGCGCGATTCATCGAGGCGGTAGAACGGCCGGAACGCGTCCTCGAGACGATCGACCGGAATTCCCGGTCCGTTGTCGTCGATATGTATGGTCATCGCCTTGCCGTCGTTGATCGCGGTGAAATCGATGCGCTTGCCATAGCGTTGCGCGTTGCCGACGAGATTGGCGAGGAGGCGCTTGATCGCGGCCGGGCGCGCGACCACGACCGGATCGCCGCTCAACGCCAGCCGCGCGTCGATCCCGAGTTTTTGCGTATCGGTCTGTAAATCCTTGAGAATTGCGCCGATATCGGTCTTGATCGGCGTCTCGCCGCCGTCGCCGCGCGCGAAGGCGAGATAGGCCTCGACCATATGCTCCATTTCCTCGACGTCCTTGCGCATTTCGGCCGCCTCGTTGCTTGACGCCATCAGCGCCAGCGAGAGCTTGAAGCGGGTGATGATGGTGCGCAAATCGTGGCTGACGCCGTTGAGCATGGTCGTGCGCTGCTCGATCGCGCGCTCGACCCGCCGCTTCATCTCGACGAAGGCGGCGCCGGCCTGCCGCACTTCGCGCGCGCCGCGCGGACTGAAGGCCACGTCGCGGCCTTTGCCGAACTCCTCGGCGGCCCGCGCCAGCCGCAGGATCGGGCGGATTTGGTTCCGCAGGAACGAGGTGGCGATCGCCAGAATGACCACGGAGGCGACCGTGGTCCAGATGAAGAAGATATGCGAGTTGGACGCATAGGCCTGCGTGCGCGTCGTCAGTATTTGCAACGTCGTGTCGTCGAGCTGCACCCTGATCTCGACGAGGTTGGAGCTCTTGGTCGTGTCGATCCAAAAGGGGTGCGTCAGGTGGCGCCTGAGTTCGCGGGTGAGCGTGTGGTCGAGCAGCGAGAAAAACGGCTTTGGAGTCGGCGCCGGCAGGTCCTGCTTGCCGAGCACCGTGACCTGCATATTGAGATCCACGGCGGCGATGCGCGAGAGAATGTCGTGCCCGGCATCCTGCGGGAAACTGGAATACACATCCGCGACCGCCGCCACGTCGCGCGCCACGGCGGCCGACAGCCGGTCGGTGATCGCCTCCCAGTGCCGCTCCATGTAGACATAGGCCACGGCCGATTGCAGCAGAACGATGGGCAGGATCAGGATCAGCAGCGCGCGGGCATAAAGCCCCTTGGGCATGCGCTCATGCAGCCAGCCGGCGAAGCGGCGCCACAAGCGGCGCAGCGCGGTGAACGCGTCGAGAAGTCCCATGCTCATGGCGGCGCCCCGTGTTCGAACGTGTTGTGCCCTTCGCCATCGACGATCAGGCGATAGCCTTGTCCCCGCACTGTCTGAAGGCAATGCGCGCCGCCGTCAATCTTACGGCGCAGGCGGGCGATCTCGACATCGACGCTGCGCTCGTTCGCCTCGGCGTCGGCCCCGGCGCGGGGCGCGAGCGTCCGGCGCGAGACGACGGCGCCGCCCGCCAGCAAGCGCAACATTTCGCGCTCGCGCGTCGTCAGATGGATCGGCTGGTCGCCGCGCGTGAGCAGGCCCTTTTCGACATCGAACCGAAAATCGCCAAAGCCGACCGGGCGCCGCAGGCTTGCGTCCCGCCCGCGCGTGCGTCGTAGTATGCAGGCGATGCGCAGGGCGAGTTCTCGCGGCTCGAACGGCTTGGCGAGATAGTCGTCCACGCCGGCCTCGAGCCCCTCGACGCGGTTCTTGGTTTCCGACAAGGCGGTGAGCATCAATATTGGCGCGTCGCGGAGCGGCGAGGCGCCGTCGCGCAGCCTCGCCGCGAATTGCACGCCGCTTTCGCCCGGCATCATCACGTCGAGAACAATCAAGTCGAACAGCAGGTCGCGCAGCCGCGCGGTCGCCTCGGCGGCGCTGGCGGCGGCGCTGACGCGATAGCCTTCGCCAATCAGAAAGCGGGACAGCAGAGCGCGAATCCTCTTGTCGTCGTCGACCACGAGAATATGGGCCGCGTCGGCCTCCGGAGCGGCGAGTTGCGTCACGGCGGCGTCTCCTCGCCGACCGGGGCGTCGTCGCCGCGACGAGGAGATGCGCCCGGACGCTGGCGCGGTCGTCTTGGTCGATCATCGCCAGCAGGAATTCCGTCGCCGAGCGTCGCGCGTCGGGGGAAAGTCCGCTCAGAACGCGCACGAATCGGGCCGACTGCAGACGGGCCAGCTCCCGCGCCAGCGCCGCGCCCTCGGGGCTTGTGTAGAGAAGCCGTTGGCGCCTGTCGTTCGCGCCCTCGCGCGCCTCGACGAAACCGCCGTCGAGCAATTGCTTGAGGACGCGGTTGAGGCTTTGCTTGGTGATCTTGAGAATGTCGAGCAGCGCCGCGATGGCGAGGCCTGGACGCCTGTCGACGAAATGCAGCACCCTGTGGTGCGCGCGGCCGAATTTATATTTCTCCAACAGACGGTCCGCGTCCTTCACGAAGTCTCTATAGGCGAAAAAAAACAGCTCCATCATGTCGAAAATCGCGTCGTCGCGCTCGCTCCGGCGAGAAATCCCGCGCCGGCGGATCGTCGCCGGAGCGCAAGGCCTTGGCGGAGGCGGAATTCACGGGCGACGCCTCGTTCACGCGGGGTCTCGCTCCATCAGCGTCCGCGCCATCGAGACGCGAAGCTCCAGCAAAATAGCGCTCAAGCGGCGAACATGCCGTGACGACCAGTGGACGCGCGGGTTACGTCAGCTATATTGACATATTTTCGAGCGATAGCTAGTGCTCTAACGCGCCGCGCCGGGTCGATCATGGCCAAAACGCGCTTCCCCGGAGATAGAAAATGTCCCTTCCGCCCTTCGATCAGCGCGACGGCCACATCTGGTACAATGGCGCGCTTGTTCCTTGGCGCGAAGCGAAGCTGCACGTGCTCTCGCACGGGTTGCATTACGCTTCCAGCGTCTTCGAGGGCGAGCGCGCTTATGGCGGCGTGATTTTCAAGTCGCGCGAGCATTCCGAACGTTTCCACCGCTCGGCGCGAATTCTCGATTTCGAAATTCCCTACAGCGTCGAGGAGATCGAGGCCGCCAAGGACGCGACGGTGAAGGCCAACGGCTTGAAAAACTGCTATGTGCGCCCCGTCGCCTGGCGCGGCAGCGAAATGATGGCGGTGGCGGCGCAAAATTCGACGATCAATGTCGCCATCGCGGTCTGGGAATGGCCGAGCATGTTCGACGTCGAAACGAAGATGAAGGGCATCCGTCTCGACATCGCCGAATACCGTCGGCCCGACCCCCAAACGGCGCCGTCCCTGGCGAAGGCCGCCGGCCTCTATATGATCTGCACCATCTCGAAACATCGGGCGGAGCGGCGCGGCTACGCCGACGCGCTGATGTACGATTGGCTGGGCCGCGTCGCCGAATGCACGGGCGCCAATATATTCTTCGTGAAGGATGGCGCGCTTCATACGCCGATCGCCGATTGTTTTCTCGACGGCATCACGCGCCGCACGGTGATCGAACTGGCCAAGCGGCGCTGGATTCCGGTCGTCGAACGGCGCATCATGCCGGACGAACTCGCCGGCTTCGAGGAATGTTTCATCTGCGGCACGGGCGCGGAAGTCACTCCCGTCGCCGAAGCCGGCCCTTATAAGTTCACGCCGGGAGCGATCTCTCGCCAGTTGATCGAGGACTACACGAACGAAGTCACGCCGAAAGGCTGACGGCGCCCGCGTTCCGCCCAAACATAATCGAAAAGCCCTCGGTCACGCGCGGCCAAGGGCTTTTGCGTTCTCAATAACCCGTTTCTCGGTCGCGGGGCCTGTGCGCCGCGCGAGATTGCGTCGTCGGCAGATAGATGATGTGCGGCTGGGCCTGATAGGTCGTCACCGACACATAGCTCGCGCCCACGGCCGGCGGACAGACCGCGGTCGGAAGCTGATAGATCCGTCCGTAGCTCTGGTCGTAGTTCGGCGGATAGGTCAACGCGCTGTAAGCCGCCGGAACACCAGCGGCATAGTTGTCGTAATAGCCGCCATAGCCATATCCATAGTCCGCGTCGCCGTAATAAACGCCGCCGCCGCCATAGTAGCCGCCCCCGTAATCGCCGCCGCCGCCATAACCACCATAGCCGCCATATCGGCCGTGATAAGCCCTGTTGAGGGCGCCTTCGCTGGCGAAAGGCGATCCGATCGCATGATGGCCGACGCCGACACGGCCGCCGACCGCGGATCGACCGATGGCATGGCCGCCGCCACCCCAGCCGCCGCGCGCGCCTCCGCGTCCGCCCGCGAGCGCCTCGCCGGCGGCCAGCGTCGCGGCCACCGCCACGCCGGCCAAACAGGCGGCCTTGAGTTTCGAATTGAGACGCATGTCCTTGCCCTTTCGTGTCGTATCGGGGCGCCTGCCGGCTCGAACGGCGGAAGTCGCGCGATTTCGGGACGCCCGAGCGGCGCCTCGACGACACAGGACAATTAATGTTCCTTAACCCCGCGCCCATTGGGCCCGGTCGGTTTAGTCTTCGGGATGATTAACGCGGTTCGCGGAACTCAGCCGCCCATGCGCGCCTTGATCGCGTGTTCGGCCAGCGTCTTGCCGAGCGACCAGACCGCCGAAGGCGCTTTATGCGCGTCGGCGATCACCGCGTCGAAGGAAGTTTCGATCCAGTCGCAATCCGCGTCGCTGATGTTCAGCGGCGGCAGCAATTTGATCGTGTGATTGCCGTGGCCGGCGACCTGGGTCAGCACCTTGTGATCGCGGAACAGCGGAATGCAGATCAACTGGCCAAAGAGACCAGAATTGGCCGCCTCGAGCAAATTCCATGTGGCCTTCAGCATCAATGATTTCGGCGGTCCGAACTCTATGCCGATCATCAACCCCTTGCCGCGGGCGTCGGCGACGAGTTCGTATTTTTCCGCCATCCCGCGAAAGGACGCGAGCAGCCGCGCGCCCTTGGCGGCGGCGTTCTCGATCACTTTTTCCTGTTCGAGCACATCCAGCGTCGCGATGCCCGCGGCCATGGCGAGATCGTTCTTGGAGAAGGTGGAGCCGTGCACGACGGCGCGGTCCATGCGGTCGAATATCTTGTCGAAAATCCATTTGCGCGTGAGAACGACTCCGACCGGCACATGGCCGCCCGAAAGCGCCTTGGCCAGCACCACCATGTCGGGTTCGACGCCGTAATGATCGATGGCCAGAAAGGCGCCGGTGCGGCCGACGCCAGTCTGAACCTCGTCGGCGACGAACAGCGTCCCATATTTGCGGCACAGGTCGGCGACGCCCTTGAGGTAATCGTCATGCGGAAGGTTGACGCCCTTGCCCTGGATCGGCTCGACGAAAAACGCCGCGACGTCGCGGCGTCGCAAGACTTCCTCGAGCGCCGGGAGATCGTCGAACGGAACTTCGCGCATGTCGGGAACGAGTGGTCCGAAGCCCTGTTTGAAAATAGCGTCGCCATTCATCGACAGCGCGCCATAGGTGAGGCCGTGGAAGGAGTGAGAGCAATGCACGACGGCCGATCGGCCGGTCGCGTAGCGCGCGAATTTGATCGCCGCCTCGATCGATTCCGCGCCGGAGTTGGCGAAGAACGCCTTGTCGAGCCACGGCGTTCGCTTGAGCAATCGCTCCGCCAGCACGCCGGCGAGCACGGAAACGTCGAGCTGAACGAGATTGGGCAAATCGCCCGCGATCACATTGATCAGCGCGTCGCGGATCGTCGGATGGTTGCGGCCGAGCGCGAACACGCCCCAACCGCTGAGCAAATCGAGATAGCGGTCGCCCGCGCGGTCATAAAGATAAGACCCAACGCCGCGCGTAAAACCAACGTCGTAGCCGATCGTCTTCAGAACGCGAACCCACATTTCGTTGAGATATTTGGAGTGAAGCTCGAAACGCTCGCTCTCGCGCGTCGCCGAGAGCGCGATCAAATCGGTCGAGGCGCCATCGGAACGCCCATCTTGTGCTTGCGACCGCGAAAGAGTTGATATGGCGTTCGTCGGAACGGTCATGGCTGGCTCCAGCTTTTGCTTGGGCGTTATCATTTGCAAACGTCAATCACGCGGCTAACGACGCCTTAGACCTCGCGCGAGCGCGGCTCGCGATATTGATTTGCTCGCATTCTTCATCGGCGCGACGACAAATGGCAATGCAATCCGTCGCGTGCTCCTTGAGGCGTTTATCGCAACGCCGCCAATCGCGCAAATTTCGGGAGAGCTGTCCACAACAAAGCGTGAATAATGAAAAAACTCGGTTGGATGCGGCGCTGCGAATGGTATCTTTACCTTAGTGATTCATCGACGCGGCGTCAATTCGGGATGGGCTATGGCACAGTCGCCTGAATCGTCTTGCTCTGGATCAGCAGGGGGGTTGGTCAGTTGGGAGCTAAATCTGGTTTTCAGGATGAGTTTGGCGCTTTGTCCGCTGGTTCGGAAGGCGACGAGGCTGGACTTGATCTTATCGAAGTGGCTGGCGCGATCAAATGGTTTGACGTCGCCAAGGGCTATGGGTTCATCGTGCCGGACGACGGCTCGGCGGATATCTTATTGCATGTGACGACGCTGCGCCGCTGCGGTTACCAAACCGCGCAGGAAGGCGCCCGCGTCGTCTGCGAGGCGCAGCTGCGCGCCAAGGGCCTGCAAGTCTTTCGCATCGTCGCGATGGACGAGACGACAGCCGTGCATCCCTCGCAGTCCCTGGCCGGACGCACGCATGTCCAAGTAACCCCCGTCGGCGGCTATGAAATCGCCATCGTCAAATGGTTTAATCGAATCAAAGGCTTCGGCTTTCTCACGCGCGGGGAGGGGACCGAGGATATTTTTCTGCACATGGAAACCGTCCGCCGCTACGGCCTCGCCGAGTTGAAGCCGGGCGACAGCGTCCTGGTGCGCTACGGCGATGGTCCCAAGGGGCTCATGGCGGCGGAAGTGCGGCCTCTCGACGCAAAGGGCCCCGCATCGCATTGACGCCGAAATCCCAGCGCGGCATTAAAGAGCGCGCCTCGCCTGGCGGTCGGGGCGCTATTCGCGGAGCAAAAGCGTGAGCGGAGCGGCACGACACTCCTGCTATTCATGGGCCGTCATTCATGGGCCGCGCGGCTTGTCGTTCTTCTCGTCGCGCTGACGATCGGGCGAGGGGCGGCCGCCGCGGCGGAGTCTCTGGAGTTCGTCACGGCGACGGGCGCGCATCGGTTCGAGATCGAGGTGGCGCGCACGGAGCGGGAGCGCGAGGTGGGGCTGATGCATCGCCGCTCGATGCCGCGAGACCACGGGATGCTGTTCATGTTCCCTAGCGAACAACCGGTCAGCATGTGGATGAAGAACACATATATCCCGCTGGATATGGTCTTCGTCTCTCGCAAGGGCCGGGTGACGAGCGTCGCGCGGGACGCGGTCCCGATGTCGGAAACGATCATTCCCTCCGGACCGCCGGCCTTCGCCGTGATCGAGCTTAACGCCGGCGCCGCGCGCGCGATAGGGCTCGATGTCGGCGACCAGGTTCGGCATCCGAGCTTCAAACCCTAGAGCAAGTTCCGCGAAAGTCGACAGACTTTTGCGATGAGAACTTGCTCCGGCATTTTGATTTTGCGCGATTTCTTATCGCTCGGATGATTCCATCCGAGCGGAAAGCGCGCTAAAAGACCCGTTCGCGTCGCTTGTGGGAGCGGCGCGAGCATGGTAGCGAAGTTCGTTCGGGAGCAACAAGCGGCTTGCGCATCGCATGGTCGCTCATCGGGGTATAGCGCAGCCCGGTAGCGCGGAAGTTTTGGGTACTTCAGGTCGCAGGTTCGAATCCTGCTGCCCCGACCAAATCAAGAGACCGCCGCGGTCGTTGTCGCGTCCGCGGGCCGCAAGCAAAAAGATGAACGCGAGGCCACATGACCGCACGCATATTTTGTCCCGCCGCGAGCGCCACGCAATCGGCTCCGGGCGTCAAGCAGCCCTGGGTTCTGCGCTACGAACCCGAATCCCCCCGCGCCGCCGATCCCCTGATGGGCTGGACGTCGTCGTCGGATATGAAGTCGCAGATCAAGCTCACCTTCGACACCAAGGAAGAGGCGATCGCTTACGCCGAGCGCAATGGGCTTCCCTATCGCGTCGAGGAGCCCAAGCCGGCGACCGGTTGGCGCCGCATCACGTCCTACGCCGATAATTTCAAGACCAACCGCGTCGGCCTCTGGACCCATTGACGATGGACGTGGTTTCGACCCCGTAGCTCAGCCGGATAGAGCAACTGCCTTCTAAGCAGTAGGTCGCAGGTTCGAATCCTGCCGGGGTCGCCAGGGTCCGCTTCGCCATATGGAATTGGCGGCGCGCGAAAATTGTTTTGGCCCGCGTCCGCCGCGGGTTTTCTTTCGGCTCCGTAGCTCAGCTGGATAGAGCAACTGCCTTCGAAGCAGAAGGTCGCAGGTTCGAATCCTGCCGGGGCCGCCAAAATTCACGCGAAGGATTATTTTCGTCGGGGGCGGTTTTCGTTCGCCGCCATTTGTTCTTGAATCCCTGCTATGATTTCATTCGTGCGCTCCAATGGATTCGTCGCGCGCTCATCGTTGAAAAGAAGCTGAATAAGGGGGCTGCTTATGGAATATCACTTGGGCCGCAGATTGGCGGCGGAGTTTTTCGGAACCTTTTGGCTGGTGTTCGGCGGCTGCGGCAGCGCGGTGATTTCGGCGGCCTTTCCCCAATTGGGAATCGGATTCGCGGGTGTCGCCTTGGCCTTCGGCCTGACTGTGCTGACCGGCGTCTATGCCTTCGGACCCATATCCGGCGGCCATTTCAATCCGGCGGTGTCGCTCGGGCTTGCCGTGGCGGGCCGCTTCTCCTGGAAGCATCTCGTCCCCTATATCATTATCCAGGTCGCGGGCGCCGTGGTCGCCGCGGGCGCGCTTTATGCGATCGCTATCGGCAACATAGACTTCTCCCTCGCGGGCGGCTTCGCCGCCAACGGCTTCGACGAGCACTCGCCCGCGGGCTATACGCGCCTGTCGGCGATCCTGATCGAGACCATTTTGACGGGGTTTTTCGTGCTGATCATTCTCGGCTCGACGGAAAGCCGCGTGCCGGCCGGCTTCGCTCCCATCGCCATCGGGCTCGCGCTGACCTTGATCCATCTCATTTCGATTCCGGTCGACAACACCTCCGTCAACCCCGCGCGTTCCACCGGCCAGGCGCTGTTCGTCGGCGGATGGGCCTTGCAGCAACTCTGGCTGTTCTGGGTGGCGCCGCTGGGCGGCGGCCTGCTCGGCGGAATCATCCATCGGGTGATATTCGCGAAAAAGCCGAGCTAGCATTTTCGGGCGGACGCGCGCCGGTTGGGCCGCGCGTCTGCTTCCGTATTCGAATTGGCGAAATCCGGTCTGGCGACGCCGTGAACCGGCGCGACATTTCGCCGATCTCCGGGAGCCTGTCTCGGCAGTTACGTGCTTTACAGGCGTCATTTAACAAGTTAAGCCGAGCTCCGGCTGGTTTATGACGATTTTGTGACACCACGCCGCCGAAAGAGGCCGCGCATGTTGGGATGGTTTCAGGCGCACATGCCCACGCAGGAGCGTGGTCTGGTTTCCCGCGCTGACCGCGGCCAGAATGGCACGCAAAAAACGCTAGTCGACATGGCCACGCCGCCGAGCGGCCAAGCAAAAACTGTCGGCGGGCTATGCAAGGCCGGGCGCGTGATCGCGGCGCTGTCCTTCGCGCCGACGAGGCGGTTTTGATGAAATACCCCGAACTCACGAACAAGAAATCGAAAAGGGCGGAAAGCGGCGAGCCGCGCCGGCAATATGCGGCCTTGCCCTGGCGCCTCGTCGGAGAAGGCGTCGAAATTCTGCTGGCGTCGTCGCGCGACACGCGGCGCTGGGTGATCCCCAAGGGCTGGCCGATGAAGGGCTGCGAACCTTACATGACGGCGGCGATCGAGGCTCGGGAGGAAGCGGGTCTAACAGGCAAGATCGAGAAAACGAAGATCGGCTCGTTCCATTACCAAAAGCGCCTCAAGAACGGCGCGGTCATCCTTTGCCGCGTCGACGTGTTCCCGATGCGGGTGCTGGGTCAGGCTAAGCATTGGCCCGAGCAGGGGCAGCGCGTGACGCAGTGGTTCACCTACGCCGACGCCGCCGCGGAGGTTTCGGAGGTCGAGTTGAAGGCGCTGATTTTGGCGTTCGGCAAGGGGAAGCTGTCGTCGGCGTGAGCCGAAGGCGCTGGATCAGCGCGCCGTCACCGGCAGCGAAAACGCGTCGTCGGTCGCCACCGTCTGATTTTGCGGCTGGAGTTGGACATAGGCGAAAGTAATCGCGAACATTGCGATGACGCCGAGGACGACGGGGTTTACGAGAGCGTTTTTCATGGTCGGCTCCTGTTGACTGATTCGCGAAGTTCCATGCCGGCGACCATAGCCGCGGCGCCTCGTTCCGTGCTTGCGCTTGCGCACAATCCAATTTCCGCCCGGTCCGGGAGGCCGCTGTTCAACCCTCGCTCTCCCGCATCCTTTCAAACCCCGCCTCGAGATCCGCCCGCAAATCCGCGACGTCCTCCAGCCCGACGGAAAAGCGCAGCGCCGGGCCGCCTGGCGCCCATGTCGTCGCGGTGCGCGTAAAGCGGCAGTCGAACGGGATGACCGAGACTCTCATAGCCGCCCCAGGAATAGCCGATCCCGAACAGTTCCAGCGCATCGAGGAAGGCCGCGACCGCGCTTTTCGCGACCGGCTTGAGGATGATCGAGAACAGCCCGGCGGCGCCTTTAAAATCGCGCTTCCATAGCGCGTGATCGGGATGCGATGGCAGGGCGGGGTGCAGCACCTGCGCGACCTCGGGCCGCGCGAAAAGCCATCGCGCGAGTTCAAGTCCCGAGCGCTCCTGTTCGCGCATTCGCAGTTCCATCGTGCGCAGGCCGCGCAGCGCCAGAAAGGCGTCCTCCGGCCCGGCGCACATCGCGAAGGCGTCATAGGTCGCGCGCAGCCGCTTCGCCCAGGCCTTGTTGGCGGAGACGAGCCCCAACATCAAATCGGCGTGGCCGGAGAGATATTTCGTGCCGGCCTCGATATTGAGATCGACGCCATGCGCGTGCGGCGGGAAAAACAGCGGCGTCGCCCAGGTGTTGTCGAGGATGAGGCAAACGCCCCGCGCCTTCGCGGCCTCGGCGATGGCCGGAACGTCCTGCACCTCCATGCTCAGCGAGCCCGGCAATTCAGCCAGAATCGCGCTGGTGTTGTCCCTAATCAAATCGGCGATCCCGGCTCCGAGGCGCGGATCGTAATATTGCGTCTCGACGCCGAACCGCTTCAACACGCCGTCGCAAAAAATGCGCGTCGGCTGATAGGCGGAATCACTAACGAGCACATGATCGCCCGCCTTGGTCGCGGTCATCAGGGCGAGCGTGATCGCGGCAAGGCCCGTGGGCGTCAGCACGGTGAGTTCGGCGCCGGCGATTTCGCTCCAGGCTTGCTCGAGCGCGCGGATCGTCGGCGTGCCCTTGGTCGCGTATGTGTATGGCTGGCGCAGGCCCTCGAAATCGGCGAAGGTCGGAAAAAGAACGGTCGATCCGCGATAAATCGGCGTGTTGATGAAGCCATGTTGGTCGAAGGGTTTTCGCCCGGCGTGCACAAGATGCGTGCGGCTACTCTTTTTCCGCCTTGTTTCCTTCGTAAAATCGCTCATCGTCGCCCCTAAGCCCAACCAGCGCTCCCCGCGCTGCTTTCTCCATCCTTAAACCACCCCCGCGACGAAGCCGAGTTCGACATGACGGTCCGCTCTATTTTCATTGGTTTCGCGCTGCTGCTGACCTGCGCCGCGTCGGCGCCCGGCGCGTTCGCGCAATCCGACGCGAAGGCGTCGACTTTGCAGCAGATTCGAAAGCGCGGCTCGATCCTCTGCGGCGTCGCGGCGCCGTCGCCGGGATTCGCTCAGCAGGACGCGGACGGGGTTTGGAGCGGCTTCGACGTCGACTTCTGCCGCGCGCTGGCGACGGCGGTGTTCGACGATCCCGGTAAAATCCACATCGCGGCGCTGGCGGCCAAGGAGCGCCTCGCCGCCCTGCAATCGGGCGCCGTCGATCTGCTTCCGCGCGGCGCGCCCTGGACCGAGGCGCGCGACGCCGGCCAGCAACTGCTCTATACGACGATCACCTTTTACGGCGGCCAGGGTTTTCTGGCGCGGCGCAAATCCGAACCGCAAATGGCGCGCGAACTCGCCGATGTGACGGTCTGCCTGCAACAGGGAAACTCGCTCGAACTCGATCTGGCCGATTTTTTTCGCGCGCGCGCCGCGGACTACAAAGCGCGGTTGTTCCCCTCGCTCGACGAGGCCGTGAAGGCGTACGAGGACGGGCAGTGCGATCTGGTGTCGGCCGACATCGCGGCCTTGCACGTCGCGCGGGCCAAGCTCGCGCGGCCCGGCGATCATACCGTGTTGCCGGAACTCATCACCAAGGCCCCGGCGGGGCCGATCGTGCGGCAGGCCGACGACCAATGGTTCAACATCGTGCGCTGGACGCATTTCGCCATGCTCAACGCCGAGGAGTTGGGCATAAATTCCGCCAACGCCGACGACGCCCTGCAATCTGAAAGCCCAGACATCCGCCGCCTGCTCGGCGTCGACGGCGATTTCGGCGAAGGGCTGGGCCTCTCCGCCGATTGGGCCTATCGCGTCGTCAAGCAGGTCGGCAATTACGGCGAGGTGTTCGAGCGCGATCTCGGACAGGCTTCGCCCTTGGCGATGGAGCGGCGGCAGAACGCGCTGTGGTCGAAGGGCGGGCTGATGTATGCGCCGCCGGTGCGGTGAGGGCGCGAAATTGTCTCGCCGAGGCCCTCGATCCACACTATCCTATCCCGGCTTGCGCGACGAAGCGCGCGTCGCGCCCTTGCAATGACCGCGTCGCCGCCCGATTTGCTATAGCGGTTGCAACTGACGACGTGGACGGCCGTGAGCGACAAACCCAATATCGCGCAGCAAGCCAGGACGGCGCCGGGCGGCGCGGTCGATGCGTTCCTCAAGGAGGTTCGCGATCTCGCCCCGGCGCGGGACGGCGAGGGGCGGGGGCGGCTGGTGTTCGCGCTCGACGCCACCATGAGCCGGCGGCCGACCTGGGATCTCGCCCAGTCGATCCAGGGCGAAATGTTCGCGACCACGGCGGCTCAGGGCGGGCTCGATGTCCAACTCGTTTATTTTCGCGGCCTTTCCGAATGCCGCGCCTCGCGTTTCGTCTCGGGCGGGCAGGGGCTCGGCGCGCTGATGTCGAAGATCGACTGCCGCGCCGGCCACACGCAGATCGGCAAGGTGCTGCGTCACGCGCGCGACGAGACCCGAATTCGGCCCGTCGGCGCGCTGATCTTCATCGGCGACGCGATGGAGGAAAGGATCGACGATCTCGGCGCCGTCGCCGGCGAACTGAGGCTTTTGGGCGTCAAGGCGTTCATGTTTCAGGAGGGCTCCAACTCTCTCGCGCAATGCGCCTTTCGCGAGATCGCGCGCCTCACCGGCGGCGCATACGCCGCCTTTGACGCGAGCGCGCCGCGAAGGCTCGCGGAACTGCTGAAGGCCGCCGCGGCCTACGCCGCCGGGGGCAGGCTGGAGCTGGAAAAAAGGGCTGGGCGCGGCGAGGACGCGGCGCGCTTGTTGTTGTCGCAGTTGTAGGCGTCGCGTCGGCGCGCCCCGCCGGGATCACGGATGGACGCCCGAGGGAGCGCCTGGTTTGCTTGAAACACACACCGCGGAAAGCGAAAAGCAAGGAAGACCGGTTCATGCCCGTCATCGTCGGAATACTAGTGGTCGTGTTGACGTTTTACACGCTGAGGGGCTTCACGCAGGCTTCGCCGGCGTTTCTCGCGCGACTACTCAAGGGCTGGGCCGGCTTCCTGGCGCTGGGGCTCGGCGGTCTGCTGATGGCGCGCGGCGCGATCGGACTCGGGCTGGCGCTGGGCGGGGCGGGTCTTTGGCTGCTTGGCCTTCGCGGCGGCTCCTTTGGCGGCTTTCGCTCGGCGGGATGGGGCGCTTCGGGCGTCTCGCGCGTGCGTTCGGCGATGATCGAGATGGAGCTCGACCGGTCCAGCGGCGCCATTCGCGGCGTGATTCTGGCCGGTCCCGACGAGGGCAAGCAACTCGATCAACTGACGCGGCCCCAACTCCTCGAACTGCACCGGCTTTGCCTCTCCGACGACCCCGAAGGCGCGCGCCTGCTAGAGGCTTATCTCGACCGCCGCTTTGCCGGATGGCGTGGCGCAGGACAGGATGACCGAAACGCGCGGGGCGGCTCTGGCGCGAAGTCCGAGCCGCGACGACCTGGCTCGATGTCGGAGGACGAGGCCTATGAGATTTTGGGCCTCAAGAAAGGCGCGCCGGCGAGTGAAGTAGCGCGGGCGCATCGCGATCTGATGAAGAAGCTGCATCCAGACCACGGCGGGACGACGGACCTCGCCGCCCGCGTCAATGAAGCGAAGGACGTCCTGATGCGACGCCATCATGGATGAGAAGGCGATGGCCTTCTTTTTGTGGCGCGCGGCGCCGAACCAATCGCGGGCGTGCGAAAATCCGTTGTTTTCGGTGACGAAGGACATTTTGGCGCGCCCTTAATTCTTGGTTGCGAAGCAGGAGAAGCCCGAACGTTTCAGAGTCTTGCAGGCGGATTCGGCGGACTGTTCCTCGAGGCCGGCGAAGCGCGCGCGATAGAGCGTCCCATTGCCTTTCCGCACTTTCTCGGTGAAGGCCTTGGCGCCCGCGGGCACCGCGTGGCCGGCCGAGCGGGCGCGCGTGAGCAGTTCGGTGGCCTTTCCGGCGTCGTCGGTGGCGCCGAGCTGGATCATCCAGCCTGTGTGCGCGGGACGCCCGCCGTCGAATTTCGCGAGTTGAGCTCCCTCTAAGTCGTTGTGTTTCAGCGCGGAGGGCGTCGTCGTGGCGACGCTCTCGTGACGGACGGCCTTGCCGCCAGCCACGGTCGTCGACCCGTCGACCGCCGCGACGCGAACGCGCTCGCCGCGGCGCGGCTTGCGATCGCCAGGGGCGGCGTCCTCGGCCTGCTTCTTTCCGCCCGACACGAAAGCCGGACGCGCCTTCTCCTCGCGGCGGCGGGCGCGGCGGCGGCTTGTTTGCGCGCGCGGGGGGCCGGCTGCTCCGCTTCGTCTTCGCTCGAAGCGGCGTTGGTTTCGACCTCTCGCTCGGCGACGGGCGCGGGCGCGGGCTCGGGTTCGATCTCGGCGACTCGCTCCGCCGGCTGGTCCTCGGTGATCGCGGCGGCCGTGCGCACTCCGGCGCCGTCGTCGATGTGATCCTCGATCAGACTGGCCATATAGCGGTCGCGGGCGCTGGCGGTCGCGCCGCCGAGCACGACGGCCACGATATGATGTCCTCCGCGGCGGACCGAGGTGAGCAGATTGAAGCCGGACGCGGCGGTGTAGCCGGTCTTGATTCCGTCCATGCCCTCGACACGGCCAAGCAAATGATTGTGGTTTTGCATCACCGCGCCGCGATAGGCGAAGGCATGGGTCGAGAAATAGCGGTAATAGTGTGGGAAGCGGTCCTGGATCGCGCGGCCCAGCACGGCCAGGTCATGCGCGGTGGTGATCTGCTCGCTGTTCGGCAGGCCGGAGGCGTTGGCGAAATGCGTGGAGTGCATGCCCAGCGCATGGGCCTTGCTCGTCATCATCCGCGCGAAGCTGTCCTCGTCGCCGCCGATGTTTTCGGCGATGGCGACGGCGATGTCGTTGGCGGATTTCGTGACCACGGCCTTGATCGCGTGTTCGACCTCGATCGTCTCGCCCGGTTGCAGGCCGAGCTTCGAGGGGGCCTGCGCGGCGGCGTGCTGCGAGATCATCAGCGGCGAGTCGAGGCGCAAGCGACCCTTTTCAAGCTGTTCGAACAGAAGATAGAGAGTCATGACCTTGGTGACGGAGGCGGGGTGCCGCAGCTGATTCTCGTTCGCCGCGAACAGCGTGCGCCCGCTGTTGCCGTCGACGACGATGGCGGCCACGCCGCGCGGGGATGTCATCCCGCCGCCGGAGGACTCGGCCCGCGCATAATGATGGCGTCCGTGGCGGCGCTGATAGGCTTGTCGCGCGCCGCGATGATGGTGGTGCGAGACGTAAATGGTTATGGAGCGTCGATGATCGTGCGCATGTCGTCCATGATGACGCCCTCGCGCCTCGGAAGTGGTCGCTAGCCCCAGGCAGAGCGCGACGCCGACAAGAAGCGCCAGGGAGACGAATGGAAGACGCCACAAGCGCACGCTGAAACCCGAATTGGTCATTTTTACTCGTCCGTCAACAGACCCACGCCCAGCCTTGGCGAGGGGTCCAGGGCGGGAGCCGTCACCAAAACATCACAGTCCAGCAAGTTACGGGAACTCGGTTACTCCGGGGTTAAGGCGCGCGAATGGATTTTCGTTGCGTTTTGCAACGCAACATAACGCTTGACTATTTATTGTGCGTTGCGGTATAGATAGTTCGTGAACAGTGCGCGCCCGTCCTCCGCCAAGTGGCGGCTTTAGTCCAAGGATCGCGCCGCAAATACAAGGACGTTCCACATGGTCGCCAATTTCGACAGCGTTCAGCAGCTCGGCAAGGATCAATTCGAAGCGGTTTCCGCGGCTACGGCCGCGTTTACCAAGGGTCTGCAGGGTATCGCCACGGAGACGACTGACTACTCCAAGAAGTCCTTCGAGAAGACTCGCGAACTGGCCGAGAAGCTGGTTGGCGTCAAGAAAATCGACGAAGCGGTCGCGCTTCAGTCCGAGTTCGCCAAGTCCTCCTACGAGGATTTCGTCGCCGAGGCGACCAAGCTGGGCGAGTTGTATACCGCGCTTGCGAAGGAAGTTTTCAAGCCGATCGAGACCGCCGCGAAGGCCTTTACGCCGGCTTCCTAAGGCGTTTAGTTTCCTTTGCGAGCGAGCAGGAACGCCCCGTTCGCCGCGAGACATGCATCAGAGCGCCGGCGTCGAACGTCTTTCCGTTTCGACAAGAAATGGAAGGACCTCGACACCGCGGTTACTAGATGATTGAAAGCAAGCCCGGCCGAGAATTTCGCGGCCGGGCTTGCTGTCTTCGCCAATGAACCGCGCCGCCAAGCGGCGAGCCGGGAACTCGGCAATTAATTGGAATTACAATTGAGTTACTTAGGCCCCGCCTCGCGAGGCCGGGCGCGGGGCTCGCTCCATCGGGCGAGACCGGAAGGCGCGGCTCGACAGCCCCTTCGCGCCGTCCTATATGCT